>JAHEFB010000004.1 GCA_024640405.1 Alphaproteobacteria bacterium | reverse complement strand
CGAAGCTTTGATGCCGTATGCCAAGCCACAGGTCAGATCTGCGAACTCTTCACACCAACCGAATGCCAAAACTACTTCAAGGCCGCAGGATATGAATTGGATTAAATGCGACGTGCTTTAAAAGCCGACCGCGTTAGATGGGCACCCAGGATTTTCGGCTGTCAATACTGAGACAACGTTCCGGCTGCGCATGCCACAGTGGTACAAAGCGGGCCACATTGGACTTGAAGCCGCCGAGGAATATTGACGATGAAGCGGCAATGTGTGTTTCGTCGATCAATCGCCGGATCATGGCAGTCTTCCGGCCTGGATCCAGCGATGAAAACTCGGGCTGGCGATATCCTTTTTCCTCACGGCGGCAAAGTGTGTGGATGGAGTAGTCACGGCTTTCTTGTTTGAATTCATCGACTATGCGGTAGTCATCGGTCATAACGAAAATCGATCTGATTTCGGGGGTCTCAAGTATCAGCCTGTCAATATAGGCACGAGGGCTAACGTAATCACCTTCGACAATCAGGCGGCCCTTCCCATCACGGTAGCCTTCCGTTTTGTCTCCTCGACGAATATGGACTGCCGCAAAGGGCCTGCTTAGACCCACTGGGAAAGTTGCCGGAACCTGTGGGCGGGTGAGCATCTGCGTTAACTCACGTTTGACCTGAAAAAAACTGCCAAACAATCTCAATCGCGGAAAGAACAGGGGAACTCGATTCTTGTGCCGGCGGCTTGCCCAGCCGTGAATTGTAATGAAATTTGCAGAATGCGCTCCTGAAACATGCCAGTCAGGCTGCACTTTCTTGATGGTGGAAACCGATGCGACGGGAAGCGACGTTGCAAACAGCTCTCTCCAGGCAAGATCGTTGAACCTGCTATCGTTGACAATAAGACGCCGCTTGTGCGCCAGTCCGTAGACCACGGCATTCAGCAGATTGTTGATTTCCGAATAAAATCCTCTCCCCGTCAGGCAAAAGACGAAAGGTGAGCGGAAGGTTTTGTTCAATGCGAGATACTGATTGATCATTAAGTCCCGGACTCGATGCTGTTGTGGTTTTTCAAAGCAGAGTTTTTTTACCCTGTTTCGTTCACCGGTTGACCGATGCCTTGTCAAAGCCTGCCGTCTTTTGATAACCGCGCACAACTGCTTCCAGCTCTTGCTGGCTGGCGACATCTTGCAACTGGTCAAATCCGTCCGGCGCGCGCTGGTTGACCAGGTCAATGACCCGTTCCGGCCCGCCACCGCGATTTTGTTTCACGATTTCCGACGTGGCCGGCAGGCGCTCTGCTTGGTAGGCCAGCAATGCCGCTGCCGCATCTCCTCCACACTCAGCAAGCCGGTCCGCAAGGCAGCGGGCATCCAGGATTGCCTGGCTGGCACCATTTGATCCCACCGGGTACATCGGATGCGCTGCATCACCAAGCAAGGTCACGCGGTCAAATGTCCATTGCTCCACTGGGTCGCGGTCACACATGGGATACTCGTAAAAAGTGCCTGTTTCCCGAATGAGTGCCAGCGGGTCCAGCACATCCAGCGAGAATGTATTTTCAACAAACGGCAGCAACTCGCTCATCACGCCCTCGCGGTTCCAGTCTTCCCGCCGCGGCATGGGCGTCGATCCATCGCCCATCTTCGCCGCCACTGCCCAGTTCATCAGAACCTTGCCGTCGGGACGGTCATCATTGGCTATCGGGTACAGGACCAGCTTTGCATCCATGCCACCGGCGATCACCATTGAGCGACCGGTCAGGAACGGGTCCCACAAACATGCGCCGCGCCACAGCATTATGCCGTTCCACTTCGGATCGCCCTGCGCGGGATAGAAGTGCCTGCGCACCACAGAGTGAATACCGTCGCAGGCGATGACCGCATCGCCGGCAATATCCAGCTCCTCCTCATTGATAGTGAGGAACGTTGCGGTCGCGGAATTGTCGTTCCGACCAATGCCGGTGCAAGTGTGTCCGGTCCTGATGGCATCAGGCCCAAGTCGTTCAATCACTGCGTCGCGCAATACACCTTGCAGGCGGCCGCGATGAATTGAAAATTGCGGCATGTCGAGACCGGCGTCTGTGCCGCGCAGCTCTTGCCAGATGGTCTGACCCTGCCGGTTCTGGTAGATCAGTTCGTGGGTACGGATGGCCACCTTGTCGAGTGCATCCAGCAGGCCGATGTTGGCCAGTTCCCGGATCGCATGCGGCAACGTGTTGATGCCGACACCAAGTTCTCGGATTTCCTCGGATCGCTCGAAAACCTGTGCTTCGATGCCGCAATCATGCAGCATCAAAGCAGCCGCCAATCCGCCAATTCCGCCTCCAATAATAATGACCTTCAATGAGATGCTCCTTGCAAAACGAGAAACCCGCCCTCAATTCTGCTTGAGAGCGGGTTGAGATGTCGAGACTGAATTGCAGTTTATTTCATTGGGCAATCCTTGGCATGATCGTCGCCCGTCATTTCATAAACCGTTGAAACCGTTTTGTGGGTCCATTTGCCGTCCGGTCCTTCAACCACTTGCCGCAAATAGTAATTTTGCACCGGGAAGTGGTTGTTTCCGTAGGAATATTTCCCGCGAACCGAATTGTAGTTTGCCTTTTTGAGTTCCGCGCGGAACGCATCCTTGTCCTTGACATTACCGTTCGTTGCCACAACAGCCGAGTTGATCAGGTTGATTGCATCATAGGCCTGGGCTGCATAGAAACTCGGATACCGGTCATATTTCGCGCGATAGTCTGCAACAAATTTCTTGTTTGCCGCATTATCCAGATCAGGACTCCACTGCATGGTGTCATAAGCACCAAGAACAGAATTTATTCCGCCATTCTGGAATTTCGGTAGAGACAGTCCGTCCACCGAGAACACGTTGAAGAACTGCATTTTTCCAGCAAGACCTGCCTGGCCGAACTGCTTCAGGAATGCACCGCCGGCTTTGCCTGGATAGAAAACAAAAATGGCTTCGGCGCCGGAGGCGGACGCTTTTGCAAGTTCGGCGGAAAAATCAAGCTGGGCGTCCTTGCCCCATTTGGTGAAATCCTCACCCTTGATCTCACCTTTGAACGAGCTTTTCACTCCGGCCACCATGTCTTTGCCGGCCGCATAGTTCGGCGCCATGATGTAGAGAGACTTCACACCACGCTGGTTGAGCACTTCGCCCAGTGCCTTCGGCACCATGTCGTTTTGCCAGGAAGAAGAGAAGAAGTTCTCGTGGCATTCCTTGCCTGCAACATTTGAGGTTCCGGCGTTGGCACCAATCAGGAACTTGCCGGCATCCAGAATGGATTTTTTTGATGCCAGCAGCACGTGTGACCAGATGATGCCGGTAACGATGTCGACATCGTCCTGAGACACCAGTTTGTCGGCTTTCTGTTTGCCGATATCCGGCCGGAAGCCATCATCTTCTGCGATAATTTCAACCTCTGTGCTTCCCATCTTGCCGCCAAGATGTTCCATGGCCAGGTTGATGCCGTTCATCTGCTCGGCACCCAAGACGGCGGCCGGCGTGGTCAATGTTGTGATGACGCCGATTTTCACCTTGCCGGCGGCAATGGCTGCCGTGGCAGTTGCGGAAATGCCGAGCGCCAGCGCGCCGGCGAGAATTTTGCGGATCATTAGTTTACTCCCTGATACTCAATAATTTAAGTGATTGCCGTTGGTGGCAGTTTCAGCCTCGGGTCAATCCTACCATTGAGAAGATACTTGGCAATGGCTTTATTATCAGAGCATCTGCTGACCCCTGGAATTGACGCCGGAGTACAGCCAGCTCATGCCATTGTAGGCCTGTTCGGCTGATCGTCCGGACAGCATCATCTGCCTGAGTTCTGCCACCGGGCCGGCAGCGTGGTAGATATCGCCGTAAAGCCGGGCTGTCATCTGCACCCGTGCCGTGCGCAGATAGCGGTCGGCCTGATATGCCAGAAAGGCGTCTGCCGCATCATTGTTTGCCGCCGCGTGGTGGGCCAGGCAAACCGCATCCTCGGTTGCCATGCATGCGCCCTGGGCCAGATATTGCAGCATCGGATGTGCCGCATCACCCAGTAGTGTAACCCGCCCCTTGCTCCAGTTCTTTACCGGATCGCGGTCACACAGCACCCACATGCGCCAGCTCTCTATCTTGTCCAGCATGTTCAGCACTTCAGGTCGCTGGCCGGCAAATCGCTCGTTCAGTTCATCAATGTCACCATAAATGTCCCAACCTTCTTCATAGGCGTCTGAGTGGAAAACCGAGACCAGGTTGAAAATATCGCCGCGGTGCAACGGGTAATGCACCAGGTGGGTTTTCGGTCCGGCCCACAGGACAACCTCATTGGTGTGGTTGACCTCAGGCACTTCTGCCTCAGGCAACACCGCCCGGTAGGCAATATGTCCCGAGACTCGCGGCTGGCCATCCGCCACGATTGCCTCGCGAACCCTTGACCATAAACCGTCAGCTCCGATCAGGGCGCCGGCGGCGAACGTGGATCCATTATCCAGACTTACACTCACATGGTTGCCGTCGTCCTGGTATGCTTCAACCTTGATGCCCAGCTGAATGTCGACCTTGCCGGTCGCCTTGGCGGCATTGATAAAACAGTTGTGGATGTCCGGCCTGTAAATCACGCCATAAGGAAATTCAAAGCGTTTGCTGAACTCTGCGGTGTTCAGCGGCACCCGGGTAACTTCGGACCCATCAAGGGCATCACGCATCACCAGTGCATCCGGAAACACGGCGTTGGCCTGTATCGCATCGGTGACGCCGAGCGTGTCAAACATGCGAAACCCGTTCGGGCCCAGTTGAATTCCCGCTCCCGCCTCGCGAAGCTCATCCTCGCGTTCGATGACAACGCTTTCGATGCCCTTTCGCGCCAGTGCCAGAGCGGCTGCAAATCCGCCTATGCCGCCACCGGCGATGAGGTATGGTTTTCTGCTCAAAGTATTGGCCCTGGTACAATCCGGTTTCTGGATGAGGCCCATATACAACCCTCAATGGGTTGCTTCGGCAAGCCTTGCCTAGTTGGGCTCTACTGCCTAACGTGCGCGCTTAGAGACCAAAAACAGGACGTGCACTTATGTTGTCCAGGGACATCAACGACCTCATCACTCAAACCGGTTCCGGCAAGCCCTGCGGCAAGCTGATGCGGCAATACTGGCAACCGGCTGCGCTTGCAGACGAACTTGAGGGGCCTCGCCCGGTGGTACCGGTACGCCTTCTGGGTGAAGACCTGGTGTTGTTTCGCGACAATCAGGGCGAGCTTGGCTTGATTGGCCGCCACTGCCCGCACCGTGGCGCTGATTTGTGTCATGGCAGGCGAGAGGACAACGGTCTGCGTTGCCCGTTTCACGGCTGGCATTTTGACCGGTCCGGCCAGTGCGTTGAACAGCCCGGTGAGCCTGAAGGCAGCACGATGCACGAGCAGATTACAACCACATCCTATCCGGTTGAGGAAAAAAATGGCATCGTGTTTGCGTTTATGGGTGAAGGCTCACCACCGCCGTTTCCGGATCTGGACTGTTTTGTTGCCCCTGATACACACGTGTTTGCATTCAAGGGTCTGTGGGAATGCAACTGGCTACAGGCCATGGAAGTGGGCATCGATCCGGTACACGCCTCCTTTCTGCACCGTTTTCTGCAGGACGAAGACCCCGCAGAAGCGTATGGCAAGCAGTTTCGCGACACTGCGGCAAACACCGAAATGCCGATGACCCAGTTGCTGCGCGAGTATCCGCGTCCTGAAATTGAGGTGGAAGAAACCGATTATGGGCTGCGTCTCATTGCGCTCAGGCATCTGGACGATGGCCGCACACATGTCCGGGTGACCAACCAGATTTTCCCCGAAGCCATCTGTATTCCGATGTCCAATGAGATGACTATTACCCAGTGGCATGTACCCGTGGATGACGAGAATTGTTACTGGTATTCGATGTTTACCAGCTTCGGCGAACCGGTGAACAAGCAACTGATGCGCGAGCAAAGGTTAAAAGAGCACCGCCTGCCGGATTACGCGCCGCTGAAAAACAAACGCAATAATTACGGTTACAATCCAGACGAACAGGAAGCAGAAACCTATACCGGCATGGGGCTCGATATTAACGTACATGACCAGTGGGCGGTGGAAAGCCCGGGGCCGGTTTTTGACCGAACCAATGAGCACCTGGCCACATCGGACAAGGCGATTGTCGCCTATCGGCGCTTGTTGCGCCGGGCAATTGATGCAGCCGGCAACAACGGCCATTTGCCCGGCATCGCCAATGGCGGGTCGCTCGACACACAAGGCCCGGTCGCGGTCGATGCCATCGCGCCCGACGAGAAGTGGCAGTCGGTGTGGCGTGAACGTGACGCTGAACGGCGTGGTGCCTGTTCATGGTCCAGGTCATAATCTCATGAACAGGATCAGAACGGTGTTGAAGGAATAACCGATGAGTGATGTGGGGCGTGAAGGGTTGGCGGCGCTCGCCGGCATGGATAATGCTGACCGGCGCCAGGCATGTGCCCGGGTGCTTGAGCAAATCGAAAATCATGGCCTGGACACACTGCGCCTTGCCTTTGCTGACCAGCATGGCGTGCTGCGCGGCAAAACCCTGATGGCGGCTCAGGCGGCAAGCCTGCTGGCCGATGGTTGCGCCATGACCTCCACGCTTCTCGCCAAGGATACGTCGCACCGCACCGTGTTTCCCGTGTGGCAAGCCGGCGCAGGTCTCGATATGGCCGAGATGGAGGGAGCCGGTGACATGCTGATGCTGCCGGACCCCGAAACCTTCCGCGTGCTGCCCTGGGTGGAAGGGTGTGGCTGGCTGTTATGTGAGCTGTTCTTTGCGGATGGTCAGCCAGTGCCGTTCTGCGTCCGTCGCAAGCTGCGCGAGGCCGAGATGGAACTTGCCAGTCGCAATATGGACATCCTTTTTGGCCTGGAAGCCGAATTTCACATCCTGAAGGTCGATAACTGGCACAAGCAGCCCGAAGATGCCGGTCAGCCAGGCCACGTGCCTGACGTCTCGCTGATGACGCAAGGCTTCCAATACCTGACAGAGGCGCGCGCTGACGAACTGGAACCGGTGACGGAAGTTTTGCGCAAGGCGTGTGTGGCTCTGGACCTGCCGGTGCGCTCCATCGAATGCGAATTCGGTCCCAGTCAGGTCGAGTTTACTTTTGCGCCCATGGGCGCAGTGGCGGCAGCAGACGCCATGAGCCTGTTTCGGTCCATGGTCAAGCAGGTCTGCCGGCGACAGGGCCTGCACGCAACCTTCATGTGCCGGCCTCAGGTTGCAAACCTGTTTGCTTCCGGCTGGCATGTGCACCAGTCGCTGGTGTCGAAAAAGTCGCGCGACAATCTGTTCATGCCGCAGATGGACGGCGAACTTCTGTCGCCGCTTGGTCTTCACTACACAGCCGGTTTGTTGGCGCACGCCGTGGCGGCAAGCGTTTTCGCATCGCCGACCATCAATGGTTACAAGCGTTACAAGTCCTATCAACTCGCACCCGACCGGGCGACATGGGGCAGGGACAACAAGGGTGTCATGGTACGCGCGGTTGGCGGGCCGGATAACCCGGGCACACGGGTCGAAAACCGTGCCGCGGAATCCGCGGCAAACCCCTATCTTCATCTGTCGGCGCAGATCTGGGCCGGACTGGATGGTATCGACGAAGAGCGCGACCCGGGACCGGTCACCGACACACCCTACGAGCAATCAGCCGCGATGCTGCCGACCAATTTGATCGATGCGGTGAACGCGCTTGAGCGTTCACAATTGTTCCGTCAGCGTTTCAGCGGCAAGTTCGTGGATTATCTCATCGAAATCAAACGGGCGGAAATTGCCCGCTTCCTGTCGCAAGTGACGGACTGGGAGCATCGCGAATATTTTGATGTGCTTTGAAGCCGCCGGTTGATGAAAGGTGCGAGTTTGTATGAACAACGCTTACAGATTGACGGAAGACGCGGTAGATGCTTACGAAGCAGAGAAGGTGACTTCGATCTTTGCGCCATTGGCGGAAGCAACGCTGGCAAAGTTTGCGATTGATCGGAACGAGCGATGCCTCGATGTCGCTTGCGGCACCGGTATCATGGCACGAATCATTCGCAGGCGCTTCGGTCCGTCTGTCGCAATTACCGGTATTGACTTGAATGACATGATGATCGCCAAGGCGAGGAGCATGGCCGGTGACTTGCCCGGTTGCTTCGACTGGCATGTCTGCGATGTGACCGACATTCCTGTTCCACCAAGCGAGTTCGACTATGTTTTTTGCCAGCAAGGCGTACAATATTTTCCGGATGTCGCAGGTGCATTGGAGGAAATGTGCCGGATCCTGGCAACGGGCGGCAAATTGGTCCTGACGGTTTGGGCTTCGCCAAATGCCTATTTTCTAGCCCAGTCAGCCGCCATGGAAAAATTCGTCAGCCCCAAGGCGGCGGAAAAGGCGCTGGCGCCATTTTCTTTTCCTGCAGCACGTGTATTGCCAAGCATGTTGAAGCGCGTTGGACTAGGGAACGTGGTGACAGAAAAGGTAACTATCGAACGCGTTATAGCAGACGCTAGCAATGGCATTAGGGAAGATATCCTCGGCAGTCCATTGCGTCCTATGGTTGAGGCAAAAGGTCCCCATACCCTGACCGAGGTGGTCAACCACATATTGTCTGAATGCGCTGGCTTCATGCGCAATGGTGATCTCATCATACCGCAAACTTCGGAGATGTTTGTTGCCAGTTATCAAAGCCAGCAGGGTCATTGAGAAACTCATTTGTTCCGGGAAGTTAACAGTTTTCCGGCCCGTGCAAAAGCGGTATTGGCGGCCGGCACGCCCGCATAGATCGCTGTCTGCATCAGCACTTCCCTGATGGTGTCTGTTGGCACGTCTGCCTTGAGTGCCGCAGTCAGGTGCAGGTCAAATTCATCCCACCGCGACAGTGAGGCGCAAATTGCCAGCACGAGCATGCGGCGAGTGGTTTCATCCAGCCCCGGCCGGGTCCAGATATCACCCCATGCGCCACGGGTGATCATGTCCTGGAATTCGGCGTTGAACTCGGTTCGGTTCCGAATCGAGTTATCAACCCAGTCGTCGCCCAGTACCGCTCTTCGCCGCTTCATTCCGGCTGCGAATCTTTCGTCGGCAGGCAATGTGTCGCTGTTCAGGAAACCGGCCAGAATTCGCGTGAAGTCCTCCGGTCTCTCAACATTGGAGACATGGGCTGCATCTACTACAACATGCATGGCACCGTTGATTTCAGTGGCGATCAATTCACCGCGCTCCGGCGGTGTGGACTGATCATGGCGTCCGGTAATGATCAATGTTGGGGTGGTGATTTTTTTCAGTTCGTCCTGAACATCGGCTTGTTTCAACATGGCTGAACAACCGAGATAACCTTGCGGGTCGGTCTGTTCCAGTACGTTGCGGAAATCACCGATCGTCCCGGGATCGCTGTCATGGAAACTCTGGGTAAAGAACCGCCCCAAAACCATGTCGGAAATGGCCGCCATGCCGCCTTCACGGATCATGTCCATGCGCTGATCCCACATTTCCGGAGGCCGGAAGTGCGGCGAAGTATCAGCCAGTGTCAGCGTCAACAGCCGGTCACCATGGTTAACGCCCAGCCATTGCCCGGTCAGTCCGCCCATCGACAGGCCGCAGAAATGAAACTTGTCCAGGCCGAGATGATCGGCAATGCCTATTACATCTGCCCCCAGCCGGTCCAGCGGGTACATGCCGTCCGGCACATCGGAAGCGCCATGGCCGCGTTGATCATAGCGCACCACGCGAAAGCGATGTTTCAATGCGTCAGCCTGGGATTGCCACATCAGGTGGTCGCATCCCAAAGAGTTGGAAAAAACAATGGCAGGTGCATCAACCGGTCCCTCGGCCCGATAGAAGATCCTGCAGTTATCGCTTTGTATTGTGAACGGCATCGGCGTTTCCTTTTGCTGTCATGCTGTCACATCGCAAAAAGCCTGGCATGTCAAATCCGGAAGCTGGAAACATATCTGGACGAGGCTGCGTCTTCGAGTTACGCCACATTCTAGATTTGGTGCATTTCCTGCGCCCGGGGGAATTGTTAGTGACAGGATCTGAATGATGGCAATTCCCGGCAGTGCCCGCTCACCACACCCCCACAATGCCGAAAGCACCACAACCGGCATATTGCTGATGGTAGGTGCCATTGCCACGTTCACGATCATTGACGGGTGCGCCAAGTTCCTGATTGGCTCCGTTCCACCCATGATGGTGGTTTTTGCCCGCTATGGTTTGTCGCTCCTTTACGTCGTCGGCCTGATGTGGTGGACCGGCGCGTTGACCCTGAAATCAGATCATCGTTCGTTGCAGATCCTGCGCGGCGTGTTGCTGTTCTCCTCGACCCTGATGAATTTCCTGGCACTACAGTATTTGCGCCTCGACCAGACCTCGGCAATCTTCTTTTCCAATCCGTTGTGGGTGTGTGCATTGTCGCCATTTTTGCTTGGCGAACGCATTGGTCCACGCCGTTGGGCAGCGGTAATTGTGGGTTTTCTCGGTGTGTTGCTGATCATTCGGCCTGGTGCTGACGGATTTCACTGGGCGATGTTGTTGTCTGTAACCGTTGCCGTCATCACGGCACTGTACCAGATCATCACCCGCAAAATCGGTGGGCGTGATCCGGCACTTGTCTCTTTGTTGCTGCCGTCAATAGTCGGCACCGCCCTGGCCATGCCGCTGGGCATCGTCAATTGGCATGTACCTGCCTGGGGTCTGGTCGGGCTGATGTTGCTGATGGGGTTTGCGGGCGGCGTCGGTCATCACCTGTTGATCAGGGCACACACACTGGCACCTGCTCCGACGCTGGCCCCGTTTATCTATACACAGATAATCTGGATGATAATTGTCGGTTTTGTCGTGTTTGGAGATGTGCCGGATATTCATACACTGATTGGCGCCGCCATTGTGGTTTCCAGCGGCTTGTATGTCTATTATCGCGAACAGGCAGTCAAACGCAAAACAACAAACAATCGTGACATGGATCAGGTCCAGCAATGAGCAGTCTCAAATTGAATCCCGCGGTCTCGAGGCTTGAAGAAGAGGGGGCCTTCTTCGTTCTTGACAAGGCCTTGAAACTGAAGGCCGAAGGGCGTCCGGTCATCAATCTTGGCATCGGCCAGCCTGATTTCGCACCGCCTGCCCACGTGTTGGAGGCAGGACTCAGGGCGGTCCGGGATGGCCCGCACGGATATACCTCACCGGTCGGCATGCCAGCCTTGCGCGAAGCCGTCGCGCACAGCGTGGCGTCCCGGTATGACGTGCCGGTGGCTGCTGACCAGGTGGTGATCGTACCCGGCGGTAAAGTGACCATTTTCTTCGCCTGTTTGGTGTTTGGCGGGCCCGGCACCGAAATCCTGTATCCTGATCCGGGTTTCCCGCCATATCGGGAAGCCGTCAAGGCGGCCGCAGCGAAACCGGTTGCCTATGCCATTCGCGAGGACCGCAATTTCGGCTTCGATGCCGATGAGGTTCTGTCTCAGATTACTGAGGCGACACGCCTGATCATTATCAATTCTCCGGCCAATCCAACCGGTGGAGTGGTGGATGAGGCTGAACTGGCCAAACTGGCGCAGGGCCTGCAGGCCCATCCTCAGGTAGCAATCCTGTCGGACGAGATTTATTCGCATCTTGTGTTTGAAGGGGCCGGTTTCCGGTCACTGCTGCAATACCCGGCACTGGCGGACAGGGTAATCCTGCTCGATGGCTGGTCAAAGACATTTGCCATGACGGGATGGCGGTTGGGATATGGCATCTGGCCCATGCAACTGGTCAATGCAGTGCGTGGCTTGATTACTGTTGATCACTCATGCGTCAATGTTGCCGCCCAGGTTGCGGGCCTTGCCGCCATCACCGGTCCAATGGACGAAATCGACCGGATGCGTGCCACATTTGCCCAACGTCGCGATGTCGTGGTTGACGGTCTCAACAACATGCCGGGCGTTACCTGCCGGGTGCCTGGCGGAGCGTTTTATGCTTTCCCAAACATTGGCGGCACGGGGATTGCCTCAAAACAGCTTGCAGATCGCCTGCTGATGGAGGCCAACGTGGCGCTGATACCGGGTGATAGCTTCGGCAACAATGGCAAGGGTTATCTGCGGTTGTCCTACGCAGCCGGCCTCGATGAGATCGAAGAAGCCCTCGCCAGAATGGATAGCCTGATCAAGGCATCTGTGTGAAAACGAGGTCCCGTGCCAGGAGCGGGGGTGGGAATTGGCGGGTATTTCCCGGCACGGGAGTCCTTGCAGTTAGGTGCAGGAAACAGATTTCTTGTGGGTTTTACTCTACTGACGCCTTCCTTGCACAAGATCAGTATGACTTTTGATTGAATTGATCAGAAGTCATAAAACTGATCGATTCCAAAATTCTAGAGCAACTTTATGGGTTCAAGAGAACCCATGCCGCTCTAGGAATGCCTATCCACCTTGCATGACAATGACGTGTCAAAATGGCTGGGGTTGGAGAAAAATGTGGCAGCGGACTCAACACTGCTCGCGGAGCTTTGATTTGCTGTAATGACTAAGGAGTGGCAATAAAAAGAGCATGAATTTGACCCGCCGACATACAGTTGTACTTGGGGTTTCAGCCCTGCTTGCCATCACTGCCGCGCCGGAGGTGATTGCCTCGTCGAGCAAAATATCGGCTCCTGATGCATTGGCCGCTGCGGCAAACGGCGAAATCGTTCTGGTGGATATTCGCACGCGTGGAGAGTGGAAGCGGACCGGGCTGGCGGAACCGGCAGTTGCAATATCCATGCACGAGGCGGGGTTTGTCAGGAATCTCGCCACCGCGCTGGGGGGTAATCGAACCGGTGCCGTTGCCCTTATTTGCGCGACAGGCGGGCGCAGCGCGCACCTGCAGCGCATATTGGCCACTGCGGGTTTCACCAACGTGATTGACGTATCCGAGGGTATGATCGGATCAAGTGCCGGCCCCGGGTGGTTGCGGCGTGGTTTGCCCATAAAGCCCTGGAAGCCGAATTAGAGCCGTTCACGCATTGGACAAGATCGCTTGTATGGTTTTTGCGTGTTCTCTGGCAAGTCACAGCCGGTTTCAGACCATTTGCCTGCAATTCGTTTCCCGCAAGGTGAGTGAGACAACAAAGCCAGCGCCTGCCCAGGCGACAAAACACAAAAAGGCGAACCTGTAATCGCCTGTCTGGTAAACCCTGGCGCCCGCCAGCATCGTCCCGTCCCAGCGCAAATCCAGCAGCCAGCCGATGATCGGTTGCAAAACCGCGCCTGCACCAACCGTCATGCCATTGATCAGTCCGGAAACGCTGCCGTGTAACCGCTTTGCCGACACTTCGCGCCCCAGCGCAAATGAAATGACCATGCACCCGCCGGTAAACCCGGACAGAAAAAATACTGCGGCCATCAATGTAAGGGTCAATCCGGGCATGAAGGCTATGATTGCGATGAGCCCTGCATTGAGGCCTGTTCCGAACACCAGGGGCAGTTTTCTGCTGCCAATTCTGTCAGACAGCCAGCCGAAGAACGGTGCGCCGATCGCCCAGCCCAGCAACGAGAACGACGTGTAGAACGCACTTGCTGGCCGGTCCAGTTCATACGCACTTGCGAGAAACGGCACACCCCACAGCCCTCCAAGGGCCAGCATCGGGCCAGACATGCTCATGGCAACAATTGCCACCCGCCAGATTTCGTTGCGGGCCATGGTTTCTCTGAAACCGGACCAGATTTCTGCCCAGCGGTTGTCGCTGGCATGACTCGCGGTATCTGGCGTCGGGGAATTTCGGACAATCAAGGCTGTCAGTCCCGCCAGGGTAACGGCAAACATTCCTGCCCAGACCATTGTCTGGCGCCATCCAAATGCTTCTACAGCGAAAGCCAGTGGTGCTTGCCCGGCAATGCCGCACACCATGGCGAAGAACATTGCAAGGCCTGTCAGCAGTGCAAAATGCCTTGCATGAAACCATTTGGCGGCAAGCGCCATGCTGGCAATAAATCCGACAGCTGATCCGGCGCCCACCATGAATCGCCCGACATAGGCAGTATTTACTGAGTTTGCCGTTCCGAAGACAACGCTGCCGGCGGCGGCCAGCAACAGTGCGATTGTGAGCATGAGCCTTGCACCATACCGGTCTAGCAAGGCTCCAATCGGCAATTGCATCACCGCATAAGGGTAGAAGTACAGGGCTGAAAGTTGTCCCAGTACCGCACCTGAGACCGCGAATTCGGCCATCAGATCAGGCACCATGACGCTGGGCGCCACGCGCTGAAAAAACGCATAACCGAAAGCAATTGCACTCAGCGACCATACCGTAACCGCCAACGGAAGACTGGCAGGTGCAGCGGATGGTGCTGATGGTCTGGGTGAGACGGACGCCACGTTTGTTTCAAAACCGTTTTGATGCAGCTTCCATACATCCGGGAGCTGGCAACACAATCATTCAATCGCTGATGGTTTGAAGAGTTGGCGGGCAAAAGTAAAGGCCCTTGGGAACGTGTTCCAAGGGCCTGAGGGCAACTCGCGAAACCGGCACGCGCCGGGAAACAGGGTTCAGCAGTTATTGCAGTCCAGGGTCAGTCCATTGCGCGGACGCTGTTTGACTGTTTCTTCCACCTGCCACGCACCTATTCCGGCTATGTAGCCGACAATCGGCTGGAAATTCAGGCATACCCGGGCCATGACGATGTCATTATCCTCTGAGGTAAGGTTGCCGAGTTGGCTTGCGCTGGCACTTGGTGGCGTACCACCACAGCTGCCGCGTGAGTGACTCCATTCCAAATTGACATCGCTGCCGGAGCGCCGGTAGTTGACAATTTCAACCTTGGTTTCTGTCGCTGAAAACGGTTTCAGGATCGCATCTGCAGCTTCCATGTAATTGTCCAGCGCGCCTGAAGAAACGCTCACGGTTTCCTGGGTTGTCAGGTCAACAACCGCACTGGCGGCCACCGTGACTTTCCGCTTCAGAGACATGTAATAGGAAATATCAATGGTTCCAAGCAGCAGCATGACCATGAAGGGAAACACAAGCGCCGACTCAATGCTCACTACACCGTTCTTTTCGCGGAGAAAATCTGCCAGTGTTCCCGCAAAGCCTCGAACGGGCTCCATAGTATTTTTTGCCGATGAATTGTTCATTTTAGTTGTTTCCTGACCGTCGGTACGAATAAGTGTCCTGTTTGCGAGGGGTTCAATTGAATGGCTCGTTGCGGAAGACAGCGATACCACGCACCAGGCGTTTATCATCACCATGATTGGCCAGCCAGTGGGGTGCGGGCTGAGCAGTTCCGTTTGCCTCGAGCAGGTGCATCAGAAACGGCGTGTACAAGTCCCATTCGTAGAACGTTTCGACGAGAATGATATCTCCGGCATTCCCGGGCTCAAACGCGGCGCCTTCTGTCACGTCCGAGTTCAACTGTCCGTCACTCGAGGCGTCTGTCCGGTCCAGTGTGTCAGTAAAATTGGTGCGAACTTCGACGTTTATGTAGACTTTTCCGCAATCCAGCATGGAAGGCAGGTTTTCGCACAACCGTTGCTTGAAGTCAGCGGCAGAAAAACCACCATCCTGGGCCTGTCCGGTGCGGATTAACCGGGATGCAGATGTTGTCGCCTGTTGAATGGAATGCTCGGAAAAAAGAGTCATTCCCGCTTCCAGAGTCCCCATCATCAGGAAAAAGAACGGTCCGCCAACGAAAGCGAACTCGAGTGCTGCAGCACCACGCTGGTTTTTGCAAAACCGCTTACGCAGGCGGTTCAGCTTCCGGTGAAAATTCAAAATCATGCCACGCGCTCCCAAACTTTGGTTCCCTGGCAAGTCACAATTGATGTGGTCTGCCGGGTTGCATAAGTTCCTGTCAAAGCAATTAAATCGCCTTTGTTATATAGTATTCAGTTGGTGGGAGATTACCGGCTAATCACTTACAACAGGTAAGAATTCGCAAGCAATTTTTAGCAATTGTATTAAAGATTTGTTAAATATAGTTGACTGAATACATCTTTCTCAGGCGCGCGCAAACACGATTGTGCCGGACAATCAAGCAATTGCCCGGCACAATGTTTGTAACCAAACTGGTGTTCTACTGCGCCTCGCCGCTGTTTCCGGTCGCAGCGGCTCCCTGGGAGAAGCCGGTCTTGATGGTTATTTGCTCTGACATGGTTTTGAACTTGGAGGGATCGTCATTTACGATCAACTGTTGATCACAGAACGGTTCGCACGTCATGGTTCTGCGAACTCCGGCACGATAGACGCTGACAACATGATCTTCGGTTCGTTGCACTTTGACCATCATGTTGGCAAGTTGATTGCCATCGAGATCCAGTACAATAACTTTGGTCCGGCCGGTGGTCTTGCCAATTACCACCAGGCTTTGTCCCTGCACACTGGCGTCTGCAAACATAGGGTTAGAGACAACAACTGTTGATGGTTCACCGGACAGTTTGACCAGCTTGGCATCATCGACGTCGATCTTGATGGAAGGCTCGGCTACCGCGGTGCTGGAAATGCCTAATATGCCAACCAGACCAAGTGTGGCGCCTAACAGGATTCTGCGGGTATTCGCGAGGGAGTTCATTTGCATAACGATCCTTGTACGCATGATCAAATTGAGGGAGCTGAACCAGGCCGCGCCCTTTCCGTGTCGCCTATAACACCTGAAAATGGTGAATGAACCCTTACAATGACGAAATTGATCTTTGGCTCCGTGCCCGGACGCCTGATAAATTACATTATAATATATTCCGGATGGAAGCGGCGTATTGCTGTCCGGTTTCCTTGCATCTGTGAAACTTCGATCATCTCACCTGGCGATGGCACCTTTGAGCGAGGTGTGGTTCATTGCTGATGCTGATTGTTGCGATCGAACTTTTTCTGACGAATCACATGTAATCGTCACGTCTTTGCTTTGTTGTCGGCACCTGGGTGAACTTGAGTTGTCTTGCGCTGGCCGCGTGCGAATCAGTTGGCAAGCGGGCGAGTGGAGGTAAACCGCGCCATGGCGCGGGGGTTAAATTGCTCGCCAGTTGAAATACGATGGATAGCGCTTCTAGTCTATTGCAGACGCGTACATGACTCCGGTGAGACGATCAAGTAAGTATATATATAAATAAAAATACGGTGGAATTGTAATAATAAAAGTTTTAATTTAAAAAGTAATATTTTGTTTGCCATTAGAAGATGATTGGCTTGATGGTGACCTCATTTCATTCGGCATTTACTTGATGTTAATAGCTGGCGCCTAGATTGAGCCTCGGTTCAGACGACAACCCCTCAGGGGGAAAGCCCGCGAAGGGTAGTTTGTTCCGGTGCTATACAAACTGTGAGTAAATCTAAGGAGAGAATTATGTTTGCACGTTTCTTTAAAGACGAATCTGGTGCCACTGCTATCGAGTACGGCCTCATCGCTGCTGCAACTGGCCTGGCCCTCGTAGCTGTTATGCCTGCTATCGACACCAACCTGCGCTCAACCTTTACTGCTGTTGGCAATGGTATGGCTGGTCAGTAATCAAGACCGCTATCGCTGGCGAATAGAGCCATTGCCAGCGAACAAGTTTATAGGGAGGCTCCCTGAGCCGCCGGTCCAGTACCGGCGGCTTTTGTTTGTGCAAAAATTTTTTGCCAATGTACCGGTGTGTGCTGGCTGGTTGGCAAAATATACAAAACCGACCCAGGTTTAACGGGTCCTTTACCGTCATCATGAGACTTTGCGACTGTTGCCTGAGAGCTTGTCGGGTTTGGTTGCATGGGACGCAAGACAGTTGGGGAGAGTTGCCTGTTATGATTGAAATCCTGGCGTTTACATTATTTCCTGTATTGATGATCGTTGCCGGGGTTGGCGATTGCCTTACCATGAAGATACCCAACTGGTTGAACGGTTTGATTGGCGGCAGCTTCTTCATAGCGGCGTTTCTTACCGGCATGCCGCTTGAGCAGATTGGCTGGCACATTGTTGCCGGCGCAGCAGTTCTGGTTGCCGGATTTACGCTTTTCGCCTTCCGCTTTATTGGCGGCGGCGATGCAAAGCTGCTGGCCGTTGCGGCGCTGTGGCTGGGTACTAGTCAGCTCTTCGAGTTTCTCGTCATTATGACACTGGCGGGCGGGTTGCTGGCCATAGCAATGAAATTCTGGTGGTGGGTCAAACTTGAAACAGAACTCAGGGGGCTTGATGGAATCAAGTCCAGGATCAAGTCCTCAATTGATCTGCCCTATGGTGTTGCCATAACCGCCGGTGCGCTGGTCGCCTTCCGGCACAGTTGGTGGATTGAAACAGCAAGCGTCCAGCTTTTTACCTGATCTTCAGATACACGCGCCATATCGGCATGGTTTTCGATTGTCCCAACCGAAAACCATGAACCGGGTCGAATCCAGAACGCTTGTTCAACTTTACAGGTTCCGGGGAACCCGCATCGCTCCAGGCGACAATGATTTATTCTTGGCGTTAATGTGAAGGTTTTTCGGCAAAACCAAGTTTCTTTAGTGCCGGTTAACCATAATTTGACGTTTCCCCATCATTCTGATCCGAAGATATCCGAGCGAACTTTCGCTTTCTACTGGAGAGTCATCAAATGAGTAAATCTCGAGTCCTTGTTGTTGGCGTCGCACTTGTAGCGGCTGGCGCAGCAGCTTTTCTGGCAAACGGTTTTTTGGGGCAGCCACCGCAACAGGAAGTTGTTGAGGTGAACAAGATCGCCATGACGCCGGTTCTCGTTACCTTGAAGGATATTCACGTTGGCGAAAAACTGGATGAAGCCAATTTGGGATGGAAAGACTGGCCGTCCGACCAGGTTGGCAGGTTCATGGTGGCCAGGAGCACCGACCCCGACATTTTTGAGGAACTCAAAGGTGCCCGGGCTCGCGCCGGACTGTTCGAGGGCGAACCGCTAAACAGGCGACGCATCGTCGTCGTGGGCGATTCAGGGTTTATGGCTGCAGTTCTTCCAAAGGGTATGCGGGCAATTTCAATCCGTGTGTCTGCGGAAACGGGGGCGGGTGGATTTATTCTTCCCAATGACCGGGTTGACGTTCTTCTCACCCGAAAAGTCAACGGCAACCGGGAGATTTCCGACACTGTCTTAACCAATGTCCGGGTTCTGGCTATCGATCAGCAGATCAAGACTACCGAAGATGGCGGACAGGTGATCGTCGGCAAGACAGCAACGCTGGAGCTTGAACCCAAGCAATCAGAGGTGCTCGCGCTGGTTGAAAGCACCGGTCAGTTGTCGCTTGCGCTCCGCTCACTGGCAGATGCGGGCGACAAGAAACTGGGTGATGACGGGCCTCGGGTTTCAGAAAAATATGCACGTGGTTCCAGGGCTACCGTGAAGCAATTCCGCTACGGCATCGTGAATCAGATCGCGAATTCAAAATAAGGTAACAGTTTATGCATCCCTCACTCCTCAGCATGCCCAGGCTAAATATGGGCACCGGAACCCAGGCCAACGGAATTATATCAGTGGTGGCCGCCATTGTTGCCTTGTTCATGGCATTGTCCGCAACTTTGTCACCCGCACAGGCCGGTAACGATTCCCGGTTCCTGCGCATGGGGTTGAACAAGTCGGTTGCGATCCGATTGCCCGTTGCAGCCAAGGATGTTCTTGTAGGTAACCCTGAAATCGTCGAAGCCGTTGTGCGCACGCGTACAACTGCCTACTTGTTTGCCAAGGCCAATGGCCAGACCAATATTTTCTTCTTTGATGATGCAGGCAGGCAAATTCTGAATCTCGATCTCGAGGTCGCGATAGATACCAAGGCATTGAAACAACTGCTTGACCGCACCTTGCCTGATAACCAGATCACGATTGACACGGTTGCCGACAGCATCATTTTGCGCGGTATCGCCGCGTCTGCGGGTGAAGCCAAGCAGGCGACGGATTTGACCGAACGTTTTCTTGGTGGCTCCGGTGGAGCGGGTACGGCCAAGGTCGTATCTGCCATGACCATCGCTGCGCGAGAACAGGTGACACTTCGCGTCCGGATAGCAGAAGTGCAGCGCAGTGTGCTCAAGCAGCTTGGTGTCGATTACAATACTGCATTCTCATCGGGAAGTTTCACCGCTGGCATGTTGACGGGTACTCCGTTTCCGTTGAATGGATCTTTGGCTGCCGGCGGTTTGTTCAATCCGGCTAATCCCATTACAAACATGGGCGGGTTCGGTCCCAACGGAGTTCCCGGCACTCGACTGAATTATGGCGACAACATTGACTCCTTTATCCGGGCCATGGAACAGGACGGCTTGCTGCGAACCCTTGCAGAGCCGACATTGACCGCCATTTCCGGCGAAAGCGCAAAGTTCCTCGCTGGTGGAGAGTTTCCGGTTCCCGTTTCCCAAGAAGACAATGCCATTACGGTAGAATTCAAGGAATTCGGCGTAGCGTTGGGGTATTCACCGGTTGTTCTGTCATCCGGACGTATCAGTCTGAAAGTCAACACGGAAGTCTCCGAACTATCGCCGCAAGACGGTATCCAAATCGGTTTGATAAGTGTACCTGGTCTTAAAACACGCAAGGCCGAAACGACCATTGAGTTACCTTCAGGCGGATCGATGATCATGGCCGGTCTTATCCGCGATCAGACCAAGCAAGAGATCGCGGGTATTCCCGGGGCAAAGGACTTGCCGGTGCTTGGTCAATTGTTCCGCTCGCGGGATTTTCAGAAAAACACAACTGAACTCACGGTCATGGTGACACCATACATCGTCAAGCCGGTTAACGATCGTGAACTGACCAACCCGGCCGAGAAGCTGTCAATTGCCAGCGACCGCCAGACCATCCTGTTTGGCCGCCTGAACAGAATGTACGGCAACCAGGGCGGCACCGGAAAAGGATCCACCTATCACGGCAATGTCGGCTTCATCGTCGAATAACGGCATCGCCACGGAGAACGAAAATGAACAAGTTTGTATCAAAGTCCCGCAACTCAATGCGTATTCTGGCCCCGGCAGCAGCCCTTCTGGCCCTGACCGCCTGTCAGCATCAGATGTCCGGTGCCGTGGATGATATCTACATGCCCCAGATGCATTATGAGAATCATCCGATTGAAGTTGCCAAGGGCACCGTAAAGCTGCAGGTGCCGACCAGGTCAGCCAGATTGACTGTCAAGGAGCAGAACGCAATCAGGAAGTTTGCCCATCAGGCCAATGAAACTGAGGCTGTGAAAATTCATGTGCGCCGTCCTGCTGGCGCGATGGTTGGCAATGCAGTCGCCGCAAGAGTGGCTCAATTGCTCGAGCGCGAAGGTGTTAGTCCGCATCGCATCAAGCATACTTCCTACAAGGGAAGTGCCCGATCACCTGTTCTGATGTCATTCAGTCGCAAATTTGCCGTGACAAATGAATGCGGCGACTGGAGTGAAAACCTTTCTGAAACTTATTCCAATCAGAATTACAAGAACTTTGGATGTACCGGTCAGCACAATCTCGCCGCCATGGTCGCCAACCCGGAAGATTTCGAAACACCGCGCACGTCCACGTCGGCAAGCGCAAGCAGGCGTAATCAGATCTTCAAGAAATACATAACCGGTGAAGATACAACCGCAGCCAAAGCGACTCAGGCCCAAGTCAAGTCCAGCGACGTTGGTGGCAATTAAACGGACGAGAGTGGAAACCATGAATCAGACTGAACCAAAAATAAAAGTAACCGCAAATGCAGCACCGGTTGTCGCCTCTGTTCCGCGAATCAACATCTCGGTGTTCTGCACGACCCAGGCGACCATCAGTGCGATGGAGCAGGTGGTTGTTGACCGGCGGATGACCCGCGCACATGTTGACGTGCGAAATGGTGGCATCATGTCGGCGGCGCAGGCCTTTAGTGAAGCGACAACACCGGATGTCCTCATCCTGGAAACAGAAGGCCATCGCGATCAGGTCCTGTCAGAACTGGGTCAACTGGCCCAGGTTTGTGACCAGTCTACAAAAGTTGTCCTGATAGGCCATGTAAACGATGTAATCCTGTATCGAGAACTGATCCGTCAGGGGCTAAGCGAATACCTGGTGGCACCAGTTCACCAGCTTCAGATAATTGATGCCATCAGTTCGCTGTTCAATGAACCAGGTGCCGACCCGATCGGTCGCATTATGGCATTCATTGGCGCAAAGGGTGGTGTCGGTTCCAGCACCATCGCTCACAACATTGCGTCGCTGGCATCTGGCGAGTATCAGGTCGATACCATTGTAACCGACCTGGACCTGGCATTCGGAACAGCGGGACTGAATTTCAATCAGGACCCGGCCCAGGGAATTGCCGAAGCCATTGCGTCTTCCGATCGCATTGACCAGACAATGGTCGAGCGCTTGCTGACCAAATGTAATGATCGGCTAAACCTCTTGTCTGCGCCGGCTCAGGTCGAGAAATCGCTGGGTATCGAAATCGACACCCTGGAACCGATTATCGATGCCATCCGGTCAAGTGCTCCACTTATCATTCTCGATGTCCCCAATTTGTGGACTGCCTGGTCCAAGCAGCTTCTTACCAACGCCGATGATGTAATCATAACCTCAACGCCGGATCTCGCTTCCTTGCGCAATACCAAGAACATTTTCGATTTCCTGACCAGTGCCCGGCCCAACGACAAGGCTCCGCTGATTATCCTCAATCAGGTGGGCGTGCAAAAACGTCCTGAAATACCTGTGGCCGAGTTTGCGAAAGCCATTGGCGTCGAACCCACAGCGGTCATTCCGTTTGACGCACATGTCTTTGGCACTGCTGCCAGCAACGGCCAGATGATTGACGAAGTAGGCCCCAAGTCCAAGGCCAGCGAACAAATATCCATGCTTGGCCAATTGCTGATCGGCAAGAAAACCGAAGTACCGGCAAAAGGCGGGCGTGGTTCCGCGCTGGCTAAACTGTTTCCGATGTTGAGGAAGAAGTAATGTTTGGTAAACGGGGAGAAAATCCAGCGTCAAAACCGCCGGCTCCACCGGCTGCACCGGAAAACATTGAGCCAAGGGAAACCGCGGCGGCCGCGCCTGCGGCTGCAAAGGCCCAGGTTATTCCGGGGTTGGATCTTGATGGCTCAGGCACTGTCCAGCCGGCGCAGTCCGGTTCGGGTACTGCGACCCAGGATGCCGCGCCGGCAAAGGCGCCGCCGCCCAAACCGGCACGTACCGGCAAGACAGGACGTTCGGACAATTACTACGATATCAAGACGACGATCTTCAATGCGCTGATTGATGCCATTGACCTGACCCAGCTTGGGCAGTTGGACCGGGATGCGGCACGAGATGAAATTCGTGACATCGTCAATGAGATTATATCTCTCAAGGACGTTGCAATGTCTATTGCCGAGCAGGAAGAGCTGCTTGAAGACATCTGCAATGACGTTCTTGGCTACGGCCCTCTGGAACCCTTGCTCGCACGCGATGACATCGCCGACATCATGGTCAATGGCGCAGACACCTGCTTCATTGAAGTTGACGGCAAAATGCTGGATGCCGGCGTCAGGTTCCGTGACAACGCCCAGTTGCTTAACATATGTCAGCGAATAGTCAGCCAGGTTGGCCGCCGCGTGGATGAAGCCAGCCCCATATGCGATGCCCGCTTGATGGATGGGTCGCGTGTCAACGTGATCGCACCCCCGCTTGCAATTGATGGTGCAGCACTTACGATTCGTAAGTTTAAGAAGGATCGCCTCAAACTGGACGATCTGGTGAAGTTCGGATCCATTACGCCTGATGGTGCGGAAATTCTGCAAATCATAGGCCGCGTTCGATGCAATGTCCTGGTATCAGGCGGTACGGGGTCAGGTAAAACCACGTTGTTGAATTGCCTGACCGGGTATGTCGATCATGATGAACGGGTCATTACCTGTGAAGATGCCGCCGAACTTCAGCTTCAGCAGCCACATGTTGTGCGCCTTGAAACTCGTCCGCCAAACCTCGAAGGCGAGGGCGAGATCACCATGCGCGACCTGGTCAAGAACTGTCTGCGTATGCGGCCTGAGCGCATTATCGTTGGTGAGGTTCGCGGACCCGAGGCGTTTGACCTCTTGCAGGCAATGAACACTGGTCACGACGGGTCAATGGGAACGCTTCACGCCAATTCACCGCGCGAAGCTCTATCCAGGCTGGAATCCATGATCACCATGGGAGGGTTCTCTCTTCCATCCAAAACCATCAAGGAAATGATTACCGGCTCTATTGACGTGATTGTTCAGGCAGCTCGTCTGCGTGACGGTTCGCGCCGCATTACCCACGTAACGGAAGTTGTTGGCATGGAAGGCGACGTGATCATTACACAGGATCTGTTTGTGTATGAGATTGTTGGTGAAGACGCCAATGGCAAGATCATTGGCAGGCACCGTTCAACCGGTATAGCGCGGCCGAATTTCTGGGATCGTGCGCGCTACTATGGCGAAGAAAGCCGCCTGGCAATGGCGCTGGAGAATGCAGAAGTTGCAGAAGAAGAGTACGACGGTTGACCGCCGTGACACCGGGACAACATGGGTTCTTGTGAATGCAAACAGGTGTGCCGGCAGATTGAAAACGAAAGCCGCACTGATCTAAGGGACAAGCTGGGAAATGGAATTTAGTCCGGAATTGACGAAAGTCGCATTTATCGTATTCGCCGCGCTTAGCGTGGGCGGCCTGGCGATCGGTTTGCTGTTTCCACACTTTTCGGGCCAGGCAGATGTCAACCGGCGTGCGCGTCGAGTTACGTCGGGTGAAGCCAGTTCCAAGATCAAAAGCGCCGGAAAAGACAAGTCAGCAGCACGGCGCCGTCAGATCCAGGACACACTGAAGCAATTTGAAGAAGCCGAGAAGAAACGCAGAAAGAAACTCACGCTTCGGCAAATGATTGGTCAGGCCGGGTTGGAAATTTCCATAAACGCCTTCATTATTGCCTCGTTGGTTGTTGGAGCTTTCTTTTTCATCGGTTCATTTGTAGTTGGGGTACCGATTTATGTAGCCGCAATCGCCGCTCTTGTTGGGGCGCTTGGCTTGCCTCGCTGGTTTCTCAACTATCTCGGCAAACGCCGCCGCGAGACGTTTCTTCGCGAATTTGCCGATGCAATAGACGTCATGGTCCGCGGTATCAAGGCGGGACTTCCGGTTTCTGATGCCCTGAAGGTAATTGCAAAGGAAACGCCTGCGCCAGTTGGACCGGAATTCTCCGAAGTCGTCGAAGGTCAGCGTATTGGTATAACCATCGACCAGGGCCTCGAGCGCATGCATGAGCGTATGCCGCTGGCGGAGGTCAATTTCCTGGCGATCGTGATGGCCATTCAGGCCAAGACCGGTGGCAACCTTGCTGAAGCGCTCGGCAACCTTTCCCGTGTTCTGCGGGATCGCAAAAAAATGAAGCAGAAGATTGATTCTGTGTCGCAGGAAGCCAAGGCATCGGCGGCAATTATCGGTGCCCTTCCGTTTTGCATCGCAGGAGCAATGATGGTCCTGAACCCCACCTATCTGCTGCCATTGTTTGAAACCAAGATTGGCAATGTCTTGCTGGTTGGATCCGGCCTGTGGATGAGCTGCGGTATTCTTGTCATGCGCAAGATGATCAATTTTGATTTCTGATCGAACGGAAGCTAATCAATCATGATTGAATTTATTTATTCACTGCTGGAACCGCGCAATCTGATCACGATAATTGTCGCGATCACCGCATTTGCGACTGTTGTGACTCTGACCGCGCCGATGCTTCAGGGTGACAAGATGAAAACCCGCATGAAGACTTTGGCGACCGAGCGGGAAAAGATGCGCACCCAAAACCGCGAATCCTTGCAGAACAAGGACCACAAGCGGTTGCGAGACAACACGCCCAAGGGTGCTGCTGCCCAGATTGTGGACGCCCTCAATCTCAAGAACCTGCTGGAGGCTGAAACCTCTCGAAAACGGTTGCGGCAGGCCGGGCTTCGTTCCGAAAAACACCTGGTGACATACCTGGCGGCCAGAGCGATTACCCCGATTGTCGCTGGCGTAATCGTGTTCGTCTATTCTGCAACGGTTTTTGCCGATCAGGTGACCGGATCCATGCGCATCACCACCTCCCTGATTGGCGCGGTTGCCGGCTTCTATCTGCCAAATTTGTTTCTCACCAACATTATCAAGCGACGTCAGCAGTCAATCCAGCGGGCCTGGTCTGATGCTCTGGATCTGCTGCTGATTTGTGTCGAATCAGGCATGTCCGTCGAAGCGGCCCTGGCTCGTGTTTCTCAGGAAATCGGCTCGCAGTCGGTTCCATTGGCTGAAGAGCTGACGCTGACGATTGCAGAGCTTTCATTCATTGGTGATCGCAGCAAGGCGTTTGAAAACCTTGCCGAACGCACCGGCATGGCAACGGTGAAATCAGTTGTGACCAGCCTTGTGCAGTCGGAACGTTATGGTACGCCCGTCGGGGTTGCATTGCGGGTGCTTGCCCAGGAGAATCGCGACGATCGCATGGCGATGGCTGAGAAGAAAGCTGCCGCGTTACCGCCGAAGCTGACGGTGCCAATGGTTGGATTCTTCCTGCCGGTTATCTTTATCGTGTTGCTTGGCCCTGCTGGTATACTCGCCTTCGGATAAATCAAAAGCCACGGGGCTTTGCCTCAGTGCGAATCGACAAGACCGAAGCTTCAACAAGGAGCTTCGGCCGTTTTTATTGGTCTTACACCAGCGGCCCCTAAAATTGACCCTTTGATGGAGTAAATTCCGTTCACTCTGGCAGGCGCGGTGCGTTGCGCGATGTTGGTCGCATCGGGCAAGCACGGCAACGCACCAGATGTACGGATTTGGCCCACCGAAGGCCGGTTTTTCGCGATCACCGGACGTCGTTATGCTCCACTTGTGGTCGGATAGACCACGGCGTGAAGCATGCCTGGCCGGCAAACGCGAAAAATCGGTCTAATGGGTCAATATTAGGGGCTGCTGGTAATATACCAGATCTCTGCGGTTGAAACTGCCAAACCTGCAGTGCTTTGATCTACTGCAGTTGCGCTGGCTCTATCCGGCAGTTTTCATTTGCTGCCAGGTGTTTTTCTGGTTCAGCATTCGCTTGAGAAAAGCGAGATTTTGCTCGACCTGTTCCGGCGGCAGATCACGGCTTGCAATTTCACTTGCTTCGTTGAACCTGCCTTGCAGTCCTACTGACAGTGCCAGGTTTTGCCGCAACGTCTGGTTAAATTCACCCTCCGGCAGTTTCTGTGCGGCGCGCAGTGAAGTCTCGGCCTGCCTGAGGTTTCCTTCAAGAATATAGGACATGCCAATATTGTTGTGGATCGAGACTTTTTGAGGTTGCTGCAACAGGGCGCTTTTATAGGCAGCGCGTGCCTTGCCGTGCTGGCCGGTCTGATCATAGGCCGATCCCAGCGCGGAATATACTTTCCAGTTGTTCTCTCCGGCGGCAATGGCTTTGTTCAATTGTTCTATGCCGGCTTTTGCGCGGCCGGCCAGAACCAGTTCCTTGCCCAGATAGGCGACGAGTTTTGCGTCAGCAGGATTATGGGTCAGCGTTGTCTCAAGAACCTTGATCACCCCATTCCTGTTGCCACCGGCGTTCAGCAGTCTTGCGTAGACCACGGCCCGCCGGACACTTTGTGGTTTTTCTCTCCATGCATTTGCGGCTTCGGCTGTTTCCCTGATTGACATCTGTGGCGCAACCGATCCGGTTACAACCGGGTCGGCGTTGCTGGAGGACAGCCTGTTGTCATTGGCGCAACCTGCAAGCAACAGTGCTGCAGCACAGGTAGCTACTGTCAGGTTCTGACGCAAAGTGATCTTTATTTGTTGTCGCCGCATATGTTCACCCCTATCGATGGAATCACCGACTGGCCCGCTAATCTCCGGGCGATCTTGGGGGGTGAACTCTCAATAAACTGTTAACCATGATTGACGGTCTGTTGCCCGTTGGGCATTTTGTGAGACACAGTTCCATAAGAGGCATTCTGCGGACCGCGTTATGCCTGTCCCATTCCGTTGAGAGAGGCGAACAGTCCATGATTCCGGCAAAGTCCATTCTACTGGGCACATCCAGGGCAGGTAGCGCCATTCCCGTGCTCGGCGTCACTGCCGATACCCTGAAAGCTGCTGTCAAACCTCTGTCAGCCCCCCAGAAGGCCTGGGTCAAAGCCAACGGTTTTACCGCAGCAGCCAACCAGCATTTATGTATTGCCGGCAGTGACGGTGACCTGGCTTTGGTGCTTTACGGAACCAGAGAGGGAACTACTGCTGATCCGTTTGAACCAGGTAGTTTATCAAGCTTGTTGCCGGCAGGCGACTATATGCTGGCGAACGGGTTTGCCAATCCGCAACTGGCTGCTCTGGGCTGGATATTGCACAGTTACAAATTCACCCGATATCTGAACGGCAAAGCAACCGCCAGCGCTGACAAGCCCGCCCGGTTGGTGTGCCCGCAAGGTGTTGATCGTGCCGGTCTGATTGCCTGTGCCGACGCCGTCATGCTGGGTCGGGACCTGATCAATACCCCAGCTGAGGATATGGGCCCGTCGCAGTTGGAACAGGCAGCGCGCGATATTGCGGGACAATTCAAGGCCAGGGTATCTGTCACCAAAGGGGCAACTCTTGAGAAAAAATTCCCGCTCATCCACATGGTCGGGCGTGCGGCTGATGATGCGCCGCGCCTGCTGGACTTGCGGTGGGGAAACCAGCGCGCGCCGAAAGTCACGCTTGTCGGCAAGGGTGTGTGTTTTGACACCGGGGGACTGGACCTGAAGACAGCTGCAGGCATGTTATTGATGAAAAAGGACATGGGAGGCGCCGCGGCAGTTTTGTCTCTGGCATCCATGATCATGGCAGCACAACTGAACCTACGGCTTCGTGTGCTGATACCGGCCGTTGAAAATTCTGTGGCAGGCAACTCATTCCGTCCCGGTGATGTGCTGCAAAGCCGCAAGGGGTTGAGCGTCGAAATTGGCAACACTGACGCCGAAGGCCGCCTGGTTCTGGCTGATGCGCTTGATTTGGCCGACTCCGAGCGACCGGATCTGTTGATCGACATGGCAACCCTTACCGGGGCTGCCCGTGTCGCGCTCGGTCCGGATTTGCCGCCATTTTATACAGATGACGACGAACTGGCGTCCGATATCGCCCGCCATTCCATGACAAGCAACGATCCGGTTTGGCGAATGCCTTTCTGGGATCGTTACAATGAAATGTTCTCAACCAGCATTGCCGACATAAACAATGCCGGAAAGGGTGGCTTCGCCGGATCCATTACAGCGGCATTGTTTCTCAGGAGGTTCGTTGAGAAAGCCGGTTCCTATGTTCACTTGGACATATACGGCTGGGTTCCTGCCGAGCGTTCCGGAAGACCTGTTGGCGGAGAGCCGCAAGCTTCGCGTGCTCTGTTTTCTGTGCTAAGCGAACGTTATCCCGGCAATGGAGCCGGATCAGGCTAGATCGGATTACTTGACCTCATATCGTTCCAAATGGGGCTGGTGATGTTTCAGGAATCGCGATTATCTGATACGGTACCGTAACGATTGGCGCCCGGTTTTGATTTGATGCCGGATTGCCCGCGCTGATCAGTTGATCGGAATTGCCTGGGAATTTGAACGTTTTCAAAGCGTTGGAGCAGCTTTCAGGTGATTCATGGTATACTGCTAAAGCGAGTTGTACAGTCAGCAAGTGAGTGGAAATCGTTCTGAAACAGAATGATTTGTGACAAAGATGAGCATTCAATTGACAACGGCTGAGGTTCTCGGCTTGTGGCACAATGTGCACCTGGCGCTTGTTCACGATGATGAACCGGATTTGTCCGCCCGCCAGATATCCATCCTGTTGACCGTTTACCTTGAGGCTCCGCCGCATACGGTTCGCGATCTTGCGGCCCGCCTCGCAGTGTCGAAACCCGTGATAACCCGTGCGCTGGATACAATGGGCAAGATGGGTTTGGTCAGCAGGCGGCGTGACGAAAAAGACCGGCGCAACGTGCTGATCCAGCGAACTGTTGATGGGGCGTTGTTTGTTGAGCGCCTTGCCGATACCATCTCCGTGCGTGCACGGGAGTTGAGGACAGACCCATGAAACCTGATCCGCGTCTACATGCCTATCGCGAGGACCTGGCTGACGCCGCTCTGCGCGGCAAGGTTGACGCATTGCGTTTTGTGCAGCCGGAACTGCGCCAGATATCGGTTTCAATTGCCACTGTTCATGCCGAGCCTCGCATGGATTCACACACCGTGACCGAGGCGTTGCTGGGCGAACAGGTCAATGTTCTTGAGGTCAAGGACGGTTGGGCGTTTGTGCAATTGTTGATGGACAGCTACGTGGGCTATCTGCCGGCACGCTGTTTGACCAATCAGGTAATGGATACCACGCATCGCATCGCGGTACCCTCGACGCTGCTCTATGTGAAACCTGATATCAGGTCGAACCCGGTTCAGCACGTCTACATGAACTCGTTTGTTTCCGCTATCAAGGTAGAAGGCGATTTTGCCCGTCTCAGGGATCACCGTTTTGTCTGGCTTAAACACCTGATGCCGGTTGGAGAGTACTGGGATGATCCGGCAACAGTAGCCGAGGCGTTTGTCAATGCGCCATATCTCTGGGGCGGCAAGAGTGTCGCTGGCCTGGATTGCTCGGGCCTCGTGCAGCTGGCCTGGCAGGCTTGCGGATTCGACTGCCCCAGGGACGCAGACATGATGCAGGACGGATTCGGCAAGCCTTTAAAGCGGGATCGCGGTCTCAAGCTTACCCGCAACGATTTGGTGTTTTGGAAAGGTCATGTCGGCATGATGCTGGACGGTGTCAATCTGGTCCATTCCAACGGTTATCACATGCAGGCAGTGGTTGAACCGCTGAGTGGCGCAATTGGCCGTATAGCGAATCTGTATGGCCAGGTGACAGGCGTTTCACGGGTGCCGGAAATGTACAAGCCGGAAACCAATAGTGAGGCAGCTCAGTAGCCGGTTTGACGGTTGACCAGATTGAGCAATTCCCCGCCCGACTCATGACGCAGGATTTGATCCTGTATGTATTTGCACAGGGCGTCCGGATCGCTGTCTGCTGCATTGTGCGGCGTAAGCGTAACCTTGGGATGCCGCCACAACCGGCTGTTGGCCGGTAACGGCTCGGTTTCAAACACATCCAGCGTTGCAGCACCAAGTTCACCGGCATCAAGGCTTGCCAGAATGTCAGCCTCAACCTGCAGTTTCCCGCGCCCGGCATTGATCACAACCGGCTCGCCGAGCGGTCCGTCGTGGCTGAGCTTCCGGAACAACTCACGGTTCAAAATTCCATGCGTGTCGGGCGTGTGCGGCAACAGGCATACCAGAATATCGGTTACATGCAGAAAATCATCCAGCTGTTCGTCGCCTGCATATGATGCAACGCCGGTTATCTGCTTGGATGAATTGCTCCACCCGTTGACCTGAAAACCCAGATGGACCAGTTTTTCAGCGGCATCCCGGCCAAGTTCGCCCAGACCCATGATGCCGACACGCATGGCAGAGGCCGACCACTGCGGCCGTTCTGTCCAGTCGGTTCTGGCCTGATCGCCATCAAGCAGTCTTTGCTGGCGATGGTGCATGAGGACATGCAGGCAAACATACTCGCTCATCCGCATGGTCAGGTCCGGATCGACCACCCTGACCAGCGGAACGTCTGGCAATTGCGGTTCCTGTAGTATGTGATCAACACCTGCACCGAGGGAGAATATCGCCTTCAGGTTGGTGAAACCGGCGAGCACGCCTTCAGGCGGTTGCCAGGCCAGCGCATAATCGATGTCTTCTGGTGCAACATTGTCGTCAGGCCATTTGTACACATCGAGCTCAGGCGCGACCTTTGTAAACCGGTCGATCCAGGGCTGCGGATCCCACCGTGTTATGACCAGGGCAAGTTTTGACATTTTACTGGGCAACCTCCGCGCCATGATCGGACTTGAGATCGAAAGCTGCTGCAAGCAGGGCGCGCGTGTAATCGGTTTCAGGTCTGTCGAAAATCTGTTTCGCCGGACCTTGTTCAACCACAACTCCATTGCGCATGACAACAACATCGTTGGCCAATGCGCGAACGACTTTGAGATCGTGACTGATGAACAGGTAGGCAAGCCCATGATCTTTCTGAAGCTTGCGCAAAAGGTCCACAATCTGCGCCTGCACAGACATATCAAGCGCGCTGGTCGGTTCATCAAGCATGACAAATTTGGGCTCAAGTACCATCGCGCGCGCAATGGCGATCCGCTGACGCTGACCGCCGGAAAACTCATGCGGATAACGGTCCATTGCGGCTGCGGGAACCGCGACTTCCTCAAGAACGCCTGCAATACGTTCGGTGCGTTGGTCGTAGGTCAGGTCCGGTTGCTGAATCAGCAAACCCTCCTCGACAATCTGGCGTATCGACATGCGCGGCGACAGGGACCCGTATGGATCCTGAAACACTACCTGCATGTCCCGTCGTAACGGGCGCATGTCCTTCTCGGTCTTGCTGTCAATCCGGTCGCCCATATAGACGATCTGCCCTTCCGAACTGATCAATCTCAGAAGAGCCAGCCCGAGGGTGGTCTTGCCGGAACCGGATTCGCCCACCACGCCAAGCGTCTGGCCCGCCCGCACGGTGACCGATACGTCATTGCAGGCCTTTACATGGCCAACGGTTCTGCGGAAGAAACCGCGTTTGATTGGAAACCAGACCCTGAGGTCTGTTGTCTCCACTACCGCGGAAGCTGATGCGTCTGCCTCGGGCGGTTTTCCCTTCGGCTCTGCTTCCAGAAGCATTTTTGTATAGGCGTCTTCAGGTTTGGTGAAAATCGATTTCGTTGGCCCGGCCTCGACGATTTTGCCGTGCTGCATCACGCAGACACGATCCGATACATTGCGCACGATGCCGAGATCATGGGTAATCAGCACGATCGCCATTCCAAACTCTTTCTGCAGGTCGCGCAACAGTTCGAGGATTTGCGCCTGCACCGTTACATCAAGCGCCGTGGTCGGCTCGTCAGCGATAAGCAATTCCGGATTGTTGGCCAGGGCCATGGCAATCATCACCCGCTGGCGCTGGCCGCCTGAAAGCTGGTGCGGATAGGCGCCAAGCCGGCTTTCGGCATCGCGAATGCCGACCTTGTCCAGAAGTTCCAGGGTGCGTTCGCGTGCCTGGGTTTCGCCCATCCCCTGATGAACCTCCAGAATTTCACCGATCTGCCGCTCGATCGTGTGCAACGGATTAAGCGACGTCATCGGCTCCTGGAAAATCATCGTAATGTCATTGCCGCGAACCCGGCGCAAATCGCTTTCATCACTGTCCAGCAATTCTTCGCCCTTGAATATCACCGAGCCTGACGGGTGATGAGCTGCCGGATAGGGCAGCAGCTTCAGAATCGACAGCGCGGTAACGGATTTCCCGGATCCTGATTCACCCACCAGCGCCAGTGTCTCGCCGCGCCTGAGTTCGAATGAAACACCGTTGACGGCATGGGTCACCTTCTCACCCTGCCGGAAATCCACCGACAGGTCAGTGACGCTCAACAGCACATTTTTGTCTGCGCTCATGAGAATGTCTTTCTGGGATCGAACGCGTCGCGCACGGCCTCGCCGATGAAGACGAGCAGCGACAGCATGATCGACACGACTGCAAATCCCGTGAGGCCCAGCCACGGCGCCTGCAGGTTTGCCTTGCCTTGTGCCAGCAACTCGCCCAGCGAAGCTGAACCAGGCGGCAGACCAAAGCCAAGAAAATCCAGTGCGGTCAGCGTGGTGACCGAGCCGGACAGGATAAACGGCATGAAGGTGACGGTGGCGACCATGGCGTTTGGCAGGAGATGTTTGAACATGATCTTGCGATCACTTAGGCCGAGTGCGCGCGCGGCTCTGACATACTCGAAGTTCCGCCCGCGCAGGAATTCCGCCCTCACAACACCAACCAGCGCAGTCCATGAAAACACCAGCATGATGCCAAGTAACAGCCAGAAGTTCGGCGTCAGGAATGCAGCCAGAATGATCAGCAGATACAGTGTGGGTATGGATGTCCAGATTTCGATAAACCGCTGGAACAGCAAGTCTGTCCAGCCGCCGAAATATCCCTGAACCGCACCGGCGGCCACGCCGACTATCGATGACAGCACCGTCAGGATAAGGCCGAACAGAACCGAAATTCTGAACCCGTAAATCAACCGGGCAATGACATCGCGCCCCTGATCATCTGTCCCCAGCCAGTTCAGGTTTCCGAACACGCAGTTAATGTCGTCAACGCCATTGTCATATCGCGCGCAGGCTTGCTCCTTCGACAAGGATATGGCCGGCGGTGAAGGCGCAGGACTGGGCAGTTCGTTGTTGACGGTCTGAAAACTGTAGCGGATCGGTGGCCAGATCATCCAGCCATTGGCACCCACCTCTTCCTGTATGAATGGGTCACGGAAATCTGTTCGGGCCAGAAATCCGCCAAATTTGGATTCGGGATAATCGGCAAATACCGGCATCAGTATTTCGCCTTTATAGCTGGCGATAATCGGCCGGTCGTTGGCGATGAACTCGGCAAAAATCGATGCCACGAACAGGAACATGAAAATCCAGAAGGACCAGAACCCGCGCCTGTTTGCCTTGAACAAGGCAAGTCTGCGCTGGTTGATACCGGACAGGCGCGATGGTTTCTTCGGTTTCAGTTCGACCTGATCGATTGTTGTGCTTGCGTCCATGCTCACACCTGACGGGATTCAAAATCGATGCGCGGATCAATCCAGGTGTAGACCAGATCGGTCACCAGGTTCATGATCAGCCCGAGCAGGGAGAAAATATACAAGGTGGCAAACACCACCGGGTAATCCCGATTAACGGCTGCTTCGAAGCCGAGCAAACCAAGGCCGTCCAGCGAGAAAATCTGCTCAATCAGCAGCGACCCGGCAAAGAACGCACCAATAAATGCTCCCGGAAAACCAGCTATCACGATCAGCATGGCATTGCGGAACACATGGCCATACAGCACCCGTTTTTCAGTCAGCCCCTTGGCACGGGCTGTGGTCACATACTGCTTCTTGATTTCGTCCAGGAACGAGTTTTTCGTCAGCAGCGTCATGGTGGCAAATGATGACACCGCCAGTGCGGTTAGCGGCAGCACCAGGTGCCATGCATAATCGAGTACTTTTTCCCACCAGCTTAGGTCGGCAAAATTGTCTGACACCAGTCCCCTGAGCGGAAAAATGTTCCAGAACGACCCACCGGCAAACAGCACGACCAGCAATATCGCAAACAGAAACGAAGGAATGGCATATCCCACAATGATGACGGCGGACGTCCAGATATCAAATTTTGAACCGTCGCGGACCGCCTTCGCCACACCCAGCGGAATTGAAATCGCATAGGACACAAACGTCAGCCACAAACCGAGTGATATGGAGACCGGCAGCTTTTCCTTGATCAGTTGCAATACTGGCACATCCCGGAAATAGCTCTGCCCGAAATTGAACGTCGCGTAGTTCTTGAGCATGATGAAGAAACGCTCATGCGCCGGTTTGTCAAAACCGAACTGCTGTTCGAGCTTCTTGATGAATTCCGGGTCGAGGCCTTGCGCGCCGCGATACTTGAAGCTGCCCTCACTTGCGCCGGCTCCGGCTGCCTGCCCGCCGCCAACCTCGCCGCCGCCGGTGCCGCCGCCAATCCGCGCTGTCGCACCGACATCGGTACCGGCCAGTTGCGCAAGTACGCGTTCAACCGGGCCGCCGGGTGCAAACTGGATAATGGCAAACGAAATCAACATGATGCCGAACAGCGTCGGAATCATCAGCAAAAATCTTTTGGCAATATATGCGCCCATACACTCGTCCGCTTCGGTCTCGGTTTGTTGTTTGCTTAAGGCAAAATGGGTGATTCGTTCCTAAGGGCCACGTTTCACACTAGCGGCCTTGGCGGCATCAATCCACCACGTGTCCAACACCCCCCGGCCGAAGCGCGGCTTGGTCTGAGGTTTGCCAAATATATCCCAATAGGCCAGCGTATGTGCGCCCTTGTACCACTGCGGCACCCAGAACTGCTCTGCCCGCAGGGTTCTATCAAGGGCTTTCGCTGCGATCGTAAGCGTCTTTCGATCCTTGGCCTGCATGATTTCGTCAATCAACGCATCCACAGCCTTGTTTTTTATTCCGGCGAGATTGAAACTTCCCGGGGTCTCGGCATTGTCTGAACCAAAAAACGCCTTCAATTCAACACCAGGTGTTTCGGACATTGAAAACCGTTGAACGGCAATGTCAAAATCAAAATTCTTCAATCTCTCCTGATACTGCGCAGCTTCAACCTGGCGGATCGATGCATCTATGCCAAGCAGCTTCAGGTTGCGAACATAAGGTCCGATAATTCGTTCGAACGTCGGTGCAAAAATCAGAAACTCCACAGTCAGTGGCTTGCCGTCCGCGTTGATCCGGTTGCCGTTCTTGACGTCCCAACCGGCCTCGCTCAACAAATTGGCGGCTTGGCGCAACAGTTTGCGGTCCTGCCCGGATCCGTTGGTCACCGGCGGTTCATAGGCGGCCTCGAATGTCGCCGGCGGCAATTTGTCTTTTAACGGGGTCAGCAGTGCAAGCTCTTCCTCCGTCGGTGTGGCTGCTGCTCGCAGTACGGAGTTTTCAAAAAACGAACCGGTTCGCTGATAGGCATCAAAAAACAGGTTCTTGTTGGTCCATTCAAAATCAAACGCCAGATCCAGCGCCTTGCGCACACGAATGTCTGAAAACTTTTCGCGCCGCATGTTCAGGAAAAACCCCTGCGCACCGGACGCGCGTTCATCCGGCAGTGTTTCCTTGATCAGGCGGCCTTCTTTCACCGCTGGAACATCATACTCCGTCGCCCAGCTTTTCGACGTGAATTCTTCCCGCAAGTCCAGATTGCCGGCTTTTATGGCTTCAAGTTCGGTCGTTCTGTCGCGGAAGTACAGCAACTTGATTTCATCGAAATTGTATCGCCCGCGATTGACCGGCTTGTTTTTTGCCCAGTAATCCTCGCGCCGCTCATAGGTGATGAACTGGCCTTGTCCTAGCTGCTTTACCTTGTATGGACCAGACCCCACAGGCGGCGTCAGCGTGGTCTTGTCAAACTCATTGGCATCGTAAAATGCCTTCGAGAAAATCGGCAACTGCGCGACGGTTGCCGGCAGGTCGCGAACATTGGAGCCTTTGAAACTGTAAGTTACCTGATAAGCGGCGTCGACGGTGCAGCTCTTCACATCGCCCAGTGATATCTGATAGCTGGGATGACCCTTGTCTTTCAGCAGGGTGAAGCTGGTACACACATCTTCTGCGGTCAGTTTTGATCCGTCAGAAAACACAGCTGTTTCATCCAGCCTGAATGTGACGGCCATTCTATCAGCCGATACATCGGCGGTCTTTGCCACAAGGCCATACACCGCATCCGGTTCGTTTTGATTGCGCACCATCAAGGTGTCGAACAACAAAGACAGCTGCTGCGCCGGAACACCTTTCAGTATGTAACCGTTCAGGCTGTCGAAGGTTATCCGGCCCTCGGTGCCCAGTGTGGTGATGCGCCCGCCCTTCGGCGCATCTGGATTGACGTAAGGCAGTTGCTTGAATCCAGCCGACAATGCCAGCTCGCCAAACGCTGAAATGCCGTGGCGTGGCTCCGCCAATACCGGTGAGGCAATCAGACATGCCGCCACCGCACTCGCCATTACAGTCCGCATCAGGATTTCACCTTTGCTGCCCTGGCTTCATCAAACCACCAGATGGCGGGGAAACCGACGGAATGTTCGGGCTGCACGTCCGGCTTTCCGAAACGGTTCCAGTAGGCGACGCGCTGATAGGGTATATGCCACATCGGCACCACGAAATGATTCCACAACAGGGCCCGGTCGAGTGCTTTGGTTGCGGCCACAAGCTCTGCCCTGTCCTTGGCGAAAATCACCTTGTCGATCAACTGGTCAATGGCCTCATCCTTGATGCCGACCAGATTGCGGCTGCCATCGCGATCAGCTGATGCCGACCCCCAGAAATCGCGCTGCTCATTTCCGGGTGACAGCGATTGCCCCCAGCTGCCAACGACAATGTCAAACTCGAATGTCTGGATGCGCCGGGTGTACTGGCTGTCGTCGACCGTGCGCACTTTGGTCTGGATACCGAGCAGATTTAATTGTTGTGCATACGGCAGTACGATGCGTTCAAACAACGGTGACACCAGCAGAAATTCAATCGAAAATACGTCGCCTCCAGCATTGCGCAGGATTCGCTCGCCGTCGACTTTCCAGCCCGCTTCATTTAACAGTTTGGCCGCGGCGCGAAGGTTTTTGCGTTTGTTCTTCTGCGAGCCATAGACCGGATTGGTGTACTCGGTCGTAAACACCTCTGGTGGCAGTTTGTCCTTCAGGGGGTCAAGTATGGCCAGCTCGGCATCATCGGGGGTGCCGGTGGCTGCCAGCTCAGAATTCGAAAAGAAGCTGTTGGTTCGGACATACTGACCAAAAAACAGGTTTTCGTTGGCCCATTCAAAGTCGAAGGCCAGGTTGAGCGCCTGGCGGACACGGGCATCGGTAAATTTTTCACGCCGGGTGTTGATGGCAAAGCTCTGCATGCCCTGCGAATTTTTCAGCGTGATCTCTTCCTTGATCACATCGCCTCTCTGGACGGCCGGAAAATCATAGGCGGTGGCCCAGTTTTTCGAGGAGTTTTCCGCCCGGAAATCATACTCGTCGCCCTTGAATGCCTCCAGCGCAACGGTGTTGTCTCGATAGTAGGCGGTAAAAATCTCTTCGAAATTGTTTTGACCGCGATTGACCGGCAGATCTTTGCCCCAGTAATCGTCGGCTCGCTTTAGTGTGATGGATCGCCCCGGTTTCACGCTGGCCACCTTGTATGCACCATTGCCCAAGGGGGCCTCCAGTGTGGTCGCTGTCAGATCGCGGGTTTCGCCCTTGTCGTTCTTGCCGGTCCACCACGCCTTCGACAGCACAGGCAGTTGCCCGACAATTTGCGGCAGTTCGCGATTGCCGCTCTCGGAAAACCTGAACGTTACTTCCCTGTCAGCGGTTTTTTCGCCCGACACCACATTGTTGTAATAGAAGTTATATCTTGGATGGGCCTTTTTCAATTCGATCATCGACCAGATCACGTCTTCCGGTGTGATCGGCGAGCCGTCATGAAAGCGGGCTTCGGCGCGCAGTTTGAAAGTTACCGAAGAAAAATCTTCCGGCATCTTCACAGCTTCTGCAATCAGCCCGTATTCCGAGCTGGCCTCATCCAGCGATGAAGTCATAAGGGTATCGACCGTTTGTCCGATCAGGCCGGTCGCATTGCCCTTGAAGGTGAATGGGTTGAGGCTGTCAAAGGTGCCGACCGAAAATAACCTGGCCCGCCCGCCTTTTGGCGCATCAACATTCACATAAGCAAATTTTTCAAATCCGGCAGGATATTTCAGGTCGCCGAACAGCGAAAGTCCGTGCCGCCAGTCAGCGGTCTGGGCAAGTGCGCGTTCGAAATTTGCGAAGGGCCCGCCTGCGGCACCTGCCGCGACAGTCAGCTGGAGTAGGGTTCTGCGATCTAACAAGGTAGGCTCCTGAACAAAGCATCGAGCAATGCATTAGCGTTGCGTCATAAATGTGAAGTCTAGGGATTTCCCGCGCAAAATAAAACACCGGCAGCAGGCTACCGGTGTGAAATCTTTGTAATCATTGTGTGATGGAAACAGTCTCCGCGAAAGCTGTTTTATTCCTTCGGCGGTTCCGGGGAACTTTCCATTGCCTTCGGTTGTTCTGCTGAACTTTCTGTTGCCTTGGGTTGGGTTGCCTGAGTTTCCGTTTCGGGCTTCTGCTCCATGGCGCCTGCCGCATCCACCGGCAAATCAACCGGACTTGCAGCCAGGCTCCGCAGGTAAGCCAGCAGATCGGCGCGCTTGGCATCGTCTTTCATGCCGCCATAACTCATTTTGGTACCCGGCATGAAGGCTTTCGGCTTGGCCAGGAAGGCGTTCAGGTTGTCAAAAGTCCATTTTTCCGATGCTTTGGCTTTCAATGCATCGGAATAGCCAAACCCGTCGCGTCCGCCGATTGCGTGGTCAACAATTCCGTAAAGATTTGGCCCAACCTTGTTCTTGCCGCCGTCTTCAGCCGTATGACAGGCTTTGCAGGCCTTGAAAGCAGATTCACCTTTTGCCGCATCCGCGGACGCCATCAGGCTGGCAAGCGACACTTTCGGCGTATCTGCTTCAGCAGCATTGCCGTCGCCTTCCGTATCCGGAACCTCGATGTTTATTGCCGTCTTTTCAGGCTTTTCGGCGTGATAAACACCGTCCGCCACGATTCCCAGCCCCATTACAAGCAGCGCAGCACCCAGCACGGCACCCGCGATCTTGTTGAATGTCATTGTGTCCATTCCGAACATGCTAGCCCTCAACCATCTTCTGTGACATCGGGTGCCGCCACCCAATGACTTTACCCCTTCCAATTTGGCGCGGAAACTAGTTGTTTCTAAACGCCCGCGCAACACCTATAAGGCGCAAAGTGTCCATATGCCGCGCTGCTGCCCGGTATTGTATCAGATCAGATCGACTAGGAAAGTTTTTATCATGGCGGCCGACAGCCAAAAGATTGCCTATCAGGGCGAACCAGGTGCAAATTCACATATAGCGTGCACGGAAGCCTGTCCGGACCACGAACCCTTGGCCTGCCGTACGTTTGAAGATGCTTTCGCTGCCGTGGCGTCGGGAGAGGCTGATCTGGCCATGATCCCCATAGACAATACCGTGGCCGGCCGGGTGGCCGACATACATCATCTCATGCCGTCATCAGATCTGTACATTACCGGCGAGCATTTTCTGCGGGTGCGCCATCAGCTGCTGGTATTGCCGGGCACCAAACTGGAAGATTTGAGACGGGTCACCTCGCACACCCATGCTCTGGGGCAGTGCCGCCGAATGATTGCCGAAATGGGGCTGGAGGCGGTTGCAGCAGTTGATACGGCTGGAGCTGCCGCCGATCTTGCCAGGACAGGAGATCGCTCAACGGCCGTCATAGCCACCAATAAGGCTGCGGAAATATACGGCCTCGAGGTCATGCGGGCGGACATCGAGGATGAAGACCACAACACAACCCGGTTTGTGATCATGTCGGCGGAACCCGATGACGCATCACCTGAAGACGGACCGGTCATCACCTCGTTCATATTCACCGTCCGAAACGTACCGGCCGCCCTGTTCAAGGCGATGGGCGGATTTGCCACCAACGGTGTCAACATGATCAAGCTTGAATCATATGTCGACGGATCTTTCAACGTGGCCCAGTTTTATGCCGACATAGAAGGCCATCCGCAGCAAAGGCCGGTTCGCCTTGCGCTGGAAGAACTGGATTTCTTCACCAGCTCCCTGCGAGTGCTGGGTGTCTACAAAAGTTCACTGCATCGCGAGGAACTGGCAAGGCGACGCAAGCAAATGGACACTTCGGCGTGAATCGCCGATTTGTTTAAAGGTCCAGGATTTGCCTGATCAGGTGATGGGCAATTGAGATATCAGGTGGCAATTGTAATCCCTCAGGATGATTGCCCTGGTCCATTGCAATGATCTCGTCGAAGCTGAACCAGCGCGCATCATCAAGTTCATCCGGATCAAGGGTGATCTCCTCGCTGATCGCTTCTCCGGCCATGCCGAGCATCAGATTGGCCGGAAACGGCCATGGCTGGCTCATGATATAGCGTACGTCACCGACCCGGATGCCGGATTCTTCAAATACCTCGCGCCGTGCGGCGTCTTCTGCAGTCTCCCCGGGCTCCACGAAACCGGCCAGTGTGGAATACATACCGCTGGCAAACCGCGCCGAACGGCCGAGCAACATCGACTGGCCCCTCGTAATGGCAACAATCGCTACCGGGTCGGTGCGGGGGAAATGCTCCCCCGAACAGGTATCGCAGACCCGCTTGTACCCGGCATCATCCTGGCGGGTCGCAGCGCCGCAATTTGAGCAGAACCTGTGGCGAACGTGCCAGTGCAACAGCGCACGAGCCTGGGCGGCCAACCCCAGATCGGCGCTGTCAATCAACCCCTGAAGCGCAACTGACCGCAGATCAAGCGCAACCATGCCATCTGCGGGAACAAGCTCGTTGTCGGCCGCCTGGGCAGCGAAATGGTTGATGCCGTCACCATCGACACCCAGAAACACCGGCTCGGTTCCCTCCATGAGTGCTGGCAGGTCCCTATTCGAGCGCCAGTCAATGCCACCGCCGCCCTTTGGTCCTGAATGAACCATCAGCTTGTCAGCGGTAAATACCGCTACACGGGTACCCGGTGCGTTGAGTTTTTCTGAAAACCACCCCGGTTCGCTGCGATGGCCGGACAAACGGTCAAGATTGCCATCCATAAATGCCGGTTGGGTTCGGGTCACGATATTCAGGCCTTTGCTGATTGTTGTATGGCTCGGCTGGGAAAAGTCGCCGGGAACCGGTTCCGGTGTGCCATGCACCTGCATGGCTGGCAAGACCTTTGCTGAATTGTGGAACCTGTCCCCCTTGCATCAAGTCGCATTCCGTCCGATATAGGGGGTGGGAGGTTGGCAGCAGACGCATCGCTCGCCAACCGGGTCAGGTCCGGAAGGAAGCAGCCCTAGTGAGTTTGGTTCGGGTTGCCCGTCCAGCCTCCCACTTTATAGGCGGCTCAATGCTGGCAGACCGGCAAACTTCTGAAGAAGGCCGATAGGGACCATCTGGCTGCATGGAGTTTGCATCCACAATTGATCCGCGCGGGCTATGTCTGAAACAGTAGAAAATACGACAAATCCCAACCCGCCGTACCGGGTGCTGGCGCGCAAGTATCGTCCGCAGACCTTTGAAGACCTGATCGGCCAGGATGCGATGGTGAGAACGCTGACCAACGCATTTGCGTCCGGTCGCATTGCGCAGGCCTACATGCTGACCGGCGTACGAGGGGTTGGTAAAACCACGACTGCCCGTCTGATTGCGCGGGCCTTGAACTTTCAGGCAAGCGGCGAAGACACAGGCCCGTCTGTTGATCTTTCAGTGAAAGGCGTGCATTGCGATGCCATACTGGAATCACGTCATGTGGATGTGATCGAAATGGATGCAGCCTCCCATACCGGGGTGGACAATGTCCGTGAAATAAATGATGCGGTGAAATACAAACCGGCCTCGGCGCGCTACAAGGTCTACATCATCGATGAAGTGCACATGCTGTCTACGCCCGCATTCAATGCCTTGTTGAAAACCCTTGAAGAACCGCCGCCACACGTCAAATTCATTTTCGCAACGACTGAAATCCGCAAGGTCCCGGTCACGGTGCTGTCGCGCTGCCAGCGATTCGACCTGCGACGACTTGATGCCGGATTGCTGGTCGATCATTTTCAGCGAATTGCCGGTCTGGAAGGCGTAAAGGCTGATGTCGAGGCTTTGCAGATGATTTCCCGTGCGGCTGAAGGATCGGTTCGCGACGGTCTGTCGCTGCTTGATCAGGCCATTGCATACGGCACCGATCAGGTGCTGGCAGATGATGTGCAATCCATGCTTGGTCTGTCTGACCGCGCCCGTATTATTGACCTGTTTGATGCGGTTGTGCGCGGCGATGCTGCCGCTGCCCTGGATGAGCTGGAGGCACAGTACAATCTGGGCGCTGACCCTGAAGTGATCATTGCCGATCTTGCCGGCTTTGTGCATTGGGTCACCAAACTGAAGGTGTCGACAAAAGCCGCAGATGACGCCTCGGTGTCACAGGCAGAGCGCACAAAGGGCAAGGAGTATTCCGAAAAACTGGCCATGCCGGTACTCGCCAGGACATGGCAGATGCTGCTGAAAGGCATGGATGAAGTTTCACGGGCAGGCAATGCCCTGATGGCGGCGGAAATGTTGTTGATCCGGTTGGCCCATGTTGCCGACATGCCAACGCCTGATCAGCTGGCCCGCATAATAAAGCAGGCTGACGGCGCGGATAAGGCGCCGGCAACAAAAGTATCAACTGCAGCCTCCGGTGCGAGTGAAGCAGCGGGAGCATCCCGGGCGCCTGTCTCCAGCCCTGATCCGGCAAGCCAGCCTGCCACCCATGCGCCGGTTATGGCGGCAGCGCAACTCAAACCGGTCTCGTCCGAGGCCGATGACACCGTCGTTGAGCAGCCGGCCCGGCCGGCCGGGTTTGCCACCTTCGATGAAATGGTTGCTTACGTTTCCAGCAAGCGTGACGTGAAACTGGTGCGGCAGCTGGAACGGCATGTCCTGCCGGTGTCGGTCGGCACCGGCCGCATTGAAATTTCACTTTTGCCGGATGCACCTGCCGGTATCGCAAATGAGCTTTCGCGCCGCCTTGAAGCCTGGACGGGGAACCGGTGGATTGTATCGGTGTCTTCATCCGAAACATCCGGGCAAACCATTGCCGATCAAAAACGCGAACGTCGCGACGATCTGTTCCGGCGGGCAAGGCAGAGCGAAGACGTGCAGGCTGTGTTGCGGGAATTTCCGGGTGCCGAGATTCTGGAGGTGCGCGATCTTGCTGCAAATCCGGAGGTATCGCCCGACGAGGTGGCAGATATTGAAGACGACATTCAGGATGATCTCGCTGACTGAATGTTTCGGGAACAGGTTAACAGTAATGACTTCGAAATGTGTGAGGTAAAGAGCTAATGAAAAATCTCGGCAACATGATGCAACAGGTCCAGGAAATGCAGACCAGGATGGCCGACATGCAGGCCCGTCTGGATGAAATGACCGTGACAGGAAAAGCCGGAGCCGGCCTGGTTAAGGTGACCTTGAATGGCAAGAACCTTATGCAGTCCATCGAGGTCGACGACAGCCTGATGAAACCGGACGAGAAGGAAATTCTCGAAGATCTGCTGATGGCCGCCTACAACGAAGCCAGAGCCAAGGTGGACCAACTTGTTGCCGACCAAATGAAAGACGTAACCGGCGGAATGGCATTGCCGCCCGGTTTCAATATCCCGGGCATGTAATACGCAGCGCATATTCGCTGTATGTAGTGTCGACGCGAGCTGGATTGCTCGCATTCACAGGTATCGCCATGAAGCGCAATGTTGTCGGCGTCGAGATTGAACGCCTCATTCAACTACTGGCACGGATGCCTGGTCTCGGGCCGCGATCCGCACGGCGCGCCGCGCTGCATTTGGTAAAGAATCGCGAAAAACTGATGCAACCGCTGGGTGCCGCGCTCGCGGACGTGCTCGATAAGGTTTCCGAATGCGGTATTTGCGGCAATGTCGACGTCGTTAACCCTTGCACCTTGTGTTCCGATCCACGCCGCGACACATCGCAAATCTGTGTGGTGGAGGAGGTGGCGGATTTATGGGCTCTCGAACGGGCCGCTGCCATTTCAGGCGTGTATCACGTGTTGGGAGGCACATTGTCTGCGATAGACGGGATCAGACCGGAAGATCTTAGAATTTCCGAGCTGGTCGAGCGTGCAACAAAAGGCGATGTGACCGAGGTCGTGATTGCGGTTAATGCGACAGTGGATGGCCAGACTACCGCACACTACATTATGGATCAGCTTGAGGCGGCTAACGTCACAATTACCAGATTGGCACACGGTGTGCCGGTTGGCGGTGAACTCGACTATCTCGATGAAGGCACCCTGGCTGCCGCCGTGAAGGCCCGCCGAACCTTCTAGACCGTAATCCGCTTGAAACTGCCGTTTTTTGGGACGCAACCGTCTTTGGCAGCAGGGCCCATTAACCCTCCGGATAAACCATCCTGACCAAGTTCAGGCAGATCGACGGATGCAACACCCATTGTTGGCACGGCGATTGCTCCACCCTGCCCAGTAGAACTTTTGCGTCTCAGGCCAAACAGCTCGGCAGTTCGGAGCCCAACCTGGCCAAAGGCGCTAATATTAGCAGAGGGAGTAGCCTCGTGACGGTCAAGGCGAACAAATTCAAGGCGATTGCCAGCGCAGCTGGCGACTTTTCCCGCGATACAGGTGGTGCGGTTGCATTGATATTGGGACTTACCGCTGTTCCGATCATTCTGGCAGCAGGTGCTGCGGTTGATTTTTATCGTGTCGGTGCCGCGCAAGCCGAAGTTCAGGCCTCACTTGATGCAAGTGCGCTTGCAGGGGCTGCCGCAAAGCCCGGAACCTCCAGCGCGGATCGCCGCCGCATTGCGCTGGATACATTCTCGGCAAACCTGGAAGGCGGGTTTGCCAATAAACTTGCCGGTGACCCCGATGTCACTCAGGATGGCGACAATTTCACCGTGTCATACAATGGTGGCTTGCCCACCACGTTGTTGCGGGTCGGCGGATTTAACCAACTTGGCGTTGACGCGAGCGCAACCGTCCGGATCAACCTTCCGGCGCGGGCCGAAATCGCGCTTGTGCTGGATTATTCGGCTTCGATGACGCAATATTCTGCCGGCAAGCAGAAATATGTCACCATGCGCAAGGCGGCCATTGAAATGGTCGACGGTTTGACCAACAACGGCAAGAACCGGGATATCAAGTTTGGCCTCGTGCCGTTTTCGCACAATGTCTATGCGACGTTGCCTGGCGGGTTCGTGGTCGGCGCAGGCGGTGGCAACTGGTCCGGATGCACCTACGATCGTACTTATCCGTATAATTTGACAGCCAATGCCCCTGACGGAAGCAACAGATCAAAATGGGGTCAGCCCAGGCCGGTCGACTTCGGAGATTACCGCGAGCAATCCAGTTATCACTGTGACGGATACGAGCACAATGGACGTGGCTATCTTGCCAACAGTCTTCAGGTTCGCGAGCTGTCTTCAGATCATTCCGCAACTGTCAGTCAACTCAACAACATGCGTCCTTATGGCTACACAAACATTTCGCTCGGCGTGGCGTTTGGCTGGCATTTGCTGGAACCGGGAGCTCCGTATGCCGCGCGCGATCATGATGACGATGAAAACAAGAAATTCATAGTGGTTCTGACAGATGGCAAGCAGACAGCTCCGGCGTTCGGACCTGGCGGTTCAAGAGATCGTTTTGACGGTGAAGGCAATCTTTCAAAGCTGTGCTCGAACATCAAGTCCGGCGACAAGATCACAGTGATCACCATCGCCTTCGCCCTGAGCGACCGGGCGACGGAAAACCGCCTGAGAAACTGTTCGTCAGATCCCGGCAAACATTTTTTCAAGGCTGAAAACTCCAATGATCTGACCAGGGCATTCGAAGAAATTCGCCAGCAGATCGCAAAGAGCATTTTCCTGTCCAGGTAAGCCGGCCAGCCTGCTGGAATAATTCCTGCTATTCACCGGCAACAAGACGCGGTGGTGATTTGTCACCATCGCTTTTGTCGTCGCGTTTTGCAGTATCGCCAAACTCAACCTGCTCGATCAGGGTTCCGCGCTTGGTTATCTTGTCTGACGAGATAACAATCTTTTCGATGTCTTTTCCGGCCTGGCCAAAATGGCGTTGCAGATCGAGGACCCTGTCATGCATGCGATTGACGTCATCCATCAATCGCACAACTTCAGTTTGAATAACTGATGCCTGCTCACGCATTCGGGCATCCTTGAAAACGGCCTGCATGGTTTGCACCAGCAACATCAGGACATTGGGGGAGGCGATGATGACATGTTGGCGATGCGCCCGCTGGATGATGTCTTCGAAGTTTTCGTGCAGGTCCGCATAAACAGATTCCGACGGCACAAACATGATGGCCGTCTCATGGGTTTCGCCCTTGATCAGGTATTTTTCCGAGATATCCTTGACATGCTTGAGGACATCAGCCCGGAAGCGCTGCTGATAAGGCTTGAGATCTTCATCCGGGTCGGCCTGCTTGATGGCATTGAAACCCTCCAGTGGAAATTTGGCATCAACCACAACCGACAGGTCATTTTCAGGCAGATGGACCAGACAATCGGGCCGTGTTCCATTGGACAGGGTGGTCTGGAAAGAATAAGCCGCAGAGTGCAGTCCATCGCGGACAATTGCCTCCATCCGGGCCTGTCCATAGGCCCCCCGGGATTGCTTGTTGGACAGGATGTTGCGAAGGCTGAGCATTTCCGATGAAAGACTGGTCAGGTTGGCTTGCGCCGTATCTATCACGGCCAGTCGTTCATTGAGTTTCTGTAGGGACTGGGTGGTGCGCTGGCTGTTTTCGGTTAACCCCGCGCCAAGGCGCTGTGATACCTGGTCCAGCCGGGTGTCCAGCGTCTGTGTCAAATGCGCCTGTGTTGATGCAGAGTGTTCTGCCAGGCCACGCAACTGGCCCGACATTTCCGCCAGCTTGCTTTCAAGTTCCGACGCCCGGCGCATGGCATCGATCGATCGTTGTCCGCCGCCTCTGGCCGCGCGCACGGCCAGGATCATGATTATTGTCAGCAACAATAGCGCAAGCAGTGCTGCAAACATGGCCAGATGGCCCCATGTCACAACGCTATGGCCGATCAAAATAGCTGTCTGCGAAAAATCCATCTGACCAGCATACCGTGATTCTGCCATTAAAAAAGATCAAAACATGAACATCAACATTGAAAAACCGGCCCGCCAGGATATCTCCCGACGAGCCGGTCTAAATCATTCCAGGTGTTTGAACCTAGACAGCCTTGAGATTGTCAGCGGACATCTTGCCGGACTTGCGGTCTGTCACCAGTTCAAACTCGACCTTCTGGCCTTCATTCAAAGTGGACATACCTGCGCGCTCTACAGCTGAAATGTGGACGAATGCGTCCTTGGAACCATCTTCAGGCTCGATAAAGCCATAACCTTTGGTGGTGTTGAAGAATTTTACGGTACCGATAGTCATTGATCGTATTTCCTTATTCAATGCTCAATTGGCCCCCGCACTGCCTTGTGCAGACGGACAGGCCGGTCGTTTCGCTTTACATTGTCGGGAGATCACTGTGCTTCTCGGTAGTACCGGGGACGTTCAGAAAACTTCAAACAATCTGCGTGCGCTGGGACCTAGCATATTTGCGGCCATTTGATAAGTGGGTTTATTGTGAAGTTTGCATTTCGATTAATCTTTCGGCCTGCCATGCCCCTGCGCTGACGAATCCACCCTCCAATCGCACCGCCAATCCCGTAGCGATCATTGTAGCGAGGTAAGACGAAAGTTCCCCGGCATGCACACCCGGCATCTGCGCGAGAAATGCAACAGTAGCATCCCAAAAAACCACAATTCCGTGCTTCACCGGAAGGCCGAAATGGCTCTTCAGTGCGACGTCGCCAATATCAGTCGGTTTGCCCGTCAGGCAAGAAAAAACCGCGGGCCTTGGGGCCCGCGGTTTCGCATTTCTCGATGTGAACCGGGCGATGGACTAGAAGTCCATGCCACCCATACCGCCCATGCCGCCGCCGGGCATTGGAGGCATGGCGCCTGCGCCGGCATCCTTCTTGGGTGCTTCGGCGACCATGGCTTCGGTGGTGATCAGCAGGGCTGCAACCGAAGCTGCGTCCTGCAGTGCGATGCGAACCACCTTGGTCGGGTCCATGATGCCTTCGGCAACCATGTCGCAATATTCCTCGGTCTGCGCATTGAAGCCGAAGTTGCCGGATTTTTCCAGCACCTTGCCGACAACGATGGAACCTTCGACACCGGCATTGGCGGCAATCTGACGGATCGGGGACTCGAGAGCCTTGGATACGATCTTGATGCCGGCCATGATGTCCGGGTTGTCGTCGGTGACCTTCTCAACAGCCTTCTTGGCCCGCAGCAGAGCCACGCCGCCGCCGGGAACGATACCTTCTTCCACCGCAGCGCGGGTGGCGTTGAGAGCATCGTCAACACGGTCCTTGCGTTCCTTCACTTCGATTTCGGTTACACCGCCGACCTTGAGAACGGCAACGCCGCCTGCCAGCTTGGCCAGACGTTCCTGAAGCTTCTCTCGGTCGTAGTCAGACGTGGTGTCTTCGACCTGCTTGCGGATCTGGTTGCAGCGGGCTTCGATGTCGCCCTTCTTGCCGGAACCGTCGACGATGGTTGTGTTTTCCTTGTCGATGGAAACGCGCTTGGCGCGGCCCAGCATGTCAAGGGTAACGTTTTCCAGCTTGATGCCGAGGTCTTCGGAGATGACCTGACCACCGGTGAGGACGGCAATGTCTTCCAGCATGGCCTTGCGGCGATCGCCGAAGCCGGGTGCCTTGACAGCGGCAACCTTGAGGCCGCCACGCAGCTTGTTGACCACCAGGGTCGCCAGAGCTTCACCTTCAACGTCTTCTGCAATGATCAGCAGCGGACGGGAAGACTGAACAGTGGCTTCCAGCAACGGCAGGATTGCCTGCAGGTTGGACAGCTTCTTTTCGTGCAGCAGGATGTAGGGGTCTTCCATTTCGGTGACCATCTTGTCTGCATTGGTGATGAAGTAAGGCGACAGGTAACCGCGGTCAAACTGCATGCCTTCAACGACGTCCAGTTCGGTTTCAGCGGTTTTGGCTTCTTCAACCGTGATAACGCCTTCATTGCCGACCTTCTGCATCGCCTGGGCGATCATCTGGCCGATTTCACTTTCGCCATTGGCGGAGATGGTGCCGACCTGGGCCACTTCTTCAGAGGTCTTGATCTTCTTCGAACGCTTGATCAGGTCCGCGATGGCGGCAGCAACAGCCATATCCACACCGCGTTTCAGGTCCATCGGGTTCATGCCGGCGGCAACTGATTTAGCACCTTCACGAACGATGGCCTGAGCCAGAATTGTTGCAGTTGTGGTTCCGTCGCCAGCCAGATCGTTGGTCTTGGCTGCAACTTCACGCACCATCTGTGCGCCCATGTTTTCGAACTTGTCCTCAAGTTCGATTTCCTTGGCAACGGTCACGCCGTCCTTGGTGGTGCGGGGTGCGCCGAAGGACTTGTCGATGACAACATTACGACCCTTTGGGCCGAGTGTTACCTTGACGGCATTTGCGAGAATGTCGACACCACGCAGCATACGCTCGCGGGCATCGGACGAAAATTTTACTTCTTTAGCAGCCATTTTTAGGCTCCCTTGATGTGAAATGGTTTACTTGATAGGTTCGTCATTAGTTCGACGCGGGTGCGCCAGGCACAAAAAAGTCCCGAGAAGAATTACTTCTTGGACTTCTTGCCTTCCAGTACACCCATGATGTCGCTTTCCTTCATGATCAGAAGTTCCTGTCCGTCAATCTTGACTTCAGTACCTGACCACTTGCCGAACAACACCTGGTCGCCTGCCTTGACGTCCGGCGCAATCAGCTTGCCGGCATCGTCGCGTGCGCCTGCGCCTACGGCGACAACTTCACCCTGCATGGGCTTTTCCTGTGCGGTTTCAGGAATGATGATACCACCTGCGGTTTTGGTATCTTCCTCAATCCGGCGAACGACCACACGATCGTGCAGAGGACGGAAATTCATCTACGCTTCTCCTTGAGTATACAAACACTCTGGTTAAATGGATTGGTTCGAACCCGGCCCCCCATGGACCAGTTCCCGAACCGGTCTGTTAGCACTCGATTGAATTGAGTGCCAACAGTTGACGGGTGATGTATGGTGCGTAGTGCCTCACGTCAAGGTTTTGCCCGGGATTTTTTTTCGGCAAGGCGGCATTTGTTGGCAGGAATGGTTAATCTTACAGCCTGGAATCGAGATGTATGCGGGTGATTCATTCTTTTCCCTGACCATGACAGGGCGTGTTGGACTGACGGTGCTGTCACTGGTTCTGGCAGCCCTGACCCTATCAGTGTTCGTGAAAATCGCCTGTCATTTGTCCAGACCTGCACGGCTGATGCTGGCTTTATTGGTCTTGTGGGTATTCGTCTGGCTCAGTCCGCAAATCTACTATTTGTATTACCTGGTGTTGATCGACGGTTTGCCGTTGCAAAACGTGGTCCAGATGCCACCTGGACCCACTGACATCATGCGGCTGCTGGGTTTTGGCGGCAAGGCAAGTCTGGCCCATCACTCGCAAGGGCTCATGGGCTGGATGTTGATCCTGATTTCTTTGTTGCCGGACCCGACAGTTCTGCTCGCCAGATTTCGCGCCATCCGGGGTAAATAAATTCCATTGAGCCCAGCGGCGTTAACTTCGCGCAACGCGAAACCCCGTCTTGTGACCGGGGTGCTGATCCCACGTTCCTGCGGTTGATTTTGTTCCGGGCTGCCTTCTGATACGTCCGGATGGCTACTTGGCGCCTTGCCGTACCGCTTTTACCTTGGCTCTGATATCCTTGCCTTTCCAGTCGACGACTGCAAATCCCTTACACCACCTGCCTTTGAACAGTCGCTTTTCCTTGTCGATCTTGAAGGTGAAGCGCAAACACTTGCCTGAGCGCTTTACCGGTCCGCCGGTATAGACACCGGGAATTTTAAGATTGATTCGGCAATCCCTCGTCAGCTCGGCGCCGGCGGATTCCTTCTTGCCTCGAAAGTTGCCGGTAATCTTGTAGGTTCCTGGTTCGGCCCAGGTGGCGCCGCATGATGCTGCCTCTGCAACATTGCCAGTGCCCGAAAAACTCAGGCCGACCAATGCGATGCTGGCCAAGATCAAGTATCTTCCAAAACCCATCGTTCAAGTCCTGTCGGTTTGATTGTAGTCATCAATGCAGTGGGACCATCCGTATAAAACGGTGTTTGCATCGACCCGTCCGCTCTTCGATGTACCCATAATGGGGAAACATGACGTTTTGTGCAAGGTGCGGGAGATCTCTTTTGCTGTGCAAATTGTTCCGGAATGGAAATTTACCCGGTGCGCTTAACCATGTATTGATTTTTAAACGCCGCGTGATTGGCTACACTGGTTGAGCAAGTTAGTGTTTTATCCTATACCGGACAAACGATGCTGTGCTTAGCAGCTATGGGGTGGGAATTTGGACAGATGAAGCTGCTGGTTTGGCTGTTTTCAGTAAGTGCGCTGGTTTTGGCGGCCGTGTGCATATTTTACCTGGTGAGGTACGATATTGCGCTGCTGGCAGCCGTGTCCTGTCTGGCTGTCGCTGTCATTTTGTCCGCTGCGGCTTCCATCCATCCCGACGGCGTTGGCCCTGGCAGGTTAAACGACCTGTTGTCCAAACGCCTTGCAAAGAACACCAGTGACATTGAAAGCCTGTCACGCCGCATCGCTGAGCAGGCTCAGAGGCTGACCGACCAGAGCGCGCGCATCGACAACAACACTTCCCAGCAGCTTGTACCGAACAACAAGCCGCCCTTTGTACCCAAAGCGGATTCGCAGCGCTCGGTGACCAAGATGCAACCATCGCGGGTGCCAACGCGATTGGCGCAAGTTCCAAAACATCGGTCTCAACAGGTTCAGTTGTTCCTGGAACCGGTTGTGCGGTTGGCCGAAGGGCGCACTGCGTATTACAAGGCAAGTTTCCGGACGCGTGATCAGTCTCCTTCAGATCTCACCCATATTGTAGCGTCTGCAGATCTGCCGGTGTTGAACGGTCAGACTGTTTTGTGGGATCCAAAACTGGATCGGCAGTTGCTTCAGCAAGTTCTGCCGTTGCTGGAAAAACTCCGCGCACGTCGCGGAGCCACAGGTATTTTTTGCCCGATATCTGTTGCAACGCTTGAGAATACCCAGGCTTTGCAGGATCTGGTCGGGCTGCTGAAGGCCAACCCTGATGCAGCAGCAGGGATAGTGCTCGACATCCACCATACTGCTCTTGCAGGTTTGAGCGAGGCCGGATTGCAGGGTCTGGCCTGGCTTGCCAGCCTGGGTGCAACCTTCTGCCTGACGGGCGAAGGCATGCCATTCGACGAGATTTCCTCGTTGGCGGAGTTGGGGTTTGCCTTCATCGATGTCCCCGGCGAAGGCCTGGTTCAACCGGACTTGCCTGGTGATATCATGACTGTGGCCGAGTTGCTGCAGATGGCTGCGGACAACAACATAGCCCTGATCGCGTCCGGACTGGGCCAGTCCGATGAAGCCAACTCGCTGATGCACGCATCTTCGCTTGGACGTGGTCCCGGGTTTTCCAATCCGCGCGCCGTGCGTGAACGCGCCGCTCACCCTTCAGGCGCAGCCCAGGTCGCATAGCGGCCATTATGTCTTTGAAAAGCACCCCTTCAATTGCGGCCACGGCTCGAGAACTCAGTGGCATGTTCCCGGTCTGGTTGTGCGATGTCTGGGGGGTGGTTCACGATGGTCAGCAGGCTTATCCGCTGGCAACCGACGCCCTGATCAAACATCGCCAGTCCGGCGGCTGCGTGGTTCTCATCACCAACGCACCCCGGCCCAGCCATGTCATCATCCCGCAGATGAGCGCCTTCGGCGTGCCGGAAAATGCCTATGATGCAGTTGTAAGTTCAGGTGATGTAACCCGTGAACTGGTCAGGCGCCTGGCCGGCAGCAACGTATTTCATCTGGGTCCGGACAAAGATACCAGTTTGCTTGACGGATTGCCGGTTACCTGGTCTGCCCTTGAAAATGCGCAGGCTGTATTGTGTACCGGCTTGAACAAAGACGGACGGGACGGGGGTAAGGCAGAAGTGCCGGAAGACTACCGTCAGCTGTTGTCACAAATGCAGCAAAGGGAATTGCCGTTCATTTGTGCCAATCCGGACCGTGTCGTGGGTGTCGGTGGCATCCTTTATCCGTGTGCCGGCGCACTGGCCGACATTTATCAGGAGCTTGGCGGCAAGGTTGAAATGGCCGGCAAGCCATACCGACCAATTTACAAAGTGGCGCTGCAGTGTGCGTCCGACATTATGAAACGGCAAATTCCCCGGTCACAGGCGTTGGCCATCGGAGATGGCCTGCCGACCGACGTCGAAGGCGCCCGTGCCAATGATCTCCCGGTTCATTTTATAACCGGCGGCATTCATGCCGCAGATCACAGGAGTGCCGACGCTCCCGCCATCGCTGCCGGGCTTGAACTTGATCGGCCCGGGCTGCGGGTAGCTGGAGTAGCAGAGGGGCTGGTCTGGTAATGAATTGCCGTTCATGCCCGATAGTCGGTTCCTTTGATATTGTTGCATGCTATAGCAGCACGAAGTCATCTAAATTGGTTGACCAGATGTTTAGGTCGCCGGGTTATCTGGGTTGGTAAAGCATGTTGGAGCTGAAGGGCGACATCGAGTTGGCAGACATCCGCAAGGGCGCTTGTGTAGCAATAGGCAATTTTGACGGTCTGCATCTGGGTCACCAGGCATTGGTGAGAGCCGCCATTGAGGATGCGCGTGCAGCGGGCTCACCATCGGGGCTGGTAACATTTGAGCCGCATCCCAAGTCGGTTTTTCAACCGGAGCAACCATTGTTCCGGCTAACGCCACCGCGCCTGAAGGCCGCATTGGCGCGCTGTTTAGGGGTCGATTTTTGTGCCGCCATTCCGTTTGATCGCCAACTGGCTGCGGTTGAAGCGGAGGATTTCGTAGAGCGCTATCTGGTTCGTGCGCTGGGCATCAGTCACATTGTTTCCGGTTATGATTTTCACTTTGGCAAGGGCAGGCGCGGCAGTCCGTCATTGCTGCAGGAACTGGGAGAACGGTTCGGGTTTGGGGTTACTGTTGTGGAACAGGTGACCCGTGAAGATGGCACATCGCCCTACTCTTCATCATCAGTGCGTGCTGCCCTTCATGCCGGCAATATCGATCAGGCAAACGCCCAACTGGGGTATCGCTGGACGGTGGTCGGCGAGGTTATCAGGGGCGATCGAAGGGGGCATACAATCGGGTTTCCAACGGCCAACATCATGCTGGATCCGGGCATGGAGCCTTGTCACGGCATTTACGCCGTGCGGGTACGCGATCTGTCGGGTGATCGGCAGAAAATGTTGATGGGTGCCGCCTATTTTGGCTGGCGCCCGACATTCGACACGGACCGGGTTTTCCTGGAAGTGTTTCTGCTGGACTTCGATAGCGACCTCTACGGCCACGAACTGGCGGTGGAGTTTGTTGACATGATCAGGCCGGATCAAAAATTTCACGATCTTGAAGAGTTGGTCGCGCAAATGAAACGTGATTGCGATGATATACGCCAACGGTTGGACGAAGACTTATCAGCCGCTGACGCGTCGCCGCTGCTGGCGGCGCAGTTTTCCGGCAGTTTGTACGAGGAGCTGAAGCCGGGTTAGAGCGGGGGTCAGTTTTCCGGATCGAGCAGGCGATGCAGGTGCACGATGAAATACCGCATCTCTGCAATATCGATGGTGGCGCGGGCTTTCTCCTGCCAGGCTTCCTTTGCCTCAGCGTAGTTCGGATAAATACCCACCACATCAAGTTTTTCAAGATCCTTGAAACGCACGCCATCCAGGTTCTCAAGCTCGCCGCCAAAAACCAGATGAAGCAGTTGATCAGATTGTTCGGTGGTTTCGGACATTACAAAATTTCCTGTATGAAATACGTCAGCAAATGCAGCAACCGGGTCAGGCAGCAACCGTATGAAGCCGTTCGCCAATCTCGTCAAGCAATGCTTTTGAACCGGCCATCATGCCGTTCTGGCGTGTGCTGCTGCGATTGTAGATGAAAGGTTCGCCGGCAAGGTCCAGGGTGCGGCCACCTGCTTCATGTACGATCAGATCGCCCGGTGCCAGGTCCCAGTCGTGCTTCCTGCCGAACGCGATGGCCCCGTCATACTCACCGCTGGCGACAATACATTGACGCAATATCAGCGACGTTGTCATGGCGCAGTTAATTTGCGGAACAGGGTCATTCCACTTGTTTTGGTTCAAGGCGCTCTTGTGCGCGACAAACCTTGATCCATCGAGGCCGGACTTGTCAGTTGTCTGCATCGGATTGCCGTTCAGGCGGGCTCCTGCGTCCAGGACAGCTTCGTAAAACCTGTTTTGCGCAGGCGCAAAAGCCGCCGCCGCGACCGGGCGGCCATGCGACAGCAGGCACGCGCCGACACACCACTGCTTTGAGCCTCCCAGGAAGGCTGAGGTACCGTCAATCGGGTCCACCACCCATACGTGCGACTTTGATCTTGAGGCGTCCTCGCGGGCTGTTTCTTCAGACAGCCAGCCGAAGTCAGGTGTCGCTCCGCGCAGTTTGTCTGCCAGCAATTTGTCAACCATCAGATCGGCCTCAGACACAGGTGTGCCGTCGGTTTTGTCCCAGCTGTCAACACCGGCATTGAACATGCGCAGGGCAAGTTCGCCCGCTTCGCGCACCGCGTCACACAACAGCGCATGGTGTTTCTGCCAATCCCCGGCTGATGTCAGTTCAGGCGCCTGCAACGGTCATTCCCTCCACCAGGCATGTCGGCGCGCTGGTGCTTGACTTCATTTCTAGGTCGTCTGCAGGTGTCAGGTTGGCGAACATGTCTTTCAGATTGCCCGCAATGGTGATTTCGCTGACCGGATGAGTAATCTCGCCATTCTCTATGCGCAATCCTGCAGCACCGCGCGAATAATCACCGGTCACCATGTTGACTCCGGAAGAAAACATCGACGTGATCAGGATACCGTCCTTGACATTCGCTATCATGTCCGCTGCTGAAATCGTGCCGTTTGCCAGCCACAGATTGGTGGAGGAAGGCGAAGGTTGGCCTCCGGTGGACCGGGCTGCCCGGGCATTGCTGTTCAGATTGAGCTTCGCAGCTGTGCGGCCGTCCAGCAACCAGTTCGTCAGGACGCCGTCTTCCACAATGTTGAATGCTTCACACAACAGGCCTTCAGCATCGAAGGGTTTTGACGATAGTCCGCGCACCAGCAGCGGGTTGTCGATGATGTCTATGCCGCCGGCAAATATCTTCTCCCCCATCATGTCTTTGAGAAAACTGGTACCGCGTACCACGCCCGATCCGTTTGCTGCCTGCGCCAGCAGCGATGGAAAGGAGCCGGCCAGCCGCGCCTCAAAAATGACCGGGCACTTCTTTGACGGCATCTTGCGTGGATGCAGCGCCCGTACCGCGCGCTCACCGGCACGTTTGCCGATCAGTGCGGCATCTTCCAGATCGCCAAAGTGCACCTTTGCGGAATAGTCGTAGTCACGCTCCATGGCAGTGCCTTCACCGGCAATCGCAGATGCCGATATGGCATAACCAGTGCGCAGATATTTGCCTGAAAAGCCGTTGGATGTGACAAGCGCTATTTCATTGTAACCGGCACTGGCGGATGATCCATCGATTTTGCTGACGCCCTTGACCTCAAGGCACGCAGCTTCCGCTGTCAGCGCCAGATCAGTCAGAGTTGCGGTATCAATCCGCCTGTTGTCTGCCAGTTCCAGTTCGCGCGGCGGATCTGCCCGGCCAGTGGTATCCTGCAAACCCAGGGATGGGTCGGGTGGCGCAATTCTTGCCATTGCGACTGCACGCTCGACCAGGGTCTGGTAATCCTCATCGGTGCGCGCCGCACCTGACACCACAGCGCTCGCACCATTGACGAACACGCGCAGGCCGAAATCAGTAGCTTCTGATCTTTCCACCTTGTCGATGGTGCCGTTTCGCACCCTGACCTGAACCGATGTGCCTCCAGCCGCCAGCACGTCTGCGGCATCCGCCCCGGCCTTCATTGCCAGATCGAGAAACCGTTGCGCAGACAATTCAATATCGGAAGAACTCATGGTGACGCTTTCATTAGGCTATCAAGCACGATTCCGCCAAACACAATCAGGCCGAAATTCCGGTTGGACCGGAACAGCATCAGACAGACATCGGGATCATCCACATCAAGTCTGGTCAGTTGCCATGCAGCGTGAAGCGCGGCACCGGCCAGACCGGTGTAGAATATCACACCCGCTCCCGCGCTGAAGCCTGAAGCAAACAGCAGGATGAATGTGAGCGCAAAGAACATTGCCAGCCATTTTGGTGTTGCAGCACCGAATTTCAGTGCAGTGGACTTGATGCCTATCGCCAGGTCGTCCTCCTTGTCCTGGTGCGCATAGATCGTGTCATAGGCAAGCGTCCAGGAAATTCCACCCAGATACATGAGTATGGCAGGCAGCTCGATTTGCCCGCGCACCGCCGCCCATCCAAGCAGCGCCCCCCAGTTGAAGGCGATGCCCAGAAAAACCTGCGGCCAGTAGGTAAAGCGCTTCATGAACGGATAAATGGCAACCGTTGCCAGCGACAGCACGCCCAGCCCGACAGCAAACCAGTTGAATTGTATCAGCACCAGGAAACCGGTCAGCGACAATGCGATCATGAAGGTTTTCGCCTGTCCCACACTGACCTGTCCGGACGGAATTGGCCGCGACCGGGTGCGCGCAACGGCGGCATCGAATCCACGATCGACAATGTCGTTGAAGGTGCAGCCGGCACCACGCATGACCACAGCGCCGACCAGGAACAGCACCAGATACCACAGATTCGGCATACCGCCGCCGGACGCGGTTTGTGCCATGGCAATGGCCCACCACCCCGGCAACAACAGCAACCACCAGCCGATCGGCCGTTCCAGCCGGGCGAGCCGCGCATAGGGGCGCACGGACCGGGGCAGAACATGATCTGCCCAGTGCTTGCGTACCGCGTCTGCCACCCGGCCATCATTGTTGGAAGTCTGTATCATTGCGGTCGAGTGTTAGCGCAATAAGGCGTGTCTTGAAACCATCAAACGAACAATACCAAAGGAAGTAACTATTGGGCCATTTGCCCGCCAAACGCCGTTTTTTCGCGTACGCTGGACATATGTTATGCTTCACTTGTGGTCGACCAGGCCTGGGAGTGAAACATGCCTGGCCAGCACACGCGAAAAACCGGTCAAATGACTCAATGGTCATTTCCTTTGCTATAAGACAACACATGTTGTTGGGAAATCGCGCAACTCGAAGGAATGCTGTGTTGGACGTCAGGCTCGCCTTGTTCACATTCGGTGTGTTCGCCAAACCGGCCGACGACCCGGAGTATCAAGGCGTTCGCCGCCTTGCGAGCGTCAACAAGGCACGATAGGCAGATGCCATGGCCAGATCTCAGGGGCGGGTGCCTCGACTATATTGTGAGCAGACCCTGGACGCAGACAGCGAACTTCCGCTGTCGCGTGAAGCATCACACTATCTGGTCACCGTGCTGAGATTGGGCGAAGGAGCAGCGGTTCGACTGTTCAATGCAATAGATGGTGAATGGCAGTGTCGCATTGCGCAGGCAAACCGCAAGGCTGCTCGCATCACATGTGATGAACGTTTGCGCACTGTGAAACTGCCGCCGGACATCGATTATCTGTTTGCCCCCCTGAAGTCGGCCCGGCTGGATTATCTGACACAGAAGGCAACCGAGATGGGCGTGCGCCGGTTGTGCCCCGTGATCACGCGGTACACTGTTGCAGACAAGGTCAATCTGGACCGGATGCGGGCAAATGCGGTCGAGGCGGCGGAACAATGCAACATGGTCTATGTGCCGGATGTCGCTGAACCGGAAAAGCTTGCCAAAATACTCACGGGCTGGCCGGATGATCGCACGCTGATTTTCTGTGATGAACGGGCAGACGGGGCAAGCCCGGTTGACACGCTGAACCGGGTGAAGCCCGGACCGATGGCCGTACTGTTGGGGCCGGAAGGCGGGTTTTCCGATGAAGAGCGTGACATGATCCTGTCGCTGCCAAATGCGGTTGCATTGTCACTGGGACCCCGCATCATGCGGGCTGACACCGCAGCAGTGGCCGTACTGGCGCTGGTGCAGTCGGTATTGGGTGATTGGCGTGAGGACAAATAAGTTTGACTTGCCCTTGAACGAGGTGCCGGGCTAGAGGTTCGGCTGACATTGCTTACCACACGCTCAACCTCGCTGGCGTGTATTGATTTAAGGCGGACTTTGCCCATGAGTGTGGCTGTTCCAGATACTGCCGAAACCCGCGCCATCATCGAAGACAAGGCGCAACTGGTGTCCTACCTGGAGGCCGGGTGCAAACCGAAGTCCGAATGGCGGCTGGGCACCGAACATGAGAAGTTTGCTTTTCTCACCGATACCCTTGAGCCGGTTCCCTATGCCGGCGAGCGCTCCATCAAGGCGCTGCTGGAAGGGCTTGCCGCCAGGTTCGGCTGGACGCCTGCCATGGAGGGTGACAACATCATCGGCCTCACCGATCCGGGAGCCTACGGAAACGTATCTCTGGAACCGGGCGGTCAGTTTGAGTTGTCGGGCGCGCCGCTGGAAAACGTTTTCCAGACCTGTCAGGAAGTGCATGAACATCTGGCGCAGGTCCGTGAAGTGGGTGATGAACTGGGTATCGGTTTTCTGGGTCTCGGGTTCAATCCGCTGTGGAAGCGTGAAGACATTCCCGTAATGCCCAAGGGCAGATACAAGATCATGCGCGAATACATGGCCAAGAAAGGCAATCTTGGCCGTGACATGATGCTTCGCTCATGCACGGTTCAGGTAAACCAGGATTTTTCGTCCGAAGCCGACATGCGCCAGAAAATGCGTGTCAGCCTGGCGTTGCAACCGGTCGCCACGGCGTTGTTTGCAGCCTCGCCGTTTACCGAAGGCAAACCGAACGGTTTCAAATCCTTCCGCTCAGAGATCTGGCGTGACACTGATCCTGATCGCACCGGCATGCTGCCGTTCGTTTTTGATGACGGATTCGGGTTTGAACAATATGTTGATTATGCCATCGATGTGCCGATGTATTTTGTCAATCGCGGCGGCGACTACCTCGATTGCTCGGGCGAAAGCTTCCGCGCCTTCATGGCAGGAAAATTGCCGCAACTGCCGGGTGAAAAGCCGTCCATGAAAGACTGGGCAGATCATATCACCACCATCTTTCCCGAAGTTCGGCTTAAGAAGTTCATCGAACAGCGCGGTGCTGACGCCGGTGCGTGGCGCAGGTTGTGCGCACTGCCGGCATTCTGGACCGGGTTGCTGTATGAACAGGCATCGCTGGATGCAGCCTGGGACCTGGTCAGGGACTGGACTGCCGAACAGCGCCAGGCCTTGCGTGATGACGTGCCCGCCAGAGGACTTGATGCAACCATTGCCGGGCGCAGCCTGCAGGATGTTGCCATTGATGTGCTGGCTATCTGCCGCAACGGTCTTGAAACCCGCAACGTGCAGGGCCCGGCAGAGCAGACGGAAGCCAAGTTCATCGATGTACTCGATGAAATTGCCCAGTCGGGCAAGTCCAATGCCGATGAGTTGCTGGCGCTTTATGAAGGCAACTGGAACGGTGACGTGACCCGGGTTTATCGCGATTTCGCTTTCTGAGTCTTATCGGTCGCAATTTCTGTTTCCTGATCCCGGTTTGTGCACTAGCGTCACCCGGGAAGACAGTGTCCTGGAGCGCGCGCATGAAAATCACCGGCCTGAAGACCTTCATTGTCGGCAATCCGCCGCCGCGCCGGGGCGGGCGATATTTCATCTTTCTGAAACTTGTGACCGACAACGGCATTGAAGGTGTCGGCGAAGTCTATACCGCCAGCTTTGCCCCTGATGTTGTGGTGGCAATGATAGCTGACGTGTTCCAGCGCAATGTCGAAGGCAACGACCCGTTCCACATTGAAGCATTCTGGCGCCGGGCCTACACGCGCGGATACTCGGGCCGGCCCGACATATCCCTGATGGGGGTCATGTCCGGCATTGAAATGGCCATGTGGGATATCTGTGGAAAGGCTGTGGAAAAGCCTGTGTATGAGCTGTTGGGAGGCTGTGTACATGAACGGCTGCGCTCCTACACATATCTTTATGCGGATGCTGACATAGACGCCTACGCCTACACCGACGCCGGCAACGATGTGTACAACAACCCCGATGTCGCGGCAGAACGTGCGCTGCATTACGTCAATCAGGGCTTCACGGCGGTGAAGTTTGACCCTGCCGGACCTTACACGGCATTTGATCCGCATATGCCGAGCCTTGAGCGCATGGATATTTCCGAGCAGTTTTGCAGGAAAATCCGTGAAGCGGTCGGCAACAGGGCAGATCTTTTGTTCGGCACCCACGGGCAGTTCACCACATCCGGTGCAATCCGCATGGCGCGGCGGCTGGAGCCCTACGATCCTTTATGGTTTGAAGAGCCTTGCCCTCCCGAAATGCCTGAAGAAATGGCCAAAATTGCCCGCTCGACCAAGGTGCCGATTGCAACCGGCGAGCGCCTGACCACCAAGTATGAATTTGCCCGGGTACTGGAGCTTGGGGCTGCCTCAATTCTGCAGATGGCGCTGGGTCGCGTAGGTGGCTTGCTGGAAGCCAAGAAAATTGCCGGCATGGCGGAAGCCCGCTATGCGCAGATCGCGCCGCATCTGTACTGCGGGCCGATTGAAGGGGCCGCAAATGTGCAGATATCTGCCTGCTCGCCAAACTTTCTGATCCTTGAGAGCATCGAGCAATGGGGTGGGTTCCATGCGGACATTCTGGTGAAACCGATGCAGTTCGAGGAAGGCTTTGTAATACCGCCGAAAGAGCCGGGGCTCGGGGTCGAACTGAACGAGGAAGTGGCGCTCGCCAATCCTTACGCCAATGATGACGGGTTGCACATCGCGCCGAGCGAAGACCACGCAGCCTGGAACGACTGATCTCAATGACAAGCAATAACGGGAGAACGGCCATGAAGGTCGGGTTTATCGGACTGGGCAATGTCGGCGGCAAACTGGCCGGCAGCCTCATTCGCAATGGTATCGACACGGTTGTACGCGATCTCGATCGTGCAGCCGGGCAGAAGTTCATTGACCGGGGCGCGGGTTGGGCCGACAGCCCCCGGGAAATGGCGGAAATGTGTGATGTCATTATCACCTGCCTGCCGTCACCTACGGTCTGCTCAAACGTCATGGAAGGTGAAGACGGCATTCTGGAAGGCCTGTCGCCCGGCAAGGTCTGGATGGAGATGTCGACCACTGACGAGGCCGAAGTCAAACGCCTCGGTGCACTGGTAATAGCCAAAGGCGCTGAAGCGGTGGACTGTCCTGTGTCGGGCGGCTGCCATCGCGCTGACACCGGCAACATTTCGATCTTTGCCGGATGCGAGCGCGCAACCTTTGAAAAAGTTCTCCCCCTGACAACCGTTCTGGGCCGCCGGGTGCTGCATACCGGACCGCTGGGGTCTGCCTCCACCCTCAAGGTCATGACGAACTATCTGGCGACGGCAAACCTGCTCACCTGCTGCGAAGCTCTGGTGACCATGAAGGCCGCCGGCATGGATCTGGCGACCACCTATGAGGCCATGAAGATTTCATCCGGCACGTCGTTTGTACATGAAACCGAAAGCCAGATGATCCTGAACGGTTGCAGGGACGTCAATTTCACCATGGATCTCGTGTTGAAGGATATCGGCCTGTTCCAGACCATAGCGGAGCGCAACAACGTGCCGCTGGAAATCTCGCCGATGATTATCGACATCATGAAGGACGGCCAGAACCGTTATGGCCAGCGAGCCAGTTCGGATGACATCATCAGGCGCCTGGAAGAGGCGACCGGCCTGTCGATCCTGGCCGATGGTTTTCCCGATGACCTGGTTGATGATGAGCCGGAAGAACGCGGTTACGAGGTTGTGCCGCCGGGGAGGTAGACAGCCTGCATGGGTCAGCGTTCCTACGTACCATTTGACGTGTTTGCGATGCGGGTTGAAGTGCCGGTATCAACCGCCGTACGTGACGGCGACCTGGGCTGGACCTGCGGGCAGTGCCCGCTGACAGATAAAGGCGATGTTTACGCACCGGATGACATGCTGGCGCAAACCGGGTTTGTCTGCGACATGATTGAAAAGGTCATGGCGCGCGCGGGATTTTCCAGAACCGCTATTGGCAGGTTGCATGTATATTTCGCAGCAAACAGCGAAAGGCAGGCCCATGACGCGAAAGAGCTTATTGCGGCACGGTTTGACCATGGGCCGATCATCGTGCCGATCCCGGTTCCGCATTTTTACTATGACGGCATGTTGATCGAGGTTGATGTCTTTGCCGCCGCCGACTTACAGGTTCGTGCACCTTGCATGGCGGATGGCGTCCGGTTGAATTTGGTCGACACCGGTGATCAGGTGTGGGTCCATGCTGTATTGCCTCTAGATGACAATCCGTCGTCGGCCGACCCGGCAGGGCTGATGGCGGATGCACTGGCGCGACAGGGTTTGGAGAGCAACCGTTTGTTGAGTGACTTGTGGATGGTTTCCGGTGGCGCCGGTGAGACACGAGGAGTTGCAGACAGCGCGCAACGCCACCGGCTGATGACAAACCCTGTCGCGCTGGTGCAACTGGCTGATCCGGCACCGCCGCTCGTCGCCGCCAGCCTGACATTTGGCAGGCAACCGGTTTCCATCCTCACGGACGAGAATACGGAAACCGGCTTGCGTCTGACATTGAAAACCAGCGGTCAAATGTTCTGGGCCGCAGGAACCTGCGCGGATCCGGGGCTCGATCTGGTTGGCCAGACGACTGCCATCATGCAGGCGATTGACACAAGCCTACGCAACGCAGGCATGAACTTCGCCAAAGTTGTCAAGCTGACAGCCCACTACACCGGCGGAGCATCAGAAGAAGAACTGCACGGCAACATGAAAGTGCGGCACGGGTATTACGCCAGTCCCGGGCCGGCTTCCACCGGTTTGCCGGTCGCGGCATTGGGAAACGATGGCTGCCGAATAGCCATTGAAGTGGTTGCGATTTGAACAGTCTTCGGCACATGGTTCTTGAATGGACCTATGCCATTTAAAGATTCGCATTCCGGCCATGGAAGCTGCGCTCTTCAACCGGATCACCGGTCATAAGATCAACGGACAACGCACTTGTCGTCTTTCCTTCTCTTTTGCGCATTCAACCAGGAAGTGGTATGGCGTGTCTGGTAGACGACGGCATTGTAGAAGACATCGGCAGTGGCATTGCATCGTGCTCTTTTCAGCGGTTTGTATTTAACCTTGCAAATCCGCCTCATGCTGGCGCGAAACGCCGAGTCGCAGGTCCCTTTGGAACGAAACTGGTAGCACACGTCATGCAGGTCGCATGCGCGATGAAATACCTTGTTGAATTTGCTGAACAGTTTCTTCGAAAGCTTGCCCTTCAACTCTGTCGAGCAACCGTCTGTACCTACCGCCTTGTTGCACTGGTAACTGAATTTCACGTATTTTCGAGAACGGCAATTCCATTTTTTGGAGGCAACCTTCTTGCAATAGCTCGATGCCCTTTCCTTTGCGGCGAATGACTGGCTGGACACCAGCATGGTTGCGGCAAGAAATACCAGTCCGGTAACCAAAAGCACAAAATACTTTGGAGTTTTTGACATTCCGTCTTCCAGTCGCCGTCGAGAACAGCGAATTCCATGTTCAGCCCTTGATCATACATAATGGTCACGAGCGAACAATAGCGAACAGTCCGAAGGTCCGGGACAACTTGATGACTTAGTCGGAATCAGCCAGATGAGATTTGAAGTGGTCAGAACGGTGGGGATGCGGTAGGCGAACCAGGTGCGATAGAACGGTCGATAACCTTGGCTCAACGCGACACGGCTGGTCCCTGTATGGATTGCTTCGCCCCACGAAAAAAACCAGTTTTACGCAATCCCGGGGCGGATGAAGTTGCTACAACTCTCAATTGAAGGCATAGTTCATCAACGCTTGGGATTTCAGGGACGGAGTGCGCAATGTGTTCAGGTAAGTTTTTTGACAGAACCACTCCATTTCGGGGTTGCTTTTCAAGCGATATTTCGTTTGCGGGTTTGGCGAGACTGATCATGGCAGGCGCGTTTGCAATGAGTCTGGCGAGCAGTCAGGCTGCCGCCAATGGTTCCGCACTCGAAATTGGTACCAAGCTGCCAAATATGCCGCGCGCCGGTAGATGAGGGGCATCCGATAACAGTACGGGATCATTCAGCCAATTTGTGGCTTCATTCTTGACATGTCATCAACAAATATGAATATGACGTCATATTTATATAAGGTCATCCAATGCCATCCGCATATCCGCAAGCAACTGAAGCCTCCCGCACAGCGGATTTTTGCTTTCGCACCGAATTAACCGCTATGGCGGATGGAGTGAAAAAGGGAGAGAAGACAAAAATTGCAATTCAGGTCGCGATGTGTGAACGCCTGGAGACATCATCATTGGTTGATCTGACGGTCGCGGAAGTCTGTGATGCCGCCAGTGTTTCTCATGGTACGCTGTATATCTATTTCATGAACCGCAATGCACTGGTCGCGGACGTGCTATTGCGGTTTTCAGCATTTGTTCAAGCCAAAATGCGCCAGGCATCGAAAGATGATCCGGACAACCCGGTTCGCGCGGCAACATCTGCTTATGTTCGTTTGTTCGAGCAAAACCTGGGCCTGATGAAATGTCTGCTTCGCCACCTGGGCAGTTTTCCCGAAGCTCAGGACGCCTTTCAGAATCTGAACCGTGAATGGCTGGAAACGGTGGTTGCCTCCAAAACGAAGCAATTGAAACACTCGGGCCATACGATCAGTCATGATGAGCTGATGCGCCGGGCCTATGCCCTGGGGGGCATGACTGACCAGTACCTTGCTGGGCTTCTTCTCGACAAGGATCCGTACATGGAGCCATTTTCGCAGGATCGTGAGGCGATCATCGACACGCTCAACTTGCTTTGGACGCGGGGAATGGAACCGTGACATTACTGTCGAACGCTGAAAAAATTTCACAAAGAGAGCTGAAAACTCACGCGCAGGCGGCCTGGGAGAAGCAGAGGCACTATGTAGCCGCGGCATCGGGTTTCTTCCAGCGACTCTGGGGCGGAAGGACACCCCCCGGAGATCTGCGTGACCTGCCTGAGTTGCCGTTATCGGAAAAATCCCAGTTGCGGATTTCGCAGGCCGAATATCCGCCTTTTGGCGATTATCTTGCAGCCCCGTCTTCACAGGCCGTTCGCCTGCACCGGACTTCCGGTACCACCGGGCAGGCGATGAACCTCGCGCTGTCTGCACGCGATTGCGAAATTACCGAAATCGTCGGCGGTCGGGCGCAGCGCCTGGCGGGGCTGACGCCTGAAGACACCGTCGCTCATTGCCTGAATTACCAGATGTGGATGGGCGGTCTGACCGACCACATGACACTACAACAGACCGGCGCGCTGGTTATTCCCTTTGGTGTTGGCAGTACCGAACTCCTGATCCGCACCATTCAGGAAGTCGGCGTCACAGCCCTGTCCTGCACGCCATCTTATCCGGCGGTGCTGGAGCGTGTGATTGCTGAAAAATTTCCGGGCTTGTCGCCTCGCGACCTTGGGTTGCGCCTGGGGCTTTTTGGAGGCGAAGCCGGTTTGGACGATCCGGCCCTGCGTGCGCGGCTCAAGGCAACCTGGGGCATGGAACCGCGCAATGCGAATTATGGCGTATCTGATGTTTTTTCGAATTTTGCCGCGCAATGCGAATATGACACCCGCCTGCATTTCCTGGCAGGTGACGTGCTCTATCCCGAGATTGTGGATCCGGACGACGCCGGCCCGTTACCGGTTGCCGATGGCACAACCGGCGAACTGGTTCTGACGCATTTGTCAAGAAACTGCCAGCCTCTGGTGCGTTTTCGGACCGGTGACATCATCACGGTTGATGCGACCGGTCCCTGCCGTTGTGGCTGTACGGGATTTCGATTCCGGGTGGTCGGCCGGGCCGATGATATGATCGTGGTGCGGGGGCTGAATATGTTCCCGACAATGGTAGCGGCCGTGGTAACAGGCTTTGAGGAACTGACCGGCGACTATCGCATCGTTCTGGATCAACCTCCACCGTTCGACATACTGCCGATTCACGCTGAACTGGCGCCCGGTGTTGAAATGTCGGGTAGCCTGTCTACGAACATAGAAAAAGCTTTCAAGCGGGTTCTTGGAGTTACCGCGCACCTGACCTTGTTACCTTCGGGAGCGTTTGATTTAACCGAAGGCAAGACCCGCAGAGTCATTAGGAGTTACCAATGAGCGAGCAAGTATATGAAACCGTGTCTAGCGTATTGGCCAGTTCAGGCGTGAGGACAATCACCTTGAATCGTCCAGGCAGTCTGAATGCAATGAACCGGCAGCTGATTGACGATGTTGCCCTGGCGTTTGATCATGCCAATGCCGATCACAGTACCCGGGCAATTATCTTCACCGGAGCAGGAAAGGCTTTCTGCGCGGGGGATGATCGCCGTGAGCATGTACATCCCAATTCGGAAGAGGAGGCCCGTGATCTGGTGCAGGCTATTCAACATGCGACCCATGCCATTACTTTTGGAGCAAAGCCAGTGGTAGGAGCCATCAACGGGTGGGCTGTTGGAGGTGGTTTTGAATGGGCAATCAATTGCGATTTCCCCATATGGGCAGAAAGTGCGAAGGGTTTTTTTCCCGAAGTCTCGCTGAATCTGTTTGTCACTGGCGCCGTGACATCTCTGCTTCCGGCAATGGTCGGATTGCATAAGGCGCGTGAAATGCTGTTCTTTGGTGAAAGGTATTCTGCCGCAGAATTGTTGGCATCTGGGGTTGCCTGGAAAGTGGCACCCGACGGGCAACTCCTCGATGAAGCGCAGCGAACCGCTGAAAAGTTGGCAAACATGCCGATCTTGTCCGTCCGCGCCATGAAGCGTGTTTTGAATGCAGCAGCAAGCACGGACCTTAATCGCGCCCTGGCCCTTGAAACCGAAGCGACCGTCGCCGGCTTCATGGATCCGGAAACAACGAGGTTGCTTTCCGCGTTCTAACGCGTGTCGCGGTTGATCGCACTCATTTGATGGTGTCAAATCCGTTCATACGGCCAGGCGCGTCTCGTGGCGCGATGCGGTGTATCTCGCCAGAGGCGCAACAACGACGATGGATGGATTTAGCCCACCAGATCACACTCAAGGCCATCTGGTATACGCCCATCCAGCGCAGCACGGACTGCCTCGCTCACATCCGAAAGAGATACCGTTTGAATGCGGGCTTCTGGCAAGGCGATAGGTTGCAACACCGGGACAGCAGCCAACATTCGCAGCATTGCAGTTCCACCATAGGCGTGCGGCGCAATAACCAGACCGGGACGGAAAATGTAAAACCTCGCGCCGGACACCCTGATGGCGGCATCTCCCCGCGCCTTGGAAGACAGAAACGGGGTAGATGCAGTCAATTTCGCGCCAACCGCTGAAATCTGTACCAGCTTGATGTTTTCAGTCGCGCACGCGGACGTCAAAGCTGCCACGGCATGATGATGCAAAGCCTCAAGATCGTCATTCGGTCCGTCTTGCAATGCGCCTGAACAATTCACGACCGCGGTAATATTGTCGAGGCTTTTCGTCCAGTCGCCTGGTTTTGTTTGTGTCGTCAGGTCATCATACAGCCAGTTGAGGTCCGGGAGGACGCGCCTGGTGGTTTGGGGGCTTCGCCCAAGGCCGGTCACACGGTAGCCATTCGCAACAAGCCGTTTTGTGATCCCGTAACCGATGAGGCCGTAGGCGCCAATGATCAGGACATGGTGATCAGCGGTCCTTGTCACGGGGTTTGATGTCATCGCTTGCTGCTACCTGAATGTTTCACAATTAGGCAATAATGGCGCGAGAGTCCTTTAAATGAAGTTGAATCGCAATCCCGGGGCGGTTGAAGTTGCTACTACTCTTGATTGAAGGCATAGTTCATCAACGCTTGGGGTTTCAGGGACGGAGTGCGCAATGTGTTCAGGTAAGTTTGTTGACAAAACCGCTCCGTTTCGGAGTTGTTTATCGGTCGATTTTTCGGTTTCGGGTTTGGCGAGGCTGATCATGGCGGGCGCCTTTGCAATCAGCATGGCGGGCGGTCAGGCTGCGGCTGATGTTTCTGCCCTCGAGATCGGCAACAAACTGGCAAATATGCTGCGTGCCGGCAGGGGAGCGGTATCGGCCAACCAGCCGTTGATCAACAACCCGGATATAGCCGACAAGGGATTTACCGGCGACAAACTCATTCAGGAAGCTGAAGCAATCTATACCAAGCGCGTTGGTTCCGCGTTGCTTGCAGATGATCTGTCGCCGCGCGACCAACGTCTGATCGAGGCGCAAATGAAGGCAATGCGCAAGATTGTCGATGAACACCAGGCAGACATCAATCGAAAGGGCACCGGGTTCAAGGGCTTCATTCCTGCCGTGTTTGCCCGTCTTGTAAACGAGGAATTCGGGGCGACCGCCGGAACCGAAGCCCGCGTCAGGGTAACGGCTCCACCTGACCTGGTGCGCAACCGCAAGGCCCGTCCGGACCGCTGGGAGCGCGGCATTATCGAAACCAGGCTGCTGACGCCGGACTGGCCAAAGGGAAAGGCCTATACCGAGCAGGTCGAATTTGAGGGCAGGCCCGCATTCAGAATGCTTCTGCCGGAATACTACAGCGCGTCCTGCCTGTCCTGCCATGGCGGCCCCAAGGAAGAAACCGATATCACCGGCTACCCGAAAGAAGGCGGCAAGGAAGGCGATCTTGGCGGCGTGATCAGCATCGTCATATTCGAGTGAGCGCGCCTGCGACAACGCCGGCTGCCGCAGCACCCGGCACTGACAAGCGGCCGGGGTTGATGCAACGGCTGTCAATGCCGCTTTGGGCCCGTCTGGTTGTGTTGACGGCGGCAGGACTTGTCAGCCTGATTGGCTCCTCGATGTACTATTCATCTGCCCTGTACCAGACGGCTGACCGGACAACCAGGATGAAGGAGTTGTACGATGTAGCCGGCACCGCCGGAAACGCTCACGTCGCCTTTGGTGAGTTGCGCTACTGGCTTACCGATCTTTCGGTCAGCTTGCTGATGAGCTCCGAGCGCAGCGCCAATACCGCACGCGAGAAACTAGACAAGGATCTGGAGCGCCTGGCCACCCATGATCCGGACACCATCAAAATGCTGCGGTCCGAGGTGGAATCCTATGTCACTACCGCGATGGATGCCGCCAACGCCTACACGGACGGCAACCGTGTCATCGGCAACACTTTTCTGGCCAATGCCCGCATTCACAGCGCCAGGGTTGACCAGGCCCTGAATGACCTGGTTGCAAGGGTCAGTGCGGCGGCCGTTGCCGAGCGCCAGCTGGTTATTGAGCGCGCCGACAGGTCCGCACGCACAGCGCTATATATTGTCATCGCTCTATGTCTCATGGGAATGGCGCTGACGGTGTTGGTGCTCAGGTCCATCGTGCGCCCGCTACAGCGGCTCAACGACGGGATCTCCGGACTTATGCAGGGCAATCATGACGTCGAGATTCCGCCCGAGGGTAACCACGAATTCGGTGCCATGGCTCGAACGCTGAACCTGTTCCGGGACAGCATTGTCGAGCGTCAGCGTCTGGAGGCAGAAGCCGAAGCCCAGCGCAAGACAATCGCAACGGCGATTGAGACAATCTCGGACGGCTTCGTGCTTTACGACAACGAGGCCCGCATTCTATTGGCCAATGGCAAATACATTGAGATGTTCCCGCAAATCGCATCGCTGGTGAAGCCTGGCGTCAGTTTTAGGCAGATTATGCAAGCGCAGGTGAAGTCGGGCGATGCGAAGTTGGGAGATCTGTCTGCGGAAGCCTGGGTCGAGCAACGCGTGGCCGATCATCTTGATGATCGCGACACAGCTTATGAAAGGCGCTATGGCGATACCTGGGTTCGCATCTCCAAGCGGCAAACACCGGATGGCGGCAAGGTCGCCGTCTACACCGACATCACCGAACTCAAGCAACGTGAAGCGGAAATCAGCAAGGCCCGCGATGCAGCCGAGGCTGCGCTGAGCGACCTGCAGAAGGCACAGGCTCGGCTGGTTCAGTCGGAAAAAATGGCCAGTCTTGGTCAACTCACGGCCGGCATTGCGCACGAGATCAAGAATCCGCTGAACTTCGTCAACAATTTCTCCAAACTGTCGGACGAACTCCTGCAGGAACTTGAAGAAGTTCTCCAGGAACCGATCAGGCAACTGGATGATGAGACGCGTGATGATGCCGAGGACCTGTTGAAGACAGTTCGCGAAAATTTGAACAAGATCAGCGATCATGGCAAGCGGGCAGATTCAATCGTCAAGAACATGTTGCTGCATTCCCGCGACGGACCAAGCGAACGCCGCAGCGCCAGTGTCAATGCCGTCGTGGAAGAGGCCTTGAATCTCGCCTATCACGGCCTCAGGGCGGAAAATTCCGACTTCAATATCGAGATCGTAAAGTCACTTGCTGAAGATGTGGGAGACATTGAGTGTTATCCCCAGGATTTGTTGCGGGTGTTCTTGAACCTGATCAATAATGCCATGTATGCGGCTCACAAACGCCGTCAAGACGGGAACGGCGATTTTTCACCGAAGCTCTGGCTGAAAACCCAGATCGACGGCGACATGGTCAGCATTGAGGTACGCGACAACGGCAAGGGTATCCCCGCCGACATTCAGGAAAAGATTTTCACACCGTTTTTCACCACCAAGCCTGCGGGTCAGGGCACTGGGCTGGGGCTGTCGCTGAGCTATGACATTGTCAACAAGCAGCATGGCGGCGATCTGACAGTGAACAGCAGGCCGGGAGAGTTTACGGCTTTTCAGGTAGCGCTTGCCAGAACTCTGCCTGATGCCGCCGCTGATGAAGGAGAGGTCCGGAAATGACCGTTCGAATATTGATGGTCGACGACGAACCCGACGCGCAGGAGCTGTTTCGCCAGAACTTCCGCAGGGAAATCCGCAACAGTACCTATGCTTTTGAGTTCGCAATGTCCGGGGAGGAGGCTCTTGATGTTCTCAACGGACAGGAGCCTCCGGAAGTCGTGATGGTACTGTCGGACATCAACATGCCCGGCATGTCCGGGCTGGAACTTCTGTCAAAGGTCCGGGAAAAATGGTCCGACGTCAGTGTTTTGATGGTCACTGCATATGGTGACGAGGCTACCGAGGCCAGGGCGCGTGATCTTGGGGCTGGAAGCTTTTTGACCAAACCGATAGATTTTGAGCGCCTCAAGAGGGAATTACCTTTGCTGCTTGGAGAAGACACATGAGTGCGGTGCGCATACTTGTTGTCGATGACGAACCCGATGTTGAGGCTCTGATCACGCAAAAATTCCGCCGGCAGGTCCGTAAGGGCGAGATGGATTTCCGTTTTGCTTCAGACGGGCAACAGGCACTGGAGGTGCTGGATGGCGACACTGAAATCGATATGGTGCTGTCAGACATTAACATGCCGAACATGGACGGCCTGACTTTGCTGGACAGGCTGAACGACCTGCATGCGGACCTGAAAACAGTCATCGTTTCCGCCTATGGCGACATGACGAATATCAGGACGGCCATGAACCGCGGGGCGTTCGATTTCATCACCAAGCCGATCGAGTTTGAAGACCTCGAGAAAACCATCGCCAAGACCCTGGTGCATCTCAACATGTTCCGGGGGCTGAAGGTCGAGAAAGCCCAGGCCGAGCGTGCCCATACGACATTGTCGCGATACTTCTCGCCAAGTGTGGTTGAAACGCTGCTGGAGAACCCCGATTGCCTGAGCCCGGGTGGCGAGAGGCGTGTTGCCACATTTCTGTTTACTGATCTTGCAGATTTTACCCCGCTGGTGGAGGCATCCGATTCCGATCTGATTGTTGACCTGTTGAATGCCTATCTTGACGGGGTGACGGAGGTCGTGTTTGCGCATGGCGGCACTGTCATGAAGATCGTCGGTGATTCAGTACATGCAATCTTTGGAGCGCCCGCTGACCATCCGGACCATGCTGCTCAGGCAGTAGCCTGTGCTCTGGCCATTGATGAATTTGCACTGCAGTTCCAGGCCCGGATGAAAACCAGCGGTGTCGATCTGGGAGTTACCAGGATAGGGGTAAATTCCGGTGCTGCGGTTATCGGTAATTTCGGCGGGGCGAATTTCTTTGATTACACCGCTTATGGCGATGTGGTGAATATTGCGGCCCGGCTGGAACAGGCCAACAAGATCATCGGCAGCCGCATTTGCGTCGGGCAAAGCACGGTTGACCTCATTCCCGGCTTTAATGGCCGGGTAATTGGCAATTTGCTCCTGAAGGGAAAGTCAGCCAGCTTGCGCTGCTATGAGCCGCTGACCGGCGACGCGGCAACTGCTTCCGGCTACAATGAGGCCTTTGAGTTGCTGGAAGCCGGCGACGCCAAGGCAAAACAGGCATTCGCGACACTGGTCGGACGCGACGAAGAAGATCCGCTTGCAATGTTCCATCTTGGACGGCTTCTGTCGGGAAAAGCCGGCACCGAGATTGAGCTGAGCGACAGTTGACGAAAAAGGCAACGGCGCAACCTGCTTTCACTGTGCCGCGACAGCAGTCGTCAGCTGGCACATGGCTTCGGCGATATGACACGCCAGGGTGTCGATTGCGTCACTGGACTTTGATGACCTGACCAATCCGATTTCGAACAGTCCCAGCGGTGGAAAACCGTCTGCCTCGGTCAGAATGCGCATGCCGGGCCGCATGCAGATTTCGGGAATGGCGGCAACCGCAAGACCGGCTGTTACGGCCGAGGCAATCGCCACGGAATTTGAACTGGAATAGGCCAGCCGATAGGGGCGTCCGATTGCCTCAAGGCCGTCCAGCGCCATCTGACGCCAGGCGCAGCCGAAGTGGGAGAGGGCGACCGGCAGTGTTTCGCTGCGATGCACCGAATGCCGGGCGGACGTCACCCACAACAATCGTTCCGACCGGATCGCCTGCGCGTTGGCGATATCACATTCACATGTGATCATCGCCAGATCCAGATCGCCGGCCTTGACCATCTCCACCATTGCGCGGCTGGTTTGGCAATCGACGTCCACCTGCACCTTTGGATTGGTACGCGCAAAACGGGCCAAAATGTCCGGCAGAACCCGGTCCGCATAATCATCCGGTGTGCCAAAGCGCACATGCCCGGCTATTTCCGGTTTGGTGAAAACCGTCATTGCCTCGTCGTTCAGCTGGATCATCCGGCGGGCGTAATCCAGCATCATCTGGCCATCGGCGGTCAGTGAATTTGTCCGGCCAACGCGGGCTATCAGAGGCTTTCCTACAAGTTCTTCCAGGCGTTTCACCTGCATGGATACGGCTGACTGGGTTCGTCCGACCTCTTCTGCGGTTCGGGTGAAATTGCCGGTTTCCGCCAGTACGGCGAAGGTTTTAAGCAGGTCGACATCCAGGTTTGGGAGCATGGCAATATTCCATCAATATTGTTGATGATTGCCATAAATACTATTCGTTGGACTGATGGTTGGTCAAGCCTCATAGTGAGGACAGTCAAAACGACCGATCAATTCCGCCTTTCCCGGCGGCCCACTGCGAAATTCCGGCAATACCGGTATTCCGCCAACAGGAGACTAGTGCCATGACTGACTGCACCGTACAACAGGTTCGCCCCGCCGTGCCCGGATTTTCACTGTCCACACTGCTGCGCAACTGGCGTGCCCGCTCGAAGGTTCGTGCCCTGCACGAACTGGATGACCGGATGCTGGCGGATATAGGAGTTCGCCGCGACGAAGTTATCTGGGCATCATACCTGCCACTGACCAGCAACGCAGCACTGGAGCTGGAAGACGCAGCCTATCGCCGCCGCAGAAAAAACCGCTTCAGCTGAGCATCGGCATGGACCGTGTACTGATGCATGAAAACCGCTAATACACTTTGGAAAGTGCCGGAAACACCTAAGTTTCCGGCATTTTTGTGCCGCTGCGATACAGCAAAGATGTTGTATTGACGCCAATTGGTCATCCTCATGAATCCGACCAGGCCATCAATTGGACCGCCATGTCCTCATTCTGACTGATGCCGTTTTATCGTCTTCTCGCTCACATCGCCGTGACCGGATTGTGAGAATTGGCACATCGCAAATCCGGTTCATACTTTAGAATAGCGCTCAACATTGTCGGAGAGGTGTCTCCGGCAAGCACTGCCGGGACGCGGGTGTCCGGCCAATAAACAAGAAAGAACGCTAAAATGAACAATCGCAATAAACGACTCAAGTTTACCGTTGCCCTGGCAGCGGGAATGTACGCCATCGCCCCGATCGGCAGCGCTCAAGCCCAGCAGAACAAACTGTTGACGCCTGGAGACGCCGTTGTGACCGGGTTTTCGGGCATTGCCCCACCCACTCCCACTGCCACGACACTGGGAATTGACCTGCAGGGCGCGTCCGCCCAGGTCATTTCGCTGACCGCCATGCCGGGACCGCCTGCCGGTACAATGGCTGGTGCACCCGCCAAACGGCGCATTACTGCTGCCGAGGTCGGCCAGGTGTTTGCCATTACCATGGACGATGCCGGAAATGGCCAGGCACCCAGCGTATATCTGGGCGCGACCTCGATGTTCGGGCTGCATATCGTTGAAGGCAGCGGCACGGAGCGGCTTGAGAACGGTGAGGAAGGAGCCAGGTTCATGGATGGCCAGTTCGGTCCCGGTGGCTCCGCCGGTTCTATCTGGCGCATTGATGGTTCGACCGGTGAGATTTCCGAGTTCACCAGCCTGCCGGACAACTCAGGTCCTGGCGTAGGTGATGTAGTTTTTGACACCGAAACCCGGCAATTCTTCGCCAGTGATCTCGATACCGGCGAAATCAACCGTATTTCCGAAGATGGCACTATAATCGACACCTTCGACCACGGCGTCCAGGGCCGCAGCTCCGCCGGCCTGGAAGAAATTGCCGATGATGGCAAACGACTGGATATCAATGATCCGTCTTTCGATACCAAGAACCCTGAAACCTGGGGTTACACCCAGGCTGAACGGCGTGTATTCGGGCTCGCCGTCAAGGATGGCCGGATCTATTACTCGACAGCCGGCACTCCACAGATATGGTCTGTCGGTTTGACCGACGATGGCAGCTTTGCCGCAGATGCAAGGCTGGAAATCGATGTCCAGGGACTGCCTGGTGACGGCCCGATTACCGACATGCTGTTCGACAAGTCCGGAAGGATTTATCTTTCCCAGCGCGGTACTCAGAAATCGAGTTTCAACTTCGCTGAATTCGCCGAGCCCGGTCAGTCCACAGTGCTGCGATACAAGCCGGCGGAAACCGGTGACAGTGACTGGGAACCGGATCCGGAAGGCTATGCCATTGGCATGCCGCCGGAGCACAATGCGGCCAACGGCGGCATTGCACTTGGTTTTGCCTATGATGAAGACGGCATGGCCCAATCCGGAAAGTGCGGTGAAACCCTGTGGTCCACCGGCGGAAGGCTTGTTGCCAGCGATGGATCACCTGACACCCCTGCCGACGTACATGGCCTGCAGGGCAACGCCATCTCTCTGGTGCGACCGGAAAATGAACCACCGCAATACGCATACTTCATAGATTATGACGGACTTGTCGGCGACGCCGACAAGTCCGGCCAGATGGGTGATGTCGAGGTATTCCAGCCTTGCTCGACCTCCACCGGCATACTGATACCGCCGGAAACAAGGTACCCGCCAGGCTTCGTTCCACCCGGTGAGGAAATACCACCCGGCTGGCCACCTGAGTTCCCGCCGCCGGAAGTGCCGTTCAATACCAACCTTGAACTGACCAAACACGCTTCACCCCGCGACTGCTTCCGGTCGTTTGGCGGCTGGTCCTGCCGGTTTACCGTAAGGGTACGCAATAACGGGCCGGACCGGTATTTCGGATCCATACTGGTGAAGGATACCTTGCCCGCGTCACCGGCAGGTGCCTTCTTCGGTGTCGGACCGGTTCCGCCATGGGCATGCTGGTCAACGGGCCCGGCACAGCTTCGCTGCTGGCGGCCGAATGTCTTTCTAAATCCAGGCCAGAGCGTCATGCTCCGGGTCAATGTATGGCTGCCGAACTCCTACAACAGGTGCCGGCTGCGCAACATAGCCGAGATCGAATGGGCTCCCGGCGGTACCCAGTGGAACACCGATCCCGGTGATGACCGCGACGGTGCATCCGCGCGCATCCCGAACCCCAGGTGCCTACCGGTCCATCGTCCGGTCGGCTCGGTCGTTCACAGGCCCATAGGCTCTGTCATCGTCCATCGCCCAGTTGGCTCCGACGTCCACCGGCCACGCGGGTCTGACGTACATCGTCCACGCGGTTCGCGGGTTCACCGGCCAAGAGGCTCGATAATCGTGCACCGTCCACGCGGGTCTGACGTACATCGTCCACGCGGTTCGCGGGTTCACCGGCCAAGAGGTTCGATAATCGTGCACCGTCCACGCGGGTCAGACGTGCATCGTCCACGCGGTTCGCGGGTTCACCGGCCAAGAGGCTCGATAATCGTGCACCGTCCACGCGGGTCAGACGTGCATCGTCCACGTGGTTCACGGGTTCACCGGCCCAGGGGTTCGATAATCGTGCACCGTCCACGCGGGTCTCGGGTCCATCGCCCCCGAGGTTCGAGAGTCCATCGCCCGCGGGGATCACGCGTTCATAACCATCGCAGGTCGCGGATCCATCGCCAACGTGGTTCGAACATACAGATAAGATAACCACAAGCAGCGGCCCACCTTTTGCGATGGGCCGCTGTTCGCAAAGGCTCACTCCGTGAATTGCCTGCTCCAACCAATCCGTATCAAAATGGGTTCACGTGAATCCGTAAAGTTACTCCAACACTATGAAAGCGGTCAGGTTTATGAATTCTGGTGTTTCATCCAGGGAACATCCTGATCCAGTCCAGGACCAAAGAAATGCCGACCTGCAGAAACCGGAATCATTCACCCCAGGCCTTGTGCCAGCGCATATCCCATTTTTTTGCGGCTTTTCTCGTGGCCGTCTCGATCGTGGCCGGCCCGGCCCTGTCAGCCGACGGTACTGCACCCGAACTGAAGACGAATCAGGCCTGGATCGAGGATCTGCAGCAATCAGCCAAACTGAAGGTCGCTACCGTGGAGGAGGCGCTCGATATTGTCTTCTCCAGACTGCCTGACACGGTGTTCGTCCACCCGACTGAAAACTACTACTACTTCACATTTTCGGCAGGTGGCATTATTTATGCGGGCAATCTGCGCCTTGCCGCCCGGGACCGGGACAAGGGTGTGATCCATTTCGCAGTCTTTCAGCAGGCCAACCAGGCCAGCGAAGCAGGTGACATACTTTACCGGGAACTGACCGCCAGGGATGCCGTCAAGGTCGAGAAGGTGAAACCGCTGACCTACCGTGTCACCTACAAGTCAAAACCGGTTGTATTCCGTCTGAACGATGTGTCGAAAGTGCAGCCACCCAGGGACATCGTTGCTGAAGGAGAGAAATATCTCGGTCTGGTAGCCGATGAATCCGGGTTGCGCTTTTTCCTGTTCTACAATGCGACCCACAAGCTCTTCGCCTATGTGCTGGACGAAACAGGCAGCGTACTTGACCAGTTTAACCAGCTCGAGAAAGACGGACGCATTCTCATCGGTCAGCGCTCCGGGTTTGCAGTGTACAACCACCATTACCTTGACCGGCGCGTGCTGATCGGTGTGCACGGTGCCAACACCATAGTGAACAACTACTACGACGGCCCTGCCGACCAGCTACCTGAAAACCACATTACGGACGACAACCTGCGCAAGGCGATCGTTGATGCCGACCCGGACATGAAAGGCGAACTTGATGAGTTCGGATATCTCAACAGCGGAGAGGGCCGTTACCTGATCGCGCCCTATACGCAGTACGAAACGACCGCTGAATTGGCAGGCTATGACCAGTGCGCCGACGACCCGAAAACGGCTCCCCATATTTACGACGCATGTTTCACCGCCGGAGATCAATGACGGTGACGTGACAAGACAAGTCGAACCGCCACAGGACACATTGCTTCATCACTGTGGAAAACCGGACTCTCAACACCCCAGCTTGCGATTAATACCAAAGGAACTGACTATTGACCCTTTTGATGGAGTCAAATCCGGTCAATCTGGCAGGAGCAGCGCGACGTGGTGCATCGGGCAAGCACGGCAACGCACCAGACGGATGGATTTGGTCCACCGAAGGCCGCGATTTCACGATCGCCGGACGTCGTTATACTCCACTTGTGGTCAGCCAGACCACGGCGTGAAGCATGCCTGGCCGGCAAACGCGGATAAATCGGACAAATGGGCCAATAGTCAGTTCCTTTGGTTAACCAGGTTTTCTGTTCCCGAGCCAGATCAGTTGACAACAAACCGCACGATTGAACGACCGGTATTGTCGAATGAGCACTGGAATGTTTCCTCGACACCTCTGAGGTAGGTAGTACCGTTGACCGCATGCGTACCATCAGTGCGCTGGCCTTCATACTTGGTATCGACGTTGGGCGCACGAACATGGAACACGTGTGCAGCGCGATCGCGGCAGATGGCCATCATGGTGCCTGGATTGCTTTCAGCTACAGTGTTGTCATCGCCCGAATCCGGCACCTCGTTGTGCAGCGCTCCTATGCGGCGAATATATATCTTCCGAATACAGCGGGCATTCTGGCATCGGTTGCGGCGAGCAATCCACTCTTTTTGTTCAGCCCGGATGCGACGGTTTGCAGACGCCCATGGCGCATCACGCAGCGCAGTCCTGTAAGCTTCGGCCAATTCACTGTCGAGCTCCGCCAGCCGCGGCTTGTCACAGATCAGAGTCTCAACCCGCGTACTAGCCTTGCCACAGTCAAAGCTCGGCTGTGCCTGGGCTGTGATTGTGAGGGATAATGCGCCAGCAACAAGCATGACAACTGCAATTACTGATTTGATAGACATGGTCTTTCCTTTCGGCAAAAATTGCTTCAATCAGGTGTCGTGTTCAGTGACGATCACGAAATCCTTGCCAGAACGTCGTTCTGGATGCAGGGGGAGATCCGTCATGATCAACATCATGCCGGGGTGCATTCTTTGCCTCATCGCCGACACAACAGCATTGTCCGCGTTAATCCGCTTGATGACTGCTTCTTCCGGCTCATGGAAACCGTTGGTCAGTGTTGGATGATGCCCGACCGCATGCCAGGCCAGACCCCTTCGACCATCGTGGGGCCGATTGAGAACAAATACATGCTCGCCGATAGGGGTTGTTGCATTACGAATTGTGGCGTGGCCCTTGGAAACAATTTCACCGTTTTCCATGATCAGGACTTCCTGGTCGGCGCGGCTCACAATAACAGAAGTTGTCACACCGGTGTCATGAGGTATCTTTTTTCCCTTGAGTTTGGCAACGGCGTCTTCGAACTCGTGCTCGGCATGCTGGGCAAGTGCCATGCCAGGGTGAACCACCTCGCGGGGTTGTGAGTGCCCGTTTGCAATAATTACCGGTGTACCCAAATGGGTAACTGTAAACAGCAACGCTGAGAACTTTCTGGGAAGGCGAACGCAACCATGCGATGCCGGGTATCCGGGCAACTTGCCTGCGTGCAGCGCAATTCCCGACCAGGTCAACCGGTTCATGTTGGGCATCGGGGCGTTGTTATAGGTCGACGAGCGATGATGCTTGTCCTTTTGCAATATCGTAAACACGCCGGTTGGGGTTCTGTGCCCTTTCTTGCCTGTTGAACAGGTCGACACAGCAATGCGGATACCGTTGCGATACACATGCACCAGTTGATCAGGCAACGACACGATGATCGAGACAGGTCCGGACTTTGCCCGTTCAGGGTGCCACGAAAACTCTCCTGGCTTCAGTTCGTGCGCTTCCTTGTAAACCTGTAGGGCAGTGCTGTTTGCTGACCATACAGCAAACCCTGCCGCTGTCATTCCAGCTAAAGCAGTGCGCCTGGACATTGTTTTCCGATTACTCATTTTCATCTCGCTCTTTTCGCCTAATTGTCTTCCGCAAGATACATCTGGGCTGCATAACCTCTTGTCCCGCGATATTCGATTTCACACCAGGTCCCCTTGTCGATGTTGCTCCACCTGCAACCGTAATTGCGCACACTGCGAGCATTATGCGGCAGGCTGCCTATGCGGCGACTGGCCAAGCTGTCGCGCGCATGCACATACAGGACATCATTCACTGCCACATCAACCACTCGCCAGTTGTCCGGTCCGCCTGTATTGCCATCGGCATAGTCCGGTGTGTACGCAGCAGGTTGTGCGGGATAGTAATAGAACTGGCCGTCGACCACCCGCCCGCGTCTGTCGAAATGGCAGGTAAAATGCACGAGATGTTCCCCATCAGACCAGCGGACAGTTCCGTCACCTTGAAGTGTCCGATTTCTCAAATGGCCGGTGACGAGGCGTAACCGGTCAAAGCCTGAATGCGAATGTCGCAATTGCCGGGCAATCTCATGCCGGCAGGCTTTGTTGAGATGCTGCCGGTCTCGAAACGGATTGCCGCGCGCATGGGCCGGATACGGTTCGTTCTCAAAGTCGGATTTGCCCCTGGCTTGCGGCGTGCCGACAAGTGCTGTGCCCAGCACCCCTTTACCCACAGCCAGAGCCGGTCTTTTCGCCGCATGAACGCGCATTGCAACGACTTCGCCATGAACGACGCGGCATGTAAATTCATCCGCTAAGCTGCGATGGCGTACCACTTTGCCCTTGACCCAGAAATGCTCGTTCCCGGCGCGGCGCACACTGACATCGCTGAACGCAGAGTTGCGAATTCCGTACTGTTCTCCAAGCCGACGCTGACAGGCTTGTCGTGCATCACGCCGGCTGAAGTGCACCGGATTGTCCTGCCCAGCATCATCAACCACCGTATCGTCAAGATCGGCAAGATCAGACTTGCCACTCTCGCCAGTGATTTCGAACGTGACCTCGTATTTACAGGTCTCGTTGCGCCGAGCTGCATTACGCATCAGATAGACTTGAACCTCATAGTCTCCGGCTTCAGACAATTGACTGGCAAACTCATTGCCGGTGATTGACCCATTGAAGATTGCTGTCTGGGAGTCTGGTGGCAACACGTTGAAATAGCAGCTGGTATTGTCTGGATTGAACAGGACCGACATCGACTGATCAGCCTTCGCGCCCAGTCGGTAGCTGATGCCGTCGTAACCGCTGATTGTGCCCGATATATTCGCTGATGAAGTGCCGTCACGAAATTTCACAACCTCTGTGCGATCGGCCGACAGCCCCACCGTTGTTGATAGGGCAAGGCTGACAACCAGTAGTCCAAGAGACGCAAAGCCATGCGCGCGTTTCATGTATCCAAGCCTTTTCCGAAAATATAAACAAAGCAAAGAAATTTTCCGGTCACAAACAACGGATTCACATGCTGTAGGTTTGCCCGGTGGAAGTAGGTATCCGCTAACGGAAACTAAACCTGGTGACATTCCTGCCAACCACGGTGCATCTGGCTACAACATTGCGTTTTACTCCGCCCCGAAGCCTTTGCTTCACGGCAAGTGCCACCCGCCAGTTCGAACCTCTCAAATTCGCCCTACGCACGTTTTTCAGGGTCACGCCATGGCCGCCTCGCCTGACGGTCCGGCGCTGCGCCTTGTGCAGGCAGGCAGACACGGCATTGTCGCGGCTGCCCATACCGTGATGGTAGTTATAGGCGTCACTGTTTTCGTGAGCCTTGGCAGAAGCTGCAACAGCCAGCAGTCCAATAACGCCAGCGGCTAAGGCAATTCCGGTGTCAGAATGGCGGTGCTGATGTTTATGCTTGGACTGGTGATTATCGCCATGATGGTGGCGATGGCCGGTTTCATGAGCGTAAGCCATCGGCGCCGCAGACATCAAAGCTACAGCAAGAAAAGCTGAAGTAATCGTGTTTTTCATGGACAATAATTCCTTTACTCGGTTTGATTTGCATCTACCACCCGACTGCCTTTGAGGCCCGCACATTGTCGTTGCACGCCGGGGATGGCAATTCTTGTGGCCGGGTTGATAGGTGGCTAAACAAATGTATGCGTATGGATTTGCAATACCGGGAATTTTACACAATGCTGCACAACAAAATATGCTGCATGCGAATGCAAAATTATTGAATCCGATGAAAAAAAGCCGGAATGCGAATCCGCTGGATTTGAGCCAGTGATGTTCTAATTCTTGCTGTTTACCCGCGGCTCCTGTTTAGAAATCCATCGGGTTTTCGCCCGGCGTCGGGTATGCGACGGCTTTTCGCCATAAAATTTCTGATAGGATCGCGCAAACCGCCCGACGTTTGCCACGCCGAACTCAAGAGCCAGATCCGTAACACCACTGTTGTTGTCGCCAGACATCAATCTTTTATGAACCGCTTCCAGGCGCATCATCGCGAGAGTTTCGCGGGGAGAGGTGCCGCGCAATTCCCGAAATGCAAGCTGCAGGCTTCGCTGCGATACGCCAATAGCGGCTGCGATCTCGGAAATAGAAATCTGTTGATCCAGGTTTGCTCTCATGTGTTCTTCCGCTTGAACAACATAATGAGCGCCTGAAGATGTGATTTTTTCATCACTTAGCCTGGCAGAAAGCCCCAAGGCAAGCTCATGAAGCAGCTCATAGAGCAAGACTACTGAATGTTCGCACAATTTCGGATTTGTGGCAGCAACGGATCCTTCAAAAATTAATGAACAAAAATAATCAAAATATTTCAAAAATGGGACAAACAGTTCTTCTTTGGCCGACACATGCAGTCCTGACTGCAGCAGCGGGCCTATTGTTCGAAAGACAGTCCTGTCCTCGGTTTCACTGAATGCCTTAAGAGGCAGAAGAGCCACATTCCCTTCAAATTGATTCTCGCCGTCGTTGTTCGTGCGTGTTTTTCGCCTGTTCGGTCCAAACAGGAGCGCCTCGCCAGCCTTGCAGCGAAATTCGCTGTCATGAGTTGCAACATTCAAATCACCCACCCCCGGCATCAGAATTGATATGTTGTTGAATTCGGTTAAGTCGATCTGGTGACCAGTCGATCGTACCAGACTAAGTCTGGTGCCGAGAGCATCCAATGTCGCTGTTCTGGTTTGCAAGAAGCCGTTTTCCCGGTCTGCAAATCGAAATTGGTTGGTGCGGCTGAATATTTGGGATTGGATGGAGTACTTTTTTCCAGCCGACTCGTTATATTCTGCGATGCGAAGTGTCATGATGAATAGTTGTCTTCTAAAAAATAATGCGCAACAAAAAAATAGGAATTATTCATCAGCACATATTTCTTGTAACCAGAATTTATCTGACGCTGATTTCCGCTGTGGCACGTGTGGGATAGTTGGGTGCAGTCGAATTGTACATGACAAACTACCATAACGTGACTTACTGTGTGAAAAAATGGCTTGCGATCTGGATGAATCTGGCTTGCTGTTTTGCAAAGGCTATTTCCAAATATGAGCAATCATTCAAAGGTTCAATAGGCGCTGGTACATCCTCTGCGACATTCGGCTTGCTTCGCTCGGTTGAGGAAATCTCATACAGGAGTTGCATGAAAATTTTTTGCACCGCCATCGTCATTGTTTTCGGTATCACATATTTGCTGTGTTTGGGTTTGTATGTTATTGGATCCTTTGGACTTTTTGGCAGCCCTTCCGGCCCCTTGGCAGGCGTATTTCTAATGCCGCTTGGTCTGCCATGGGTGTTCATGCTTGAACGGTTTTCGGACACGCTCAAACCGTGGCTTGCTATCCTGGCGCCAGGACTGAATCTGATAATTCTTGCTACTGTTTGCCGGATTCTTGACCGTTAGGCGACCTGAAAAGGTTGGCAAATAGGAACTGACGATGAAGATGCTTGCTACCCGGATGTTGCTGTTTGCCTGCTTGTTCGTTGCGGCATCGGCCGCTGCACGTTCCACTTCCCGAAATGCCGGCAATGAGGTGCCGCCGTCACCGGAGGATGGCGGGCCGCGGCACTGGGAAGTGACGGGCATCTCTTCAGGTCTCAATCTACGTGAACAACCTTCAACATCTGCGAAAATCATTCTGCGTTATCCTTCAGGAGCGATCTTGGCCAATCTCGGATGCCGGCGCATGAATGATCGGATCTGGTGCGACGTGCAGAAACTGGGAGGCGGTGCGCGAGGGTATGTATCCCTGCAATACCTCACCCCTGCCATTGCGCCGGATGGCAGTGTTCCTGCAGGTCCCGACGACTCGGCCATTCGTGCCGGACAAGGGAAGTTCGATGCGACAGGTAAAATCCCCTGTACCCAATATCGCGGTCAACCAATGGGTCAATGTGAGTTTGGCGTGGCGCGCGCCGGCGGAGGATATGCGACCGTTTCGGTGAACAGACCAGATGGAAAAAAACGCTCCCTTTATTTCGTGCGCGGCGAATTTCTTGGTGCAGATACATCCCAAGCGGATGGATACCAGGCCGTGGCTAATCAAAAACAGAACGGTCTCCACTTGATAAGTGTCGGAGACGAGCGATACGAAATTCCGGACGCGCTGATTTTTGGAAGCTGATCGGAATTTTCGCTGCTTATTAGCCCAAACCAGTACTCTGCCGTACTGAATACCCAAAACAACATGGGGTCACTTGAACCACAAAGGTGCTCCGTCATTTTGAAAGCGGTAAGGCTCGCGGCTTTTGGTTGCTTCAACCAAAATTCATCCTGAACCAGATGATTAGTACCCCAGCTTGCGATTGACCGAGTCCAGCAAGTCATCTGCAGCGCTGCCTGAACCTGTTCGGGTATCACCGCCGAGAATATCGTCCAGCGTGGTGCGCCCCCGGCCGATGGCGTCGTCATTGTAGGAAGGAGGCTGGCCCCGGCTGCTGCGGCCCGTGCCGCCACCACCCATGCCGCCACCGAGAATGTCGCGCAACAGATCGTCAAGGCCCCCACCGGGTGCAGGTGTGCGCTGCTGCGGTTGCGGGGCAGGCGATCGCTGCCGGCCCGATCCGCCGCCAAGAAGGTCCCCCAGAATATCTTCAAGGCCGCCGCCACTCTGGCCGCCGCGCGGTTGCGGCTTGCGTCCGCCACCCAGTATGTCGCCTATGATATCGCCAAGGCCGCCACCGCCCTGTCCGCCGCCGGATCCGCCGCGCGGGGCAGGAGCACTGGCGCCGCCGGACATTTTTTTGAAAATTGCTCCCATCACCATCGAAGCGATGACCGGCAGCATTTTCTTCAGTATGGCACCGCCAATGCCGGTGGAACCGGCGGCATGCATAGCCACTTCGCGACTGACTTCCTTGCGACCGAACAGGTGACCAAGTATTGCATTGCCGTCGTTTCGAGCGGTGTCGAACTGAACTGCGGCATCATCATCCAGGTAGCGTTCATGCCGGCCGCCCGACAGGGCTTCGAACAACGACACCATGCCATCCGGCTGGCGTGTATTGCGGCGAACCCCGGACGTGACCATCGGCGCCAGTTCGGCGATGGCAGCCAATGTCTGTTCTCGGGACAGTCCGAACTGCTGCCCCAACACATCCAGCCCCTGGCCGTTGTGGGACCGGGCAATCATCTCAACGATATTCATGGCACTTACTCACTTTCATGGCTCTCCCGCTCGGTCCCTAGTTTAGTCATATTGCGCGTTTCAGCAATTCCCCGAATACGTCCCCCAGATCGGGTGTTTTCTTGCGCCTCGAGCGTCTGCGCTGTTTGCGGCGCTTGCGCGACGTCTTGTAGGATTTCGCATAGGTGGCGCGATTGCGTCTTCGCCGCCGCTTGACCGGGACATGAGTGATGCCCTTGATGATTGCCGTGATCAGCTCGGAAAAAAAGGTTGACGTTGTTCCACCCATATCAGCGGCCAGATAGGTCTGTTGCCCGCGTTTGACCAGTGCCGCCACACACAAGGTCGCCGCCAGTGTCATCATCCGTTCCATTTTTTCTTCGGTGATGCCGTGGGGTTTGCGCAATGTTCGCGCCACGGTACGTGCGCGCTCCAGCGAGCCGTAGACATGGGCGAGGATTTCTTCACCTTCTTCAACCGCCTCGCGTGACAGCAATGCATCCGGGTTGGTCAGGTAATCATCATGCTCACCTGCCTCGATCACATCGAGCAGGAGGTCGAGTTCTTCCGGATCACGAGCCTTGATGGCAATTTTCGACCCAATCTCTCGCACGTGGGTTTTCAGGGCTTTTTCCGCCGTGTCAACACTGTAGTCGCCGGCAAGCGCCAGCGCACCGGCAGTCTTGCCCTCGTTGGCAGCCAGAATTATGTCGATCAGCTCTGTGGCTTGCGTACTCATCTGGCGTCTCCGGTCACTGGGGTCTGCATGGCCATTTTCCTGACCAGTATAAAAGCGGTGATTGCGGCGGCCAGCCCGAAAATCATGTTGACCGCGCCCATGCCGACCATGACGCCGGTCACACCTCCCCACAATGCGCCCAGGTGTAACAGCGGAATGGTGCCGATGGTGGCTTTGCCCCAGTTGAACCACATTGACCACTGTGGCCGGTCAAGGTTGTTGAAAGCGGCCTGTGCCACAAATTGCGCTCCGGCAAACGCCCAGGTTATGGCAATGAAGGTGTAGTAGAATGTAATCAGTTCTGCAGCAGCCGGTGTTGCGCTGAACCATCCTGGCATGTATCCGGCCACCAGCAGCATCACGGCACTGACGGCGACCGTGTAAAGCGATGAAAACACCATGCCATCCTTGAGTGTCTGGCGAACCCGATCAAGTTCTCCTGCACCGTAATTCTGTCCGATAATGGGTCCAACCGCTCCTGACAACGAGAAAATGACACCGAAGGCAACCGGCACCAGCCTGTTGATCACCGCGACAGCGGCCACCGCGTCGTTCCCGAACGCGGCTGTGATGCGTGTCATGTAGGCAATTGCGAACGGGGTGGCCAGTTGGGTGGCAATCGCCGGCAGGGCGATGCGCATGATCGGGCGCAGGTTTGTCATGACGGAAGCAATTCGCGGACGCACGACAAACCGGTGATGGCGATGCAGTGCATGCAGCCCGACCGCGAAAGATGCAAGGTTGGCACAAACCGTGGCAAGTGCTGCTCCCGTGATGCCGAAGTCCATCCAGAAAATGAAGATCGGATCCAGTACGGCATTGGCGATGGCCGTTACAAGCGTGACGTACATGGCGCGCCGGGGATCGCCGACTGCACGCAATACAAAGCTGACGGTAATTGCGCCGGCCAACAGCAGAAATCCGGGTGCGATTGTAATCAGGTACGCGCGCGCCAGTTCCAGCGCTTCGCCGGATGCTCCCAAGACAGCCAGCAATGGCCGGGCAAACACCACAATTCCAATGGCGACGATCAGCCCGGTGAACAGGCTCAGGCACAAAGCTGCCGACGCGGTTTCCCGGGCACCGTCTTCATTGCCGCGTCCCATGGCCTGCGCAACCAGGGCGCCGGCGGCAATCGACATGCCGAGCCCCACTGACATGTTTGAAAATACAATTGTTCCCGCAAAGCCGATCGCGGCGGTGATTTCAATCTGGTTCAGCAAGGTCAGGAACCACAGATCGGCAAGATCAACCAGAAACATTGCCATCAGACCAATGGCGCTGGTTGCCGTCATCACAACCACATGCCGCATGGTGGAGCCGGTTGTAAAACGTGCGCCTATCCTTGCGCCGGCCGCAGGGACACTCATGTGTTGTCTTTCATCACATCGAGCTGTGCCAGTCGACGCTTCAGATCGTTTATCCCCGTGAACACGACTGCCGTCATGCCAACCTGGCTGGCGCCATCACAGTTGTGAGGCTTGTCGTCAATGAATACACATTCTACAGGTTTGCTGCCAAGCCGGCCGGCTACGTGTTGGTATATCTTCGCGTCCGGCTTTTTGGTGCCGAATTCATATGAAAAAAACGCTTTGCCGCCAAATAGTTCCGCAGATTTCGGGGCCAGCCGTTCAAACGCCGTTTTGGTCAATGGGCCGTTGTTTGTCAGCATTGCCACTGTGTAGCGCTTTGCGATATTCGCGACCATTTCGTGCATGTCGGCGCGATGCTGCATGGCCGCCGCCCGGCAGGCAATCCACTCATCACGGCTGAGTTCAAATCCAAGATGATCGTTGAATGCACGCAAATAGGAGGCGTCATCGCGGTATTTGCCGCCGTCGGCGGCATCTTCAAACCCGGATGTCCAAACCCTGTCGAGGATTGTTTCTGTGTCCAGGCCGGAAATGCGGGATATTTTGGATATCCTGGCAGAAACGTTGTAATCCGACATTACACCGTCGAAGTCGATAATTATGGTGGTAAGGCTCATCGCATGTGCTCACGCTGCAGTACCGCCAACCGTGATGCGGTCAAGACGAACGCTGGGTTGACCAACACCGACGGGCACTCCCTGGCCGTCCTTGCCGCATGTACCGATTCCGGGGTCCAGTTGCATATCATCCCCGATCATGGAAATACGGGTCAGGGCGTCGGGCCCGTTGCCAATCAGGGTTGCACCTTTTACAGGTGCGCCAAGTTTTCCGTCTTCGATCCGGTATGCCTCCGTGCATGAGAACACGAACTTGCCGCTGGTAATATCAACCTGGCCGCCGCCGAACGACACTGCATAAAGTCCGGACTTTACCGACGAGATGATGTCCTGTGGCTTGTCGTTGCCATTCATCATCACGGTATTGGTCATGCGCGGCATTGGGTGATGGGCATAAGACTGCCGCCTGCCATTGCCGGTTGAGCTTTCGCCCATGAGCCGGGCGTTCATGCGATCCTGCATGTAGCCGACCAGAATGCCGTCCTCGATCAATGTGGTTTTTTGAGCTGGCGTGCCTTCATCGTCTATCGACAATGATCCGCGCCGGTCATGCAGGGTTCCATCATCGACAATGGTAACGCCGGGGCTCGCAACACGCTTGCCCATCAGGCCTGCAAAAGCCGAGGTTTTCTTGCGGTTGAAATCGCCCTCAAGACCGTGGCCAATCGCTTCATGCAGCAGTATTCCCGGCCAGCCGGGGCCCAGAACCACGTCCATTTCTCCTGCTGGCGCATCCTCGGCATCCAGCGATACCAGGCTTTGCCGCAGTGCCTCACGCGCAGCGTCCTGCCAGCTGTCAGGGCCGACAAAATCGGCGTAACCGGTTCTGCCGCCCATGCCGTGGCTGCCGCTGCCGCGCTTTTCTCCCTGGCCGGTCACCACTGCGACACTGAAGCGGATCAGGGGTCTGCGGTCGCTGAAGGTATGCCCGCTGGGGCGAACAATGTCGACTGCCTGCCATTGTCCCGACATTGAAACGGTAACCTGGCGTATCCGGTCGTCGAGATTCCGGGTGAATTGATCGACCTCCTGCAGCAGGCGCACCTTGTCCTCGAAAGCCATGGCCTGCACCGGATTATCGGCGCTGTAGAGGCTGATGTTGGTGCGTGGCGGTTCGCCTGATACACTTCCGGTGCCGGATTGAATGCTGCGAACGGTGTCAGCGGCGCGTGCCAGGGCGGCCCTGGATAGTTCAGCGGAGTGTGCATATGCAGAGGTTTCTTCGCAAACAGAGCGCAATCCGAAGCCCTGGTTTACATCAAAACTGGCGGTTCTGAGCTGGCCATCATCGAACACCAGGTTTTCCGACTGACAATATTCCAGAAAAAGTTCGCCATCATCGCTGTTGACCAATGCGTCTTCTGTCAATTGCACGGCCGCTGCGCGCTCCAGGCCGGTTCCGGCAAAAAACAGATCATCAGATGGGATAGTGTCGGTCACTGGTGACGGGTCTCCGAAAAGTATTGCAGATTCTATCGTCGGGCATATCAACGCAGGGCGCAACCGCAATGGCCGGAATTTCGATATACCGCTACACAAACCTGGCGGGAAAATGCGACCAGGCCGTCCGCAGACAGCCTGATCCAAAGCAGATTTGGGGACCTAACCGATTTGCATCAGCTGTTGTCGAGCAGCGCCTTGAAGGAAGCTGTAAAACCGTTCAGCGAAATCGGCATTTTGATCGCGGCGCCGGGTGCTTCATAAATAATGAAGTTGGCAGCCTGACCCGCTTTCATCTTGGCCAGGGTGGTCTTCTGGGCTTCCGCGGTTGCCGTGCACAGTCCTGGGGCCCTTTGAGTTTGCGGCAGGCAGCGCACAAACGGCACGCGGCCAACAGCGGCGCCATCGATTTCAAGCGCAATACCGGTGGGCAGGAACACACCGATTGGAGCCATGATCTGCATCATGGTTGCTGACCTGTCGCCCTGTTTCTGCTGGCGCATGATAAGCGAAAGCGCAATCTGGGGCCGTTCCTTGTCACGGCTGATCTGTACCATCGCGCAGGCCTTCTGTGCCGGAATGTCCCTTCCTTTGGCATCCTTGCCGGCTGGCCGCGATTCGCATTGTACCTTCCATTTGCCGTTTTCAGCGATCAGTTGCGGCTTGGGGCGGTTTGGTGCTGCACCTTGTGGCGCATTCACCCGCGGTCCGAACTGTTTGGGTGACACTGGTGCCACCTTTTGCTGTGCCATGCCGGCGGTTGCCAGTACTGATGCAAGGAATGCTGTTGCCAGCGCTGAGGCTGTAATGCGAATTACGTTAAATTTCTGGGCCACTGGTTACCTGCTCCCTACAGATTGACTAAGTTCGAAATGCCACACATTTCAGTTGTTTGTCGTGTATGCCAGACGCGGGGCCATTTTAGCAACCCGGCTATGCAATTTCATCAGCGAAACATAAAGATTTGCCGTTCTCAAAGTTTGTCCAGCACTCTTCGTGCGAAATTGAGGCATTATTGCGATCATAGCCGCCCCTGAAACGCCGCAAGCCCAAACCGTGCAATTTTGACGCGCCACATGACAGTTGCAGCCATGGGTCGATTGTGGTTCAACAGGCACACGGCAGAAGTGGGGCAATCTTTTGATCGCCCAGGCCTGCATTTTTGAATACACTGCCTGGCGGGATTTTCCCCTGTCGGCGAAAATTAAGAGGGCAATATGCGCAAATTGTTTGCGAGCTTGACTGTAATGGGGGCGGCCCTGTCGGGAGCACCCGCGGCAATTGCGGCAGGTCTTGGCCAGCCGGTAGAATGGCAAATGAACCTTCAGCAGGCGGCCTCACCGGTCATGACGTTCATCACAAGTTTTCACAATGGCTTGCTGATACTGATCACCATAATTTGTCTGTTTGTACTGGGACTGCTGATATGGGTTTGCGTCAGGTACAACGCAAACTCCAATCCGGTTCCATCCCGTACGACCCACAACACCCTGGTGGAGGTCGTTTGGACGGTGGTACCGATACTCATTCTTATCGGCATCGCCATTCCATCATTCCGGTTGCTGTATTTTCAGCGCGACTTTCCTGCAGCGGAGATGACAGTCAAGGCGATCGGCAATCAGTGGTTCTGGTCATATGAGTATCCTGAACATGACGTCTCGTTTGATCAGTACCTGAAATCCAGAAATGAACTGAAAGACGGAGAGCCCTATTTGCTGGCAACTGATACGGAGGTGGTTGTTCCGGTCAACAAGGTAGTTCGTGTAATTGTCACTGCCAACGATGTGCTGCATGCCTGGACGATCCCGTCCTTCGGTTCGAAGATCGATGCCGTGCCGGGACGTTTGAACGAAACCTGGTTCAAGGCGGAGAAGGAAGGCATCTTCTACGGACAGTGTTCGGAACTGTGTGGCAAGGATCACGCCTACATGCCGATTACGGTGCGCGTTGTGTCTGATGATGAATACACGGCCTGGCTGGAGAAAGCCAAGACTGCCGGCGTTGAACAGGCGCAAGAACATCTCGCAGCCATCTTGAAAACCAAAGGCAAGCTGGCGCTGGGCGCTGCCGGCACGTCTTCAAACTGATTCGACTGATTAGAACGAGGGAAAAGCCTTATGGCACATGCAACAGCGGCACATGACGATCATGAGCACAACCCGACAGGTTGGCGCCGGTATGTCTACTCAACCAACCACAAGGACATCGGCACGATGTACTTGTGGTTCGCGATATTTTCCGGCCTCGTAGGCGGTTTCATGTCCATCATGATGCGCTGGGAACTGATGGAGCCCGGCATTCAGATTTTCCACGGCCTGGCACATATGGTCTACGGCATTGGCGACACTTCTGCAGATGCCATTGATGCCGGAAAGAACATGTTCAACGTGTTTGTAACCGCCCACGGCCTGTTGATGATCTTCTTTATGGTCATGCCGGCAATGATTGGCGGCTTTGGCAACTGGTTTGTACCGTTGATGATTGGCGCGCCCGACATGGCGTTTCCACGCATGAACAACATTTCTTTCTGGTTGTTGCCTCCGGCTTTGATCCTGTTGGTGCTTTCGATGTTTGTGGAGGGCTCGTCCGGCACGTTTGGTGTTGGCGGCGGCTGGACCCTGTACCCGCCATATTCCACTACTGGACAGCCCGGACCTGCCGTCGACTTTGCCATTTTGTCCATGCATCTTGCCGGTGCATCCTCAATTCTCGGTGCGATCAATTTCATCACCACCATATTCAACATGCGCGCGCCGGGTATGACCCTTCACAAAATGCCGTTGTTCGTGTGGTCAGTGCTGGTGACCGTGTTCCTGCTGCTGTTGTCGCTGCCGGTTTTTGCCGGAGCCATCACCATGTTGCTGACGGACCGCAATTTCGGGACATCGTTCTTCCGCCCTGAAGGCGGTGGTGATCCGATCCTGTACCAGCATCTTTTCTGGTTCTTCGCACACCCTGAAGTGTACATTCTGATTCTGCCCGGTTTCGGCATTGTGTCGCAGATCATATCCACATTCTCCAAGAAACCGGTGTTCGGTTATCTCGGCATGGCCTATGCCATGGTCGCCATCGGGCTTGTCGGTTTCATCGTGTGGGCACACCACATGTACACCGTCGGCATGGCGGTCGACACACAGGCCTATTTTGTGGCGGCCACCATGGTTATTGCGGTGCCGACGGGCGTGAAGATTTTCTCCTGGATCGCAACCATGTGGGGTGGATCAATTGAATTCCGCACGCCAATGCTGTGGGCCATCGGTTTCATCTTCCTGTTCACAGTCGGCGGCGTGACCGGCGTTGTGCTGGCCAATGCAGGTGTCGACCGTTCGCTGCACGACACCTATTATGTTGTAGCCCACTTCCACTATGTGCTGTCCCTTGGTGCCGTGTTCTCGATCTTCGGCGGCTGGTATTACTGGTTCCCGAAAATGTTCGGTTACATGTACAACCCAACACTTGCGCGGGCGCACTTCTGGATTCAGTTCATCGGTGTGAACCTGTTGTTCTTTCCGCAGCATTTCCTCGGTCTGGCCGGCATGCCGCGCCGTTATATTGACTATCCGGACGTGTTCTCAGGGTGGAATTACGTGTCCTCCTGGGGATCGTACATCTCCGCGTTTTCCATCCTGATCTTCCTGTGGTGCATCGTTGAGGCCTTCATGAAGAAACGGGTCGCCGGGGACAATCCATGGGGCGAGTCAGCAACGACTCTGGAGTGGACGTTATCGTCACCTCCGCCGTTCCATCAGTTCTCGACGCTGCCGGTCATCCGGTAACAAGTACAAGACACGCCCGGTCAGTTGCCTCCACAAGGCTGACCGGGCGCTTAATTGGGCTGCCAGCCCTTAACCTGAGATACATATGACAGATATTCGCACAGATCTGATACAGCAAGGCCATGAAGCCGCCCCGTTTGGGCTCGGTGGCAATGGTGCTGTCGAGGATTTCTGGGCATTGCTCAAGCCGCGGGTTATGTCGCTGGTTATCTTTACCGCCTTGTGCGGACTGTTGCTGGCACCGGGCGGCATTCACCCCTGGACGGCGTTCATAGCCATATTGTGCATTGCCGTCGGGGCGGGCGCTTCGGGCGCTTTGAATATGGCGTATGATGCCGATATCGATGTCCGGATGAGCCGCACGGCGAAGCGGCCGATTCCCCGCGGCGCAATTGAACCGGGTGAAGCCTATATATTTGGCACAGCGCTGTCAGTTGGGTCAGTGGTTGTTCTCGGGTTGGCAGTCAACTGGGTCGCTGCTGCATTCCTGGCCTTCACGATTTTCTTCTACGCCGTGATTTACACAATGTTCCTCAAGCGCTCGACGCCGCAGAATATTGTCATCGGCGGTGCTGCAGGCGCTTTTCCGCCCATGGTGGCATGGTCGGCTGTCACCGGGTCGGTGGACCTGGCAAGCGTGTCGTTGTTCCTGATCATCTTCATGTGGACCCCGCCGCATTTCTGGGCACTGGCGCTTTTCCGGTTTGCCGACTATGAAACAGCCGGTGTTCCAATGCTGCCAAACGTGGCTGGCGTTGACGCAACCCGAAAGCAGATCTGGTGGTATTCGCTGGCCATGGCGCCGGTTGCCGCATTGCCCATCGTAGCCGGTGTCGCCGGCTGGGTTTATGGTGCCGCCGCGCTGGTCCTGACGGTCAAATTCATCTGGCATGCATGGGCGGTTTACTCGCTGCGCGACGGCGAAAAGGCTGAGCGCGCTCCCAAAAAGCTGTTTGGTTACTCGATCGTGTATCTGTTCGCCATGTTCGTATCCCTGCTTGCCGACCGGGCTGTTAACCTGTTGTGGTTGGTGTAGGCGATGGCTGATGAGATGCAGACATACACTCCCACCCACGAGGAAAGGGCCCGCCAGCGCAAAAGGTCGCTTGCAATTGCCTGGTTGCTGGTGGCTCTGGTGATTTTGTTCTTCGTTACAACCATGGTTCGCCTGGGCTCTAACATTTCCATGCAGGCAGGAGGCTGACATGACATCCAGACAGCCTCGGGACAAATCCAACCTGCGCGTTGCAGTTGTGGCTGGAGGTGTGGCCCTCGGTATGGTCGGTGTGGCATATGCCGCGGTCCCGCTTTACCAGATATTCTGCCAGGTAACAGGTTTTGGCGGCACCACGCAGCGCGCCGATGCCTCGCCGGAACAGATACTTGACCAGAAAATTACCGTGGCTTTTGATGCCAATGTGAATTCATCACTGAGTTGGGATTTTACACCCGTCCAGCACAGTCAGACCATTCGCATTGGCGAGCAGGTCCTGGCCTTCTACAAGGCGTCCAACAGCGGCAGTAAAGCCGTTACGGGAACTGCGACTTTCAATGTCACGCCAGTTGGCGCGGGAGCCTACTTTTCCAAGATTGAATGTTTCTGTTTTTCCGAGCAGACGTTGCAGGCCGGTGAGACAGTTGACATGCCGGTTAGTTACTTCGTGGACCCTGATATCGTCAACGATCCGGACATGAAATCGGTTACCACGATTACACTTTCGTACACTTTTTATGCGGTGGAAAAAGAGCCGGTGAAAACCTCATCGGCTTCACGACCACGAACAAACAGCACTGTGAACTAATTGACTTTGTCTGGCGCGAGTATACAGAGTAGCCGGACAGTTTGAGCGGGAGAAAAGGGCAATGGCAGACAGCCACGCTAAAAATCACGACTATCATCTGGTTGACCCGAGTCCATGGCCGATTATCGGCTCTGTCGGCGCGTTGATACTCGCTATCGGCGCTGTGTACTGGATGCACAACGGCCAGACCTGGGGGGTATCCGCCGGCGCGTTGGCGGGATTTGCCATCGTCATCTATACCATGTTCATGTGGTGGCGCGATGTCGTGTCGGAAAGCCACAAGGGCGATCACACACCCGTGGTACAACTGCATCTGCGCTATGGCATGCTGATGTTCATTGCGTCCGAGATCATGTTTTTTGTGGCCTGGTTCTGGGCATTCTTCGAAGCCTCGCTATATACGGATTCCACCATACAGGCGACTCGCTTTGCGTTGACACAGGGACAGTGGCCGCCGGCGGGCATGGAAGTGTTCGACCCGTGGCACCTTCCGCTGCTCAATACGCTGATTCTGCTGTTGTCAGGCACGACGGTAACCTGGGCGCATCATGCGCTTATTAACAACGACCGTGATGGCCTCAAGTGGGGATTGATTTGCACCATTGTACTCGGCGCATTGTTCACCTGCGTTCAGGCTTATGAGTATGGCCATGCAGCCTTTGCCTTCAAGGCGGACAACGGCGGCAATATCTATTCGTCGACCTTCTTTATGGCAACCGGTTTCCATGGCTTCCATGTTCTGGTCGGGACCATTTTCCTGATCGTATGCCTGTTCCGTGCATTGGCTGGACATTTCACGCCCGAGAAACATTTCGGGTTTGAGGCGGCGGCCTGGTATTGGCATTTTGTTGACGTGGTCTGGCTGTTCCTGTTTGCCTGCATTTATGTATGGGGCAGTGTCGGAGCGACAATTGCAGCGCATTGATCAGGGGGCTTGCGCCTGATCATCTGATCAATGGACCGCATGAAGGGTGTCAAAGCCCTCGCATGCGGTCCTTTTGTATGAAGCAGTGTGAGCGTATATCAAGGCCGCGTTCCGGATGAATCAAAAACCCTATTACCCGCCGCAATCACCGGTCAGTAACGGCATCAAGGGACTATGTCCGCGATGTGGTCAGGGCAAGCTGTTCTCTGGATACCTGACGATTCCCGACAGGTGCAATCACTGCGATCTTGATTTTTCCTTCTCCGATAGCGGTGATGGTGCCGCGTGGTTCATCATGCTGCTGTGCGGCACAGTGGCCATGGGAGGGGTGTTGATCGTCGAGTTGAACTGGCAGCCGGTGTGGTGGGTGCATGCTCTGGTGGCCCTGCCGCTGGCGGTTGGTCTGCCGCTGCTTCTGCTGCGCCCGATCAAGGGAATTTTTCTCAATCAGCAATATCTAACCAGCGCCCGCGAAGGCAGGCTGCAAGACAAGTGACAGCGACACCGGCTCAAAAACCACGACGCAGGAACTGGCAGATTGTTGCCGCAACCGTCCTGGGCGTTCTATTGCTGGTCGGATTGGGATCGTGGCAAATGCTGCGTCTGCAATGGAAGCTGGATCTGATCGACAAGCGTGCTGCTTCGCTGACCGCCAATCCGGTGACAATGTATGATGTCGAAGCCGGCATGGAACATGGCTATGACGTGGACTTCCTGCGTGTGCGTCTGCACGGTGAATACCGCCACGAAGCCTCGCGGTACGTCTATCGTGCTCGCGGTAAAAGGCCCGGGTACCAGTTGATTACGCCGTTCATGGACAAGTCAGGTTTTATTGTTCTGGTTGATCGCGGTTTCATTGATCAGCGCATGCTGGAGGCGCCGATTGAAAGCGATACCCGGAATCCTGAAGGCAGGATCACCATAACCGGCATCACACGTAACAGGGCGTCTGACCGGAACCTGTTCTCGCCCGAGGCGGATACCCGGCAGGGTATTTGGTACTGGTATGATCTGGTGGGTATTTCTGCTTCCATGCCCGATAATCTGCTGGAAGGTTACGAAGGGCCGGAGCCGATTACATCGGCCATGTTTGTTCAATTGGAGCCTGGCGGCGAACCTGGAACCGGAAAATGGCCTGATCCGGAGGATTTGAAGGTTGAATTACCCAACAACCATCTGCAATACGCTGTCACATGGTTTTCGCTGGCCCTTGTTCTGGTCGTGATGAGTTGGCTATTCATCCGCAAACGTCGTGAGGAACATGCGTCAGCAGAGGCGTAACTGTTAACAAGTGAGAACGATGAAGTACATTTCGACACGCGGGCAGGCGCCTGCACTGGGCTTTACCGACGTGTTGCTGGCAGGCCTGGCACCTGACGGCGGTCTTTATGTGCCGGAAACCTGGCCACAGCTGACACATAAAGATTTGATCGATCTGCGCGGCAAGAGCTACGCGGAAGTGGCATTTGCTGTCATCAAGCCTTTTGTGGGAGGCGAAATCGAAGACGCAAAATTGCGGCACATGATCGATGAAGCCTATTCGACGTTTGCCCACAAGGCTGTGGCGCCACTGAAACAGCTGGACGCAAACCACTGGTTGCTGGAACTCTTCCATGGCCCGACGCTGGCGTTCAAGGACGTCGCAATGCAACTGCTCGCCCGGCTGATGGATCACGCACTCGAACGCGCCAATAGACGAGCCACCATCGTTGGGGCCACATCCGGTGACACCGGCGGTGCAGCAATTGATGCCTTTGCGGCCTCAAGCCGCACAGATGTCTTTATTTTGCATCCTCACGGTCTCGTCTCCGACGTGCAGCGCCGGCAGATGACCACTGTGGACCAGCCGAACATCCACAACATCGCTCTGGAAGGCAATTTTGATGATTGCCAGGCGCATGTAAAATCCATGTTTGCCGATAAGGGGTTTCGCGAAACCGTATTGCTGTCGGGCGTTAACTCGATCAACTGGGCGCGTATCATGTCCCAGGCGGTGTACTATTTCACGTCGGCACTGGCGCTTGGCAGCCCGGATCGCAAGATCAGCTACTGTGTGCCGACCGGCAATTTCGGCGACATCTTTGCCGGTCAGGTCGCGCGTCATATGGGACTTCCGATAGATGATCTGGTGGTCGCCACCAACATCAATGACATTCTGCATCGCAGCCTTGAGACCGGGCGATATGAGGTGTTGGGGGTCGAGGCGACGCAAAGCCCTTCCATGGATATACAGGTATCCAGTAATTTTGAGCGCTTGCTGTTTGAAGCGTGCGGCAACAATGGCGATCATATCTCGACACTTATGTCAGGGTTGAAGCAGTCAGGCAGTTTTTCACTGAGCGAAGATATGCGCAGTTATATTTCGACAGGCTTTTCCTCGGGCAGGTCCGATGAAGCAGAAACAGCCGCCACCATTCGCACCGCTTTGGCTGAAACCGGCGAATTGCTCGACCCGCACACGGCGGTGGGGTATGGTGTGGCGCGCGGGATAACCAATGGTGATGTTCCAATGGTAACGCTTGCAACTGCTCATCCGGCAAAATTTCCGGATGCAGTTGAAGCTGCCAGTGGGGTTCGTCCCGCATTGCCACAACGAATGGGCGATCTGATGCAGCGTCGTGAACGTTTCAATATACTCAGCAATGAGCTGTCGATGGTAAAACAGTTCATACTGGATCGCACCCAGGCAGGCAGGACTTCATGAACGCACGCACGACCACTCTGGAAAATGGCCTGACCGTTGTTTCTCACAATATGGAGCATGTTGAGACCGTATCGCTTGGTGTGTGGACCAAGGCTGGCGCCCGTGACGAGGCGGATGACCAGAATGGACTGGCCCATCTTCTGGAGCACATGGCCTTCAAGGGAACCAATAACCGGTCCGCGTTTCAGATAGCTTCTGAAATCGAAGCCGCCGGCGGCGACATGAATGCATCAACATCCATGGAGACAACGGCCTACTATGCCCGCGTTTTGCGCAGTGACTGGCAACTGGCGCTGGACGTGATTTCAGACATTGTAATGAATCCGGTATTTGCCAAGGACGATCTGACGCTGGAGAAGGGCGTCATTCTGCAGGAAATTGCCGCCGCACAAGACACCCCTGATGACCTTGTCTTTGATCTCGTCCAGCATCTGGCATGGCCGAACCATTCATTGGGGCGCGATATTCTGGGCACACCGGAGACAGTCACCAGCTTCAGCGCGGACAATCTCGCCTCTTATCGCGCCAGACACTATACCGGGTCGCGTATGGTGCTGTCGGCTGCAGGCCGGGTGGACCACGAGGCACTGGTTGATGCGGCCCGCAGCCGTTTGTCGGGTATCGAGCGTGGCGAAGGCGCCAACCGCACCACCCCGGGCTACACCGGCGGAGATGCTTCGCGCAAGCGGCCCCTGGATCAGGTGCACCAGGTGATGGCATTTTCCACACCGGGATACTTTGACGACGATGTGTACGGTGTTCATCTGCTGGCCAGCATATTGGGTGGCGGCATGTCATCGCGCCTGTTTCAGGAAGTGCGCGAACGCCGGGGGCTTTGCTATTCGACATTTGCCCATGTATCCGCCTTTGCCGATACCGGCTTGATGCAGGTGTATGCTGGTACCGCGCCGGACACGGCGGCTGAATTCTGCAAGGTGGCAACGGATGTTTTGCTGGCGAGCACTCAGGACATTGAGCAGGCAGAACTGGACCGCGCACGGGCTCAGCTCAAGGCGTCACTGGTCATGAGTCTCGAAAGTCCCTCGTCCCGTGCCGACCAGATTGCCCGCCAGTTCCTTGCATACGGTAAAGTACCGGAAGTTTCAGATATCCTGGCCAAGGTGGACGCGGTAACCACAGATGATGTGAAACGCCTTGCCGGTGCCACCTTTAATGGCACCAGTCTGTCACGGGCAGCAGTAGGTGATACATCGTTACTTGCGCAAGGCACCGAACTTGCGGCAAGATTTGCCTGAGCTGCTGGAACAACAAGGGTTCACGTGAGCCAGTAAGGTTTCACTGGCGTTTTGGAAACGATCGATGTTGTGATTTTCGATTTATTCAATCAGAAATCACACTGATCCAGCATACTATTGGCCATCGACTTCTGCGATTATAATGTCATTTCTGCGAACCTATGCATACCTGGACGGTGACCCGGTCATTCAAGCCGAGAAGGTCTTGTTGCGCCCTGCACTGGGTGCGGATTACGCGCAGTGGGCGCAGTTGAGGTCTTCCAGCAGAGCGTTTCTGGAGCCCTGGGAACCAACCTGGCCGCGTAATGATCTGACCAGGTCGTCTTATCGTCAGCGCATACGCCGGTACAACAAGGATATGCGCGACGACTACGCTTATGCCTTTTTCGTTTTCAGCCGCCACTCCGGCAGCCTCGTTGGCGGGTTGACCATCTCCAATGTGCGCCGCGGCGTGGCGCAAACCTGTTCGCTGGGATACTGGGTTGGTCAGCCATATGCGAATCAGGGTTACATGTCTGCTGCTGTCAGCGCTGCTGTCGCATTCGCCTTCGAAAATTTGCGGCTGCATCGCATTGAGGCGGCTTGCCTGCCGGTGAATGAGGCGTCCAGAAAACTGCTTCTGCGATGCGGGTTTTCGCAGGAAGGTTATGCCCGCAAGTACCTGAAAATTAACGGCAGATGGCAAGATCACCTGCTGTTTGCTCTGCTGGACACAGATCCGCCGGAATAGATGGTTGAAACAACGCGTGGCATAATCGGTGGATATAGACTTCGATTGCAGTTTGCAGGCTTTGGTCTTCTACAATTGTCGGGCTAAGGTGTGTCTGCCGGGGGACAGGGAACAGAAAGTGTGGCTATGCCATCTTGGCATGTAACAATTGCGGCTTGGATCTGCCTTTGCATAGCTTTGATCGTAAGCACGGTTGATGTTCTGGCTCAGGACTCAGGCCAGGTCGTGCGCGCCGATTTTCGGGCCAGCCATATTGACGTTGTCCCCTTTCTGGGTGCTGTTCAGAGCGACAAGCGGCAGGTCGTGGTTCAACTTCCCGCCAACAGCGCAGGTCAGCGCGAAAGCATGAACCTGCAGGCAACCGGACGGGGCCCACAATTCCGCTGGGCCATTTTTACAACCGCCAACCCTTCTGAAGTTGAAAGAGAACTTGTCATCGATGCTGCGAGGCAGTCGTTTCCCGGATCAGGCATTACTTCCCCGTCATACTCCAGCAGTCGCATATCGGCGGCATCGTCATCGCGAAGCGTGACCCTGCGCCGGTTGAACATACCTGACCGCGATGCATTCGCATTTACAGTGCCACCGAAAACAAGTCTTACGGTCGCCCTCGAACTGTCGGAAGTTGGTGTGTCGGGGGTCAGGCTGTGGCAGCGCTCCGCATTCGACCACAATGCCTATCGCCAGGCGCTCTATCGGGGAATAGTGCTGGGCATGGCAATGTTGGCCGTAGTGGTCATTACCTGCCTGGTGCTGTTGTCGCCGCAGATTGTGTTCCCGTTGTCGATGATTTTTGCCGTGCCGGCAGTTGGCTTCATTACACTGGAAACCGGTCAGCTCGAGGCGGCTTTGAGTGCAATTTTGCCGGTGTTTGTACCACGCCATGAAGTGCTCAGTGCCCTTATTGAAGCGTTCATGATGGCCGGCGTGATGTTTATGGGTGTTACCATCATGCGCACCCGTCGGCAATTGCCGACCCTGAGCGGATTGTTGATTTTTGCAGGTGGTGCCGGAATCGCGCTTGCTGCCTATGCTTTGATCGAGCCGGTGCTGGTTAAACAGATTGTCCGGATTGGCTTTGCGCTCGGTGTGGTCACGGTGCTTGTCGCTTCGGCAATTCTCGCCGGCCGCGGTGGTGTGCGGGCAAGATCATCGCTTATGGTATGGATTCTTCTGGGGCTTTGGACAGCTGCTGCCAGCTATATTGCCATCGCAAGACCACCCAGTGAACTTTCATCGCCGGTCCTGGTAGGCGGGCTGGCGCTGGTGCTTGTGGCGCTGGCATTTATTCTGGCCTATTTCGCGTTCTCCAGTGCTCTCAATCCGGAACAGGATACCCTGGAAGCCGAACGCAATGCGCTGGCGCTGGCCAGTGCTTCGCAAGTCGTGTGGGATTTCGAGCCGGGTGACAATTCGTTTTTTGTCGGATCCGAACTGGAGAAAGTACTCGGCTATGAAGACGGCAGTCTGGACAACACCGATCCAAAATCGTGGTTGGCATTGATTCATCCCAATGATCACAATGCCTATTTTGCAGCGCTGGAAGTCGCAAAACTGCGCGGTAACCAGCACTTCGACTTGCAACTGCGTGTGCGTCATGCCGATGGCCGTTTTCGTTGGTACACGCTGAAAGGCAGTTCGCTGCCCAATGGATCGGAGACGGGGTTGCGGTTGACCGGAGTTTTGACCGACGCATCACAGCAACGAAACTCACAGAATAGATTGTTGTCAGATGCCATTTTCGACGTAGTGACCGGACTGCCAAATTATGCGCTGTACCTCGATAGGGTGTCACAGGCTACCGGTCGTGCGATCTCCAACGATGACCTGCAACTCATCATTTTGATCGTCGATATCGACCGGTTCAATGTGGTCAACGATCGGCTGGGCCAGGAGATTGGTGACAGCCTCCTCAAGACCATTGCCCGGCGGATCGAGAAATTGTTGCCGCCAACCAGCAGCCTGGCCCGGATGCCGGGTGACCAGTTTGCCGTCATCCATGAAAGTTCAGGCGATAAGGACGCCATGGAGTCGGCGATCATATTTGTGGACCAGGTACGTCATGCTGTCTCGCAGCCTGTGCGGGTGCCTCCCAACGAGATTTACCTGACCTGCTGCGTAGGTGTTGCGCTCTGGAACCCGCAGATGGGAAGCGCTGAGGTGTTGCACAGATGCGCCGATACCGCCTTGTTCGAGGCAAAGACCCGTGGCAAGGACAAGGTTGCATTTTATAAGCCGGGAATGCTGCCGCAGGCGACATCCACCGGGTTGAGTGTTGAAGATTTGCAAAACGCGCTGCAGGAGCGTCGTTTTGAATTGCTCTATCAACCGATCATGCGTTTGTCTGACCGCCAGCTTGCCGGGTTTGAGGCACTGGTTCGCCTGCGCAGGCCTGATGGTGAATTGCTGGAACCGTCAAGCTTTCTGCCGCTGGCGGAGCGCAGCGGTCTGATTGGAGAAATCGGGGCATTCGTGTTGACCGAATCTGCCCGCCAGCTTGGTGTCTGGCAAAGAATGTTTACGCCGGTACAACCGGTTTTTGTTTCGGTGAATGTCTCGTCTTCACAGTTGACCGGCCCGCGATTGTTACATCTGGCGCGCACCGTATTGTCGCGCGAAGAACTCGTGCCAGGCACATTGAAGCTGGAAATCACCGAGACAATGGTGATGGAAAACCCGGAACTGTCTCTGCAGATGCTCGACAGGCTGAAAGCATTGGGCATCGGGCTATCATGCGATGATTTCGGAACCGGATACTCGTCATTGTCCTATTTGAGGCGTCTGCCGTTTGATACGCTTAAGGTAGATCGCTCCTTCCTGCAGGCAGGCCTCGAGACCGATCGCGGTTCGGTTATCCTGGACGCAATTATATTGCTGGCGCATGACCTTGGATTGCAGGTAGTGGCTGAAGGTGTCGAGACACAAGCCCAGCTTGATCATCTGGTAACACTGGAATGCGACCTTGCTCAGGGCTTCCTGATTGGTGAGCCGATTGATGCACAGCAAGTGCTGGCGGCTCTTGGCGCGCCATCGCGTGACACAACGTCCAGTCAGTCCGGCATAGCGGCCCTGTGGAACCGCCTGACCCGCAGGCAGCCGGCAGTGGCCCCGTCACCAATCCTCACGGAACCCGAACCTGAACCTGAAGAAGACGAACTGGATCCATGGTCGCCCTACGACTTCCATCCGGCGCCATGGGCGCCTCGGAAAGCTGCTCCAACTCACGAACAGCCGGCCGGAACCGAAACCCGGCACGCTGAAGCCGCTACCCCTGGTCGGGTTAACGGTGGTTCGGCGCCGGATGAATCCTCCCAAGACGCACGCAAGGCAGTCGAGGCTGCACAGAAACCCGTTTCGCAACCAGAAGAGGGCATCGCGGCAGATATCAAGAGTTTCCGTGAGCGATTGAATTTGAAACCGGAACCTTTGACCAGACCAGCAACCGCTGACCGGCCTGTACGCAAAGTCAGCCCTCCGCCGACAAGTGAACCTGTTGCACCGCCTGAACCGGCTGCGGAATCAAGGCCGGTCATGAAAAGGCAGCCCGCAATGGAGCCAATGCCCGCAGCGAAACCAGTGCTGCAGCCGAAAGACCAGCCTGCAGTAGCGCCAAAGCCGGTATCAGCGGATAGCAGAGCCGCTCGCGACACTGAACCTGCAGCGCAACCTAAATCTCCGGCGAAAAGTGCTTCTGCGGAAAAAAGCAGGACGGAAACGGCAACACGGACTGCCTCGTCCGAAACTGCTGTGCACAAGGAAAGACCTGCGGCCGAAAAACAACCGGCAAGGCCGGCAGCAAGCGACACCGCGCCGCCAGAACCTGCTGCCCAGCGCGGCAAGGATGAAGAACAAACAAGCGGTGCGAAAGAAACCGCATCCAGTGCGAAGGATATCAGGGAAGAGACCGACAGCCCAGGTAAACCCGAGACTCCGCCAAAGCCCAAAAAGGCCAGAGCGACTAAAAAGCAACCTGCCAAAAAGGCTTCGGCCAGAAAGAAACGGACTGCGGCCAAGAAAGCCAGATCAGGCTGATTGCGGGGTGAATTCCCGCATTGGCAATTTGTCTGCCGTCAGGCGTTGCCGAAGTGACCGCCCAGCAAATTGGCTTCATCGACACCTATGCGGGCAAGGGCCGACTGATATTTGGTGTCCAGATCGCTGTCGAAAAGTAAGCCCTCGTCCGCTTCGCAGTGCAGCCATCCGTTCTGCCGGATTTCGCCTTCCAGTTGTCCCGGCCCCCAACCGGTATAACCCAGCGCCAGCAGCGATTTGCGAGGTCCTTCGCCTCGGGCAATGGCCCGCAACACATCGAGTGTTGCCGTCAACCCGATATTGCCGTCGACTCCCAAGGTGCTTTCGGCACTGAAATAGTCTCTGGAATGCAATACAAAGCCACGGCTGGTCTCAACAGGTCCTCCCTGCAGCACACGGGTAGAGGCAACTTCTTTGGGCAGTCGAATGGCGTCGCCATTGTCTACCAGATCCAGTCTCTCCAGGAGGCCGCCGAATGACAGGCTGTCGACTTCATGATTTACCACCAGACCCATGGCGCCTTCCCTGGAATGGGCGCATACAAATATTACCGCGCGTTCGAAGCGGTCGTCACCGATGCCTGGCATTGCAATCAACATCTTTCCGTCGAGGTATTGCTCGGTCATTCGGGGTTGCTTCCTAAAGTTGATCGTTCACTTGCCAGAATAACACCGCCGACCAGCTTCGGGCAAATGCCCAGATGCCGGTTCTCGCATTAATTTGATAGCGGTTTAATGGATACGATACCCATTTTGTTGCTAAATAGCCTCATGAAACAAATTCGCAATATCGCCATCATGACGACTGCAGGTGCAGCAATTGTCGCGTTCTCGGGTCTGGCAAATGCCGGTGATACACCGACGCGGGAATTTTCCTCCCCTTATACGTCTCTGCAACTGTTGAATGCGGGCAGGCAATCTGACGTCTGGCACATCGGCATTTACATAACGATGAAAAAAGGCTGGAAAACTTACTGGCGGGTACCGGGCGATGGCGGGGTGCCGCCCAGCTTTGACTGGTCGGGCTCCGAAAATATTGAGACAACCAAAGTGATGATGCCGCTTCCGCACCGTTTCATCGACGAAAACGGTGAAGGTATCGGCTACAAGACGGAGGTGGTTTTTCCGGTTGATGTGATAGCCGGGGACCCGACCAAACCCGCAATGCTGTCGCTAAAAATGTTTTATGCCGTATGTAATGACATTTGTGTACCGGTCCAGGCAGAGGTGAAGTTGGACATCGATGCGAAAACGGCATCAGCCTCCAACAGATTTCGCCTCCGGGTGGCGCGGGCCGCGGTGCCGGTCGAGGTGCACGATAAACGTCTATCAGTCCTGTCTCTCAAGCAGGTTGAAACGGATGGCAGGAGTTCTCTCGAAGTATCTCTCAAGGGCATAAAATCCCCTTCACAGACCGATATTTTTGTTGAGGCCGACGGCGATTCCTATTTTCGAAAACCGGAACTGGTAAGCCAGTCAGATGAAGTGACCACATGGCGGATAGCGGTCGACGGTTATGGCGGTCCCGTCTCGCTTGCCGGAAAATCCGTCCGCCTGACCATCGCCGATGGTAAAACGGGCCTTGTTCATCAGGGGGTGCTGCAGTAGACCTTGTTGATACTGCATATTTCCTGACCCAATCTTAATCAAGTGAGTGATCAATGAGCATTTCTGTTGGCGATAAACTGCCTGAAGCAACCTTCCTGACCATGACATCCGAAGGGCCTACCCAGATGAGCACGGCTGACGTGTTTGACGGTCGCAAGGTTGTCCTGTTTGCCGTGCCCGGGGCGTTTACCCCTACCTGCCACATGAAGCATTTGCCGGGATTTGTGACCCATGCCGAGGCGTTGAAATCCAAGGGAGTGGACTCCATTGCCTGTGTGTCTGTGAACGATGTGTTTGTCCTGAACGCCTGGGCAGATCAAACAGGTTCCAAGGACGTCATGACCTTTCTGGCCGATGGCAGCGCGAATTTTACCAAAGCGATCGGCATGGAACTGGACGCATCAGGCGTTGGACTGGGGATCCGTTCCCAGCGTTATGCAATGCTGGTGGATGACGGGATAGTAAAGGTACTGAATGTGGAAGAAGTGGCCAGCACCGCAGAAGCCTCCAGCGCGGAGAAAATTCTCGCCGCGCTGTAATGCCATAACTGTCCCGTTAATCTTGTGGCTCGCATCGATCCGGATCGATTGCGGGCCGCTTTATTTGTACGGTGCCATTCCGCTTCGTGCCAGTTCGTCGGCGCGTTCGTTCTCTGGGTGGCCTGCATGACCTTTCACCCAGTGCCAATTGACATCATGTGGCTCCAGGGCCGCCTGCAGTGCTTGCCATAACTCGGCGTTCTTGACCGGCTTCTTTCCCGCCGTGCGCCAGCCGTTTCGCTGCCAACCGTGAATCCACTTGGTAATTCCATCACGCACGTAAACAGAGTCGGTGTACAAATCGACCGTGCAAGACCGCTTCAGGGCGTTCAATGCCTCAATTGCCGCCTGCAGCTCCATACGGTTGTTGGTGGTTTCCATGTCTCCACCAGACAGTTCCTTGCGGTTTTTGCCGTGCACCATGATGGCACCCCAGCCACCGGGTCCGGGATTTCCCGAACATGCGCCGTCTGTGTAGATGGTGACGTCAGTCAAGTGGAATCAAACCTCGTCTGGCGGGCTCACGATGCTGCGCGCACAGGTGCACCCGGTTCACCTTCGCGGCGAAGCTGCCGGGGTAATTTGAACTCGACGTTCTCGTCTTTGGTCTTGACGGTTTCAACACTGACATTGAACCGCTCGCGGAATGCCTCAACCACCTCGTTGACCAGCACTTCCGGTGCGGATGCACCGGCGGTAATGCCCAGCGTCTTGATGTCCACCATAACCGCCCAATCGATTTCCGATGCACGCTGAACCAGCATGGAACGGCCGCAGCCAGCTGTTCTGGCAACCTCTACAAGGCGCTGCGAGTTTGAGCTGTTTGGTGCGCCGACGACCAGAACCATGTCGCACTTGTCAGCAATTGACTTGACTGATTCCTGACGGTTGGTCGTGGCATAGCAGATGTCTTCCTTGTGCGGTCCGTGAATACTGGGAAACTTTTTCTCCAGCGCATCTATGATACCGCGGGTATCGTCAACCGACAGTGTGGTCTGGGTGATATAGGCCAGTTTTTCTGCATCCTTCGGTGCAAAGGCGGCAACGTCAGCTTCATCTTCAACCAGCGTAATGGCGCCATCCGGCAACTGCCCCATGGTGCCAATGACCTCCGGATGGCCGGCATGGCCAATCAGAACTATTTCATAACCGTCCTGATAGTGCCGCGATGCCTCCATGTGAACCTTGGAAACCAGCGGGCAGGTCGCGTCAAGGTAGAACATGTTGCGCGTCTTGGCCGCTGCGGGTACCGACTTTGGTACGCCATGCGCCGAAAAGATTACCGGGCGATCACCGTCTGGGACTTCATCCAGTTCTTCAACAAAAATGGCGCCCTTTTGTTTCAGATCTTCCACGACGTATTTGTTGTGGACTATTTCGTGGCGCACATAAACCGGCTTTCCATGCAGTTCCAGGGCGCGTTCAACAATATCGATGGCGCGCACAACACCGGCGCAAAAGCCACGCGGGGCAGCAAGATAAATCTTGAGGTCAGGAAGCTGGTTGGTCATGGCCGCTGTTTCCGTTTCAAAGCAGAGACATTATGTTTTCGTACATGGGATGTCGCAGGCCGGCTTGTCAAGTTTCCCCTGGCTGCAAAGCCCATGAGCTCAGTTCTTTGTAAGACAAACCCCCGCGCCCGGGAATGGGCCGGGGGTTCGACAAATCGGCACGTGCAGGTCTTGTCAGTTCAGCCGTTTGCGAACTGCTGAAATGGACTCGTCTATGAGACCTGAGGCAATTGAACCTTTAACCTCGGTCCCGAGCACCCGGCTGGCGGCTTCTATGGCCAGATCGGTTGCCGCGGCGCGAACATCCTTGATCGCAGAAGCTTCTGCCTGAACGATCTTCTGCTCAGCCAGGCGGCTGCGGCGCTCGATCTGTTCCTGCATCTTGCGGCGGGCTTCCTCGCCGTAGATTTCGGCCTCGCGCCTGGCCTGGGCGATGATTTTTTCTGCGTCAGCCTGGGCTTCGATCTTTTTGCGTTCGTAATCAGCCAGTACGGCCTGTGCTTCTTCGCGCAGGCGTTTGGCTTCGTCCAGTTCCTTCTGGATGGCGTCGGCGCGTTCGTCCAGCGCCTTGCCGACCATTCCGGGTACTTTCAGATAAACCAGCAAGACCAGAAACAGGACAAACGAAACACCGACCCAGAAATCAGGTTGACTCAACATGACTGCATCCTAACCCTTTGCTGCGGAGGATACCGCTGACGAAATTGCCGTTTTTGTCGGCTTCTTTCCCAGCAGTTCCGTTACAATGGCGGCTGTTGTTTCCTGCGCAATGCCTGAAACCTGAGCCATTGCCGCATTGCGTGTCTTGGCGATCGAAACTTCCGCTTCGGCCAGCTTCTTGGAAAGCCGTTCGTCAAGTGCAGCGGCTTCCCTGTTGATCTCGGCAGTCATCTCGGCGCGGTTTTCGCTCACAATGGTGTGGGCGTTGGCGCGGGCTTCCGCAAGCGCCGCCTCATAGCTCTCGATGGCTTTTTCGGTATCAGCCTTGAGCCGGGAGGCTTCAGCTACGTCAGCGGCTATACGACCGTGGCGTTGTTCGATCACATCGCCGATCTTGGGGATCGCCATGCGCGAAATGATGTAGTACAGCGCGCCAAAGGTGATCGCCAGCCAGAAAAGCTGTGGCAGAAAATCAGCTGTAATAAGTTGCGGCATTGTGCCGGTCTCCTGTCTGACCGCCGGATACGGCGGCAGGTGGATTTGCCAGTCTCAATCGCTGAAACCCGCCGGAATGGACAAGCCACGTCCGGCGAGATTTACTTCGTAAGACTAGACGCCGAACAGCAGGATGAAGCTGATCAGCAGGCCGAACAGGCCGGTTGCTTCTGCGAGCGCGAAGCCAATGAACAGGTTGGTGCGCTGGCTGTCAGCCGCTGCCGGGTTGCGAAGAGCGCCCTGCAGATAGCTGCCGAAGATGTTACCAATGCCAACACCGGCACCGGCCATTGCAACAGCGGCGATACCTGCGCCGATCAGTTTTGCTGCTTCAGGTTCCATTTTAAAAACTCCCGTTTGAGTGATGTAGTTGAAAGGTTGAGATCAGAAAATTAGTGGCTCGGGTGCATTGCATCGTTGATGTACATGCACGACAAGATGGCGAAGATGAAGGCCTGCAGGAAGGCTACCAGGAATTCCAGACCGGTGAACCCGACCATGACCGCCAGTGGAACGATGCCTGCCCAACCCAGTGCCACAACGAACGCGGCAAACACTTTCAGCATTGTGTGGCCGGCCATCATGTTGGCAAACAGACGAACCGACAGGCTTACCGGACGTGACAGGTAGGAAATTATTTCAATTGGCACCAGCAAAGGCAGCATAACCGCCGGCGTGCCGGAAGGTGCGAACAGTTTAAGATAACCCAGACCGTTCTTGTAGAAACCGTAGGCGGTTGCTCCGAGCCACACCATGGCGGCCAGGGCAAAAGTCACGATGATGTGGCTGGTGACGGTAAACGGATGCAGAATAACCGGCAACGTAAACAGGCCGAGCATGTTGGAACCGAGGATGAAACAGAAAAGAGTCAGGATAAACGGGAAGAATTTCCGTCCTTCATCACCCATGGTGTCACGGACCATGTTGGAGATGAATTCATAGATAAGCTCGCCGACTGACTGCAGCCGGCCAGGTACAATACGCTTGCTGCCCAGCAGTAGCAGTGCAGACACCGCTGCCACCGTCAAAACCATCCAAAGGCTGGAATTGGTGAAAGACACATCGATACTGCCGAATTTCATCGGAACAATGCGAGTGATTTCAAACTGGTGCATCGGGTCGAGCGCTAGCCCGCCTTCGCTGCCGTGTGAAGTGTTACTGGCCACGCATCCAGCCCCTTTTTCAATCTGTTGACCTGATCGACGCATCCGGCCTCAATCGCCGGTCAAAACGTCAATCATCGTCATCTTCGATTACCGACGGCAATTCGGATCTGGGTACAGATCCATCACCGCCACTGGATTGCGTGATCCTATAAACGTTCATGACGCCCGCAGCAACACCTAGAAAGAAGAACACGATGAGAAACCACGGCTTGCTGTCCAGCCATTTGTCGAGACCCCACCCGATAGCAACCCCGACAACCACCGCTGCAACCAGCTCCGTGGTTATGCGAAAAGCAAATCCAAGTGCGTTGGATTGCCGTTGCCTGGGCCTGCTGCGCTCGTCTACAGAGACTTGCGCTTTCTTCAGACGGTCTCCAAGTTTCTCAAGTCGCTCGGGCGGTTGTCTGTTACGATCGCCGCCCATGCACCTGCTCCTGAAGGTATTGAGGCAGTTCCAGGATCACAAAACCCCTAAAACCGGGCCGGATAATAGGTTTGAGCCTATCCGGTGTCAAGTTAGATATGTGTCACTTAAGTATATGATATAGTTTGATTAATTGGCGTTATTTCAGTCTGCGGCAATTCGCCTTCAACAAGCTGCGCTGTGAATTCATCCTGCGCGAAGAATTCCCAGGCTTAAGTATCTCGCTCCAATGCCCTTCACTGCTGGATGATGGTCTTGTTTCTGACACCAGGCTGTGGGGAGGGAACTTTCCGTTTGTATTTCAACTGCAGTGCCCTGCAGCGAAAATCACTGGCTGCACATTTGGGCTTTCGTCTGATTGGCTGGGGCGCGGGTGCAACTGCATTCAAACGGCAGGCCCGGGCGTAAGCAGAGCAATCGGCCTTCCCCCATTTCAGGGAAGGTGGATTTTCTTCGCCCTCGTACCAACAGCCAGCAGACCTGTCCACTGGGTGTTCCCACCGCGGGAAACAACCACCGGGTTTGGTTTGCACTTTCACCTGTCAATCGGAAATGGCGCGTTTGATAGCGAATTTTCCAGTTTCGCTACCTTCTTCCTTGCGGCCGTTCTGTTGCCATAAGACTCCTCACGGCTGACGCCTGGGTGAGTAGATTTGCCTACTGTTCCGGTTTTTGCGCAATCTGTCACCAAGGCCGGGAACGGGGCTGCCGTCACGCAGGAAGCAATGATCAGGCCGTCGCGAATTGATTGACATGAGCGTTGATGATTCAATCCTGATTACCCGATGTCGGGCAATAAATGGTGAACCGTGGACCTGGCAGGTTGTTCAGGCAACCATCACAATTTGCCTTTACAGGTGATGTACCTGAATCCCGCACATTTGCCATGACAGGCTTTTTTCGAACCTATCCAGTAGGTTGAGGCCAGTCTACCATCCATATCCCTGCCATTGTCGTAAACTTTGGTCGGAGCATCGACAGCTTCAACGTATCCCTTGGTTATGCAGAACGCTGTTGCTACGGATTTACCGCATTCGTGGCCAAGGGGCACATCCGTTATTCCACCGCCAAGTCCAAGAAACCAGGAATTGTCTCTATTGAATTTCCTCAAGCATACATCGACCGGCAACGCTCTTTTGCGGCGTGCGCTAACTTTTCCCGAATTTGGAAATGTTCTTGTTTGGGCAAACCTGGCTTTCTGCTCGTCATGCTTGCATCCGGCTATGATGCCGGTGCGTTTGACGTTTTCGATACGCGCATATTGGGCACCTCCCTTTTTCATGCACAAATCGACATGTGCTTTCAGGTTTTGCGGCCAGGCGCTGTTTGATGGACAGGCGTTGCGAATTTCAGCATCCAGCTCTACCGCCTTTTTTGCGTAAGCCAGACAGCCTTTTTCCTTCTTGCGATGCTGCTGATCCTTGGTTTTGACATTCGCCAGACACTGCTGCATTTGAGCAGCACGGATGTTTTCCTGTTCGCCAAGATGATGAATCTGTGTTGTGTTCTGATTGCACCAGTTGAAATGAAAATTGTAATCTGTTGACCAGACCGGACCGGAAAACCCGCAGCCCAGCCCAATGCTCTTCTTGGCCTGGTTTATCACAGAATTGGCATAGGCGTTGCAGTTGAGATGACCGTGCGCGTGGGCACCCGAAGACACAAGGCCCAGGGCCAATACGGCAAGAGTTAGTCTGGTTTTCACATTCATTGGAAGTTCCTCCAGTAATGCGTCTCTTGGATGGAAGGTATTGTGTTGTTCATGAATGTGAACTGAAGGTCTGATGCCGTTTCCGTTCAAATCGCGCACGAGTCTTAGGTAGGAAAGGATGCGCCGTCAGTTGCAGGCCTATCAATATGGCAAAATCGCCATATTGAAACTGCTATAGGTAATGCGGACGGCTTCTAATGTTGATCCATTTGACACCATCAATCGGAAGCGATTGGGCGAAAATTGCTCTAGCTTGCTTCACGCAGGCTTTCTGCCGTCTCCAGATCAACTGAAACCAGCTGGCTGACACCGCGTTCCATCATGGTGACGCCGAACAACCGGTTCATTCGCGCCATGGTCAAGCTGTGGTGGGTAATAATCAGGAACCGCGTATCGGTGCGTTCCAGCATTGCGTCGAGCAGATTGCAGAAGCGTTCGACATTGTGATCATCAAGTGGTGCGTCCACCTCATCCAGCACGCAAATTGGTGACGGATTGGTCATGAACACCGCAAAAATCAGCGCCATGGCGGTCAGTGCCTGCTCACCACCCGACAACAGGGACAGCACTGTAGGCTTTTTTCCCGGCGGGTTGGCAATCAGTTCAAGGCCCGCTTCCAGCGGATCATCTGATTCGACCAGCTTCAATTCTGCCTTGCCGCCGCCGAACAGGGTTTCAAACAACGAGCCGAAATTGGCATTGACCCTGTCAAACGCTTCCAGCAAACGGGTTCGGCCCTCACGGTTCAGGCTTGAAATACCGTGGCGCAGCTTGGAGATGGCCTGAACAAGGTCATCGCGTTCGGTGATCATGGTCTCGACCTGAGTGGAAATCTCAGCTGCCTCGTCCTCGGCTCGCAGATTAACGCCGCCAAGACGTTCACGCTGTTCTTTCAGCGACGACAGTTTGCGGTCGGTATCCTCGCTCGACGGCATGTTGTCGAGATCAAGCCCGGCACGCTGGCTGACCTCTTCAGGCAGGCACTCCAGCGCTTCTGAAATGCGTTGGGTGGCCTCGGTGACGCGAGCTTCGGCAGCCTCCGATCGCGCGCCTACGCGAGCATGTTCTTCACGGGTCTTGCCAAGCACATCGCCGGCTTCGCGCAATTCCTGATCGCGGGTGCGGAGATTGTTCTCAGCTTCAGCCAGGGCATCCGCGGCAGTGTTGCGTTCAGCTTCGGCTTCGCCGGCAGCATTCATCAGCTTGTTGCGTTTGGCCTCAAACTGGTCCGGCAAGTCGGCAAGAGACAGAAGATCATTGCGCAGTGAAGAAGCACGTCCTTCAAGTTCCTCGATCTGACCCGTGGCCCGCTTTGCCCGGTCTGTCCACTGGGTGCGCTCTTGCGATATGGCCGCGAGGCGTTCGGTTCGAACCCTGGCTTCGCGTTCCAGCCCGTCATGGGTGGCACGCGCTTCGGTGTAGGCGGCGCGCTGGGTGTCAACCGCACCGCGCAACGTACGCAGTTCTTCTTCCGCGCCATTTGTTGGTGCCAGGCCGCTTCGTTCCGCCGTCAACTGTCCAAGCGTCGTCTTGGACTCCGAGATTTGTGTTTCGATGCGCCTGGCGGTTTCTTCCAGCACAGAAGCCTGGCGCAATTGTTCGCCGGTCACCTTTTGATGGTCCGACAAGGCTTTACGGGCAACTTCGACGGCTGCTGTTGCTTCGCGCCAGATCTGGCGGCCGGCGCGCTCTGCCTGTTCGGCTTGCTTGACATCGTCCCGGGCCTTGTCCAGCCGTGCCCGGGCAGCCTCGGTTACCGCTGACGCAGAAGCACTTTCCTGCTGCAGCACGCCAAGCCGGTTTCGTTCCGCCAGACGCTTGGCCGCTGCTGTCGGGGCGTCTGCCGCGGCTGTGTATCCATCCCAGCGCCACAGGTCACCTTCGGTTGAAACCAGCCTCTGTCCAGGGGTCAGGCTGGCCTGGAGGCCCGGCCCGTGTGCCTTGCTGACAACGCCGACCAGTTGCAACCGGCGCGCCAGGGCTGCTGGCGCCTTCACCACATCCGACAGCCGTTTGAGGCCCGGTGGCAGCGGCGGTACGCCATCCAGTGACGGCAGCGCCCGCCAGTGAACCGGGGCAGCCTCGTCGGCCGGTGCGTCTATATCATCACCAAGTGCCGCGCCCAGAGCCGTTTCATAACCGGTCTCCACCTTCAGGGCATCGATCAGTGGCGGCCAGAGTTCGTCGTCTGCCACATGCAATAATTTGGTAAGAGTGCGAACTTCCGTCGTCAGGCTTTCAGACTTGCGTCTTGCCTCATCATAGGCCTGATGAATTTCGGTCTGGGAAGTGCGGGCATTCTGCAGTGCCTGTTCGGCTGATATGGCAGCGGCTTCGGAAGATGCAGCATGAGCAATTGCGTCCTCTATGGACCCGCTCAGGCTTTCGGTTGCGTCATCCCCGCCGGTTTCGGCAACAATGCCGGCATGTTTTTCGCGGGTTCCGGCCAGGTCGCTTTCGTCGCGGCCAATGCGGGCGCCAAGTTCTGAAATCTGGCGTTCAATGGCATTGTGACGGGCAACCAGTTCGGAAAACCGGCCATTGGCGTCATCCGCGCTGGATTGCGCTTCAGCGAGTTTCTCTGCTTCTGCCTGCAGCACTGTTGCTGCATTTGTCCTGGCTTCACCATCATCGGCTGCTGCTGCTTCAAGTATTTCCTGCTCGTCGGCCAGCCGTTTCATGACGCCGTCGGTGTCACCCAGCAACTCATTCTCGCGTGCAAGGTCCCGGTTGATTTGCCCGATGCGGGCTTCGATATCGGCACGCCGTTCCAGCGACAGTTTTTCCTCGCGCTCAAGACCCTCGCGTTCAAGGGTAACCCGTTGCAGGACCGCCGCGCGCACTGCTTCGTTTTCGCGCAGTTTGGGCAGTGTCTCCGATGCCTGATCCCGCATCCGGGTCATTTCGGAGACCGCGCGGGTCTGTTCACCCAGTATGCGGGTCAATTCCGACAGGCTGTTGTTTTCAGCCTCAACCGCAGCCCGGGCTTCTTTCCAGGCCAGATACAGGCCGGTCGCTTCGAGCCGCCTGATTTCTGAAGACAGCTCCTTGTAGCGAACCGCCTGCCGTGCCTGGCGCCTGAGGCTCTGCAACTGGCTTTCAAGTTGTGCCAGCACATCTTCCAGTCGTTCCAGGTTGGTCTCGGCCGCCCTGAGCTTCAGCTCGGCTTCATGCCGGCGCGTGTGCAGTCCGGTGATACCGGCAGCTTCTTCCAGAATGCGGCGGCGGGCCTGCGGTTTCGACGAGATGATTTCACCGATCTGACCTTGTCGCACCAGGGCAGGGGATCTGGAGCCCGTCGAGGCATCGGCAAACAGCAGTTGCACGTCGCGGGCACGCATGTCCTTGCCGTTGATCCGATAGGCAGACCCCGCATCGCGTTCGATGCGCCGGGAAATTTCCAGTTGGTCAAAGGCGTTGAATGACGCAGGCGCATCATGGTCTTCATTGTCGAGAGTGAGCATGACCTCGGCCATATTGCGTGATGGCCTGCCGGAGGTACCGGAGAATATCACGTCCTCCATGCCTGAGCCGCGCATGTTCTTGTATGAACTCTCGCCCATCACCCAGCGCAGTGCCTCGAGCAGATTGGATTTGCCGCAACCGTTCGGTCCGACGATACCGGTCAGACCGGGCCGGATATCCAGCTCGGTTGGTTCGACAAAAGATTTGAAGCCCGACAGCCGCAGCTTGGAGAACTTCATCCGCTAACCCTCACCCCTGTAAACTGGCCTGAACCGGCCTCACAATTCCCAATCCCCGTGGGTAACCCGTGATTTTTGGCCGGTTCAGCCTGATTCGTCAGCAAGGCGAAGTGTCAACCTGGTGGGTTTTCCCCGATAATTTCGGGAAATTGACCGCTTGTCAGGAAGAAGCTGCCGCCTCGATCGCCTTTCGGAATCCCGCAATATCCCGACTGTCTTCCATTTTTTTGCCGTTTACATAGAAAGTTGGTGTCGCCTTGACATCAAACTTCTCGGCACCGGCTTTTCGAATTGCGAGAATGCCCTTGGCCAGTTCTTCATTCTTCAGGCAACTGTCAAAATCCGCCTCGCTAAGGCCGGCAAGTTTGGCCATCTTCAGCAGTTCGGCGCGGGCATTTTGACCGGCCCATGTTCTTTGCTGCTCGTAAATCAGATCGAGCATGCCGAAATACTTGTCGTCCGGAACGCAGCGGGCAACCATGAAGCCTGCCAGTGCCAGATCATCAAGCGGAAACTCCCGTGAAATGAACTTGATCTTGCCGGTATCAATGAATTCGGTCTTGAGCTCCTTGAACACCGTCGTATGGAATGCCGCACAGTGCGGGCAGGTTGCCGACGCATATTCCACCACGATCACCTTGGCATCGTCAGGTCCGAGCGACTTGTCACCAATTTGCGGTGCAGCATGCAGATCGGCCGCCGAAAAGCTTTGCGCAAACGCGCCGACGGAGAACGCACTTGTTGCGGTGGCCGCCAGGCTTGCGAGAGCCAGATGTTGGCTGAATGAGCGTCGATTTAGTTTCATGATGGCTTCTACCTACTAGATGTTGGGGTTTGTGGCGAGCCGGAAATCCGGCTGTGGAGAACTTTTTTGGCGTTTAGGGTTTGGATTACTGCGGCGTCTTGCTTCTGACTTCGGCGTTTGCAAGAGCCGCACTGCCGAGACGGACCAGCGCTTCCTTGAGTTCGCTGTCTTGAACCGCATCGGTTTTCTGCTGAACGCTTTCTATGATGTCCGGCGTCGGCTTGGCAACTTTGCGGCCGGCAACCGGGCTGCGACCGCTACGTGCGCGCTGCACAATTTTCAGGTTTGCGACAGCGTGATAGCCGAAAAATGCATTGATCCGCTCCATGATTGCGATGACCTGGTAACTCAGGGCAAGTCCGGCTCCCTGATCTGCCCGTACAGTCAGGGTGGCGCCTTCGGTTTGCCGTTGCTTTTTGTCACGGCCGCGTGGCCACGCCAGACGCTCCGGCGAACAAAGCGCTGCAACATCGTCTCCGACAATGGCGGCCCATTGGGCAACCAGGTCGCCATGGGCGAATCCGTAATGCTCAAAAGCCGGGCGGGTAATCTGCCGGAAATGTTGATCGAGGCTTTTCATATTCCACATTTTGAGCTTGCGTGCATGAACTTGTCCTGAATGATAGCGCAAGAAAGGGTACTGAACTTCACATGTCTGTTATGTTGCAAGAAGTTAATGATGACAACATGGCCAGCGAAAACAATCGGCTCACCGGTCAGTTGCTGGGCTGGTACGATGTTCATGCCCGCACGCTGCCGTGGCGGACGAAGGGCCGTGAAACTTCTGATCCCTATCGCGTCTGGCTGTCGGAGATCATGCTGCAGCAGACCACCGTTGCCGCAGTGGGCCGCTACTTTGCCGCTTTTACCACGCGGTGGCCAACCGTGGCAGACCTGGCGCAAGCCGGGCTTGATGACATTCTGCGCGAATGGGCGGGGCTGGGGTACTATGCACGTGCCAGAAACCTGCATGCCTGCGCAAAGGCTGTCGTGGCGGACCATGGCGGCCGCTTCCCAGATACTGAGGAGGTTTTGCTGACCCTGCCCGGTATCGGGCCGTACACCGCGGCAGCTATAGCGGCCATTGCTTTTGATAGGTCGGTCGCGGCTGTTGACGGCAACGTCGAACGGGTAATGTCGCGCTTGCGTGCAATCGAGACACCGTTGCCCGGTGCCAAGCCGGAAATAAGGGCAGGCACGCTGGAGCTTGTGCCCAAGCGGCGGCCGGGCGATTTTGCACAGGCCCTGATGGACCTGGGTGCAACCATTTGCACCCCCAAAAACCCCGACTGCCTGATCTGTCCGTGGATCAGGGCGTGCAGGGCGCGTGAGTTGGGTATTGCCGAAGCCCTGCCGGTCAAGGCTCCCAAGAAACAACGCCCCATACGCACAGCCAGCATTTTTTGGGCCGAACGGTCAGATGGTGCAGTCCTGATGCGCAGGCGTGAAGAAAAGGGCCTGCTCGGCGGCATGCTGGAGTTTCCTTCATCGGGATGGGCCACCGGCAAGAACAATATCGATCTGCCACCTCCATACGTGTCCGGGTGGGTGAGCACGCAGGAACAGGTCGAGCATACGTTCACCCACTTCCATCTGGTGCTGCAGGTCCAGCGCACAGACGAGGTTTTCGATGAATTGCCCGCGCACGACGGCGATTGGCGCTGGATTACCCGCCAGGAAATGGCAGTGGAAGCGCTCCCCACGGTGATGAAAAAAATTGCCGTCGCCATGCTCGGAACGGATGTGTTCAGAAAACCCGCTTTATGATCCGGCTACCGCTTCGGTGTCGCCTGTTGCGCCATTCGCTCTCGTGCCCGGCGATCCACTCACGACAGCAGCAAGCCGCCATCTACGTCGATGGTTGTCCCCGTGATGAACTCGTTCTGGACGGCAAATACGATACCTTGCGCGACTTCATCGGCCGTACCGGCGCGCGGTATCAGGTTCTTTGCGGTCGCCTTGCCATAGAATTCAGTGCGCTCATCACCCTTCAGGCCCACCATCGGCGTATCGATCAGGCCGGGCGATACGACGTTGATGCGCTTGGGCGCAAGTTCAGGTGCAACGCCGCGTGCGAAAGCCTCGACTGCGCCGCCTACTGATCCGATGGCGATCTGGCCTGGACGGGTCTTGCGCGCAGGCGTGCCGGAGACCAGCACGATACAGCCATTGTCGGCCAGGTGTTCGCTGCCGTAACGCACCACGTTGGCGTAGCCCCACAGTTTGTCAAATGAACCCTTGAAACCGTCCATATCCATGCTCAGGAACGGGCCGATTGCCCGGTCGCCGCCGGTGGCTGCGCTGATCAGCACGTCAAAGGGAGCCAGTTCGCTGAACAGGGCCTGGAGTGCCCCGCGGTCGCGCACATCGCCCTGTTTCAGGGTAATTCCGGCACCCGGATCGCCCGCCTTGCCGGGATCGCGGCTGATTGCAATGACTTCGGCGCCCAGTGCCGCCAGCTGCCGGGCGGTCGCCAGACCAATGCCCGAGGTGCCACCAAACAGCACAATCTTCTTTCCTGAAATATCCATCACAAATTCCCTTCGGGTGTTCTGACAGCCAACCTTCGTGCAGTGGTTTTGATAGCATCACAACCGCGTTGTAAATTGTTGTTTTTGTTTTTCCCGGTCTGCGAGACCGTTCACCCTTCGTCCGGACGCGCTATGGATCGCTCAACGGTCACAACATCCCGCCATTCGCCATCCAGCCGGGCGTGACGCAGATGAGTACCGACCACCCGGAAGCCGAGCGACTTGCATAGCTCCAGGCTGGCGGTATTCTCCGGAAATATCCGCGAGGTGATTTTCCAGCAGCCTGCCTTTTCTGCAGCGGCCAGCAGCGAGACCATCAGCTTGCGCGCGATGCCGCGGCGCTTTGCCTGGCGGTGCACATAGATGGAAAACTCACGGATGCCGGCATAACAGGCCCGCGAACCATAGGGGCTGGTTGAGGCGAAGCCTACGATCCGGTCTGCTTCTGTTGCCACTATGACGGGATACTCGGGACTGGTGAACCAGTGTGCGATGTCTTCCGGCGAACGCGGATCGGTTTCGAAAGTGGCGACGCGATCCGCGATACCCTGATTGTAGACGATGCAAATCCCCGGCGCGTCATCTGCCGTAGCTGTCCGCACCTCAATGCTCATGTTCAGGCAGATTTCATTTCTGCGCGCACCTTCTGACGCAACACATCGATTGGCATCATCTTGCCGGATTTGCGGAAATGCCAGAATGTCCAGCCATTGCAGGCCTCAGCGCCCATGACATGGGCGCCCATCTTGTGGATCGAGCCGGTCGCATCCTTGCAGACCAGTGAGCCGTCGGCGCGCACGCGCGCTGCATTGCGCTGGGCCGGGTCAAACAGTGTGTCGCCCGGATTGAGCAGGCCGCGTTCGACAAGTGATCCGAATGGAATGCGCGGTTCAGATCTTTTGCCTGTTGAAACCTTGAGCACTTCGTCATCACCGGTTTCGATGGCTGCAACCCGTTGCTGGGCAACCGCGATATAGGCTTCATCGCGTTCAATGCCGATGAAATGCCGTCCCAGCCGCTTTGCCACCGCACCGGTCGTGCCGGTGCCGAAGAACGGATCGAGAATGATATCTCCCGGCCTGGTTGAAGCCAGGATTACCCGGTGCAGCAGGCTTTCCGGTTTTTGTGTCGGATGTGCCTTGCGGCCGTCACTGCCCTTGATGCGCTCGTTGCCATTGCAGATCGGCAACAGCCAGTCGGACCGCATCTGCAGGTCATCATTGAACGATTTCAGTGCCTCGTAATTGAACGTGTAGGTCTTCTGGTCTTCCGACCGTGACGCCCAGATCATGGTCTCATGGGCATTGGTAAACCGGGTACCGCGAAAATTCGGCATCGGGTTGGTCTTGCGCCATACGATGTCATTGAGGATCCAGAAACCGAGGTCCTGCATTGCCGTGCCGACGCGAAAGATATTGTGATAGGAGCCGATCACCCAGATGGTGCCGGTGGGTTTCAGGATGCGGCGGCATTGCGCCATCCACTCGCGCGAAAACTCGTCATAGGTGGCAAACGATGAAAATTTGTCCCATTCGTCATCCACGCCATCGACCTTGCTCTGGTCAGGACGGGTAAGGCCGCCGCCGAGCTGCAGGTTGTAGGGCGGGTCGGCGAATACAACATCCACACTTTCAGACGGAATTTTTTGCAGTTCTTCCAGGCAATCGCCTGCAAGAATCGAATTCAGAAGCGGAGCGATGTCCTGCTTTGTGGCAATACCCATTTGTACGCATAACCTGTTTTGACGCATCACTGACAAACGGGCATGAATTCATGCATGCCCGCGCCTGCCGACAGACGTCTTTTGCGTCCTGATCATGCAAGCTCAAGGCCCATGTTGAATCACCGGGACTCCGGCGTGAATCAAATTCTTAATGAATGGTTAACGCGCGGCGTCCGCAAGCACATTGCGCACCGGTGCAAACGAGCTGCGATGGTGCGGTGTGGCCCCGTGGGTTTTGAGCATTTCAAGGTGAAAAGCCGTGCCGTAGCCCTTGTGGCGGGCAAATCCGTACTGGGGAATTTTCCGGTCAAGCGCCAGCATGATCCGGTCCCGGGTGACCTTGGCGACGATTGAAGCAGCCGCAATGGACATGGACTTCGCATCACCTTTGACGATCGGCTGGCTCGGGCAGGTCAGCTTCGGGCAGCGATTGCCGTCGATTAGCGCAAGATCAGGCATGTGTTCAAGATCTGCGATGGCTTCCGTCATGGCCCACAAGGTCGCCTGCAGAATGTTCATCTCGTCAATGCGGGCAACATCGGCCACCCCGACACCTATTTCGGCAGTTGCCAGGATTTCCGCAAACAGGGCATCGCGGGCCCGTTGCGACAGCTTCTTGCTGTCGTTCAGGCCGGCTGGAACATGACCGGGATCGAGAATTACCGCGGCCGCCACCACGGGCCCCGCGAGCGGGCCGCGCCCGGCCTCGTCCACGCCCGCCACCAGCCGCGCGCCGCCGTCAAGCGCGGCACGTTCCAGGGTGAAATCGGGGGTGGTATCGGATCGAATCGCCATCACACGCGATAATAGCCAATGACAATGCGGATGCGATAGTCATTTGCCTGCCCGGATTATTTGTCGCGGTCTCGCTAGACGCCGACGATACGTGACTGTGTGCTGAAGCCCCAGGCCGGATCATACCGGTGAATGTGATAGATGGGCCGGGCCGCCATATCATCAGGATATTCGCCCTTGCGCAATGTGGTGGCGACGCTTGGCATTACCGTCGCCGGGATGGTTTCGACGTGACCTGCGGTGCCGCGGTGAACATGGCCGCTGAATACCGCAATGACCCGTCCGGATTGTTGCAAGGCGGCGCGCAAGCCCGACATGATCTCCCGGGTTTCAAAATTGACCTGGTCGGGTCCGACCATGACATCGAAGGGTGGATGATGGGTGAAGACCGCAATGGGTCTGCTTGTGTCGGAGGCGATCATGGTGGTCAGTCTCTCAATCCGCTCACTGCAGAAGTCGCCCTTGTTGCTGGTGGCGCTCTTGGTATCCAGCACCAGCAGTCTTACCGGGAAACCGCCAATTTCGTAGTCGATAAAGTCACTGTCTCGCGACAGATATCCGGATCCGGCAAATGCCTTGCGCAGGTTTGTCCTGTCGTCCTTGTTGCCGGCCATGACATAGACCGGCGCATTTGCCCTGGCCAGCGTCGCGACAGACTGGCTGTACTCGTCCAGGCGGCCGTTATGTACAATATCACCTGAGTGCACGATCAGGTCAGGAGCCGGATCAAGGCGATTGATATCGGTGATGGTGGCCTCGAAATCCTGAATTCTGCGATCCGCATCCGGCGTATCCAGAGCTATGTGGGTATCGGAAATTTGCGCGATGATCATCAGGCGGTCCGTGACTATTCCGCGGACCGCAGGCTGGCATAGTACTCCTTGAGGATCGCCACCACTTCAGGCCGGCTGAACTCGGGTGGAATGTCTGCATCATTGGACAGCATCTCGCGCTGCTGCGTTCCTGAAATGGAAATATGGTTTTCCGGATCATGCGGGCAGGTTTTTGCCGTCGCCATTCCGTAACATTTCCGGCAGTAGAACGTGATGTCGATTTTCAGCGGTCTGGTGAGCAGTGCGCCGTCCCACAGTTCATCGAAAATGTGATGCGCATCGAACGGACCGTAATAGTCACCGACACCGGCGTGATCGCGCCCGACGATCAGGTGCGAACAGCCGAAATTCTGCCGGATCAGGGCATGCAGCAATGCTTCCCTGGGCCCCGCATAGCGCATTTCTATCGGATAGCCTGCCTGAACCACTGTTCCGGGCCGGAAGTAATTGTCGATCATTGCCTGAATGGCCCGGGTCCGCACCTCGGCAGGGATGTCGCCGGCTTTCAACTTGCCCAGCACCTGATGGATGAACACGCCGTCGGTTACTTCCACGGCGATTTTTGCCAGGTGCTCATGGCTGCGGTGCATCGGATTGCGAGTCTGGAAAGCCGCAATCTGCGACCAGCCCTTTTCCGCAAACAGCGCGCGCGACTGTTCCGGGCGGATGTACAGATCGGGGTATTTTTCCGGATAATCGCCTTCGCTGAGCACTCTGACCGGACCGGCCAGGTTGACATCACCCTGTTCCAGAACCTTGGCCACGCCGGGATGTTTGGCGTCGGTGGTGCGATAGACATGGGTTGCCTCGAACGGCTTGTCGATCGAGTACTTCTCGCGAACCTCCATGATGGCCAGGATTTCGCCGGTCTCCGCGTCTGCCAGCGCAACCTGCTCATTGTCGCTGATTGCATCGGCGATCTCAGTGTCGACGGGCAAGGTGATGGGGATCGGCCAGAAGACTCCGCTGGCCAGCTTCATGTCCTGGCACGAGCCGTGCCAGTCGTCATGGCCCATGAATCCGTCGAGCGGTGTGTATGCACCCATCGCCAGCATGAAAATGTCTGAGACGGCGCGCGAGTCGAGAGGAATGGTCTTGAGTTTTTCGGCCTGCTTCAGTTCTTCAGCCCGCTCGGCAGCCGGCAGCAAGAGCGGTTTGACGGTCGGTGAACAGTGTGGCGGTACGAGTTTTGGCATTGCCATTACTTTCCTGGAGAGAGATGGGTGTAAACTGGATCATTTGACGGAAGCGTTTTTGCCCTCTGGCCGGGCAGGGTCAGAAATACCACCCGACTTCCTTGCCGCCTTCCGGCGCAACCTGAGCCGGCCGCTTGAGATGCCTGACCCTTGGGTGATACGGCAGTCCATGGTCGAACATGAACTGGTCCACCGCCTCGGTGGGCCGCCGGCGCAGGACATCAACAATCACCTTGCCGCCATATACGTCTATCCGTTGCTCGGCCGGTGTCTCTGGCCTTTGGTGATAGACGGCCTTGATCCAGCACTTGTACGGCGCCAGAACCTCATTGAGGTGGATGGTTTCACTGGTCCTGCCCCCTTCGGCGGGTTCATTCCACAGCCGTTCACAGAACTGGAATTCATGCTTTCCGGTAAACGGGTCGCTGCTGCTGGCAGATTTGACATTTGTCAGGCCAAGCAGCTCAACGATTTCGGCGCGATATTTTTCGCTGCCGGGAAACACCTCGCGCGGATGGCAGAATATGACGGGTGTCGACGGGTCTATTTCAGACACCATCTTCAATACCACGATACTTGGCGACTTGAGAGAAGCTGTGACTGCAACTTCACCGGGAAACCGCTCCTTGATCAGGTAACGCAACATTTCAAGCGCTGGTAGTTCGGTCGTTGTTTCCCGAATGTCGCGCAACAAATCCATAGTTCAACCGCCTGTAAAATAAGTATGACATGCAATGCGGGTGCTAGGTTGCGCCATCACGCTCCATTCTGCAATCTTAAATCAGTCTGTCGCCGCGCTGGTGCTGACGCCGTTTGCCGCGACCAGCACCGACATATTGCAGATTGCACCAACCGTGATGTCCGCCACCATCGGGGCCACGTTCACGGGCAGGAAAACCTCCTGGTCCCGCACCAATCACCCAACCAGCAGTGACAGCAGCACAGACAGTGTCACTGCCGACAACACGGTAGAAATGACCACGGCGGCGTTGGATCTCGCAACAAAGGTCTGGTATTGCTGCGCCAGCACGAAGACGGGCACACCGGCGGGCAGGGCTGCCTGGATAACCGCCACGGCGGGCAAAATGCCTTCCAGCTCAAAGACGTGATAGGCCAGCCACCATGTGATGAGCGGATGCACGGCCAGTTTCATGAAAACCAGCCAGCTGATTTCGCGGCCATCGCCCTTGACCGAGCAACCCACCATGAAAAGCCCCGCCGAAAACAGCGCGCAAGGTGTGAAGGCGCCGCCCAGCAGATCGCAGAACACCGAAACAGGTTTGGGAAGGCCCATGCCGGATGCCGATACCAGCAGCCCTGCCACTGTCGCCATGAATATCGGGTTGCGGGCTACATTCGCAAACGGTGCCAGACTGAACGGGCGCGTTTCATCCCTGTTGCCGATTTCTGCAAGGATTATGGCCAGCGGAAGAAACACCGCGCCGGTGATCACGGCGCCGATAATGCCCGGGATCAGTGCCTCATTGCCGAAGGCGATGAGCAGAATTGGCAATCCGATATAGCCGGTGCTGGAGTACATGGCCGTCAACCCGTGCAGACCAAGCTGTGACAGCCCGCCGGGAAACACAAATCGAGCAACTGCCATGCTGAGCACAAACGTTGCCAGCATGCCGCCGCCCAGTGTTGCCAGGAACGGCCAGTTGAAAAACTGGTCTACAGTCACGCGGGACAGGGAAACGAAAACCAGCGACGGCAGTGACACGACAAAAACGAAACGATTGAGCACCGCACTGCTGGTTTCTCCGAACAAGCCCGAACGGCCTGCGAAATACCCCGCCAGCAGTATCGCGGACAATGGCAGTACAATGTTGATGGCAGCACTGCTCACTGGCTGGCCCTTTGTTTGATGAGTGTCGGATTTCCAGTTCAGCCATACGACAAACCGGTGTGTTTGACGAACAGGAATTTTACCATGCGTGAGATTTCACCGCTCTTCACGCTTCGGCGAATACCTGCCGGATCGCCGTTTTCATTGCCTGGACCTGCGCACTGTGTTCGCCGTCTCTGCTTGCCAGGACAAGCCTTGAAGTCGGCATATCCCCGAAACCGTGATGAGCTCCCAGACAGATCAGGTTGCCGTTCAGTGATCCCTGTCCCAGCAGTCCGATCGCGATACCTGCCTCTATCGCGGCGGAGACGCCTGCCACGCTCTGACTGGCATATATGATGCGGAACGCGCGGCCTGTTTCATGCAATGCGGCAAGTGCTGCATCCCGCCACCAGCAATCGCGATCAAACAGGGCTACCGGCAGCGGGTCACGTCGCAACAGATCATGGTGGCGCGACATCATCCAGAAGGTGTTTTCCTCCCGCAGGATTTCATGTCCGCGGTGCGGTTGTTCGACCTCATATACCGCAATATCCAGGTTTCCTGATGCCAGTGCTGCCGGAAAACCGGCACTCAGGGCGCAGGTCACATCGAGTTCAACCATGGGATGGGACTGGGAAAATTCACTAATGATGCGCGACAATATCGGTTTGCTCTGATCGTCAGGCACCCCGAGCCGCAATTTGCCCTGCAATCTGTCAGATGTCAGTTCCCGCAACGCAGACGACAGCGTACGGGTCACTTCATGGGCAATCGGCAGCAACCGTTCTCCGGTTTCGGTCAGTGTGACGCCGCGCCCGTGCCTGTCGAAAACCGGTTGGCCCAGCAGGTCTTCCAGCTTTCCGATCTGCAGACTGGCGGCTGACTGGGAACGAAAAATGCGGGCGGCTCCGTCCGTCATGCTGCCGGTCTCGGCCACGGCAATGAAGGTTCGCAGCAGGTCACTGTTCAATTGATTCATTTGAAAAACTCATATCTGCTTTTTAAATTACCCGTTTTACATATGACTCATATGGGCGCACTTTCCAACCCTCCCCGAAAAGCGGAGCGTGGACCATGACCGATCACATCCAGACTGCAAATCCCCCTGTCTCATTGAAATCGCTGCTGATTTTGGCGGCAGGCTGCGCTCTTGTTGCCTCGTTCGTCTGGCCGCAGTTCATGTTGCAAATGGCGGAATTTGTGGTTGTCGGCCTGCTGGCAGTGGCACCGATTGTCGTGCCTGGCATTGTCCTGGCAGGCTGGATCATGGCGAGCGGTGCGGGCAGTCATATCGCAAGACTGTTTGAGGGCAACCTTGTCTATTCGATAGCTGCCGCTTCGGCGTTTGGAGCCATTACACCGGTGTGCGGTGTGACCGTGCTGCCGCTCATGGCCGGACTGTTGGCAGCCGGCGTGCCGCTGGCACCGGTGATGGCATTCTGGCTTTCCTCTCCGATTACCGATCCTGCGATGCTTGCAACAACCGCAGCAACCCTGGGTGCAGCTTTCGCCATCGGCAAAACTGTTGCCGCGTTCGGCCTGGGGCTGTGGGGCGGGGCGGTCACGTCCTTGTTTTCCCGCAGCGACTGGGCCAGGACGGCACTGCGCGACAACCGGATCGTGGGAAAATTGTCGCAAGCCAACTGCCGCACCACATTGTCGTTTGATCCGAATGTCTGGAAAGATCAGCGCAGGAGAGGGGTATTTGTTCAGAGTCTCATTGCGACCACCCGATTGATCCTGATTTGTCTGATCCCGGCATTTGCGGCCGAGTTTGCACTCAATGCTGTCCTGCAGCCGGAAGCCTTGTCTGCCTATGTCGGTAAAGATGTCTGGTGGGCCATTCCATTTGCTGTATTTGTCGGTGCGCCGGCCTATCTGGACGGGTATGCGGCACTCCCTTTGACAAGGGGACTAATGGATCACGGCATGTCGGCAGGTGCGGCGATGGCCTTTCTGGTTTCCGGTGGCGTGGTGAGCGTCTGGGGCGCAATGGCCATTTTTCCTGTGCTCAGACTCCGGCCGTTTTTCCTGTATCTCGCTTTGGCATTGTCGGGCTCGCTCGCTGCCGGATATGTTTTCGACTGGGTTCACATACGCCTCTAAAGCAGCGAAAGTTGTTCTCCGGGCTGAATTGGGCGTTCAAACAGATCTGCCCGCAGTTTGTGCTTTGCCTTGTTGAGGCCAAGCCTCTTGCAGGCCAGTTCAAAGCGCCGCCCGATCTGCCACGCATAAGGTCCGCGGCCGGTCATGCGGGCGCCAAATTCGGGGTCGTTGTCACGACCTCCGCGAATGTCACGCACCAGGTTCATCACATGTTTTGCCCGGTCGGGAAATTCCCGCTCCAGCCATTCGCGGAACAAATCCTTCAGTTCATGCGGCAGCCGCAGCAAGACATAGCCGGCCTCACGCGCCCCTGCAGATTGCGCTGCACCGAGAAGTTTTTCGATTTCCATATCGTTGATGGCCGGGATTATCGGTGCTGTCATGGCGACAGTGGGAATGCCCGCAGCCGACAGGATTTCCAGCGCCTGCAAGCGTTTTGCCGGCGCAGAGGCGCGCGGTTCCATCTGGCGCGACAGCTTGTGGTCCAGCGTGGTGATCGACAGCGCAACCTTGACCAGTCCTTTCTCAGCCATGGGTTTGAGAAGATCGATGTCGCGGGTCACCAGGGCGGATTTGGTCACGATGCCAACCGGGTGATTGCATTTATTCAGTACTTTCAGGATTTCGCGTGTCAAACGATACTGCCGTTCAACAGGCTGGTAGGGGTCCGTATTGGCGCCAAGTGCAATGGTTGCGGGTTCATAACCCTTTGCGCCCAGTTCCTTCTGCAGCAATTCAACGGCATTGGTTTTGGCAAACAGGCGGCTTTCGAAATCCAGCCCCGCAGACAGCCCCATATAGGCATGGCTCGGCCTTGCATAACAATAGGAACACCCGTGTTCACAGCCACGATAAGGATTGATCGAGCGGTCAAACGAAATGTCCGGCGAGGTATTTCGGGCAATGATCGAACGCGCGACCTCTTCAGTCACATGGGTCTTGAGAACCGGCAGCTCTTCATCTTCGCGATGCCAGCCATCATCAAAACCGGATCGCTTGAAGGCTTCAAACCGGCCGCTGGAGTTGCTGCCGACACCACGACCGCGTTCCTTGACCTGCGGCAGTTGCGGCGTTGCCGCTGGTGCGCTGGACAGATCCAGCCGGGAGGGATTCTGATTCATGTTCATAATGCGGTGAGCGTATACCAGGAAATGGAACATAACAAGAACAAAAAACATGTATCAGCGTGTTCCAACTCAACCTTGCCGAGGCTATTGTCGCGCCATCATGCTGTCGGTCATCATTCCAACCCGTAACGCCAATGCCAGTTTGCCACGCACACTTGCCTGTTTGACCAGGCAGGCGAAAGCAGCTGCAATTGCTGAAATAATTGTTGCCGACGGTGGGTCAGACGTGCCGCCTGATGTCGAAGGGTTTGGTGTGGTGCTGCTGACAGGTGCCCCTGGCCGAGGTGTCCAGCTGGCTGCCGGCGCGAAACAGGCAAACAGCGAATGGTTGCTGTTTCTGCACGCCGATACTGTGCTGGGCGATGGTTGGGCTGACGCGGTGCGCACTCACATAGCACAAAGGCATGATGCAGCGGTGTTTCGTTTCAGGCTGGACGATGAAACCATGAAAGCGCGCATTCTCGAGGCGCTTGTGCGCTGGCGGTGCCGGATGTTTGCAATGCCGTATGGCGATCAGGGCCTGCTGATATCCCGCGAGTTGTATGACGAGACCGGCGGTTACCGTCCAATGCCGCTGATGGAAGATGTAGACCTGATCCGTCGAGTAGGAAGGTCGCGATTGAGGTATCTGGACGTGCCGGCAATCACCAGCGCCGAGCGCTATGTTCGCGACGGTTACTTCGCCCGCATGATGCGTAACCTGACCTGTCTTGCCATGTGGTCAGTCGGGGTGTCGCCTGAACGGATAAAACGGTTTTACAGATGACTGCGCGTCCGCAACATTTGTTGATTATGGCCAAACAACCGCGCATTGGCCGGGTCAAGACGCGGCTGGGCGCAAGCGTAGGCGCCATGGAGGCAACCCGCGCCTACCGGGTCATGCTGGCCCAAACCCTGAGAACACTGTCACGGGACTCTCGCTGGCAGACCTGGGTCGCAGTATCGGGCGTGCATGAACTCAACGCCAATGTCTGGCCGGAAAATGTCAGTCTGATTGATCAGGGACCAGGCGATCTGGGTGACCGCATGCAGCGCATGTTCGATACGCTTCCTGTTGGACCGGTGGCCATCATCGGCAGCGATATTCCGAACATTGAACCTGCCGACATTGCGCAGGCCTTCCATCAGCTTGGACGCAGCGACGCCGTGTTCGGACCGGCGCCGGACGGCGGTTACTGGCTTGTCGGGCAATCGCGCAGGCGAACGGTGCTGAAAATGTTTGAAGGTGTCCGCTGGTCAAGCCGCCACGC
>JAHEFB010000065.1:13608-17967 GCA_024640405.1 Alphaproteobacteria bacterium | reverse complement strand
CGTTCCCACTGATCATCGCGAAGTGCGTCAATAGACATGACTGATCTCCCAAAAATCAGTCTTGAATCTGATTCGCAGACAAAAGGGAATCCCTGTTCGTTAAATCGTCACCACAGCCTAGAGCGTCGGGCGTTAAATTCGCGCCATCAAATGCTTCTATCTGGGCGAAAGTTGCTCAAATCAACCTGCACTGTTGAGCGGCGATATCAGGTTTGCGACCAGGCTTGCTGCCAAAGCGCCCGATGTGCCGTCGTGTCCATCGTAATTCCCTGACAACAGCACTGGGCGGCCGAGAGCTTTGCAAAGCCGGCTGCTGTCCGGATGCATGTCTGTGCACGACACCATGCAATGGTCACTTGAACCGCTACGCAAGCTTTCCAGCAACAAGGCCACGCATACCGCCGTCGAGCCATCAAGAATGACCGGCACACGCTGTAAGCGGGCAGCCACAATGGCACCTGCAACAGCCGCCGCCTCCCGTCCGCCCAGCCGGCGAAGCAATTCCAAAGGCGACTTCAGCCATGACTTGTGGAAGCCTAAAGCTCTGGCAGTAATCTCTATTTCCTGCGGGCTTCGTAACCCGGTTAAGGAGCTTTCATCACCAAGCAGGGCAGCTGTCATTGCAGTAATGGATGCCTGTTGGCCTGCCGCAACCGCTCGCACGACAAGAAAGTCACATCCATCTGTTGTCGCCTCCATGCCGTAAGCAATCGTTGCCGCGCAGTCACTTTCCTGCATCGCGGCTGCCCTGGAGAAGTCCTCCACCGGCAATTCAGGCGCCAGTTCAAAAACCTTCAGGCCAAGTTCTGCGTGTTCGCAAATCCTTGCAACCGGACCGGATCTTGCCTGAACCATACCGACCAGGTCCACGACCTCATCAAGCTGCAATCCCGCATCCAGTTCAGCCGCAACCGCATGAGACGCTGCAAAAAGCGCCACCACAGGACGCCGCATCTTTGGCCCGGTCTGCGCCTGCCAACCTGCCAGCCAGCTGGCGACCTCGGATACACGGCCGGAAACTTGCGGTACCTGCTGCGCAAACATAGTTGCCGCCCGAACGTCGAACCCGGGCATTTGATCTACCAAAGCGCGAATGTCGTCAAAAGGCAGCAAGTTGGGGTTTGGATTCATCTGCGACATATTTAGGGTCAGGTCTCTTTAATGTTATCCATTCTGCGGGAGGATATTTTGCATCTGACAAGGCGAAAGGTCGAAGGAAACCTTATGGTTTTCAAGACCTTTCAACGATGTCAGGGGCAAAATAGACCCCGCCCTTCGGGTTTGAAGTAAAACACCCGCCTGAAGTCGAAAAATGCTCGAAAAGGCACAAAGCCTTGTCTTGCGCTTTTTCAACATCATTCGACTGGTTTCCTTCAAACAGAATTGCATGAGACTAATGGGTCCTGACCCTAATCAAACCCTGTTGAATGGCGGTGACGAATGGCCGGTGTTAATCGGTTATCGCTTAACACTGTTTTGCGCAATGGAACAGCCCGCTCCGCAACGGCCAGTCGTTTCCATCGACCGGCGGATGAAGATAATGATTGCCGGCCACGATTTATTAACCGTGTTCCTTCACGCCGCGTTTGCCATTCAAGGCTAGTGTGCCTCAAGGATTTATTACAAGAGGAATTACCATGCACGCGTGGATCGGTTTTGTATTTAGCTGTGCAATGATCATTGTGGCTGCTGCGGGAAAATCAGGTTACCGGTGGTTGCCGGACAACCTCAACGCAACGCCGACCACGGAGTTTATGTTTTTGATCGGATGCGCCGGATTTGGTGCGGCCCTGGCGATGTTGGCACCGACCTACTCAACAGCACGGCTGGCTTCACTATGGTCGTCAGCAGCACTCGCCGTAGTCGTATTGGTGGTGAACATCGACAATCTGGGTTTGCACGACAATACGGTCCGCAACATTGAACCGGCGGTCGTGATACCGGCCAAACCGGCAGCGAAACAACCGGCACAAGGCCTTGGCTTGAAGAAAACCATTCACGAGGCTGAATGGGTACCGTTTCAGGATTTCGACTATCGTGTCAGAGAATTTGAACGCAGCCAACCGGAACTGCCACCAAATATGGACACCAACGAACCAACGCCACCTCCTGAACCAAATCCGGAACAATAACCCCTCCAACCTTCTCGACTTCCAGCATGAGATGTTGCGCATTGAGGGGCATGCGTGCTACGCGGCAGGACCATGAATAATCGCGTAACTCCTGCAATCCAGTCACCGTGTATCAAACTGTGCGTCTTGGAACCCGACAGTGGCTACTGCATGGGTTGTGGACGGACCGGCAATGAAATCGCCAGCTGGATTTCGCTGTCTCCCCAGGAACGCGAAGCAGTGACTTTGCAACTTGATCACAGGTTGGCAAATCTTACCCGCAACAAACGCCGCAAGGGTGGCCGCCGCAACCGGCTGGCAAGTGCCGGCTAATTCTTCGTTGAACCTGTTACCAGAAGGAAGCCATCAATGCTTGCCAAACCCCGCGCCGATCTGGTTCCAAACACACCGGACTATGAACGCCTGCCACTCGTCAAGGCGACCGGTTTTCGCGAGTATGACGCGCGCTGGCTGTTTGAAAAAGAGATCAACCTGTACGGCATTCAGGCGCTCGGGCTGGGTTTGGGCACCTACCTGCACCAGCGCGGAGTCAAACCGCATATCGTCACGGCTCACGATTTCCGCGGTTACTCCATGTCCATCAAACAGGCGCTGACCACGGGATTGATGGCGTCGGGATGTACTGTTTATGACATTGGTCTGGGGCTTTCGCCGATGGCGTATTTCGCCCAGTTCGCGCTGGATGTTCCAGCTGTCGCGATGGTGACCGCCAGTCACAACGACAATGGCTGGACCGGTGTGAAGATGGGCTGCAACCGGCCACTTACCTTCGGGCCGGAAGAGATGAGCGCACTCAAGGACATCGTACTGGGCGGCAACTGGCAAACCCGTGATGGTGGTGGTCTGATACATGTTTCAGATCTGGAAGAGAAATATGTTGCGGATCTGGTCAAGGGCGGACCTGTGACCCGCAAGCTGAAAGTTGTGTGCGCATGCGGCAACGGCACAGCGGGCGCATTTGCGCCAAAGGTACTGGAAGCCATGGGATGTGAGGTGGTGCCGCTGGACTGCGAACTGGATCATTCGTTTCCGCGCTACAATCCCAATCCGGAAGATATGGAAATGCTGCACGCCATGCGCGATGCGGTGTTGGCGTCAGGTGCCGATGTCGGCCTCGGCTTCGACGGTGATGGCGACCGCTGTGGCGTGGTGGACAATGAGGGGAATGAGATTTTTGCTGACAAGGTTGGTGTCATGCTGGCCAGGTTCATGTCATCCGAACATGAAAACGCCCAGTTTGTCGTGGATGTCAAATCCACTGGCCTTTATAAAACCGACCCGGTCCTAAAGGCACAGGGCGCGCGCACCGATTACTGGAAAACCGGGCACTCCTATATGAAGCGGCGTACCAACGAACTCGGCGCAATCGCAGGCTTCGAGAAATCCGGCCACTACTTCCTGCGTGAACCTTACGGGCTTGGCTATGATGACGGACTGGCGTCCGCTATCGCCATTTTGCGCATGCTGGAACGCCAGCCGGACAAATCCATGGCTGACCTTTACCGTGACTTGCCGCAGACCTGGGGGTCACCCACCATGTCGCCGCATTGCGCCGATGAAGCCAAGTACGGCATTGTTGACAAGGCTGTCGCCTATTTCCAGCGAATTGCTGCCGACGGCGGCAAGCTGGCGGGTCAGGCAGTTCGCGAACTGATTACGGTGAACGGCATTCGCATTGTGCTGGCAGACGGTACATGGGGACTGGTGCGTGCGTCGTCAAACAAGCCTGAACTTGTTGTAGTTTGCGAGAGCCCCACGTCGGAGGACATGATGAAAGCCATGTTCAAGGCCATCGACATGCACCTGAGCGACTATCCCGAAGTCGGTGAGTACAATCAGAAGATTGGGTGAAGTGTTTTAATCCGCTCACGCGAGGACGCACTTTGTGCGGCGGCCAGTCGGCCTTGCCTCAGCACTGACGTGCCCGGATTGGTTTATTTCGCTCACGCAAGCAGCCTGACGGCTGCGCTCCGCGAGGGCATGCTTCGCATGACGGCCGGTCGGCCTTGCCTCAGCACTGCGTGCTTCGGAGAGGCGGGTATCTCGTACTATTGTCATGCCCGGCCTTGTGCCGGGTATCCAGGCAACGTTGCGACAAGCTGAAAAGACTGGATTTTCGGGACAAGCCCGAGAATGACAGTGTGGCGTGAGTTGTTTACTCCGCTCACGCAAGCAGCCTGACGGCTGCGCTCCGCGAGGGCATGCTTCGCATGACGGCCAGTCGGCC
>JAHEFB010000065.1:0-13508 GCA_024640405.1 Alphaproteobacteria bacterium | reverse complement strand
TTGCCTCAGCACTGCGTGCTGGGATTGAACTATTTCGCTCACGCAAGCAGCCTGACGGCTGCGCTCCGCGAGGGCATGCTTCGCATGACGGCCAGTCGGCCTTGCCTCAGCACTGCGTGCTGGGATTGAACTATTTCGCTCACGCAAGCAGCCTGACGGCTGCGCTCCGCGAGGGCATGCTTCGCATGACGGCCAGTCGGCCTTGCCTCAGCACTGCGTGCTTCGGTTTGGAGTTCACCACTAAAGTGGTTCAGGGTCGGAGAACGGCCCGCCGAAGGCGGACAAGCTGTTCGACCAGCAAAAAGAACGGCCTGAGCGAAGCGAAGAAAGCTGTTCGACCAAAAAAGATTCTAATGCAGGATCTGGCTCAGGAACAGCTTGGTTCGGTCTGACTTCGGGCTGGTGAAGAACGCCTCAGGCTCGTTCTGTTCGACGATCTGGCCTTCATCCATGAAGATCACCCGGTCTGCGACCTGACGTGCAAAACCCATTTCGTGGGTCACGCATAACATGGTCATGCCGGTTTCAGCCAGATCCACCATAACTTCCAGCACTTCCTTGATCATTTCAGGGTCAAGGGCCGATGTGGGCTCATCAAACAACATGATGCGCGGGTTCATGCAAAGTGAACGCGCAATGGCCACACGCTGCTGCTGGCCGCCGGAAAGCTGTCCCGGGTACTTGCTGGCCTGCTCGGGGATCTTCACTTTCTCAAGGAAGCCCATGGCAATGTCCTCGGCTTCCTTCTTCGGCATCTTGCGAACCCAGATCGGGGCAAGCGTGCAGTTTTCCAGAATGGTGAGATGCGGAAACAGATTGAAGTGCTGGAACACCATGCCGACTTCACGGCGGATTTCGTCGATTTTCTTCAGATCATCGGTCAGCTCAATGCCGTCCACAATGATCTGGCCCTTTTGATGTTCTTCCAGCCGGTTGATGCAACGGATCAAGGTAGACTTGCCGGATCCCGACGGTCCGCATATGACAATCCGTTCGCCGCGATACACGGTAAGGTCGATGTCGCGCAGTACATGGAACTCTCCGTACCACTTGTTCATGCTGGATATCTGGATTGCAACATCATCAGTCATGTGGTCGGTTTTTGCTGCCGCCGCTTTTTTTGCTGGCGCTTTTTTGGTTGCCTTGGCCATGATCAATTTTCCCTACGCTTAAACGGTTTAATTTTTATGTCCGGTGTCGAGCTGACGTTCCATAAACATGGAATAGCGCGACATGCCGAAACAGAATATCCAGAACACAGCGGCCGCAAAGAAGAAGCCGGTGGAATGGGTTTGTGGTGCCACCCACTTTTGGTCGGTATTGGCTGCCTGCACGATCAGAAGCAGGTCATACAGTCCGATAATGCCGACCAGCACCGTATCCTTGAACAGGCCGATAAAAGTATTGACGATACCGGGTATAACCAGCTTCAGCGCCTGCGGCAGCGTGATCAGTCCCATGTTCTGCCAGAAGGTCAGACCAAGCGCCTGGGCAGCTTCCGTCTGTCCCTTGGGAATGGCCTGCAGGCCGCCGCGCACCACTTCGGCCATGTAGGCTGACGAGAACAATGCCACGCCGATGAGCGCACGCAGCAGCTTGTCGAAACTTGTGCCGGGCGGCAGGAACAGCGGCAACACGACCGATGCCATGAACAGCACGGTGATCAGCGGGACACCGCGCCACAACTCGATGAATGCCACCGAGAACATCTTGACGATCGGCATGTTTGAGCGCCTGCCCAGCGCAAGCAGGATCCCGATCGGCAACGATGCCACGATTCCCGTGACAGCGACCACCAGTGTCAGCAGCAGGCCGCCCCACTTGGAGGTTTCGACAAACGGAAGTCCGAAATCGATCGACATGATGATCAGCAAAAGCGCAACGCCGGCCACGATGGCAGCAGATGCAACCATCGCAATGACCGGCTCGATGATCTTGGCAACAAATCCCAGCAACAGGATCGGAATGACAATGGCAGCCACGAAAGCACCCACCGTCAACCAGGTTGACAGGCCGATGTCGAAATGTCCTCCGGTCAGCAGGATCAGCGTCAAGATCGGGTAGATGCCGAGCAGGAATATGCCGTTAATTCGCTTGTAGGGCAATGAGGGCATCATCATCGGCACCAGGGCCAGCAACCCTACAATGGCAACAACATTGACACGCCAGCGCTCGGTGAACGGATAGAAACCGTACATCCACTGGCCGAACTTGGCCCTGGCCATCGCCCAGCAGGCACCGTGGGCGCCATCGCCAATGCAGGCCGAGCGGTCTTCTCCGCTCCAGACCGCCTTGAACACCGACCAGTCAAGGGTAATCCAGACCACATACAACAACAGTGCCCCGAATATGAGCGACATCAGCCCGTTCAAAGGGGTTGGAAACAGGTTTTCCCGCATCCAGCCAACCGGTCCGCTGGCGCTCATTGGCGCCGGCATTGCCGGCACCTGTTCGGTGCGTACATAAGCAAGGTTTCTTCGAGATTGAATATCCGACATGTGCTTATCTCTCCACCAGCTTCATTCGATTGTTGAACCAGTTCATGAACGCTGACGTGAGCAGCGAGATGGTCAGGTACACCGCCATCCATATCGCAATAATCTCAACCGCCTGCCCGGACTGGTTCATCACCGTTCCGCCGGCTGCAACCAGTTCAGGAAAACCAATTGCCACGGCCAGAGACGAGTTCTTCGTCAGGTTCAGATACTGGCTGGCCAGTGGTGGAATAATGACCCGCATGGCCTGCGGTATAACCACCAGCCGCAATGCCGGGCCGGGCCTCAGGCCAAGCGCGTAGGATGCCTCGGTCTGCCCCTTGTTGACCGCCAGAATGCCTGAGCGGACAATCTCGGCAATGAATGCTGCGGTATAGATCGACAGGGCAAAATAAAGTGCCGCAAATTCAGGCACCAGGCCAACACCACCACGCAAATTGAAATTGCCCTGCTCGGGAAACTCAAACTCGACCGGCGATCCCAATGCAAGATATGTCAGCAGTGGCAGGCCAATCAGGATACCGAGGGACGTCAGGAACACCGGGAATTGTTCACCCGTCGCCTCCTGGCGCTTGTGCGCCCATTTGCTCAGGATCACGATGCCGATGATCGCTGCAATCACGGCAACGGCAATCATCCATGCACCGTCACCCCATATGAATTTGGGGATTGTGATACCACGATTGGACAGGAAGATCGTATCCGCTATCGACCAGGCGCTTCGGGGGCTGGGCAAAGCAGCAAGCACCACCTTGTACCAGATAAACATCTGGATCAGCAACGGCACGTTGCGCATGACCTCGATGTAAATCTCGGCAACCTTTGACACCAGCCAGTTCTTCGACAGGCGCATGACGCCTACGAGGAAGCCGATTATCGTTGCCGTTATGATGCCGCAAAACGCCACCAGAATCGTGTTCAATATGCCGACGGTTATAGCCCGGCCGTAAGTTGAGGATTCCGAATAGGGAATCAGGGTGAATGACAAATCGAAGCCCGCAGCGGTGTCCAGAAAGCCCCAGCCGGACGCGATATTTGCCTTTTCAAGATTGGCCAGCGTGTTTTGTATTATTTGCCAGCCGAAGAACAGCAGGACCGCGATCAATATCGCCTGTATGCCGATTGCGCGGACCTTGGGGTCGTTGAAAAATGCGACTTTTGGTGGGCCGTCGACGCCCGTGGTTACACTCATGCTGCTGCCTTCACCCTGCTTCAGCGGATCTCCGGCACGCCATTATTGCGCCGCCGGTGATCATTGCCCCATGTTCAGTCCGCAGTTCCGTTGCCGGAAGCGAACACTCACCCTTTAGTTTCCTGCCGACCGTTCTTGCGTCGGGTCGTTCCACCACAGGACCACTGTAATTCTGTAACTCAGTATAAATGCATTAAATGCTGCCCGGCAAGCAGTGCGTTGAAACGCCTTGTGCCGGACAGCTTGAATGTCGTTTTATTAGCGAACAGGCGGTGCGTATTGAATACCACCCTTGTTCCACAGCGCGTTAACGCCCCGGCCGATCTTCAGGTTGGTTTCCGGACCAACATTGCGATCAAACATTTCGCCATAGTTGCCAACAGCCTTGATGGCATTGGCAGCCCAGCTGTTTTCAAGGCCGATAGCCTTGCCAAAATCACCTTCCACGCCCAGCAGACGGCGGACGCCCGGGTCAGTGGAATTAGCCATCATGTCACCGGCGTTGGCAGCCGTTACACCAGCTTCCTCAGCATTGAGCAGCGCAAAATAGGTCCACTTTACGACGTTGAACCAGGCATCGTCGCCCTGGCGGACAACCGGGCCCAGAGGCTCCTTGGAAATGATTTCGGGAAGAACCACGTTTTCATCGGGGTTCTTCAGCTTGAGGCGCTCAGCATACAGGCCCGACTGGTCAGTGGTGAACACGTCACAGCGACCGGAATCATATGCTGCGATAACCTCGTCAGCCTTTTCGAAGGCAACAACTTCATACTTCATGTTGTTGGCACGGAAATAGTCAGCAAGATTGAGTTCGGTGGTGGTGCCGGTCTGCGTGCAAACCGATGCGCCATCGAGCTTCAGAGAGCTGTCGACACCAAGTGACTTCTTGACCATGAAGCCCTGTCCGTCATAATAGGTTACGCCGGCAAACACGAGGCCAAGTGAAGTATCGCGGCCCATTGTCCATGTGGTGTTGCGCGACAGAATGTCGACTTCACCCGACTGCAGAGCTGTAAAACGCTCCTTGGCCGACAACGGTGTGAACTTGACTTTCTGACCATCGCCGAAAACAGCGCCGGCAACCGCACGGCAGAAGTCGACATCGAGGCCGGTCCAGTTGTTCTTGTCATCCGGGTTTGAAAAGCCGATCAAGCCTTGGCTAACGCCACACTGGATAAATCCCTTGGCTTTTACGTCATCAAGAGTACCAGCCGATGCGGCTGAAATGCCAGCGAGCGATACAGCTGTACCGAGAGCGAGCGAAAGCAACGTACGTTTCATGTGTATTTCCTTTGATCATTTGAGATTGGGCAATTGCTCTTGCGAAAAGAGCCAAAAGGCAACCCGGCAATCTATTCCTACTGCCGTGCTACTCGGTTCCGGTTCAGCAATAGCCACCGTCCATGAGTATTTCAATTTTTACTCCCTGTGTGCATGCCTGTTCGGCCCACACGGTTCGTATCCTGCCCAAATTCCAACTTTGGTCAAGCTGTTCGGTAAAAAAATTCTTCTCAAGGGTGACAGAAAAGGTAAACAGGGTTCAGTCATTTCAGCCTGTGAAAGTCCATCTCATGAAAAGCTCCAGCGGTGCCAGGCACCATTCCGCAACTGAACTCGTTACCGCGGGCCGTCAGTATTCCGAGCACGGGATCGTAAACCCCGGCGTCTATCACGCTTCCACCATTCTGTATCCGGATACCGAAACGTTGAGGTCGCAGAACCAGCCATTCACCTACGGGCGCAAGGGAACCCCTACGTCACGCGCTCTGGAAGAAACCGTCGCGCAACTGGAAGGCGGACACGCCTGCAGGCTGACACCGTCTGGTCTGGCTGCGGTTTCCAGCGTGATGCTGGCGTTTCTGGATACCGGCGATCATGTGCTGGTGATGGACAACGCCTACAGGCCAACCCGCAATTTGTGCAACGGTCTGCTCAGGCGGATGGGCATTGAGGTGACTTTTTACGATCCGCTGATTGGTGGAGCGATTTCCGGCCTGATGAAGCCGAATACGAAGCTGGTGATGACCGAAAGCCCCGGCTCGCAGACATTCGAGATACAGGACATACCGGCAATAGTGGCTGCAGCGCACGCCCATGGAGCCCTGGTGGCAATCGACAACACATGGTCAGCCGGACACTACTTCAAGGCGTTCAAACACGGTTGCGACATCTCTTATCAGGCAGCCACCAAATACCTGGTCGGCCACTCGGACTGCATGATGGGGTGTGTCACGGTGGCAGAAGCGCACTGGAAAAGGTTCAGGGCTGCTTATGAAGAGATGGGCTTGTGCGCCGGACCGGATGACATGTACCTGACACTTCGCGGCATCCGCACGCTGGATGTGCGCCTCGAACGCCATATGAAATCTGCCCTGCACATGGCTGAGTGGCTCCGGTCCCGCGACGAGGTGGCCGAGGTTCTGCATCCGGGTCTGCCGGGCGCGCCGGGACACGACATCTGGAAGCGGGATTTCACCGGATCATCGGGGCTTTTTGGCGTCGTGCTGAAAACCAGTGATGAACAGGCCGTGGACGCCCTGCTCAATATGCTGACGCTGTTTGGCATGGGGTATTCGTGGGGCGGATTTGAAAGCCTTGCAATTCCGTGTGATGTCACCAGTTATAGGACAGCAACCACATGGGATCGCGAAGGCTATCTGCTGCGTCTGCACATCGGGCTTGAGGATGTCGAGGACCTGAAGAAGGACCTCGAGAACGGCTTCAGGGCGATGGCTGCCGCCGGCTGACCGGAGCATCCACACACAACAATGGAGCTGTCTGATGATGTCTATTGGAAAATGCATCATGGCCGCAGGTTTCTCGGCCATGTTGATGATGAACACTGTAGCCGGCCCTGCAGCTGCTGCCGATGATGATCCGGAGCTGATATTCAAGAAATCAACTGTGTTCCGCCTGCTGTCGCCAAACGCGAAACTGGCCGTCTATGCACTGGATGACCCGCTTGTCGAAGGTGTGGCATGCCATTTCACCCTGCCGGAAATCGGCGGCTGGAAAGGCTGGGCAGGGTTTGCCGAAGAGCGCTCCGAGGTGTCGCTGGCGTGCCGCCAGGTTGGTCCGGTGACCTTCAGGGAGAAGTTCGAGCAGGGCGATGAAGTCTACAAGCAGCGCCGCTCGCTGTTTTTCAAGAAACTGCAGATCGTGCGTGGCTGTGATGCGGCGCGCAATACTCTTGTTTACCTTGTATACTCCGACCGCATCATCGAGGGCAGTCCGCAAAATTCCACCTCAACGGTGCCGATCATGCCGTGGGGCAACTCTCCGGCGCCGAAATGTGGCGAGTACATGGACAAGTGACGGCGTCCTCATCGATACGCGCATGGAGCTACAGCCGGGCGGGTCCGGCCAGAGATGTCATGCAGCTTGGACGCGAGGCTGCACCGCAACCTGCAGCAGGAGAAGTTGTGGTCGAGATGAAGGTCTCCGCCGTCAATCCGACCGACATCAAGCGGCGCACCACCGGCAGGGAGCTTGGCCGGTTTGACCGGATAGTTCCCAACAATGACGGTGCGGGTATAGTCGTGGCAATCGGGAAGGAAGTTTCGCCCGGCAGAGTGGGAGACCATGTCTGGCTGTTCGGCGCCCAGGCGGGCCGACCGCACGGTACGGCCTGCAGCATGCTGGCAATCCCTGAGACCCTGGCCAGGGAACTACCTGCATCGGCGAGTTTTGCCGATGGTGCCTGTATTGGCGTGCCGGCCGTTACCGCCTGGCATGGCGTACTGGGTGACGGACCGGTTGCGGACAGGACCGTACTGGTCACCGGTGCAGGCGGTCGGGTTGGCCGTTATGCGGTACAGATTGCACACGGTGCCGGAGCACGAGTGGTTGCACTGTCACGCGCGGCAAAGGCAGACGAACTGCAGCAACTGGGTGCCGATGAGGTGGTTGACTATGCCGGCCCCTATGTAACTGACCGTCTGCAACACGCTGCACCTGACGGCATTGACCGGGTGTGCGACGGCGCGCTGGCCGTAACCCTGCAACACGCCCTTCCTGCCTTGAGCCCGCGAGCCGTGATTGCACCTTACGCATCCGACATGAACCCGGCACCTGCCCTGCCGTTCGCCGAATTGCTGTACAGCAATATCGCGCTGACCCCGTTTTCGATATTTGCGCTCTCCGAAGACCAGCGCGATGCCGCGCTGGATGGCGTCGGTGATCTGCTGGGCAAGGGTGAACTGCAGCACAAAGTCGGCGCGCGGTTTGAATTTGACCAGATGATTGCAGCCCATGAAGCGGTTGAACAGGGTGGCGTTGATGGGGCATGCCTGGTCGCTGTGCGGTGAGCGCGCAATGCACTGATTGCAGACTTTCTGCCGCTGGAGGCTATTCGGGTTGAACACATGACCAGATCACACGCCGGTGCCGTTGTACTGGTCATCACAATCGGGATCTTGTGGGGTCTCAACTGGCCGGCGGTCAAATTCATACTGGGTTCGGTTCCGCCGTGGACTTTCCGCGCAATCGCATTCTCACTCGGCGCTGTTTTACTGGCTGTCGTTGCACGTTGCGCCGGCGAACGCCTCGGCGTTGCAGCGCAGGAACGCGGCCCGATGCTGGTCGCCGGCCTCTTGACTGTGTTCGGCTTCAATGTGCTGACCGCATTCGGTCAACTCCTGACCGAGACATCAAAGGCTGCAATCATAGCATTCACCATGCCGATGTGGGCGGCCATCATGGCGGCAGTTTTTCTGGGCGAAAGGTTTGGCATCAACCGTATCGCCTCCCTGCTGCTCGGCATGACCGGGCTGGCAACACTGCTTGCCGGTGATTTCGGGCAATTCGTCAATCATCCGGCTGGCTTTCTGTTCATGCTTGGCGCAGCTTTATCGTGGGCAGCCGGCACCGTGGTGCTCAAGGCAGGCAACTGGACAACAACCGCCCTGGCACGGTCTGCCTGGCTGGTCGGTGTTTCAGCCGTTCCGGCCTGGGCGGGAGCCATGATGTTCGAACAGCCGTGGACGCTCGCATTTCCGGGCTGGTCGGTTGTGGCAGTACTTGCCTTTCATGTGGTGGGCCCGGTCGCGCTGTGTTATGCCGCCTGGGTCATGCTGATTTCCCGCCTGCCGGCGTCCACGGCAGCCATAGGCACTTTGCTCATTCCGGTGGTCGGTGTACTGTCTTCCCAACTGCTGCTGGGTGATGTGATGACATGGCAGAAAATGACAGCCCTTGGCCTGATTGTGGCATCGGTTGCATTGACTTTCGTCCAACCACTACGGCCGCGACCCTAGGTCATGAACTCTGCGACCCTTTCAGTCCGGGGATTTTACGAATGAACGACCGATACAAGATTTCCCGGCCCGGTCCGAACAACAGGCCGTATTGATTCCCGGCAATCCGTTGAAGGTGCGGTTTTGCGGGTACGGGCAGACGAAATTCAGGGTTTCATGCACAGTTGTCAGTCAATCACTGGCCTGAACAGCCAAAACTGTGACATTTCGGCAACACTTTACAAAATAATGCAATTCACAGGCGATTGTGAGTTGCAAAAAGGCAATCTTCCAGTCTTTGTTGTTACTCAGGGTTACAGTCCATGATTCCAGGTATAAATGGGGAAAAAATGAAACATCTTTTCAAATCAAGCGTTGCAGCCATGATGTTGTTTGGCGCCGGTCAGGCTTCAGCGGCGGATTTCTCGGATCCGGCATTGCCGTCTGTCAGTTCGGTGATGTCGATCTATGGCGGTGCACAGTTCGTGGACTCCGGCGACACATCATTTGACGAAGACGTACAGTTTGTTTTCGGCGGCGATGCACGGGTGGCCGGAGAAACCTGGCAACTGGAAATTGCAGGAACAGGCCATTCGGCAGTAGATGACGACAACGAGGGAAACAACGGTGGCAGCTATTTTGCTGGTGCAGGACACTGGCTGTCGCGGTCTCAAGAAAGCACCTGGGGTGTCTTCGGCGGGCTGTCTCATACAGCTTTTGCTGACACCGATGAATTTGCCCATCACGTATTTGGTGGCCTGGAATTCGCATCATTCGGCGCACAGTCCACATGGTTTGTCCAGGGCGGCGGTATTGTCTGCGCTCATGGCGAATGTTCCGACACCTGGGATGCCGGCGGTTTTGGCCGTGTAGGTTTCAGGTATTTCCCGACTGACCACCAGAAGTTTGAAGTCGACTTTCTGGCCGGCTTCGGAGGAAAGTTTGACGATGGCGGTTCAGGTGATGACAGTGGTTTCACAGCCGCCTGGGGAGTAGAATATGAACATCAGTTGACCGGACCGTTCAGCTGGTATGTGGCCTACAGGGGGCATTACGTCGAGGATAATGACGACACTGGCGGAGATGACGATGCGCTCAGCAGTACTGCTCTGGTAGGTTTCCGGATGGATGTCGGGACAGACAGCTTGCGCCAGAGGGACGTCGAAGGAGCCGGCACATTCAACATTCCGGACCTGTTCCGGGCGTTGGCTTGGCCTGACGAACTTTGATGGCGAACCCGTCATTGCTGTCTGATTGACATTCAATCCACGAATTAAACGAGACCCGGCAGATGTGCCGGGTCTTTTTTGTCCCGGACCTGCAGTTTGTCAGGATAAATCCGGCCAATTCCGTTAGTGTAAACCTTCGAAATGCAAGGCATTGCGCACAATTTCGGGTCCATCGGACCCTGAACAGCCAAAACTGTGCCATTTCGGCAACACTTTTCAAAATAATACAATTCACAGGCGACTTTGAGTTGCAAAAAGGCAATCTTCCAGTCTTTGTTGTTACTCAGGGTGACGGTCCATGATTCCAGGTATAAATGGGGAAAAAATGAAACATCTTGTCAAATCAAGCGTTGCAGCCATGATGTTGTTTGGCGCCGGTCAGGCTTCAGCGGCGGATTTCTCGGATCCGGCATTGCCGTCTGTCAGTTCGGTCATGTCGATCTATGGCGGCGTGCAGTTTCTTGACTCAGACGACGGGCAATTTGACGAAGACGTCCAGTTCGTTTTCGGTGGCGATGCTGCGGTGGCCGGAGAAACCTGGCAGCTGGAAATTGCAGGAACAGGCCTGTCGGCAACAGATGAGAATGATGACGATACCGGCGGTAGCCATTTTGCTGCCGCAGGCCACTGGCTGTCGCGGTCTCAGGACAGCACCTGGGGTGTCTTCGGCGGGCTGTCCCACACGGGTTTTGCTGACACTGACGAATTTGCCCATCATGTATTCGGTGGACTGGAATTCGCATCATTCGGAGCACAGTCCACTTGGTTTGCCCAGGGCGGCGGTATTGTCTGCGCTCATGGCGAATGTTCCGACACCTGGGAAGCTGGCGGTTTTGGCCGTGTAGGCTTCAGATACTTCCCGACAGACCACCAGAAGTTTGAAGTCGATTTTCTCGCCGGATTTGGAGATATTGACCTTGAAGGAGAATGGTCGGCCGCATGGGGAGTTGAGTATGAACATCAATTGAACGGACCGTTCAGCTGGTTCGTTGCCTACAGAGGCCACTATGTCGAGGATGGTAACGGCGCGGACGAAGAGGCGCTCAGCAGTACCGCTCTGGTCGGTTTCCGGGTAGATGTAGGCACAGACAGCTTGCGCCAGAGGGACGTTGAAGGAGCCGGCACATTCAACATGCCGGACCTGTTCCGGGCGTTGTCCTGGCCTGACGAGCTTTGATGGCGAACCCGTCATTGCTGTCTGATTGACATTCAATCCACGAATTAAACGAGACCCGGCAGATGTGCCGGGTCTTTTTTGTCCCGGACCTGCCGGTTTCCGGCCGCTTCAGTCAGAAAACCGGCAGGGTAGCCGGCAGGACAAGCCAAGGAAACCACACCCGTCTGAGTACATAAAGCAATAGCGGCGTTTACGCGGTCTCGCTGCCATTGGCAAGGCCAACACCGTTGCAATGACCTTCATCCAGCCATTACGGTCGCAACGATAACTGGTGAACGGTCAGATGAGAAACGGGAAAAGCTGCTGTGCATGACTTCAGCTGCAAAATGAGCCTCGGTTTGCTGGCAACAGTTGCGTTGATCGCCGTGTCGCAATCCGCCGGTGCCCAGGACAACCACCGGTCCGGCTGTGCCCACACGGACACGGCCTGGGTTGAGACAAGAATGTATCTGGGATTGAGCAAGCCCGGCGGCGCTGCTGTTTCAAAACGCGAACTGGATGAATTCGTCAGCAACAATCTTGTTGCCAGGTTTCCGGATGGCTTCACCATTATTGAAACGACCGGCTATTGGCGGGACAGGCAAGCAAATGCGACGGTTTATGAAAATGGCCGGCAGGTGGTCATCCTGCACGAGGCAACACCGGAAAATGAAACCGCGGTCAATGAGATTGCCGAACAATACCGTGCGCGGTTCGATCAACAGTCCGTGCTGATTTCCAGCACTCAAAGCAAGGTGCGATTTTGTGATTGATCCTGGCGTTTGAGATTATCTGGATGTCTGGTGTACCTCGCCGTCAGATCCGGTCTGGTGAGATATGCTTTGGTCCAGACCAAAAAACAACTTCCGAAACGAGTACTTTTTCCCCAAATAGGCAGAGCCTTCTTTGGAAAAATGGCCGGCATCACGATAAAGGAAGATGCCATTCTCCGATGACTTGCAGACATCAGCACTGCAAACAATGGACGATAAATCGAAAGTAGGGACGCCAAGGTCTGTGAACTTTTGAAACAGACTGATTGTCAACATTTCTTCAGATTTGTAGTCGCTTTGTTTGATGTCACACTTACCCAGATATTCCCCATACCGAGTCGCCTTTGAGAGACATGCGCCAATGTTATGCCCGTTCTTCGGCGGCGGGGAAACCACTACAACTTTGATACCTTTGTCAGCCAACATCGACACTGTTTGTTGCATGCCCTTCGCTACCAGATCGATGCTTGGACCAACAATTTTGCCTTCATGAAGGATTGACGCGCCTGGTTTCAAATACTGGAAAAATGCCGAAGATAGGACTGCATATTTGATACCTGCATTGCCGGTCAGATAGGAAAGAACCCGTTTGTTGAACTCGATGCATTCCCGTGCTCTAGGTTCAGTGTGCGTTTGCCAGATTGGGGCGATACCAAGAATTGGACCGCAAACTGATTTCGTATGCTGGATGAGCTTGATATCTGGATTACTGGCCATTAGGCCATCAATGAGATGCATAGCGTAAGAATCGCCCCACACTACTGTGTCAGGTTGATCTGAAGTCCTGCACACCTGCGATAGCGTGAACTTATCATCACATGATCTGCCAAGGCCAGGATTTACAACTAACCGGTCTTGAATGTGCTTCTTGTCAGCTTGCAGCGAGTGAAAACCGGCAGTCGTGTGTCCTGCGGCCCCGACAACGAAAAGAAGGGCGACCGCGGGGACCAAAAAACTCGCCACAGTCGCTAGACTAGTGACTTTCTTATTGCGGAATGGCTGTTCGATGTATTGCCATGTTAAATAGGCCAATCCGAACGATGCAACGATGAGAACCAAATAAAGGTATGTACTCGGTTCGTGTAAACTCCTGATCCGAGCAAACGCAAATAATGGCTGATGCCAAAGATATGCGCTGTAGCTGATTAGCCCAATCCTCACGACTGGTTTCCAGCTCAAGGCCCGGCCAACAATGTCCTCGCCGCCCGAACAAGCAATTAACAATCCTGTACCGGCAACCGGCAAGAGCGCCCAAAGACTTGGGAAGCGGGTTCCCTGATCAAAAGCAAAAATCGCTATTACAATCATTGCCAGGCCAGCCATAGAACCCATCCGACAAACCATCATATTGCTGATGCGATTTCCACCAAGCGTCAACGCCAACAAGGCTCCTACACCAAGTTCCCATATTCGGGAGGGAAGCAGGTAA
>JAHEFB010000064.1:11616-18217 GCA_024640405.1 Alphaproteobacteria bacterium | reverse complement strand
AGCAGAAAGACCGCCGCGAGACAGACGGATCGCGGCAAAAGCCGATCTAGACATCGCTATCGCAAGCATGTGCCAAATCATATCCCGTCGCTGGAGCGACTTTTGCAACAGCATCGGCACATTTCGGACTCTACGCCCTTCCGAGTAAAATGTCCGTTGTTGGGGGTGAAACGGACATTCTACAAAGGCATGCCAAACGGCGGCAAAGGGCCGTTATCGTCTATCAGTTAGTATTCACAAAAACTCCCGAATGGGCTCACATCGCCGGCTGGCGGTGAATTGACTGAATGACGGCAGTTGGATAAATCGCGACCATATGCCGGACGTGCAGGCTGTCGTAGCTGATGATAGAATGGAAGCGGCGGCCAGGCGATATGCGTTTGACGATACTGTCAGATCAAGTCTGGCCCCCCACAGCCGGTCATTGCTTCAGCAAACGATCACCCTGCTGGTCGACAATCTGCTTCGCCTTGATGATGGTAAAGCGTGCGGCTTCCTCGGCCGAGGTGAATGTGTCGGCCCGGATGAAATCGTGTGACGGCCCGTCCGGATCGCCTTCCTTGTGGATGCTGCCGGCAATATTGAAAGCGCCGCTGTTGTTTATAGGCTTCGGCACAATCACAAAACCATTATAGGTTTCGCTTTCCATGGCGGGAACAGGTTTTTCGCTGCCGCCGCCGCCAAAGAGTTTCGAGAAAAATCCGCTCATCGTGTCTGCTTCCTCTGTGACTGACTGCATTCAGTCTTAGCACTCGCCGCGCATGCAGGCTACATGCTGTCGCGTTCAAGCGGAGTGGTAGAGCAGTGGATACCACCGCCATTCAACTGCATCTTGTCGTACTGTAGTGGAATGATCTCCATGCCGGCCTGCTGCATGGCGTCGAGCGTGCGGTTGCTGGCGCCGTCGCCCATGATGTAGCGCCCGGGTGCCACAGCAAGCCCGTTGATGATCCAGCCATTGTCTGCAGGAGTGACCTCGATGGTGCGTATTTTCAGGTCCTTCAATTTCTCCAGAAACCAGAATGGCAACTGTGTCGGGTCGAGCAGGGCCAGATCGTGATCGACCATCACGAAAGCACCGTCGATATGGATCAGATACCCGCACAGGTCCACGACGATCAGCTCGACACCCTGCCGCTTCAGCACGTCATCCAGTTGGCTGATCGCTTCGTCATTGACGCGGATGGAGCGGCCCACCACCGCCGTTTGCGGGTTGATCCAGGCAAAGCTTCCCCCTTCCAGCATACCGTTGGAATGAATGGTGCGCAGGATCGGGACGCCAAGCCTGGCGAGTGTCCTGGTCACCACCAGCTCTTCCCCCTGGCGCAGCCGTGGTGCCATGCGGCAAACAATTGCTCCGCCCTTGACCATGATGACCGGATCACGGGTGTAGCACGCCTTGAGCATACGGTCCGTGCCGCCATCCAGAAAATGCACCTCGACACCTTCGGCACGCAACACATCCACCAGCCCGTCATGCTGGGCGCGCATGGCGTCTGCCGGTGGTATTTGGTCAGACTGCCAGTACCAGCCTTCCTCCAGATCACCGAACGTGCCGGTTTCCGCCAGCTTCTTGGCCGGATCAACCATGTCCAGTTCAGGCCCGGGACGATGCATCAGGATCGAACGGATTTTACCAACATCATTGTCGATACCCCATTTGCGGCCCCAGTCAGCCATGAGCCTGCGTTCATCTTCGAACGGCGGTTCGGGCTCCGAACCGAAAAGCTTGATAGTGGATTGATACAAATGTTCGGCGTGGGCAGATGGGCTCATGTTCGGTGTCCGTTGGTTTCAGTCGAGGATCTGGTAGTGGGCCTCGGTCGTTGTTTGCGAATTGATATCGAGAATATCCTGCGGGCAGCACGACATCACCGCGATCACATCGATCTCTGCCCGCAAGACCAGGTAGTCGCCGGGCTTCGACAGGGCAGGGTCGAACGACAGTGAACCATCCTGCTGCCAGGGGATGTTCATGAACAGATTTATCGACCCGGGCGTAAACGGTACCGTAAACCCGAGCTCGGCAAGGGCGGCATGCATGTTGTCCTTGCAGTTGTCGTGATATTCCGTGCAGCCCAGAAGACCGTAGCGTTCATTGTCACAAGGCGCCATCAGGGTGTCATGCCGGCCGGGCGAGGTGTCTTCGATCAATGTCATCAGCGCCCGCCTGCGGTTTGAATACAACGCATCGCCGGTTTGCGGATAAAGATGCTGCCAGGTGGCACGGCACTGTTCCATGCCGGTAAATTCCGTCAGGTGGCCGGCGGCAAAGGCCCAGAAATCGACAACCTGCGTGCCATGCGTGTTGATGATCTTGATGGACTGCCCCTTGTTGACAAAAGCCGCCTTGCCCCGCCGTGCAGGAACCGTGTGAAGTGTGGTCATTCTGGAATGCTTCCGCCCAAATGGTTGATTGTTCGAACGAACAGGTTATCAGGTTTTTCAGCGGTGTCATCTCGCCTTCTTCCATACCTGCACGAACACTGCTAGAACCCGCGCGAAGCTGCATATCTGGAAGCATTTTGACCATGAGCGATACCAAGACGGAACGCGATTATTCCACAACGCTGTTCCTGCCCAAGACCGATTTTCCCATGCGCGCCGGCCTGCCGAAGAAAGAGCCGGAAATCCTGGCCAAGTGGGAACGCATGGACCTGTACAAGACCCTGCGTGAGCAGTCGAAGGGCCGCCCGAAATATGTCCTGCACGATGGCCCGCCATACGCAAACGGCAACATCCATATCGGTCATGCGCTCAACAAGATTCTGAAAGACCTGATCACCCGCTCATTCCAGATGCGAGGGTTTGATTCCAACTATGTGCCGGGCTGGGATTGTCACGGACTGCCGATCGAATGGAAGATCGAGGAAAAATACCGCGCTGCCGGAAAAGACAAGGACGAAGTGCCGATCAACGAATTCCGCGAGGAGTGCCGCCAGTTCGCCAGACACTGGATTGGCGTTCAAACGGAAGAATTCAAACGCCTTGGCGTGGTTGGAGATTTCGTCGATCCGTACCTCACGATGAACTTCGAGGCCGAAGCGCGCATCGCCGAAGAGCTGATGAAGTTCGCCATGTCAGGCCAGCTTTATCGCGGCTCCAAGCCGATCATGTGGTCGGTCGTCGAGCGCACGGCTTTGGCCGAAGCCGAAGTTGAGTATCAGGATTACCAGTCTGACACGGTGTGGGTGAAATTTCCGGTTGTTGGCGGTTCGGATACCCTTGCCTCGGCATGCATCGTTATCTGGACCACGACGCCCTGGACGATCCCCGGCAATCGCGCGATTTCATACTCCGACCGCATCAGTTACGGTTTGTATCAAATCACCGGGGCGGAGAATGACTTCGGACCTCAGGCCGGCGAGCAACTGGTCTTCGCCGACAATCTGGCTGAAGAATCCTTCACCAAGGCCAAACTGCAACACAAGCGACTGTCGGATGTCACTCCAGCCGAACTGGCCGCTGTGATCTGTGCGCATCCGTTGCGTGGCAAGGGTTATGATTTCGACATTCCCCTGCTCAATGGTGATCACGTTACAGACGACGCCGGCACCGGGTTTGTCCATACGGCACCCGGTCATGGCCGCGAAGACTTTGATGCATGGATGGAAAACGCTGCAGCTCTTGAGGCACGCGGCATTGATCCGGCGATCCCGTTTACCGTCGGACCGGACGGCCGTTTCACAAAGGATGCCCCCGGTTTTGAAGGTGAACAGGTCATCACCGACAAGGGCGACAAGGGCAAGGCCAACGAAGTTGTCATCAAAGCGTTGATCGACAGCAACATGCTGTTTGCCCGTGGCCGGCTGAAACACACATATCCGCATTCATGGCGGTCGAAAAAACCGGTGATCTTCCGCAACACGCCACAGTGGTTCGTCTACATGGATCGCGATATCAATGGGTCCACATTGCGCAACACTGCACTAAAGGCCATCGACGACACCCGTTTTGTGCCGGCTGCCGGGCAAAACCGCCTGCGCGGCATGATCGCCGACCGGCCCGACTGGGTGTTGTCGCGTCAGCGGGCCTGGGGCGTGCCCATTGCGGTGTTCGTGAACGAGGCAGGCGAAGTGCTCAAGGACGAGACCGTCAACAAACGCATCTTCGACGCCTTTATGAAGGATGGCGCAGATGCCTGGTACGCCGAAGGCGCTGCCGAGCGCTTTTTGGGCGGCGACTATTCGTCAAATGAATGGACGCAGGTGCGCGATATCCTGGATGTGTGGTTTGATTCAGGCTCTACCCACGCGTTTTGCCTTGAACAGCGCGAAGACCTCAAATGGCCTGCCGATCTTTATCTCGAAGGGTCTGACCAGCATCGCGGATGGTTCCATTCGTCATTGCTGGAATCATGCGGGACAAGGGGCAGGGCGCCTTACGATGCTGTTCTCACGCATGGTTTCACCATGGACGAACAGGGCCGCAAGATGTCCAAATCGCTGAACAATTCGACAGCGCCTCAAGATGTCATCAAACAATATGGCGCCGACATCCTGCGCCTGTGGGTGGCCTCGGTCGACTATGCCGAAGATCAGCGAATCGGCCCCGAGATCATAAAGACCAATGTGGATGCCTATCGCAAACTGCGCAATACATTGCGCTGGATGCTTGGCTCCCTGGCTCATTTCAGGCCGGAAGACAAGGTATCTGATGCTGACATGCCGGAACTTGAGCGGTTGATGCTGTCACATCTGGCCCGTCTGGATGGGGTTGTGCGCAAGGGTTATGATGAATTTGATTTCCGCCGTATCTACTCTGCGTTGTCCAATTTCATGACGACCGATCTTTCATCGTTCTATTTCGACGTGCGCAAGGATGCGCTTTACTGTGATGCGCCGTCGTCTTTGCAGCGGCGCGCGACACTGACGGTTATCGACCGAATATTCGATTGCGTTGTGTCATGGCTGGCGCCGGTACTGGTGTTTACCTGTGATGAGGCCTGGGCGTTGCGTCACGGCGAGGATACTTGCGTTCACACGGTACAGTTCCCGGATGTGTCGGCGGGTTGGCGTGATCGGGAGCTGGAGGCCAAATGGGCCAAGGTCATGAAGGTTCGTTCGGTTGTCACCGGAGCGCTGGAGATCGAGCGTCGCGAAAAACGCATTGGTTCGTCGCTGGAGTCGGCGCCGGTGGTCTATATTTCCGATGAGGGCTTGTCCGGCGCCGTTGGCGAAATCGACATGGCCGAAATCTGCATTACATCCGATGCCCGGGTTGAGCACGGTGAAGGACCTGCGGAGGCTTATCGTCTGGATGAAGTCAAGGGAGTGGCGGTTGTCCCTGCAATGGCCAAAGGCAAAAAGTGCGCCCGCTCCTGGAAGGTTTTACCCGAGGTCGGCAGCGACTCAGAATACCCCGACGTGACACCGCGTGATGCCAATGCCCTGCGCGAGTGGGCCAGACTGGGCGTGACCGTTTGATGGCCTTGCGACCAATGATGTGGGGTCCACTGTCAGCGGTTGGAGTTAGCCTGGCTGTGCTGACCTACATCGTTGATCAAATTCACAAATGGTACATGATCAACGTGTTCGATATTGACCGGTTACAGCCTGTAAAGGTGGTGCCGGGATTTGATCTGGTCATGGTCTGGAATTACGGGATATCCTATGGCTGGTTTGCGTCCCACTCCCAGGCAACCCGATGGATATTGATCGCCTTGTCGCTGCTGGCTGCGGTTTTGTTGTGGATATGGCTGGCCCGCCAGGCCAGACCTATGGTTGCAGCGGCGATCGGTTTGGTGCTGGGCGGTGCGCTGGCAAATGCTACTGATCGGCTGGTGCATGGTGCCGTGGCGGACTTTTTTCACCTCTATGTGGCCGGATTTAGCTGGTATGTTTTCAACATAGCCGACATGGCCATCGTTGCGGGCGTGCTGGTCCTGATGTATGACTCGTTTACATACCAGGAAAAACAGACTGATAATTGATCTTATGTTACTGTAAGAAGTCATGTTTTTGCCCTAAACAGGTGTCAGGCGTGACGCAGAAATTCAAAATCTGGATGCGACAGTGGTTGCAATTGGAGAGTTCCTGAAATGACTCTTAAGCTAAGATGGCGCATGTTTCTGGCAGTGCTGGCCCTGCCTGTAGTGGCGGGATGTACAGAAACAAGTGTTCTGGATGCTTTCGATTCGGGCAATCGGGGTGAAGACAATGGCGCCGTTGTCAGCAATCAGCCTTTGTCCGTACCCCCGGATCTGTCCCTTCGCAGGCCCGGTGCAGCCAATGCACCCGCCTTCCGCGGCAATGGTCTTCAGGTGGAACAGGGCCAGCGCGCGCCCAACCAGACATATCAGCCACAGCAGCCTGCCTGGCAAAATACTCCGCCGGCCCCGCAACAGCAGGCCTATCAGGCTCCGCCGCCGCCGCGTGATCCCACGGCTGGGATTTCCAACAACATTATTCAAAGCAGGAACCCGGCTGACGAACCGTATATCCGCCATGGCATAAATCCGTATAACCCCGATGGTACCCGCAAGAAACAGTCGGTTCTGGATAAGGAAGCGCGCGCGAAGAAAATAGAACTGGAGCGCGCCAAGAATCCGGATTACGGAACCGTGTTCAATTCCGGTGACCTTTGGTCGAGCAACTAGAGC
>JAHEFB010000064.1:0-11516 GCA_024640405.1 Alphaproteobacteria bacterium | reverse complement strand
CTAGAGCCAGGTGCCTGCTGTTTGAAGAACCCGGGCGAGCCTGACTGCCCGGTTGGGTTTTTGAGTTCGCTTGGGTCGTGCTAACGCAATCCCAAAAACCTGATTGGTTACCAATAGTTCAGTAGCCTTCCAATGTTAGTTCATGCATAGTGCGCTCAAGTGATTTGGTTTGCACGAGCGTGGCATGATTTGATGTGATTCAATGCGCTCGCTCTGGTGCGTTTTCATGGTTTTGGTCTTGGATCGAAATTCACATCGATCCGCAGCGGACTGGCCAATGATCGTTGGTGGTATTGTGAAAGCTGATTGGAGAACATGATTTGCTCATTTCCGTAACAGCCGGTCTGCTTGAAAAGTGCCGATACAGATGTCTGGCATTGTGTGTCTTGTTGGTTGCGTTGGCCGCATCCATTGCCCCGGCGCAGGCGCTGGATATTGATGTAAGCGAATACACTCTGGAAAATGGCATGAAAGTCATTGTCATTCCGGATCATCGCGCCCCTGTTGTGACTCATATGGTTTGGGTTCGTGTCGGTTCAGCCGATGAGGAGCTCGGAAAATCGGGCATTGCTCACTATCTGGAACATTTGCTGTTCAAGGGTACCGAGCGGGTGAAGCCGGGGGAGTTTTCCAAGATCATCCGATTGAATGGTGGTGAGGACAACGCCTTCACCAGCTACGATTTCACGGCGTACTATGAACGCATTGCTACAGACCGGCTGGAGCTTGTCATGGATCTGGGCGCGGATCGATTTGCAAACACGCTGTTTGACGACAAGGACATAAAAACCGAGCTGGAAGTGGTCAAGGAAGAAAGGCGCTCCCGCACCGAAAACAACCCGGCTGCCTTGCTTCGTGAACAGCTTTCAGCTGCTACCTACACAGCTCACACCTATGGCCGGCCGGTGATTGGCTGGATGTCTGAAGTAAAGAAACTGGCCGCCGCTGATGCGCAGGATTTTTACCGCAAATACTACACGCCTTCCAATGCCGCCCTCGTGGTGGCGGGAGATGTTGATGGGGCGGAGGTCCGTGATCTTGCGGCCAAGTATTATGGCAAGTTGAAGAACACTGTTCCCACGCCGGTACGTGCACGCACTCAGGAACCGACACCGATCGCTGCCAAACGGGTGGAAATGTCTGATCCGCGCGTGGCCAGCCCGTCGATTTCGCGAACATATCTGGTGCCGGGCGTCAACCAGGCACCTGCCGGTGAGTCTGAAGCGCTCGACCTTCTCGGGCAGGCGCTTGGCAGCGGCTCTTCGTCCTATCTCTATAGTGAGCTGGTGACGCGTCAGAAAATCGCTTCTCAGGTATCGTCATGGCACAATGGCGATACGCTGGACGGCGGTGAAATCAGTATAAATCTGGCTCCAGCGCCGGGGGTTGATGTCAAGGTTGCTGAAGAAGCGTTGGATGCGGCTATATATAAACTGCTCAGTAATGGCGTGGAAGAGGGTCTTGTTGAACGTGCCCGCAACCAACTGGTCGCGAGCAACGTTTATGCCATCGACAGTCAGTTTCGTTTGGCTTACATATTTGGTGCAGCTTTTGCCATCGGGCGTTCAGTTGAACATACATTGGGATGGACCAACCGTATCAAACAGGTCACTGCGCAACAGGTGAACAACGTCGCCCGAAAGTATCTCAAGCTGAGGAATTCGGCTACGGGGGTGCTGGTGCCTGCCCCTGCCAGGGCGGCCAGTGCCACATCAAATTGAAACATTGTTCTTCTAGTCACGGAATCGGACAGCAGGCATGAAATTTTTCAAGATAACAATCGTTACGCTGGTGGTCGGCCTGCTTCAGATCGCAAGTGCTCAAGGCTTTGAGATTCTCGAAGTTAAATCACCGGGTGGCTTGAAAGCCTGGTTGGTGTCCGACAAGACCGTGCCGTTGATCACCATGCGGTTTTCGTTCCGCGGTGGTACGATCAACGACCCTGCAAATGCGGCCGGGCGTTCCTTTTTCCTGTCCGGCATGCTGGATGAGGGGGCTGGTGAGCTGAAGTCGCAGGCCTTCCAGCAACGCATGTCCGAACTGGCCATGCGCATGTCATACGACACTGATCGTGAACACTTTGGCGGGTCTTTCCAGACATTGACTGAAAACAAGGACGCTGCCTTCGAACTTTTGCGGCTTGCTGTGACCCAACCCCGTTTCGACGCGGAACCGATGGACAAGGTACGCGGTCAGATATTGCTGGGAATCAGGGGGGACGACGAAAATCCGCGCCGTATTGCCAGCAATGCCCTGTTGAAAACCATGCTTGGCGATCATCCCTATGCCCGGGTACCGAAAGGGGATGCAGACAGTGTATCTGCCATGAAGCCTGAAGACCTTAGAAACGCTTGGTCAGAAATTTTCGTGCGTAATCAACTGCAAATTGCCGTGGTTGGCGACATTACTGCTGAGGAACTGGCGCCCTTGCTGGACAAGGTATTCGGTGCTCTGCCGGAAAAGGGACAGCAGATGTCAGTGCCCGATATCAAAGCACCGGCAAAAGGCTCGATTACCATTGTTGAACGAAAAATACCGCAATCGGTGATGTCATTTGCGATGCCCGGTATGCAGCGAAGCGATCCTGATTTCATCACCGCCTATGTAATGAATTTTGTCCTTGGAGATGGAGGCTTTGGATCTCGGTTAATGGAGGAAATTCGCGAAAAACGTGGATTGACCTATGGTATTTACACCGGTCTGGCTTCGTGGACGAACGGTGGATTGCTGATCGGCTCCGTATCGACGCAAAATGCCAAGGCGGGTGAGACGCTTGATGTGCTGCGTGCCGAGCTTGTGAAAATGGCGAGAAAGGGCCCGACGGAGAAGGAGCTTGAACAGGCGAAGACCTACCTGACAGGTTCATATGCTCTTCGCTTTGACAGCAGCAGCAAGATTGCCGGCCAGCTTCTTGGAATCCAGCAGGACAATCTGGGCATCGACTACGTAAAAAAGCGCAATGACCTGATCAACGCAGTAACCATTGAGGACGCAAAACGGGTAGCAAAAAAACTGATCGACCCTGATGCGTTGACAATTTCCATCGTTGGACGACCCGAAGGAATTCCGCTGCAGACCAGTGGAGCGCCGGGATAATCCCGTTTGTGAGTCCCTGTCCCAATCCGTCAGTCTTGACCTGAAGATCAGGTTTGTGGTTTCTGTTTGGTAATACCAAAGGAACTGACTGTTAACCCTTTTGATGGAGTCAAATCCGGCCACTCTGGCAGGCGCGGTGCGTAGCGCGATTGACGTGCATCGGGCAAGTGCCGCAACGCGCCAGATGAGCGGATTTGGCCCACAAGATCAGGATGATTTTTGGATGTTCACCAAAAACCACAAACCTGATCGCTTTCAAAGTGGTAGAGCGACTTCATGGGTTTGTTAAACCCATGTCGCTCTACAGGCCGGTTTTTCGCGATTGCCGGACGTCGTTATGCTCCACTTGTGGTCGGCCAGACCAAGGCGTGAAGCATGCCTGGCCGGCAAACGCGAAAAATCGGTCAAAAGAGTCAATAGTCAGTTTCTTTGGTATCAAGCGGAAGATCGCAAATCTGATTGATTTCAATAGATTAGACCCGGGCTCTTCTGCAGCATCTGTTTTTCGTCTTCGCACTTCAATCCACAGCGATGAGAGTGCCGCAATCTGCTGTAGGGGCCCGTCTGAATGAACGTTTCCAGTGGAGCATTTTTTCACGATATTTCGGGCTGTATGGCTACGCATGTAGGGCATTCAGGGTTGAGCGATGCCGATCTTGCGCTCTACGTCGAGCGCGCCGGCGCAGCGCGCGCCCGCTTGTGCGCCATGCACAAGCAAAACTCACTGCCATTGCTTCGTCTGCCACAGAAAACTGATGATCTGGCGTCGTGCAAAATGGCGGCCATGTTTTTGCGTGACGGGGCAACCGATATCGTTTTCCTCGGCACTGGAGGATCGTCACTGGGAGCTCAGGCCATCATGCAACTGGCCGGATACCGGGTGCCGGGCTGTGCCGCCAACATTGGCGCAAACCTTCATTTTTTCGACAATCTTGATGCCACGACGCTGGCTGAATCGTTCGCCCGTCTGCCTCTGGCAACCACCAAGATTCTGGTCGTTTCGAAATCTGGCGCCACCACTGAAACCATTGTCCAGATGCTTTGCCTCATCAATGTGCTGGAAAAAGCCGGACTGCTGCCAGCCAATCACGTGGTTGCGTTAAGTGAAATCGGCAATCCGCAGGGCAACCCCTTGTTGAGGCTGGCTCGGATGCATCGTCTGTTGTTGCTGGATCACGACCCATATGTAGGTGGACGCTTTTCTGCACTTGCTAATGTAGGATTGCTGCCGGCACTCGTGGCCGGGCTGGACGGACTGGCAATTCGCAAAGGTGCTGGTGACGTCCTGCAGACCGTACTTTCGAATGACAATGCTTCTCCAGTTGTCGGTGCAGCGGTGTGTGTGGCGCTTCAGGAAACCCGCAGTATGAATGTATCGGTCATGATGCCCTATTCTGACCGGTTGAGACTGTTCTCCGCCTGGTACGTGCAACTATGGGCCGAGAGTCTGGGCAAGGACGGTCTTGGATCTCAACCGGTAGCCGCGGCGGGTCCGGTTGATCAGCACAGTCAGATGCAGCTTTTTATCGATGGTTCGGATGGCCGGCTGATCAACCTGATATTCCCGGCCACAAAGGGGCAGGGGCCCCGCTTGCCTGACAGCCTGTCTTCAGATCCGACAATTGGTTACCTGGCCGGGCGCACGGTGGGTGACGTCACGACTGCCCAGCAAATGGCTGCCGTCGAGGTTTTGATACGCAACGGCAGGCCTGTTCGCGTATTTGCCGTGGATAGAGTGGACGAGCGGACACTTGGCGCCTTGATGATGCATTTTATGCTTGAAACCATTCTGGCAGGATTCATGATGAATATTGATCCGTTCGACCAACCGGCCGTCGAATTGGGAAAAGTGCTCACGCGAGACTATCTCAATGGCATGAAATAGCAGCTAGCGTTGCTATTGAGTCAAGGTGACTATTGATGAAGGCAATCGAGGGTCGGCAATCATGATCCGCAGACTTTCAGAAAATACCATTAACCGCATCGCTGCAGGCGAGGTGATTGAACGTCCTGCCAGCGTGGTGAAGGAACTGGTTGAAAATTCACTCGATGCCGGCTGCACCGCGATCGATGTAGCGCTGTCGGCGGGAGGAAGATCGCTTGTTCGCGTCGCCGACAATGGCACGGGGATGAACGCGCAGGAACTTGAACTTGCCGTGGAGCGTCACGCCACGTCGAAACTTGCCGAAGATGATCTGGTGAACATACGGACACTGGGTTTCCGCGGAGAGGCTTTACCTTCGATAGGAGCCGTTTCGCGACTGAAAATACTGTCCAGACCGCGTGCCGGCGGCGATGCTCACGAAATACGCGTCGAAGGCGGGCGCAAGCAACCTGTTCGTCCGGCGGCGCATTCCAACGGTACGGTTATAGAGGTTACCGATCTATTTTTCGCAGTGCCGGCACGGTTGAAGTTTCTGAAATCGGAACGGGCCGAAACTGCCGAGGCAGCCGGCGTTGTGCGCCGCCTTGCCATGGCGCACCCACGGGTCCGGTTCACCATGACGTCGGACGGCCGGTCACTTGTGGATTTGCGTGAAAGTGACCGCGAAGCCCGCATCCACAACGTGATGGGGCAGGAATTTCAGGAAAACGCTGTCATCATTGATGCTGCACGGGAGAACCTGAAACTGGCCGGACTGGTCAGCTTGCCAACCTATCATCGCGCACAGGCCAATCAGCAGTATGTCCACGTCAATGGCAGGCCGGTGCGGGACAAGGTCATTGCCGGCGCCATGCGTGGCGCCTATGCCGATTTCATGATGCGCGGACGCCATCCGGCAGTGGCAATGTTTCTGACCGTCCCGCCGGACGAGGTAGACGTGAATGTGCATCCGGCCAAGACGGAGGTCCGTTTCCGCGATCAGGCCCTGGTTCGGGGATTGATCATCGGTGCAATTCGCGAGGCACTTGCTGGGGCCGGCCACAGAGCTTCCAACACAGTGGGTGCCGGCACCATAAGTTCGTTTCGCCCGCAGACGGCTGCTTATCAGCCACAACAGCACAACTGGACACCGCCGCCGCCACCGGGGTTCAGCCAAACCCAGGCAGCCTTCGAAGCATTTGCGCCACCATCGGGTTCCGGTGTAACTGCAGCGCCTGTTGAAGATGATCTGGATACGCCGCTTGGGGCACCACGCACTCAGGTCCACGAGAATTACATAATATCGCAGACGCGGGACGGTATGGTGATCGTGGACCAGCATGCAGCGCACGAGCGGCTGGTGTATGAAAAAATGAAGGCGCAGCTTGCAGCGTCCGGCGTCGCCACGCAGCCCCTTCTGGTGCCTGAAATCGTTGAGCTGGACGCAGCTTCAGCCGAGCGCCTTGTGGACGCGGCAAATGATCTGGCGGCATCCGGGCTGGTGATTGATGGATTCGGACCCGCTGCAATTGCCGTTCGCGAGGTCCCGTCGCTGATTGCCGGCGGCAACATCGCCAAACTCGTCAGGGACGTGGCCGACGATCTCGATACATTCGAAGCATCAACCAGCGTACAGGAACGAGTAGACCATGTCCTGTCGACCATGGCCTGTCATGGCTCGGTCAGGTCCGGCAGACGGCTCAAACCGGAAGAAATGAATGCGCTGCTCAGGGAGATGGAAGCAACACCGCATTCCGGTCAGTGCAATCATGGCAGGCCGACCTATGTGGAGTTGAAACTTTCTGATATCGAACGGTTGTTCGGTCGAAGCTGAAGCTTGAGGAGTTTGGGCTTGAGGACGCTGTCAACGACGTTTCAGGTTGTCCATCAGGTGCACCAGTAGACCTGCCAGCAGGCCCCAGAACGCGGCCGCCACGCCGAAGGCGGCGATGCCGGATGCGGTCACAATGAAAGTTGTAGCAGCAGCAAACCTTGTGTCCTGGCTGTCGAAGGCCGATGCCACCGCGCCAATAAACGGTGTAACAAGCGCAAGTCCCGCCACGACGGCAATGATGGCTTTCGGCATGGCGATGATGGTCGCGATGATCACTGGGCCGGACAGGCCGAGCAGTATCCATATTGCACCATAGGCAAGACCCACCTGCCAGCGTTTCGACTTGTCGGGATGTACATCGTCTCCCAGACAAATGGCAGCGGTAATGGCGGCCATGTTGAAGGTGTGAGAACCGAACAGACCGGCTATCGCCGATCCGATGCCGGTGACGCCAAGTGCTGCAGACACCGGCGGCGTATAGCCATGCGCTCGCACGACGGCAAATCCCGGCAAGTTCTGTGAAGCCATGGTGACCAGGTACAGCGGCAGACCCAGACCGATCAGGACGGCCGGATTGAACTCAGGTCTAATGAACACCAGTGTCAGCGCTTCATATCGAAGTGTTGGTGCCGGCACGCCTGCATAGGTGAACGCAATGGCCAGCCCGGCAGCCAGTGCTGCCAGCACGGCATATAGCGGGCTGATCAGCCTTACGATCAGGAACACTGCAATCAACGGCAATACCATTCGCCAGTCACTGACGGTGTAGGTGGCAACGGCAACACAAAATGGCAGCAATACGCCTGCCAGCATGCCGGACGCAACACCTGTCGGGATCGATGAGACAGCGCGATTGACTGGCGGTAGCACGCCTGTCAGCGCGATAAGGCCTCCTGTCATGACGAACGCACCGACGGCTTCATTCATGTTGATACCGGTGGATGCGGCAATCAGCGCTGCGCCCGGCGTGGACCAGGCCAGCACCATCGGCACCTTCTTCCAGGTGCTAAGCAATATCGAGCCAAGGCCTTTGGCAAAACAGATGGCCGCCACCCAGCTTGCTGTCTGTGCCGGGCTGGCCCCGACCGCCTGGGCCGCGGCCAGAACAAGGGCAATTGTCGAGCCATAGCCAACCAGGGCAGCAACAAGCGCCGCCGATATCATTGATGGTCTCATCTCGCTATAAACCGAGTGGTCAGTACTTTGGTGTCACCATACCGACGTTCGTTCAGCAGTGTCAGCTGAGCAGGTAAGGTTAAGTCCACTTTGGCAGCTTCTTCCACAACGACAACTGCATTTTCTGCAAGCCAGCTTCCCGCAACCAGAGAATTGAGGGTGCGTTCAGCCAGGCCTTTGCCATAAGGCGGGTCCAGAAACACCAGAGAATACGGGCTCATCGGCGCGCAGGAGCCCAGACTGGATGCATCCCGGCGCCACAGCTTGCATTGCCCGATTAAACCAAGCGCGTCGGCGTTGCGCCGAATAACGCCGCGCGCCGCGTCGCTGTTGTCTATGAAATGCGCGTGGCGGGCGCCGCGTGACAACGCCTCAAGCCCCAGCGCACCGGTACCTGCAAACAGGTCCAGCACCCGGCTGCCGTCAATGTTGAAATTTTCAACACCATGCTCCAGACGGTTGAATATCGCCTCGCGCACCCGGTCGGTCGTCGGGCGGGTGTCCCTGCCTTCAGGCGCACAGATGCTGCGGCCCCTGAGCTTACCGCCGACGATCCGCACGGGGAGCTCCTTTGGCACCCGGGCGTTTCTTGGCCGCGTTGCTCGTGGTCGGGTTGCCCGAGGCAGGTTTGCCTGAAACAGATTTTTTGCCCGGCTTGTTCTTTGTGTCGGTCCGTTTCGGCTTGCGGAAAGCTTTGCCGTCTGGCCCCAGCTTCGGATTTGCCGGTTTTTTCGGTTTGGCGCCAGGCTTGCGTTTGGTGCCGCCGCGAACCTGTTCGTTGAGCACTTTCTGGGAAATTTCATCCACCGCACCACGGGCCAGTTCGCCCAGCTGGAATGGTCCGAAAGACGTGCGGATCAACCTTCCGACCTTGAGGCCCAGATGCTCGCAAATCTTTTTGACTTCCCGGTTCTTGCCTTCGCGCAGGGCTATGGTCAGCCAGACGTTTGCACCTTGCTCCTTGTCCAGTTTCGCCTCGATTGGTCCGTATTGAACGCCTTCCACCTGCAGACCGTCCTTGAGCGCTTCAAGAGCCTCTGGTGTCACTTTGCCGTTGGCGCGAACCCGATAGCGGCGCACCCATCCAGTTGCAGGCAATTCCAGCAGGCGTGCCAGTCCGCCATCATTGGTCAACAGCAAAAGGCCTTCGGTATTTATGTCCAGCCGGCCAATGGAGATGACCCGCGGCAGGTCTTCCGGCATCTTGTCGAAAACCGATGGACGATCCTTTTCATCGCGATGTGAAACAACAAGGCCCGCCGGTTTGTGATACCGCCACAACCGCGCTGCTTCCCGTTCGGGAAGCGGTTTACCGTCTACTTCCACGATATCAGTGGGCAGTACGGTCATCGCAGGCGTGATAAGCGGTTTGCCGTTGACGTTGACCCGGCCCATTTCGATCCAGCGTTCGGCGTCGCGACGTGAGCAGAGCCCTGCACGCGCAATTACCTTGGCGACCCGTTCGGGTTTGGCCGGCTGGTCACCTGAAGGGACCGGCGACGGTTTTAATTGTTTGGCGTTCATGAAATTGCTTGTATCAGAAGCACGGGTGCGCTGCACAGGTCCAAATGCGCGGCTGTACGCAAAACAGGTGTGAAAGACGATGACGGTTGAGTTACATCCCGCCATGGCGCGGGCGTTTGAAGAGGCCGATGCTGCAGTTGAACGTGGTGAAGTGCCGGTCGGCGCTTGTGTCACAGGCCCGGACGGCAACATTTTGTCCAGTGCGGGAAACCGGACCCGCGAACTATATGATGTCTCGGCACATGCAGAAATACTTGCTATCCGGGAGGCAGGCAGTGTGTTGGGTAAGGAGCGTCTGACAGGTTGCGATCTGCATGTCACGCTGGAGCCATGTGCAATGTGCGCGGCTGCCATTTCGTTTGCCAGAATTGGCCGCCTGTATTTCGGTGCCGAAGACCAGAAAATGGGAGCAGTGGAAAACGGACCCCGATTCTTCACCTTGCCGACCTGCCATCATGCCCCGGAAGTCTATGCCGGACTGGGTGAAAGCAGGTCGCGGGAATTGTTGACTCAATTCTTTAAAGAAAGGCGCTAAGCATCTGAACTGACTCGTCTGTTCATCACATCGTCAAGGGCACGCTTGATTTCGTCACGCGCCGGCCTTGCGGCGATCAAGATGTCTTCAAACCGGAAAAAGTCATGTATCCGGAATTGACTTATGGCCGGTTCAATCCAGATGTCGCAACGCAGGATTTCACGTTGCGACTGCGCTATTTTCTGCTGCTGGATTTGCATCGCGCCTGACAGCAGATCTGCAGTTCGGGTGTCTGACGCGGTGGTTCGGTGAGGTTTGCCGATGACATTGATCCCTGCAACGACATCACAATCCTCCTGCACATGGGAAATCGGAACCGGGTTTACACAACCACCGTCGATGAGCGTGGTTTCGTGTTTTGGTGCAGAAATAACACCGGGTATGGCGATACTGGCAGCAATGGCAAACAGCGGATCGCCGGTAGAAAAAACCACCTCGCTCATGCCATAAAAATCGGTGGTTACGATGGTGAAGGGAATGTTGAAGTCTGCCAGGTCATCTTTGACTGTCGCCGGCAGTACAAGCTTCACAAGCTGCGTGCCGTCAATGATCGGCGAGGCCAGCGGGTTGAAGTTGATCAGATCCAACAGGCCGCCACGGCCTGACGAGAATGCCCTGCGAGCAGCGTCGAGCTTGTTGGACAGGACGCTGCGGGAATGCTCCTCGATTTCTGCCGCACTGAGCCCGCTCGCATAACCGGCGCCAAGCAGCGCGCCTATACTGGTGCCGGACATGCGATGAGGCTTGATGCCCAGTTCATCAAAGGCGTGCAGTATCTGGATATGGGCAAGGCCGCGCGCAGCTCCCCCGCCCAGCGCCAGACCGATGCGCGGATCACTCATGCACCGGCCCTTCGAGCATAGTCCCATGCCACATTTGCCATGGGAGAAACCAGGCCTGCGATTTCTGCGGCGTGTGGATTAGCTGCGGTGCCGTCTCTCACCCGGCCGACGATGCCCTGAAATATGGCTGCCATCCGGAAAAAATTATAGGCGAGATATGCGTCCAGATCGGGGATGGACTTCATGCCCCGCCTTTCGCAATAAGCTGCAACATAGTCTTCCAGGGCAGGCACACCTTCAAGATGTTCGTGACCTATGAGCGAACCGACGCCGGCTCCCGTCTCCGACGGCGGCATGCGCCACTGCATGAGATGGTAGGTGAAATCGGCAACAGGATCGCCCAGGGTTGACAACTCCCAGTCCAGCACAGCCTGGATTTTGGTGCTTGTCTGGTCCACAATGCAGTTGTCGAGACGGAAGTCGCCATGCACCAGTGCTACCTGGCCGGACGACGGCGATGCATCCGGCAGCCAGTCCATCAACCGGTCCATGGCCGGTATGTTCTCGGTCTTTGATGCGCGGTACTGTTCAGACCAGCGTTTGATCTGACGCGCAACATAACCTTCTGCACGGCCAAAGTCGGCAAGATTGGCGGCATCGATATCCACCGAGTGCAACTTTGCCATGAAAGAGTTGAGTTCATCA
>JAHEFB010000003.1 GCA_024640405.1 Alphaproteobacteria bacterium | reverse complement strand
CTAGGTCCTGTTGACAAACTCTATCATGAGTTTGACGGGCCATGTTTTGAGAGATTTTTGCGGGAAATCTGGTGCGGTAGGCTTGCCGCCTATAAGGCGGATTTCCCGCAAAAAGCGCCAAAACATGACGCGCCCGCAAGGGTTTTGCATAAATCGTCCACTAAAGGCGACTTTGCCCTTGCAAAGGGCCGACCCTGAGCAGCGGGCAATGTCTTGTTATTGAACGATTTATGCAAAATCAAACCCATGATAGAGTTTGTCAACAGGACCTAACAAGTCGGAATATTTCAAAGTGTTGTATTTTTGCCACACCGGCTTATTCCCTGGAAAAGGCAACCAGGGTCTCTTACGATTGCGGCAAGGAGGCCAGATTCAGGCAACCGCAAAATTCCGCGATATTCTGCCACCATCTGCCTGTTCGTTCGAAAACCGCATGGCTGGACAACGGGTGCGGCGCTAACCGGGATAACACCGGCGCCGTCGACGATCTCGACAAGTCTGTGATATTTTTGACGGCAGCCTGTATTGGAAGTGATATGCTCACCAGCCAGGTTGTGTGACCTGCGCTGATACTGATGGGCAGTGACTGCGCCGGATTTGTTTTTGCCGGTACGTCTCGAATGCAGAGGCAAGCTGATGTTCACTCTAGACAGAATAACGACATGCTGCGGCTCGATGAATTGCAGGAAACTAGGGTCAGGACCCATTAATCTTATGCAATTCTGTTTGAAGGAAACCAGCCGAATGATGGTGAAAAAGCGCAAGACAAGGCTTTGTGCCTTTTCGAGCATTTTTCGCCTTCAGGCGACTGGTTTCCTGCAAACCCGGAGGGCGGGGTCTATTTTGCCCCTGACATCGTTGAAAGGTCTCGAAAACCATAAGGTTTCCTTCGGCTTTTCGTCTTGTCAGATGCAAAATATCCTCCCGCAGAATGGATAACATTAATGAGTCCTGACCCTAGTCCAATGACTGAACCCGCTTCGGCACCCAGACAACTGGTTTTTGCGGCGTTCCTGATCGCTGCCGCGGTGCTGGCGTGGTACAACCAGGATGCGCTGCGATCGATGACCGGTTTTGCGGCCGAACCTTCCGCGAAAAGTCCCTCCGGAAGCCGTGCCGGCGTGCCGGTTATCGTTACGCCGGTCGATTTTGCAAGAGATGCATTGAGCCTTCAGGTGGTGGGTACCGGCCGCGCAATAAAATCGGTGTCGCTGCGCGCGGAAGCATCCGGGAAAGTGCAACAACTGGAAATACACCCTGGAGCCAGCTTCAAGCAGGGCGACATCCTGCTCAGGCTTGATGACGTTGAACAGAAACTTGCAGTGGAAATCGCCGAGGCAAGACTGGCGGAAGCCAAACGTGCCTCCGATCGGGCAGAGTCCCTGAGGACCAGCGGCAACACCGCACTGGCACGATTGCAGGAGGTTCAAACTACAGCGGAGATTGCACGGCTGGAACTGGAACGCGCGAAAGAAACTCTCAAGGACCGGGTATTGCGAGCACCGTTTGACGGTATATCGGGGCTTTCCAATATCGAGGTGGGGGCCTGGGTTGATACCAGCGTCGATATTGCAAGCTATGACGACAGGAGCGTCATACTGGTCGAGTTCGACCTCCCTGAAACACTGCTGCCGCGAGTAACCGTGAACATGCCGGTAACTGCTACAACCGTGTCTGCGGCCGGTGAGGCATTTCAAGGGTCGGTTTCAGCCATCGACAGCCGTATTGCGGCATCCAGCCGGACGGCAAAAGTGCGCGTGTCGATCCCCAATCCCGGCAACAAATTGCTTCCCGGCGCATCATTCACGATCAAGCTCGATGCATCCGGCCAGATGTTTGCCCGAATACCGGAACTGTCTCTGCAGTTTTATCGCGGTGAACTTTATGTATGGCGTGTAAAAGACGGCAAGGCTGAACAGGTAGCTGTTTCCATGCAGCGGCGAAGCGCCGGATCGGTGCTGGTTGACGGCGGGTTGTCAACCGGCGACCTGATCGTGGTTGAAGGAAGCCAACGGCTGGAACCCGGGCAACCGGTTCAGATCATCGGCAGGACGGGAGGTCCGGCAGCTTGAGCCAGCAAGACCCAGGACTGCACAGGACGGGGCTGCCGGGAATGAGCGTCAGGCGGCCATTTCTCGCTGCGGTAATGAATCTGATGATCGTCATTGCGGGCATCGCAGCGTTTTTCGGCGTGGAAATCCGGGAACTTCCCGACATTGACCGGCCTGTGGTTTCAGTGCGGGCCAACTATCCCGGTGCATCGCCTACCACGGTGGACGCAGAAGTCACTTCGATTGTTGAAGGCGCGGTAGCCCGCGTCGAGGGTGTTATTTCCCTGCAGTCATCTTCCGAGGAAGGCAATTTTCGCATGCGCGCGGAATTCAGACCGGATCGCGACCTTGCCAACGCATCCAATGATGTGCGGGAAGCCGTCAGCCGCGTTGTGCCACGGCTGCCAGATGGCGTGGAAGACCTTTTTGTTGTCAAGGCAGAGCAAGATGCGCGGCCGATCATGCAGGTTGCCGTATGGAGCAACAAGGAACCGATTGACCTGCTGACAAGACGGGTCAATGACGAGATTATTCCGGAACTCACAGCCGTGAACGGCGTTGCCGATGTTGCAGTTTTTGGCGACCGCGAGAGAGTCCTGCGCATCGAACTCGCACCGGAACGACTGGCTGCATTCGGCATATCCATTGGAGAAGTTGTGGAGGTTTTGCGTGCGGCCCAGTTCGATGTGCCGGTTGGCAGTTTCCAGGCGGACCAGATGGAGATCCTCGTGCGCGCGGACGCAACCGTGGTTCAGCCGGAGCGTATAGAAAACCTTACGATCCGCGATCCGGTCAAACTGGGTCAGTTGGGGCAGGCCTATTTCGGATTGTCCAAACCACAAAGCGTCGCGCGGCTCAATGGCCGCGTCATACTGAATCTTGGAATCATCCGGCAGGCACAGTCGAACACCCTGGAAATTTCCGGGCAGGTGCAGAATGCGACGGCGCGGCTGTCGCAAAGGTTCCCGGATGTACAGTTCGAGGTTATCTCTGACGATGCAGTTTTTGTCCGGGGAGCGATTGGTGAGGTCATTTTTTCACTTTTTATCGCACTGGCAATTGTAATCGTCGTGATATGGCTGTTCCTCCGGCGGGTCGCGCTGACGCTGATCCCGGCTTTGGCAATTCCCATCACATTGATAGGATCGCTTGCTGTAATCTGGGTGCTTGGCTTCTCCGTGAACCTGATCACACTTCTTGCACTGGTTCTGGCAACCGGACTGGTAGTCGACGACGCCATCATCGTCACCGAGAACATTCAGCGCTGCCGCAGTGAAGGCATGGGGGCAAAGGCAGCCGCTGTCATCGGTACCCGGCAGGTGTTTTTCGCTGTCGTTGCGACGACTGTGACACTCGTGGCGGTGTTTCTCCCCATATCGTTTCTGCCGAGTGATGCGGGCCGGCTTTTTGCGGAGTTCGGGCTGATCCTTTCGGCAACCGTGATCGTTTCCTCGTTTGTTGCACTGACAGTGTGCCCGATGCTTGCCTCCCGGCTGCGCGATACCGGCAGCGCCGGCGACGGCACAGGGATGGTTTCCAGATACGCGCACTCAATTTACCTGAAACTCCTGCAGCGAATTCTGTCGGTGCCGATCGTAACCGTCGCCATTGCGAGCCTGATTGCGGGCTCCAGTTTCCTGCTGCACCGGTCCCTGGGAGAGGAACTGGTACCGCCGGAGGACAGGGGGGTTGTGACGGTGCGGATGCAAGGGCCGGACGGAACGTCACTCAAGTACACCGACCGGCAGGTCGAGACTGTCGAAAAGATGATTGCCAATTGGGTGGACGCAGGCACGGCAGAACTGGTCTACACCATCACCGGGCGATATGATGTCAATCGCGGTCAGGTCACCATGCGGCTGTTGCCATGGGAACAGAGGTCGACGACCCAGGCCCAGATTGAAGCGGATCTTCGACCGAAAATTGCAAAACTTGCCGGTGCGCAGGCCCGCATTCAACGTGAAAACAGCCTTGGTCTTCGCCGTGGGTCGGATGGAGGGCTGTCGATCGCGTTGACCGGCTCCAACTACCCTGAAATTGCGCAAGCCGCGGATGATTTTGCCCGGCAAATGGAGGACATCCCCGGAATTTCCGGTGTACGGGTTCAATACCAGGCCACCCAGCCACAACTGTCGATCACCATCGATCGCGCAAGAGCTGCCGATCTGGGTGTGGCAATGTCGGAACTATCGTCCACGCTGGGCGCGCTGGTGGACGAGGATGAGATTACCGAGTTGACCGTTGAGGACCAGGCCATTCCGATTATCGTCCAGTCAAAGTATGGTACCGTGCGCGGACCGCCCGACCTGCTAAACCTCTACGTTCGCTCGCAATCCAGGGAACTCATACCGCTGTCACAGGTGGTCAGTTTTTCTGAAAAGGGAGTTGCCGCGGAACTGGACCGGCATGGTCAGCGCCGCGCCGTTGAGATTGATGCCTCCCTGGCTCCGGAACTCAGTCTGCGCAATGCCGTTACGGAGATCCGCTCGCTGGCGCGCGAAAAACTGCCGGACAAGATTGGATTGCTGCTGCTGGGCGACGCTGCAGCGCTGGATGAAACTTCCAATGCACTGTTCGTGACATACATCATTGCACTGGTCATTGTATTCCTCGTTCTGGTGGCCCAGTTTGAAAGTATCACCAGCGCGGTCGTTGTCATGTTTACCGTACCTTTCGGCATATCGGCGGCTGTTCTGTCGCTCTGGCTCACCGGCACGACCATCAATATTTACAGCCAGATCGGTATATTGTTGCTGATAGGCATCATGGCCAAGAACGGGATACTTCTGGTTGAGTTCGCAGAACAGTTGCGGGACCGCGGGCGAAGCGTTTCACAGGCGGCACTGGAGGCTTCTTCTGTCAGGGCACGCGCCATCTCGATGACGCTTGCATCGACTGTGCTGGCAGCTGTGCCGCTGCTGTTGAGCACGGGCCCGGGCTCCGAAGCGCGGGCTTCGATCGGATGGGTCATTTTCGGCGGTCTGGGGCTCGCGGCGCTGTTCACGCTGTTGCTGAACCCGGCCGTGTATGTGCTGATAGCAGGCATTTCCAGAAACAGGTCGGCGTCCGCCGATGAACTGGAGCAGGAATTGAAGGAGCTGGATCAGGAACCGGAACCTGCAAAGTCCTGAACGGTTTTCACACCATCAAGAGGGCGCGATTGACTGCAACACGCTTCAACCGCTAACAGTCGCACGACGAATGATACCAACGGAAGTAATTATTGGCCCACAAGATCAGGATGATTTTTGGATGTTCACCAAAAACCATAAACCTGATCGCTTTCAAAGTGGTAGAGCAACTTCATGGGTTTGTTAAACCCATGTCGCTCTACAGGCCGGTTTATCGCGATCACCGGATGTCGTTATGCTCCACTTGTGGCCGGATAGACCACGGCGTGAAGCATGCCTGGCCGGCAAACGCGAAAAATCGGCCAAATGAATCAATAATTGCTTCCGTTGGTATGATGCTTTCTAAACCAGATGTTTCGAAAAGAATTCTATGGTCCTGTTCCAGGCGAGTTCTGCGGCAGCCTTGTCATAGCGTGGCGTCGAATCGTTGTGAAAACCGTGATTGGCGCCTTCATAGATATATGCTTCATAGGTCTTGCCATGCTGCTTGAGAGCCGCTTCGTAGGCAGGCCAGCCGGCATTGATGCGCTCGTCCAGTCCGCCGTAATGCAGTTGCAGCGGCGCTTTGATGCGCGCCACGTCTTCTTGTGCCGCCTGGCGCCCGTAAAATGGCACTGAAGCGCTGAGTTCAGGGTAGGCGACTGCCAGCGCATTGCACACACCTCCGCCATAGCAAAAGCCAACACATCCAACCTTGCCGGTTGAATCGTCACGCCCTGCAAGGTGCTCGTATCCGGCGAAGAAATCGTTCATCAGTTTTTCACGATCCACAGAACGCTGCAATGTCCGGCCCTCGTCATCGTTGCCAGGGTAGCCGCCAACAGATGTGAGCCCGTCAGGGGCGAGCGCCATGAAGCCAGCCTTGGCTACACGCCGTGCAACATCCTTAATATAGGGGTTGAGACCGCGATTTTCGTGTATCACCAGCACTGCCGGAAGATCGCCTGCGGCATTCGACGGTTTGACAAGATATCCATTTACCTGGCCATGACCGTTCGGTGACTCGTAGGTCTCATATCTTGCCTTGATGTCAGGGTCGTTGAAGGAAACCTGCTCTGCCTTGGCATAATCGGGCTTCAGCAGGTCCAGCAGCATGACGGCACTCACTCCTGCTGCAGCGAACTTGCCGGCCCGGTCCAGAAACTCGCGTTTGGTAATCATTCCGTGGGCGTAATAGTCGTAAAGCTCCAGTAATTCCTGATCGAAGTCTTGTGCTGTCAGTCGATTCATTGGTGTTACTCCCTAATGCTGCTGACGATTGTGCCGTGCCAGCATGTTGGAAAAATGTCATTGGACTACGGGATCGGGATCGGCTGACGCGCCGACGCTGTCTACAATTTCCGCAGGCATTGTGACATGGATCGGGCAGAGCCGTGGCGGAAATTCTTGTTCCGGGAGCCTGCTGCAGGTCACATTAAAGCGGGTCGCGGTTAACCGCGACACACCTTAGTCGGATTGCGCTCAATACAGCCCGAATGAAATGCTGTCGCACGCCAGATGAACCTTGTAGGGCCGCCAGTCATATCTGGTTTCAGTCTCGACAATACCGGCGCAGCTTTCAGAACCTTGTGTGGTTGCCGTCTTGTTGCTGCCGGGCCTGCCGGAAAAATAGGTCCAGACAGAACCGCCATTTGCAGATGTTTCCGGCACAAAACGATCACGCCGTGCTCCTCCGCAAACCTCAGGCGGCGTACCCGTGGCAACCCAGCCTTCCGATTGCGACCGACTGGTGAACTGTTGCGAAAAACGCCTGGTGGTGATCGAACAGATCCGCGCCGTCTTGTTGTTATTGGGCCGCACCACCTTGAGAACATGCCGTCTGGAAGGTTGACTGCAGTAATCAGAAAAAAACGCAGTCACTGCCTGGAAATCCCGTCCGTCAACCGAGGCGAACCACGCAATACCTTCTTCAAACTCCTTTTGCCTAAGCCCGTTTGGCGCCTGTCTGCTTTTCAGGGCTGAAATCAGCTGCTGATAGCCATCGCACTCCCGCATGGACGGTCGTTTGTCGGCAAAATATACTCTCTGCGGTCTTGTTCGGCGTGATTCCGGCTGTGGCGGAGTGTCCGTTCGGTATACACTTGTGAGTGCAAACTCACATTCAAGGACTTCACCCTGCAGGGCGCAATCATATTGCAGTGCGCTGTTTTCGAGTTTGTTGTGAACCAGTCCGGAGGTTGGATACCTGTCTCCGGCTGCTGCTGCCGATGCGCCCAGGCAAACAGCCAGCGCCATCAACCCCCCGGTTGTTATAGATCCCATTGGCCCCTCCGCTTCGGCAGTATCCTTGCAAGGTTTAATTGACATGGCAACAACAATGTTGCCGGGCATCGCGGGCAAATCGTTACAAACGACCGTTTTTGTAACTGCCGATCGGCGAATTGCGTTGTGAACGCCGATTTGCATGGTGTCGGATCGTCGTCGGCGAATTTGCGTGGCGATTACGACGTGGCATGCGACGTCCGGTATTTCATTGTGAAAGGCTGCGCTACGTCAGACCAGCTCCATTGAAACGGTTTCTGAGAAACCGCCAAGGATGCTGACGGAGGTAAGCGACGAGGGTTGCAATAGTGATTATTGACCAACGGTCTCATTTAATGATCATATGAACGTTTCGTGCCTCAAGCCCGAGGTAGCGGAAAACAGTTGGTCCGGACACAGCACTAAACGCCGTCCCGTGCTGGCCCGGACTGATCGGCCCCGTAGCCTTCAAGAAATGCGGCTAGCAACTCGAAGTGCTACGGGGTCATCCGCTAAAGCTCATATTGCTTCAGTGCGATCAGTCTTGCGGACTTCTGTGATCCCGGTATGTGCAATTTATCACATTCCGGAACAGGAACCTCCCGAAAACCGAGTATCCTGAAGAAACCAACACTTGGGTGCCGATGCCTGTGAACTGATGCGGCGTCACCATGGTTAATGGACTGTCAATAAATATGTGCGAATTATGGCTACCCCGTGGGACGGGGGGTAAGTACGCGTAGCGTATATATCGGTCAGGCCCGGAGTTGCGGTTTCCGCTGAATCACTCCGGGTCTGTTCCTTTAAAGCCTGTCGCGGTTAATCCAGCTCGCGCGACGTATTGTAGCCGCGCGGATTGCCGGCCTCGCTGGCGTCCACGAAACAACGCGCCTTTCGCGGTCCTGCTCCGCGTACCTGGTAAACGTCGCGGCGATAAACCCGGCGGCACGCTTCCCATATGCCTTCACCCCGGTGTTTGCGAATATATACCCAGATTGCCGTGCGGCCGGCGTTATTGCCATAAACCCCGGCGCTGGCAGGCCGGGTATCCGTAACTGCAACAAAAAACACTGCCGCAATGAACAAGGCAGGCATGACGAGGTACCTAACTACATACATGAGACTGCTCCATACTTTTGTGCGGACCACATCCGGCCGACCGGACCGGGCCGCTATTGGGCAAAGGATAGTCAAACCGCGCCGCCTGGTCCATTCACACCAGTGTGTGGTGTCTTGTGCCGCTTGTGGCAGGCCGAATGGCATCAACCTGTCGCTGATAGTTAAAATCGGTCTGAGCACAGCGGATTGCCGTCCTAAGTCTGGCTCAGACCGATGCCCCGGGTTGCTTCACAAATGCGGCTAACAAAATGAAGCGCTACGGGGTGTTCGAATTGGCAAATATTGCGGATTGCTGGTACTCGAATCCGCCCTTGATTCATTCCTTGAACGCAACCTGCCATGGCAAACCTGACTGCAAGCTGACACTTTCGTTCATCTTAGGTTCATAATGTGTCGTTCCTGCAGCGGCGTGTTATTGTAACTGTGCATTCGACAATGCAATCGCGAAGGTGCAGGATTGCGGTCGAACAACAAGAGGATGAATCATGAGCGATCCTGTAATTGCAGCGAAATCACCTGTTCCGGTCGAAGTGGAAGTAGGCAAAGCCTATTTCTGGTGTGCGTGCGGCCAATCGAAGAAACAGCCGTTTTGTGACGGCAGCCATGCGGGCACGGATTTTCAGCCGGTAAAGTGGACAGCGGATCAATCGGGCCGGAAGTTTTTCTGTGCGTGCAAGCGCACCGCAGGACAACCGTTGTGTGACGGGACCCATAACGGGCTGTGAAGACAGGTATGTCCGCAATGACAAGACCCCGGATTGTTGATCCGGGGTTTTGCTGTGCAGGGGGAGGGAGGTGAGTTTGCGTCTAGATCAGGCCTACCGGGTTTACGCCGATGTCCCTCAGGGTGCGGGCATCGATGTGGTTGCTGGCGAGCAGGCCGTGCTGTTTGTTTGAGCGGAACAGGCGCTGCGTTGACCCGATGATGGCCTTGGTGATGCTTGAGGGGTGCTGCGTAGTCATTGTTTTTGTCCTTGAAAGTGCAGTGCTTGCCGTCTTGATGCGATGACTATTGCGGATTTGTCAGTAGCTGGATGTGCAATTCATCACGTTGCAATCAGGAGTTGCGCAGTTCTGTAAGGCCAAAGGAGGCAGCAGGTGGTTATGGAGCGCATATGACGGAGGCGAATGCAGATTTGGCGGGTATGCGAGATTGACGCGGTAGTTTGTCCGGCATAGCGTTGCGGCGAGTGCATATACCGCCAACTTTTGGACGCTGGAGAAATCCCATGAAACGTTTGTTGTCCGCAGAAAAATCTGACGATGGAGTGGTGTTGACGGTGCACTGGGAGGGCGGCCACAGGGCGCGGTTTCATGCCATGTGGCTTAGAGATAACGCGCCGGACCCGGCGACCCGGTCGCCGACCAACGCGCAACGCCTTATTACCCTTCATGACATTCCAGCCGATACCACCATTGCGGATGCAACAGTTTCGAACGACATGCTGAGTGTAAGGTTTGCGCCGGAGGAAAAGACGGTCGCATTTCCGTCCGGCTGGCTGCGCGATCATGCCTACGATGTCAGGGCGGGCAACGGAACAGGGTGGACATCACCGGATCTGGAAATCTGGGACGGTCAGTTTGATGTTCTGCGTGTTACCGGCAATTATCAGAATGTCCATGACGACGCCGATGCGCTCAAGGACTGGCTGGCCGGTGTGCGATGTTACGGATTTGCCAAGCTGACCGACGGACCGGTTGCAAGCGGCGCGTTGCTGGATGTGGCCTCAATGTTCGGCTATGTGCGTGAAACAAACTATGGAAAATGGTTTGAAGTTCGCACCGAGGTTAATCCGACCAATCTGGCCTACACCGGCCTCGGCCTTCAGGCTCACACCGATAATCCGTATCGCGACCCGGTTCCGACACTGCAGATATTGTATTGTCTGGAGAATTCCGCAGCCGGTGGTGACAGCCAGGTCGTGGACGGGTTTGCAGCTGCGCTTCGTTTGCGTGCCGAGGATCCGCGTGGCTTCGACCTGTTGACCCGGTATTGCGCGCGGTTCGAATATCGCGGCGCCGGCGACGTTCACCTGGTCAGCCGCAAGCCGATGATTGAGTTGACGCCGGACGGGGAACTGGCAGTCATCCGTTTCAACAACCGCTCGACAGCGGCCATAACCGATGTGCCGTTTGATGACATGGCAGGCTATTATGCCGCCTATCGCAGACTTGGCGAAATCATTGACGATCCGGCAATGGCGGTCGGCTTCAAGCTGCAGCCGGGTGAGTGCTTCATCGTCGACAACACGCGGGTGCTGCATGGGCGCAGCGGCTATGCCGACAGCGGCGGAACGCGCTGGTTGCAGGGTTGTTATGCAGACAAGGACGGGTTGCTGTCGACATTGTCGGTATTGGAGCAAACTTGCTTGGAGGACGTGGCATGAGTGAACTGACGCGAGAAACCGTTGTCGGCTTTCTGGCCGACATTTTCGAACGCCGGGGCGGTGAGGAATATCTTGGTGAACCTGTCACCATGGCCGAGCACATGTTGCAGGGAGCATATCTGGCGGAGGTGAGCGGGGAGCGCGAGGAAATCATCACGGCGGCGCTGCTGCATGACATCGGTCATTTCACCAGCGAGTTCGGCACGTTTTCCATGAACGATACGCAAGACAGATATCACGAGGAAGCCGGCGCTGACGTTCTGGCGAGGTTCTTCCCGCCGGTGGTGACCGATTGCGTGCGCTATCACGTCGCTGCCAAACGCTATTTGTGCGCGGTTGATTCCGGTTATCTGGATCAACTTTCCGAGGCATCGGTCCACTCGCTCAAATTGCAGGGTGGACCGATGACTGATGAAGAGGTAGCTGAGTTTGAACGCAACCCAAACCTGGCGGATATCGTCAAGGTTCGCCATTTCGACGATGCCGGCAAAGTTGCTGACATGGAAATCCCCGGTTTTATGCACTATGCGCCAATGGTGCAGCGAATAGTTGATCAGCACAGCGGTTAATTGCAGACTAGGTCCCGTTGACAAACTCATGATGGAGTTTGTCAACGAGACCCAGGGACGGGCGGTTTTTTGACCTATAAATCAAATCGGTCGTTGCATCATTATTATCGATTTCATTTATCTGTCACATAACGCAACCATATCTGGCGGGGCGACGATAAATGAGTTTTTGAGGTTGTGGCATACGCATGATTGCCAGCCTTTGTGACAATTAGAATCATGCGCTGACAAGGAGGTGTCATGTTTAAGAAACTTGCTGGTGGACTTATGGCAGGTGTTGCGATTGGTGTTATGTCGATATCGGCGGCTATGGCCGGCGAATTGACGGTTTACACCGCAATCGAAGCTGAAGATCTCAAGAAATATGCTGATGCGTTCAATGCAGATCACCCTGATATCACGATTAACTGGGTTCGTGACTCAACCGGTGTTGTGACCGCGAAGCTGCTGGCTGAAAAGAACAATCCGCAGGCCGATGTGGTCTGGGGGCTTGCCGCCACGTCCCTGCTGCTGCTGAAATCCGAAGGCATGCTGGAACCATACGCGCCAAAAGGAGTTGAAAACCTCGACCCGAAATTTGTCGACAAGAGCACACCACCAACCTGGACAGGCATGGACGCGTGGGTTGCATCGGTTTGCTTCAACACAGTTGAGGGTGGCAAACTCGGGCTTACCGCGCCGAAGACCTGGAAGGATCTGACCAAGGCCGAATACAAGGGCCACGTCATCATGCCAAATCCAAATTCATCCGGTACCGGTTTCCTGGATGTTTCCAGCTGGCTGCAGATGTTCGGTGAGAAGGACGGTTGGGCATTCATGGATGGCCTGCACGCCAATATTGCGGCGTATACCCATTCCGGTTCCAAACCGTGCAAGATGGCTGCTGCCGGTGAAATTCCGATCGGCGTGTCGTTCGCGTTCCGCGGCGCAAAGTCAAAAGCCGCAGGCGCTCCCCTCGAAATCATCGTGCCTGAAGAAGGTGTGGGGTGGGATATGGAAGCAACAGCGATTGTTGCCGGCACCGATAACCTGGAAGATGCAAAGACGCTTGCTGACTGGACCGTCACCAAGAAGGCTAACGAGATGTACAATTCCGGCTACGCCGTGGTTGCATATCCAGGCGTTGCCAAGCCTGTTGAACACTTCCCTGCAAACCTGCTGGAGAAGATGATCGACAATGACTTTGAATTTGCCGCCAACAACCGCAAGGCAATACTGGACGAGTGGCAAAAACGCTACGACTCCAAATCAGAGCCCAAGGGCTAACAACAAAAACCACGACGAGGCACCGGTTGATCGCCGGTGCCTCTGAATTATGGTATTGTGGCACTGAACAGATGCTGCATGGGGCGATTGTTCGGGGAAACGCAAATGGGGCAGGCAAGTACAGCGGAAACCTATCTGAAGATTGAGAATGTCTGGAAGGCGTTCGGGGATTTTTACGCACTGAAGGATATATCGCTTGAGGTGCGCCGCAGCGAGTTCGTTTGTTTCCTGGGTCCGTCCGGGTGCGGCAAGACAACCCTGCTCAGAGCCATAGCAGGGCTGGATATCCAGACCACGGGTTCAGTTTTTCAGGACGGGCAGGATATATCCGCGTTACCGCCGTCTGAACGGGACTTCGGTATCGTATTTCAGTCTTACGCACTTTTTCCAAATCTGACCGTTGAAAAGAACATTGCCTTCGGGCTGGAAAATTCGGGTATCGCCAGACCGGATATCGAAAAGCGCGTGGCTGAACTGCTGGAGCTGGTCGGACTGCCTGAGCAGGCCAAAAAATATCCAGCGCAATTATCGGGTGGACAGCAACAGCGCATCGCGCTTGCACGTGCCATCGCCATGTCACCGGGCCTGCTGCTGCTGGATGAGCCGTTGTCGGCACTGGACGCAAAGGTACGCGTGCATCTTCGTCACGAGGTCAAGGACCTGCAGCGCAAGCTGGGTGTGACCACCATCATGGTCACCCACGATCAGGAAGAAGCGCTGGCCATGGCAGACCGCATCGTAGTGATGAACCACGGTGTCATAGAACAGGTCGGTTCGCCGACTGACGTTTACCGCGAGCCGGTGTCACTGTTTGTCGCGGATTTTATCGGTGAGACAAACCAGCTTGACTGTGAAGCCGGCATGAAGGGCAAAGGTATCAGGGTTGGCAAGCAAACATTGGCCAGCGCGCCTCATACCCACACCGATGGTCAGCAGGTGATTGCCGTTATCCGGCCTGAAGACATCATCCCGCATGGCGATGGAGCGCGATCAACCGGTGCACCGGAAGAGATCAGCGAGCCAGGCAACACGGTTGAAACAACAGTCGATGAAATGGAATTCCTCGGCTCGTTCTGGCGCACCAGACTGAGTAGTCCTGACCTTGGCACCGGGCAGATCGTAGCCGATTTTTCAGTCAACGCGGTGCGCCGAATGGAAATTCAGGTCGGTGGGCGCATGCGCATTGAAATCCCCAGTCAGCGGCTGAAGGTGTTTGCCGCAACCGCGGAGCCGGAAAAATGAGCAGCACCGACGCGCTGGGTCCCAACGTTAGTGCTGACAGCCGCATCAAACCGAAATTGGGTTCTGACGACTGGATCATGCGCGGCTACATGATCGTTCTGGCTGTGTATCTGGTGGTCGCGCTGGCGTTGCCGCTTTATGCCATGTTGTCCAAGGCATTTGAAACCAGCAGATTTGACCTCGCACAGTTTGAGGTGCAGGTCAGCGACGAGAGCGGCGCATTCAATCAACCTGCTGCGACGTTGAAACAACTGAACGACAAATCGAACTTTGTCGCTGAGGGAGATCTCGCGACCAGTTCGGACGGGCGTCTGGCGCTGACCAATTTCTTTCCGGACTTCAGTTTTCGCAGCCCGGTGAAATACCGGCTGCGCGGGCTTGATGACAACGCGGTTTACCTCGTGGGGTCAGAACGGTTTGCCGGCACCAAACCGGCGGAGTTTGATTCAAACACTTTCCGCAAGGTGGTGATCCGTCCGATACAGAGCCACGGCCTGGCCAATTTCGCGACCTATTTCTCGACGCCCGCACTGTTCCAGTCGATTCAGAATTCGGTATTTATCGCGCTGGTTTCGACCGTCATAACGGTGACGCTGGCGTTCGGGTTTGCCTATGCGCTGTGCCGAAGCTGCATGCCGTTCAAAGGGGTTTTCAGGATCATCGCCATGGCGCCAATTCTGGTGCCGTCTTTGCTGCCGGGCATTGCTCTGGTTTATCTGTTCGGCAACCAGGGATTCCTGAAGCAGTTCCTGATGGGAGAATCCATCTATGGCCCCATCGGCATTGTGGTCGGTTCGGTGTTTTTCACGTTTCCCCACGCCATGATCATCATCCTGATTGCCCTGTCGATCTCCGATGCCCGGCTATATGAAGCTGCCGTGTCACTGCGCGCCAGCAAGTGGCGCACCTTCTGGACCGTGACCATCCCCGGTGCGCGCTATGGCCTGATCTCGGCGGCCTTTGTGGTGTTCAATCTGGTGATTACCGACTTCGGGCTGCCAAAAGTGATCGGCGGGCAATACAACATGCTGGCGGTGGACATCTACAAGCAGGTGATCGGCCAGCAGAATTTCCAGATGGGGGCAGTGGTTTCCGTCGTGCTGCTGATCCCGGCCCTGATTGCCTATGTCGTCGACCGGCTGGTACAACGCAAGCAGGTGGCCCTGCTGTCGGCACGCTCGGTGGTTTATCAACCCAAACCATCCAGGCGTTTCGATCTGAGCTGTCTGGCCTATTGCGCGCTGGTTGCCCTGTTCATCATTTCCATTCTGGGCATTTGCCAGTATGCTGCCCTGGTCAAATTCTGGCCGTATGATCTGTCGCTGGGGTTGTCGAATTATGATTTCGACCGCATGGATGGCGGCGGCTGGGCGGCTTATCGAAACTCCATCATGCTAGGGCTGATGACGGCTGTTATCGGCACCGTCATCGTCTTCACCGGCGCCTATATGGTGGAAAAAACCAAGGGTTTCACCAGAGGCAGGGCGAGCTTCCAGTTTCTCGCCATGTTGCCCATGGCTATTCCGGGCATGGTTCTGGGACTGGCCTATATCTTCTTCTTCAACAATCCGGCCAATCCGCTGAACTTCATATATGGCACCATGGCCATTCTGGTGATCTGCACGGTTACTCACTTCTATACGGTTTCACATCTGACGGCCGTGACAGCCCTGAAACAGATTGACGGCGAGTTTGAACCGGTCGCTGCATCACTCAAGCAACCGTTTTACCGGCTGTTCAGCCGGGTCACCGTACCGGTCTGCCTGCCGGCAATCCTGGATATCATGATCTATCTGTTTGTGAATGCCATGACGACCGTGTCGGCAGTGGTTTTCCTGTATTCTTCCAAGACAACGCTGGCCTCGGTGGCGGTGCTCAACATGGATGATGCCGGCGATATCGCACCAGCCGCCGCCATGGGCATGATGATATTCTACACCAATGTAGCCGCGCGCCTGGTGCATGCGGTGGTGTCAAGATACGTGCTCGGCAAAACGCAAGGCTGGCGGCAGCGCTAGGTTGCAAGTGCCAGGCGGAGTTTCCGTCGCAAGCCAAAACCGGAACTCCCGCTTTCCCCGGTGACGCATCTCAATCCGGTCCGCAACTCATCGTAGTGTCCCGGGATGGTGCCAGCCTGGAAAATGTTGCCGCTGTTCCATTGCCGGCAGCGCTTCCGCTTTTCGCTTCGGTGCTTGCCGCACTGGGGATCCTCGGATGGGGGCGCCGACGTCGGACTGTATCCGCTTAGCCGTTGGCTTCGCATATCCTCGAAGTTCGAGTGTCTGGTCAGTTTTCCGTCTCAGTCAGTGACTGCAGGAAGGTTGTAAGGTCTCCGCTTTCGCTTTCCGTCAACCCTAACGGTTGCAGGATGAGTTCTCCGTCGGCGTGCAGCCGTTCGAGGTCTATGCTGGAGTAATGGTGAACCACATCTTCCAGCGTAGCGAGGCTGCCGTTGTGCATATAGGGTGCCGTCAGTTCGACATTGCGCAGGCCGGGGACGCGGAACGTGCCGAAATTGTTGTGTGACCTGACCAGTTGGCGGGTTTTCCATGCGCCGGTCTTGTTCAGGTCATCGGAGTAGGGGCCATCCAATGTGAATGGACTGCGCATCAGCGACTTGATGCCACCGTGCCTGCCCTCGTCAACCCGGTCTGCGGTCACGAAATACGGAACTCCGGCATCATGAAATTCTCCATTGGAGAACAGAGGGCCGGTGTGGCAGAAGTTGCATTTTCCCTTGCCGGCAAAGATGCGAAATCCGCGCTGGGCGGCTTCGGGATAGGTGGCTGCGGAGACCATGTCGCCTGACTCAAGCGCATCACGAAACCGGTCGAAGGGCGTTTTTCCAGTCTCCAGAGTTTCGACATACGCGGCCAGCAGTTTGCCCACGTTGACCAGGTTCTGTTCTTTGGTGTGGCTGTGTGCAGGGCCAAACAACCGCGAATAGGGATCAGAAAAGTTTGTGCCCGACAGCGCCGTACCCAGGTCTGCAACCGGCAGTGCCATTTCATCGCTTCGCACAATCGGACGCAGGCTCTGCGCCCAGAGGTTGTCGTTGCGGCCATCCCATCCAAACCAGCGCTGGTGCTTCTGGTTAAACAGACTCTGGGTATTCCTGTCGCCCCTCGCGTGGCCCATGGCTTGCGGCAAGCCATCGGTGAAGCCGTTGTCGGGCTGGTGGCAGGATGCGCAACTCAGTGTGCCGTCTGCCGAAAGTTTCGAGCTGAAAAACAGTTTCCTGCCCAGGGAAATGGCGGCCGAATTTCCTGACATCCGGTTGCTGGGATCGTTTTTTCCCGGTGGCGGCCACGGCCCGTGTGAAAGGGCCGCAGATATCTCAGATTCGGTCAGAATGAGGTTTTGCGCATAACCGGGCTGAGGAACTGACGCTGCCAGGGTCACAAGGCAGGCAAGCCAGGCAAGCCGTCTCATCTGGCCGGCACTTTCAGCATGAAGCGTTGCCCGCTGCCGCCTGACAGCAGATCAATGGTGATCTGCCATTCACCGGGCATGTGGAAGAACATGCCGCTGGCACGGTAGACGTTGTCAGCCACCGGTTTTATCTCCGGCCTGTAGTTCATGCCGTGCTTGTGTGCCGGCATGGTGGCATCCAGTCTTATGCCGCCGGTTCCGGGCTGCTGGTCCGCGCACACCAGAATGTCGACAGCGAATGGTTCGCCGACCCTTATCGGCGCAGGCGGCAATTTGAGCGCTATCGTTGACGGCTGGAATGCCTCGACCTGCATTTGCGTCCAGCCATCGGGTATGGCACAGGCCTCGGCGACCGCTGTCGAGGCAGCCAGCAGCGCAAGGCCTGCGATGAGCTTTTTGACAACCATTTACTTCATCAGTCCAAGCATTTTTTCGGCGTTCCTGTAGCCGATGTTTTCAGCCAAACCTGTTGGCAGGCTGGACAGCCAGGCGCGCGAATATTCGGCATGGTCCTTGATATAATACCAGCGTTCCGGAGCGAATGTATCCGTACCGATCATGAAGCGGCCGGGAAATTCCTCGAATGCAGCGAGCCATTGAGGATCGACTTTCCCGCCACTGGCCTGATCAGACCGGAATGCCAGGTCACTCCACAGGTTTTTGTGCTTTCGCAGCGTTGCCCTGACCTTGTCAGGATTGTCGAATCCCGAGTGCGCCCAAAGCACACGGGCTTCAGGCCACGACTTGAAAATCCGTTCCACCGCGTCGGCATCGGAGTGGGCATGCAGCAGCAGATCATGCTGTTTGGCAAGTGCGATCATGCGCTGCAGTACCGGCGTTTCAATATCGTCGCCATAAGCATGGAATTCGCCCAATGCCTTGTATTTGAAACGCTCCAAACGGTCTTCGACATAGCCGATCACGGTGGGATCATGCATCCAGCTGCCGATTTCGCCACGGCGCCGGTAGGGACGCAATGCGGGCACCACAATTTCCGGGGCCGCCGCAAGCAGTTTCTGTGTGCCATCGTCATCGGAACTCGAAACCAGTGCCGATCTCACACCTGCTTCCCGCAGTATTTTCGCAGCCTGTTCCGGTGGTACCTTTATCACTGCATCGTGGCTGTAATGGATGTGCGCGTCGAACAATGGCAAGTCCCTAGCCTGCGCCTGTGCGGCGAACAGGGCCAGAAGGATGACAGGGAGAAGCCTCATAAACACCTCATCTCACGAAAAAGCAGATTCTGCCCATATACAGGATACATGTCGAATCCGAGTATTGCCGATAGATCATTATACTCACACAGACGTGTTCCGGTTCAGGTTTTCATCTCCGAATGCGCAACTGACATGAAGGCACGTATCACCTTGCTCTCAAGGCGTTCGCGCAGGCATATGATGGATTCATCCATCGTCATGGTGCTGTCTGAAATGGGAATTTTCACAAGTCTGGAGTCCTGACCGAACTCGGCCTCCGACACCACGCCGACACCGCCTCCGGCCGCCACGATCTCGCGTACGGCCTCGCGGCCTTCGGCTTCGATGCTGCCGGCAATACGGATGCCCTGGCTGCGGGCCTCCTCCTCAAGTTTGGAGCGGGTCTTCGATCCGGTTTCGCGAAGTACCAACGGATGGCGCATGAGTTCCCTGAACGTTGTCGACCTGAGACTGGACAAAGGTCCTCCGCGCGCCGTGAAGGCGACAATGGGCGACGAATTGAGCTTGACGGTTTCAAACTCCCGGCCGGCCGGAACATCGCCAACCACGCCGATGTCAGCCTCGTAGCTTTGCAGGCGCTCAATCGCGGTTTCCGTGTTGCCGCCATGTACAGAAATGAAGACGCCCGGGTTGCTGCTGCGAAACCGGGTTAGCACATGCAGGATATGGTGGGCGGCATCGGCGACGATGTTCAACTGTCCTGTGCGAAGCGTCTGAGTTTCAGACAGGTAGTCAAGTGCCTGTTGTTCCACCTCGAAAAGCCGGTAGGTGATCTCGAGCAATTTCTTGCCAGCGTCTGTTACCCGGATCTGTTTTCTTTGCCGGTCAAACAAACGAATGTCGTATTCTGCCTCCAGTTTGCGAACCTGATCCGAAATTGCCGGCTGGGTCAGATGTAATGCTTCTGCAGCGCGGGAAAATCCGCCATGAACCGCGACGTTGTGGAATGCCCGCAATTGCACGTAGCGCATGTTCGGCCCCTTTCGGTGTATCGATTTGATGAATGATTTGATAAAAACTATCGCTTTGAGTTATGGGTTGCAAGAGGTGGATCATACCGGGCACAAGCGGCTTCATGCGCGGCTGTTGGCGCCAACCGCTGTGTAAGTCGAACAAACGGTGTCATGAAACAGACCTGATCCGGATCGATACTGGCCATGCATATTACGGCATTCATGCTCCATCTAACTGCTGCGATCGTGCTGCTGTTGTATTCAACGCGTATGGTCAGGACCGGAGTCGAGCGAGCTTTTGGATCTGATCTACGCAACGTGTTCATGGCGACGCGCCGCAATACGGTACTCAACGCGCTGGCGGGTATCCTGGCCGCAGCGTTGTTGCAGAGTTCAACTGCTGTTGCATTGCTGGTTTCAGGATTTGCCGCCACGGGTGTAATGGCAGTGACCGGATCGCTGGCCGTTGTTCTGGGAGCAGATCTGGGAACCGCGCTGGCGGTGCTGTTCCTCAGTCTTGATATTGCCTGGCTGGTGCCTGTGTTTCTGATAGCGGGCGGTTTGCTGTTCCTGAAAGGAAAGGCTCGCGTCGTCAGACAGATAGGCCGCGTGCTGATGGGCATTGCGTTCATTCTGCTTTCGCTGCGTTTGATAGGGGAGGCGACCGAACCGATAAGGTCCAGTCCATACCTTGCTCCTGTCGTCCAGGGCCTCAGCGAAGATCTCCTGATGGCCTTTGCCGGCGGCGCCATGCTGGCGTTTGTTTTCCACTCCTCCGTTGCTGCAGTTTTGATGCTGGCGGCATTTTGCGCGCAAGGTATTCTGCCTCTGGAAGCTGGCCTGCCACTGGTGCTGGGTGCCAATGCCGGCAGCGGGCTGATAGCAGTCTGGTTGACCCGGAACATGCATGACAAGGCTCGCCGTATCGCCCTCGGCAACTTCATGGTGCGTGTATCGGGCGGGCTGGCTGTTCTGGTATTGCTGCGCCACATTGCGTTGCCACTGGACGCAGTGGCCGACACACCGGCCGGCCAGTTGGTGAGCTTTCATTTCCTGTTCAATGCTGCGCTGGTTGTTGTATTCCTGCCACTGGTTGTGCCTCTGGCAGCACTAACCCGGCATTTGGTTCCAGCCGCAATTGACCCGTCACAGGGTAGGGCAAGACCAGCCAGCGCGCTTGATCGCAACGTTTTGACCAGCCCGGGACTGGCGTTGGCCAGTGCTACACGGGAATTGTTGCGCATGAGTGAGCAGATCGAGTTGATGCTGTCACCGGTCATGGAATTGTTCGTCACAACGAACGCCAATGCGGCCCAGCGCATCCGGGAAATCGAAATGGATGTCAATGAGGCGCAGACAGGCATCAAGCTCTATCTGGCTGAAATGAACCAGGGGCAACTTTCGCCGGATCAGGCCAAACGCGGTATGGACCTTACCGGAATCGCCATCAACCTGGAACGGGTCGGAGACATAATCACCAAGGATCTGCTGCGACTGTCTGCACAAATGCGCAAAAGCAAGCTGGCATTTTCCAGTGATGGCTGGAACGAACTGACCCGACTGCATGCCCGTGTGCTGGCCAACCTGCAACTGTCACTGAATGTCCTGGTTTCGGAAGATGTCGATTCCGCGCGTCAACTGGTGGAAGAGAAGGAGTTTATGCGCACTCTGGAAGAGCAGTCGCATGATGCGCATCTGGTACGGTTGGGGCAGGGCAGCCCGCAAAGCATTGCCACCAGCGACATTCACCTCGAGACAATTCGTGCGCTCAAGGAAATCAATTCACGATTTATCACCATTGCCTATCCGATTTTGAAGAAGAACGGTCTGTTGCTCGATAGCAGGTTGGCCGATGTCGAATCGTGAAACACAAAAAAAATTATATATTGATCTGAAATATCGATTTCTCAAATACATGCGAACTACCTAAATTTGCGACTTACGTATTTGGCGGAGGCCCTCTGACATGAAGGCAGATATGCAAAATGACGCTGCACCGGCTATCGAAAAACCGAGATCCGGTGAGCCCTACCTGCTGACACCGGGGCCGTTGACAACCGCATATTCCGTCAAGGAAAAGATGCTGCGTGACTGGGGGTCATGGGATAGCGATTTTCGGGCAATGACAGCGCGGTTGCGGGCCGAATTGCTTTTGCTGGTAGGTAAGGGCTCCGAGGATTTTGACTGTGTCCCGATGCAGGGCAGCGGCACTTTTGTAGTCGAAGCGATGTTGGGTTCGCTGCTGCCGCGCCACAGCAAGACCCTTGTGCTGATCAATGGTGCCTATGGCCAGCGCATTGCCAAGACAATGGATTATATCGGTCGCGATCATGTTGATATCGACAAGGGCGATTATCTGCCGCCGCGTGGCCAGGAAGTGGCCGAAGCACTTGCTGCAGATCCAGCCATCACGCATGTTGTTGTGGTGCACTGCGAGACATCGTCGGGCATTCTGAATCCGATCAGGGAAATTTCCGAGGCGACTTATGCGGCGGGCCGGAAATTGCTGATAGATTCAATGAGTGCGTTCGGCGCGATTGACGTAGGCGCCGACGATATTCGCTATGAGGCAATTGTCTCGTCTGCCAATAAATGCATCGAAGGTGTTCCCGGGTTTGGCTTTGTCATCGCACGCAAGTCCGAATTGGTTGCCGCCAAGGGCAATGCCCATTCACTCAGCCTCGATGTGCATGATCAGTGGGCCAATATGGAAAGTACCGGTCAATGGCGGTTCACGCCGCCGACCCATGTTGTGGCGGCATTCATGGAGGCGATGCGGCTGCATACGCAAGAGGGTGGAATTGCAGGTCGCGGCGCTCGTTATGTAAGAAATCGCGATGTGCTCGTCGATGGCATGCGCGAGCTTGGATTTGAGACACTGCTGCGAGACCGCTGGTTGTCACCGATCATCGTCACCTTCTTCAACCCGGCCGACGACAGGTTTGAATTCAGCCGCTTTTACGAACTGATGAAGCAGCAGGGATTTATCATCTATCCCGGTAAACTGACCGTAGTTGACAGTTTCCGCATCGGCTGTATCGGCCAGATGGATCACCACACCATGGGCGCGGTGGTTGCCGCGGCAAAATCATCGCTGGATGCAATGGGCATAGTCAGCGCCAAACCACCGCCAGCCGCTCTTTCCGAGCGTGAAAAACTTGCTGCCTGAACCAGGGGCATGACCCCAATGAAAGCGAATACGATCATGAACGACATGACCCCAGTAGACGTTACTGTGAACGGGCGTACATATCCTCAACCCGGTTCCTGCGCCATTGCCATTTGCCTGGACGGTTGCGAACCGGCTTATCTGGATGCGGCAATTGCGGACGGTTTGATGCCGACCCTGGCGCGCATCCGCTCTGAAGGCACGGACAGGTTGGCTCACAGCGTCATTCCGAGCTTTACAAACCCGAACAACATGTCCATTGCCACAGGCCGTCCACCATCCGTGCACGGTATCTGCGGCAACTTCCTGTACGATCCGGATACAGGCGAAGAAGTGATGATGAACGATCCGAAGTTTCTGCGCGCGCCTACTGTGTTCAAGGGTTTCTACGATGCCGGCCAGCGGGTGGCTATCGTGACGGCCAAGGACAAGCTGCGCGCGCTGCTGGGCCATGGCCTGGCCTTCGATGAAGGCCGCGCCATCTGCTTTTCGTCGGAACGTTCGGACACAACAACCAAGGCCTTGCACGGCATAGACAATGCGTCTGCATGGCTGGGACTCGAAGTGCCGGAAGTCTATTCGGCAGAACTGTCGGAGTTTGTGTTTGCAGCCGGCGTCAAATTGCTCAAGGAGTTTGCACCCGATGTGATGTACCTGACGACCACCGACTATGTGCAGCACAAGTACGCCCCGGAAGATGCTGAAGCCAAGGCTTTCTACGCCATGTTCGACAAGTACCTGGCCGAGCTGGACGCAAAGGGGGCGGGCATTGTCGTTACCGCTGATCACGGCATGAAACCCAAACACCTGGCGGACGGTTCGCCTGCCGTGATCTATGTCCAGGACCTGATGGATGACTGGCTGGGCAAGGATGCCGCGAGGGTCATTCTGCCGATCACCGATCCTTACGTTGTACATCACGGCGCACTTGGTTCATTCGCCACTGCTTATTTGCCGGCCGACGCCGATGTGCAGCAGTTGTTGAGCCAACTGCGCGCCATTGACGGGATCATTCTTGCGGTCGACAAGGCGGAAGCCTGCCAGCGGTTTGAGCTGCCGGATGATCGTATCGGCGACATCGTGATTATCTCCGGCGAAAACATGACTGTCGGCACCAGCGAACATCGCCATGATCTGGCGGCGCTCAAGGAGCCCTTGCGCTCACACGGCGGATTGACCGAGCAGGAAGTTCCCTTCATCGTCAACCGTGTCATGCCGGACCTGCCGGGTGCTCCGGAATTGCGGAATTTCGATGCTTTTTTCTATGCGGTGCGGGCAGCCGCGTTACAAACCAACATTTAAAAGGTCTGCGACAATGAGTGGAACGGAACGCACAATCCGCCGCGAGGCAATGCGTATTGGCGGCGAGAAGGTGAGCACCAAGGACGTCGTGGAAGTTCTGTATCCGTTTACCGATGAAGTGATCGGTACGGTGCCGGCGGGAACAGCGGAACATGCAGCACGGGCTTTCGAGATTGCTGCAAATTACAAACCCAGGTTAACCCGCTATGAACGCCAGCAGATACTGTTTCGTGCAGCAGAGCTGATCCGCGAGCGGCGCGAAGAAATTGCCCACTGGCTTACGCTGGAGCTCGGTATATGCAAGCAGCATTCTTTGTATGAGACCGGCCGCTCATACGATGTGTTTACACTTGCCGGCCAGTTGGCCATTCTCGATGACGGACAGATATTCTCCTGTGATCTGACCCCGCAGGGCAAGGATCGCAAGATATTCACCAAGCGTGAGCCGGTTAATGCGATTTCGGCGATTACCCCGTTCAACCATCCGCTCAACATGGTGGCGCACAAGATCGCACCGTCGATTGCCACCAACAACTGCATGGTATGCAAGCCAACCGAGCTTACTCCAATGACCGCGATCACGCTGGCCGACATACTGTACGAGGCAGGCCTGCCACCGGAAATGTTCCAGATCGTCACCGGCATGCCCGCAGACATCGGCGATGAAATGATCACCAATGAAAACATTGATATCATTACCTTCACCGGCGGCGTACCGGTTGGCAAGATGATTGCCTCAAAGGCAGGCTACAAGCGCACGGCGCTGGAACTTGGGGGGAATGACCCCTTGATCATTCTGAATGATCTTGATGATGCCGATCTGGAAAAGGCCGCCGCGCTTGCCTGCGCCGGCGCGACCGGCAACTCCGGCCAGCGTTGTACGGCGATCAAGCGTATCCTGGTGCAGGAATCCGTGGCGGACAAGATCGTGCCGATGATCCTTGAAAGAGCCAAGGCAATCCGTTTTGGCGATCCGCAGGACCCGGACACCCAACTGGGTTGTGTCATTCATTCAAAGGCAGCAGAGATCTTTGAGAACCGGGTCTATGATGCTGAAAAACAAGGTGCGAAAATTCTCTATCATCCGGAACGCAAAGGCGCGCTGTTACCACCAATTGTGGTCGATCATGTGCCGCATGGCTGCGAACTGGTCATGGAGGAAACCTTTGGGCCGATCGTGCCAATTGTGCGGGTGCCGGACAATGACGATGAGGTCATGCAGATCTCAAATTCCACACCGTTCGGGCTGTCTTCGGGGGTTTGCACAAACAACCTCAACCGCGCAACGAGCTTCATAAACGGGCTTGACGTAGGTACCGTCAATATTTGGGAGCAGCCGGGTTACCGCATCGAGATGTCGCCGTTCGGTGGCATCAAGGATTCCGGCAATGGGGTCAAGGAAGGCGTACTGGAAGCGATGAAGTTCTTCACCAATGTCAAGACCTATTCGCTGCCCTGGCCGCGCTAGGCCGATCCATTGAGCCAGAAGACCAAAGCAGAAATCCGGCACACCGAGGGGGAGTCCAATACGTCTGCCGCGCGCATGGGGTGGTCCGCATCCAACACCGGCGAGTACTCGCGGCCCCTGCTTGATCGTGATGCCGAGGCCTTCATTCATCAAAGCCTGTCGAGTCCGTGCGTGAACACCATTGCCAAGGCTGAGGGCATCTGGATCGAGGATCTGGATGGCCGCCGATATATGGATTTTCACGGCAACAGCGTGCATCACATCGGCTATGGCCACCCGCGTCTGCTGGCTGCCATCAAGGATCAACTGGACGATTTGAGTTTTTCACCGCGTCGCTTCACCAATGAAGTCTCCGTTGAACTGGCTGAACGTCTGGCCAAGCTGGCTCCCGCAGATCTTGATCGCGTGCTGTTTACCACAGGTGGTTCAGACGCTGTGGAAGTGGCACTGAAGATTGCCCGTGCAGCCACTGGCCGGTTCAAGACCCTGTCGTTTTGGGATGCCTTTCACGGGGCGGGATTTGGCGCATCCTCGGTGGGTGGCGAGGCGACGTTCCGGTCGCATATTGCCGGTCCGCTTATGACCGGCGCAGAGCATGTAGCTCCATTTGCCTGCTACCGGTGTCCATATGGTCACCCAGGTCCGGAAAATTGCGGGTTGGCGTGTGCCTCCATGGTTGATTATGTGCTGGAGCGCGAAGGTGATGTCGCCGCCGTGATAGCCGAGCCCATGCGGGCAGTGCCGCACGTACCACCGCCTGGATACTGGAAGAAAGTGCGCGAGGCTTGCAACCGGCACGGCACACTGTTGATATTCGATGAGATCCCCACAGGTCTCGGCAAGACCGGAAAATTCTTCTCGTTCGACCATGATGAAGCAGAGCCGGACATCATTGTGCTGGGCAAGTCACTGGGTGGAGGTGTTCTGCCGATTGCCGCAACCATTGCGCGCGAAGACCTGAACGTTTGCGGCGATTTTGCCATTGGTCATTACACTCACGAGAAAAACCCGGTCACGGCGCGGGCAGCGCTGACCACACTCGATATCATTGAAGATGAGGGGCTTGTGGAACGGTCTGCACAACTGGGTGATTACGCCATGACCCGCCTGCAGGAGTTTTCAAAAACCTGTACAGTTGCCGGTGATGTGCGCGGCAGGGGTTTGATGTTTGGCGTGGAGATCGTTTCAGACAAGCAGGCACGAACCGCTGCGCCCGACCTGGCGGAAAAGATTTACTACAAATGCCTGGACAAGGGTTTGAGTTTCAAGATTTCCCAAGGCTGCGTGCTGACATTGTCTCCGCCATTGACGATTGGCCGCCAGGACCTGGAGACTGCATTGACAATAGTGGAAACTGAGATTACCGAAACCGTTTCTTGACGCCAGCCAACCCGACCGCCGGATACACCTGAATGGGCGCGCCGACACAATTTGCCATCGGCCTGATCCTGTGTGCTGCTGTATTGCATGCAGTGTGGAATGCACTGGTCAAGGGATCGGCTGACCGGGTGATCACACTTGGCCTGATCAATCTGGGTGGCGGTCTGGTCGGGATAGTGATGGTCCTTCTGTATCTGCCGCCGGCACGTGACGCCTGGCTATTCCTGGCGGTGTCGACCCTCATACACTACTTCTACTATGGTTTCCTGTTGTTGGCGTATCGGTTTGGGGACCTGAGCCAGGTTTATCCGATTGCGCGCGGTGTGGCTCCCGTGCTGGTGACTCTGGGGGCTCAGCTGTTTGCAGGCGAAATCCTGCCGCCGGTAGCCTGGGCAGGCATTTTGATCATTTCGATTGCCATTGCAGCCCTGACTTTTGGTCGGCAAGACGTGAGAATAAGTGCCGGCACCCTGGCTGCAGCGATGCTGACTGGCGTTACAATCGCGTCATATTCGGTGACTGATGGATTAGGCGTGCGGGCGTCTGCCAGTCCGCTTGGATATATCGGGTGGTTGTTTGTTCTGGAATCATTTTCCACGATTGTGCTGTTTGGTGTCAGATGGAACAAGCTGCGAAACTATTCGCCAAAGTACTATTTGATTGGGATAGGTGGTGGCCTGATTTCGGCGCTTGCTTACGGTCTGGCGATATATGCCAAGACACTGACTTCACTAGGAACAGTGTCGGCGATCCGAGAGTCCAGCGTCATCATTGCAGCTCTGATTGGTGTCGTGTGGTTTGGTGAGCGGCCCTGGAAATTGCGGATGATATCGGCCGGTTTTGTGGCTCTCGGGATTGTCTTGCTGGCGACTGCCTGATGCCTCTCAAATTGACTGCGCAAAGAAAAACCCCGGACTTTGCGACCCGGGGTGAAAGGCTCTAGAGGAGGAAGTTGAGAGAATCAGAACATTCCAACCGGATTGACTCCGATATCTTTCAGAGTGCGGGCATCAATGTGATTGCTGGCCAGAATGTTGTAGTTCCTGCTGGAACGCAACAAGCGCTGCGTTGAATTCAAGATAGCTCTGGTGAAGCTGCTATGGTGTTGCCTGGTCATCTTGACGAACCTTCGAAATGAGGAATTCTTGTTGTTTTGTTGAGCTCAACTTCGCACGGCTGAAGGGAGTTTAATGTGAGATTAATCACACTGCGTTTTCGAGGTTCACAGGATGTGGATAACTGAATTTGCCTTGCTGAGGCCACATTAACGGGAATCCGGGCGGAATTGCGTTGGTAACCTCTGGTAATCGTTTGACAGCAATCGGAGATTTGAATTTGATTTAGACAACAATAATAACATCCTGATCCGGGGCTGGATGAATTGGATGGTGGAGGGTGAACAGGCGGTGTCAGAGGTAGTTCAGTCAGTTGGTGAGGAAGAGTGGCAGCCGGAAGAAGGCGAGACATCTGGTTCGCTGGCCATAACGCTGGCGAATGAATTCCCGGAGTCGTTCCGCTGGGCACAGGAAGTTACCACGAGTGCGCGCAAATGCATTCGAGTGGAATATTCAGCGCCGCATCAGCTGGATGCGCCGATACAGGCGCTGTATTCCAATCTGCAGAAACTGAAAACGAGCCTGCTGCACGAGAACTTCTATTTTCGCGTTATCGAGATGGAGTTGGACAGCACACCTGAAGTCCTGGACCTGGCAAAGACCTCGGCGGACTGGCGGATTGTCTTGTTGTTTTCGTTTCTGGATGCCGAATTGCCGCAGTTTGAGCAGGAATTTGACTATGCCATGAACCTGTTGGCTGCCAATTCCAAAGCCATCGTGGACGGAACCGGCAAACTCAGGCAGTCGTTTGAAGCTGTCATAGCTGCAATGGCGGCGTGAGCCCGGCGGCGCCCTCATACAGAAAACCACCATGTGTTGCTGCAAATAGCAGGTAGCGGGCGGCGTTCCAGCGTACAAGAAACCTACTATAAGTAAGGCCCAGCCTGAGCTGGCAGATTACAAACCCAAATTACTCACTTTCAAAACAGGTTCCGGTCTCATGTCGCGGTGCTGTTCGGCAACCATTCCGGAACCGCAGGACAGGTCCGGAAAATCATGCACATTCATACGGTATTCTTCTGGCTTTGGAAGACGGCAAGCCCGGAGCAGATCCGGCAGTTCGAACAGGGTCTTGACCTGCTTACACGCGACCCCAATGTGCTTGAACGCCAGATCGGGAAACCTGCTGCAACCAGTCGTGCGGTGATCGACAGCAGCTATGATTATGGTGTGGTGTTGACGTTTGCCAGTCTGGCCAGTCATGATGCATATCAGGCTGGGCAGCCGCATCAGGTGTTTCTTGAAAGCTGTGCCAGCCTGTGGAGCAAGGTGCAGGTGTATGACATCAAAAATGACGCCTGAACCGGCAAAAAAGTACCATTTGATTGTTGTTTGTCCTGTTTTTGATCAGCTCCGGCAGGTCAAAAAAGAGACTTAGGGTTATGAGTCGTCACTCATTGGGCTTGTTACCGGCGATGTGGGGTTTACCCTTAGGCCAATCGCGCGACAAACGACGCGGTTTTTCTGATGCATTATGCACAGCCTTAATGGGAGGAAGACTATTATGCGCAAATGGCTAATTTCAACTGTCGCTGCTGCCGCGGTGTTTGCCGCCGGATCTGCTCAGGCCGCCGACAAGCTGAAGATCGGCTTCATGGCCACGCTTGAAGGAACCTACACAGTGCTGGGCGAAGACGGCCAGCGGGGATTCGAAGTCGCCATGAAAGAGGCCAACGGGATGGCCGGCGGCCGTGAGATAGAAGTTATAGTCGGGGCGACCGACGCCAGTCCGGACAGCGCCCTTCGCGCGGCCCGCAAGCTGGTCGAGCAGGACAAGGTTGATATCATTATCGGTCCACTTTCCGGCTCGGAAGGTATCGCACTGCGAGATTACTCGAAAACCCAGCCGCAAGTGACTTTTATCAATGGCATTTCCGGTGCACAGGAAACAACTTTTGTGACGCCGTCGGAAAACTTCTTCCGTTTCAATATGGATGGGGCGCAGTGGTCGGCCGGCCTTGGAGAATATGTGTTCAAGGAAAAGGGCTACAAGACCGTGGCCACCATCGGTGAGGACTACTCCTTCATCTACACGCAGGTATTCGGCTTTGCGTTGGAATTCTGCGGTGCAGGTGGTCAGATCACAGAACGCCTCTGGGTGCCTCTTGGTACCAAGGACTTTGCTTCGATCATCGCGTCGCTTCCCGACGATGTAGACGCGATTTATCTTGGATTGGGCGGCGGTGACGCGGTCAATTTCCTCAACCAGTACCAGCAGGCCGGCGGTGATGCGAAACTGATCGGCGGCACGATTATGATTGATGGTACAGTGCTGTCTTCCAAAGGCAAGGCCAAGGAAGCATTGATCGGTACACCTGGTTCCGGCCCACAGGCCGATACCTGGGACGACCCGAACTGGCAAAAATTTGTGAAGGCATATCAGGACGCCTTCCCCCCGGAGAAACGTTTCCCAAGCCCGGCCCTAATGGCAGTCGGTTACTATAATGCCTTTAATGCCATGAAGATGTGCATGGACAAATTGAATGGCGACTTGTCGGACGGCCACAAGGGGTTCCGGTCATGCCTGTCGACACTGGAGCTGGATGCGCCTAACGGTAAGATCACTCTGGACAGCAATCGCCAGGCAATCGGCACCAATTTCGTTACCGAGGTGGTTGAAGAAGATGGCAACCTGGTCAACAAGCTGGTGAAGATCGTGCCGAATGTGAACCAGACACTTGGCATCGATCCAGCGGTGTTCAAGACAATCGGACTGCCAGCACGTGATGTGCCGGAATGCAAGAAGTACTGATTGCAGCTTCCTGATATGACCTGAAGTTCTCAGGGCACCTCCGGTTAACGGGGTGCCCTGTTGTTTTAAGGGCAGCGCGAGCGACATGGTTGAAACAAGACCAAATCTGATCGACGGCCAGTGGCTGGCAGGTGCGCAGTCTGCAGCCAACATCAATCCTTCAGACACCGAAGATACGATCGGGCACTATGCCACCGCCACCAGGGATGACGTTGAAGCTGCGGTTTCAGCAGCTTGTGCCGCTGCAGATGACTGGGCCAGAAGCGGCATCCAGGCACGGCATGACATTCTGCGGGCCGCCAGCGACGAGATCATGGCCAGACGCGAGGAAATTGGTCGACTACTGTCCCGCGAAGAGGGCAAGACCCTGGCAGAAGGTATCGGTGAAACGGTGCGGGCGGCGCAGATATTCAATTTCTTTGCCGGCGAAACCCTGCGTCTTGCCGGTGAGAGACTGGACTCCGTTCGTCCTGGAGTCGATGTTGAGATAAGCCGTGAGCCGATTGGTGTTGTAGGTATAATCACACCCTGGAACTTCCCCATTGCCATCCCGGCGTGGAAAATCGCGCCTGCAATCTGTTACGGCAATCCAGTGGTGTTCAAGCCGGCTGAACTGGTTCCAGGTTGTGCATGGGTGGTTGTCGATATCCTGCACCGGGCCGGCATGCCGGCCGGTACTCTCAACCTGGTGAACGGTCCTGGTTCGGTCGTGGGACAGGCGATGCTGGATGATCCGCGCATCAATGCCATTACCTTTACAGGTTCGCAGGCGACCGGAGAGCGGGTGGCGCAGGCAAGTGTGCGTCACATGCGCAAGTTTCAACTCGAAATGGGCGGCAAGAATCCGCTTGTGGTTCTGGATGATGCAGATATCGATGTCGCCGTGGATTGTGCTGTTCAGGGCGCATTTTTCTCAACCGGGCAACGATGCACTGCCTCGTCAAGGCTGGTTGTGAGTGAGGGAATACACAGCCGGTTTGTAGAAGCCTGTGCCTCCAGGATCAGGGACCTGCTGGTCGGCGACGCGCTGGACAGCCGTACGCAGATCGGTCCGGTCGTGGATGAGACGCAGCTGCAACAGGATCTTGACTATGTTGAAATTGGTCGCAGGGAAGGGGCCACACTGCGCATCGGTGGTGAGCGCCTGAAGCGAGATAAAAACGGATTCTACATGCAGCCGGCGTTGTTTACAGACACCCGCAATGACATGCGTATAAACACTGAAGAAGTATTCGGTCCGGTTGCATCAGTGATCCGGGTGCGAAACTACGAGGAAGCCCTGAGTGTTGCCAATGACACGCCGTTCGGACTGTCATCGGGCATTTGCACGCAGAGCCTGAAGCTCGCAACACACTTCAAGCGCAATGCACAGGCCGGGATGGTGATGGTCAATCTGCCAACGGCGGGTGTGGATTATCATGTGCCGTTTGGCGGTACCAAAGGGTCCAGTTACGGGCCACGGGAACAGGGTCGCTATGCGGCGGAATTCCATACCACGGTCAAGACTGCTTACACGTCTGCCTGATCCCCTACGCTCCAGGTGAGTGCGCTGAACAATCCCGCCGGCTGAGATTCCGCTTGCTGAATTGCTCGCGCTTGGCCATGATTTAGGGAAAACAGCTGCAAAACATGCAGAATAACAAACCGCATGCAGTTTGCGGGAGGGAGCGATGAGTAGAGCTTTAGCCGTGTATCACGGTGTATTTGGCCGGGTGACGCTGTATCAGCTTGACCGGGAACTTGCGACCCACGCGCATCGCGAGGGGCATCTGGTGTTTTACGTCAGCGGCAAACACGGTGGCATGGCTGTTGAAGGTATCCGGCACGATCTCGACACCGAGACCGGTGCTGCCGTCAATCCGTGGCAACCGCATAGTTTTCATCCCGGCGACCTAGAGAACGGTTCACTGTTTCTGGTGATGTATATACGGCCGGAATGGTTTCTGGAAATGTCCAAGCATGCCTGTTTCGGGTTGAATTTCGGTTCATCGCTGGTTGAGATGTCGGCGCCGGTTCGCCAGCTTGTGCACCAGACTTCGCGGTTGCTCCTGGATGATGCCTGCGGTGAGTTGATCCAGGCCTGCGTGTTCGAGCTTACTCAGGAATCATACAACCAGAGTTGGGGGTCCAGTAACGGCAATGCGCAGGGTGAAATGCCGGTTGCCATGTTGCGGGACTTTCGAATTCGAAACTCCATCAAGCTTATGAAATCCCGCCTTGGTGAAGGTGAGAGCATTCTGCTGGATTCGATTGCGCGCGGCGCCGGTATTTCGCGTCCGCACTTCTTCAAGCTGTTCAAGGAGAATGTCGGGCTGACGCCGAACATCTATTTGAATACCCTGCGAATGGAAACTGCAATCGACCGTTTGACCCAAACCAGTGATGCAGTAACGTCGATCGGGCTTGATCTGGGGTTCTCGTCGCAGGCGAGTTTCACCCGATTCTTTGCCTCAAATGTCGGGATTCCTCCGTCCGACTATCGCAGAGTGGCGCAATTGTCGGCCTAAAACGGCAATTTTGCGATCAATTACAAGACCATAAGACTGTCAGGTATGCATTCCGGTGCGCCTGCTCGTATGATTGTGCAATAACCGGTGGTGCAAAGTACACTTCCGGGAGGAGGAAGACGTCTTGGTCCCAGTACGGCAGCACATCCGGGTTGGCGAATTGCAGGCATGCAGAAGCAACTGCATGGAGAGTGCGGCATGAAAAATTTCATGGCACGCAACCCGTACTGGTCGCTGATCATTGTGTTGGCTATTTGTTTTCTCGTGTGGGCGATCTTCGCCCCATGGCCCCCGGGGTTCGTTGACACCTTCGGGCGCAAAAAGATTTTTCTGAATGCGTTGTTCAATGGCATCACACTTGGCGCGCTGTACTTTCTGGTTGCCAGCGGATTTACCCTGATATTCGGACTGATGAAGAACGTGAATCTGGCGCACGGGTCACTGTATCTGCTGGGCGGCTATATCGGTTACGACGTGGCGAATACAACCGGCTGGTGGCTGCTTAGTTTTGTCGTGGTGTTCGTCGTCGTTGGTGCCATGGGAGTATTGCTGCAGGTGCTGGTGTTTCAGCGTATGGAGGGCGAGGACCTTCGCCAGACGCTGGTGACGATAGGCATCTCCATCGTCGTGGCTGATCTGATGCTCTGGTACTGGGGTGGCGACTTTTACCAGATACTGACACCGGACTGGTTGTCGGGTCCCATAAAGCTTCCCATTGTAACCGCAGTCAAAAGCAGCGGCGAAGCGGTGTTTTTGAAATATCCGTACGTGCGAATTGTCATTCTGGTGGCTTCAATCGCCGTTGGACTTGCCATGTGGTTATCACTCAACAAAACCCGGATCGGGATGCTGATCCGTGCCGGAGTTGACGATCGTGACATGCTGTCTGCTACCGGTGTGCGGATTCAACGCGTGTTTGTGCTGGTTTTTGCGTTTGGTGCGGGCCTGGCCGGAGTGGCCGGTGTGGTGGGTGGAACATTCCAGTCGCTGGCGCCGGGCGAAGATACCCGGTTTCTGCTGGCATCCCTGGTTGTGGTTATTGTCGGCGGCATGGGTTCCATTCCCGGCGCGGCGCTGGGCGCATTGCTGATCGGTCTGGCTGAACAGTTCGGGTCGGTCTACATGCCGACCTATGCAGTTGTCCTGACATTCCTGATCATGGTGGTTGTGCTGGCCTTCAGGCCTCAGGGCCTGCTCGGCGAGAGGCGATAGAGACCGATGGCCGTAACCGAAGATGTAACATCAGGGCCGATCAATGACAGGCAGCAACACTGGTGGTCCGGCCTGTCACTGAGTTCCATCCCGGCACCGTACTGGTTTGTCGGGGTGTTGATGATTTTGCTACCTGTGCTGGTGGGGCCATTCATGCTGTTCCAGGTTTTTGGATGGGCATTGATTTTGGGCATGATCGCATTGAGCCTGATGTTTCTTGGCGGTTATGGCGGCATGGTTTCTCTGGTTCAGATGTCGGTGGCGGCTTGCGCTGCCTATATGCTGGCGATTTTCGGCGACAGCGCCATCACGCAGATATCGCTGGGCTGGCCATGGTGGATTGCCATACCGATCGCACTGATCATCGCAACCGGTTTTGGTACGCTGAGCGGTGCGCTGGCAGTCCGGACCGAGGGCATTTACACGATTATGATCACACTGGCGATCGCATCCGCCTTTTTCTACTTTACCCGGCAGAACTACGTTTTGTTCAATGGCTTTTCCGGGTTCAACGGAGTCAAACCGCCGCAATTGTTCGGTGTCGACTGGCGCCAGCCAATTCCGTTTTACTATCTCACTCTATTCTGGGCCGCAGTTGCCTACCTGTCGGTCCTGTATGTGTCGCGTGCACCGTTCGGCCTGGCGCTTCAGGGCGTGCGAGATAATGCACGGCGCATGGAGGCGCTGGGATACAATGTGACCGCTCACCGGATCGCAGCCTTTGTTTTTGCCAGTTTCATTGCTGCCGTTGCCGGTATTCTGCTGGTGTGGCTGAACGGACAGGTTTCGCCGGGAACGGCCGGGATCGGGCCTGCCATAGATGTGCTGATCATCGCGGTTATCGGCGGCCTGTCGCGGCCTGTTGGCCCATTCATTGGTGCCGTCATCTACGTGTTGCTCAGAACATTTGCGCTGGATTTCATGGTATCGATTGGTCTGTCCGGTGAACGTTTTCAGCTGCTGGTCGGGCTGGTGTTCCTGGCCATCGTGTTCTGGTCACCGGACGGCATACTCGGGCTCTGGGAACGCTGGCGCAATCGCATGAATGCGACTGACAAGCTGACCGGTGAAGCGCACAACAAGGACGGAGGCAGCGGGCCATGAACGCAATTGCCAGCCCGTCCACCATGGCCAGCCGGTTGTCGGGGACCGGCACCGCCAATGCGCTCGAATTGCGTGGTGTCAGCAAGTTTTTCGGTGCTCTTGCGGCCATGCAGGATATCACACTGACCGTCAAACCCGGTGAGCGGCGTGCGGTTCTGGGATCAAACGGCGCCGGCAAGACCACGTTGTTCAACTGCATTACCGGCGACTTCCTGCCGACGTCGGGGGTTGTGCGGATGTTTGGCGAGGATGTCACAAAGTTTCCGCCGCATGACCGAATTCGTCGGGGCTTGCGCCGCACTTACCAGATCTCACTGCTGTTTGGCGGGCTCACGGTGATCGACAATGTCTATCTTGCCTGTCGTGGTGTCTCGCGCAATCGTTTCTCGCTGATCCGCCCGGGCCGATCCGATGCCTTGATGCATTCGGCTGCTGATCTCATCGACGCAGTGCACCTTGGTGAGGTGAGGGATACGCTGGTTTCGGCGCTTTCCTACGGCCAGCAGCGCCAGCTTGAGATCGCCCTTGCGCTTGCCGGCGCACCCCGATTCATTCTGTTTGACGAGCCGGCTGCCGGACTGTCGCCGGCTGAGCGCGGCGATTTGATCGAGATCCTGAACAACCTTCCCGGCCACATGGGATACATCATTATCGAACACGATATGGATGTGGCCCTGCGGGTGTCCGAAAGCGTTTCGATGATGCACAATGGCCGCATCTTCAAGGAAGGAAAGCCGGAAGAGATCGAGGCTGATCCGGAAGTGCAGGAGTTGTATCTGGGAGGAGGGTTCACACATGGCTGAGCGTTCGTCTTCTCCTTCCCGTCTCGAGGTCAAGGGCCTCAACGTGTTTTACGGCGCATCGCATGCGCTGCAAGGCGTCGATCTGAGTCTCGGCCACGGTGTGTTGTCGGTTGTCGGCCGGAACGGCATGGGCAAGACCACGCTGTGTCAGGCTATTATGGGCCTTGTACCGGTCAGTTCCGGCTCCATTACCTTTAACGGGCAAAACATAACCAACCGGCAACCATCGGAAATTGCCCGGCTTGGCATTGGCTATGTGCCGCAGGGCCGGCGGTTGTGGCGCACGCTGACTGTGGATGAGCATTTGCGGATGGTTTCTTCCGGACATGACGGTGCATGGTCGATCGAGCGTATCTACTCAACCTTTCCAAGGCTGGCGGAACGCAAGAACAATGGCGGCAGTCAACTATCGGGTGGTGAGCAGCAGATGCTGGCGATCAGCCGGGCGCTGTTGCTCAATCCGCGACTGTTGGTCATGGATGAGCCGACCGAGGGTCTTGCACCGGTGATCGTTTCGCAAGTTGCCGACATGCTCATGCGGCTTGGCGATGAGGGTGATATTGATGTTCTGGTAATCGAACAGAATATCGGGGTGGCCACGGCCATTTCAGAAAATGTTGCGATCATGGTCAATGGCCGGGTCAACCGGGTTATGTCAGCTGGCGCACTGGCTGCAGATCGTGAGTTACAGCAAAACCTGCTTGGCGTCGGGCGCCACGGCGATGGCGAGGACGAAATCGCCGAGCAGGGCGTGCCGGGTGATAGCGATGCAGCAAAGGTCCAGGGCCCCCGCAAAATTTACGTTTCCAATCCCAAACTTCCAACACGCTGGTCACTGATCGTACCTGCCCGGCAAATCGAGATGGCTGCGCGCACAGAAACCGTTGCTACTGCTTCGTTGGCCGGATTGGCGCACGTGGAACTCAGGCCATTGTCGGCCATTGGCGAGAATGTTGTGCTGGTAGCCGGAACCCTGGACACCAAAGGAGTTGAGCTGCGTTACGTCAGGGATCTGCTTAAGGCCGATGGTATCGCGGTGCGCATGGTCGACCTGTCGACTTCCGGCAAGCATTCCGGTGCTGAAATTCCTCCTCACCAGATTGCAGCCTATCATCCGCGTGGAGCTGCCGGCGTGTTCACCAATGATCGCGGCACATCGGTTGCCGGTATGACACTGGCATTCGAACGCTGGATCAAGCGGCAATCCGGCATTGCCGGTATCATAAGCGCCGGCGGGTCCGGCGGCACGGCTATTGCGACACCGGCTATGCGAAGTCTTCCGGTGGGCATCCCCAAGCTGATGATTTCCACCGTGGCATCCGGTGATGTGCAGATGTATGTCGGCCCGGCCGATATCATGATGATGCACTCGGTTGCCGACGTTCAGGGCCTCAACTCGATTACCCGCGAAGTACTGGGCAATGGTGCTCATGCGATGGCGGGCATGGTCAATGCGCGCAAGACACGTGTGCCGGGGACAAGTGCTGAGGCAGCGAACGAACTGCCTGCAATTGGGTTGACGATGTTCGGTGTCACCACACCGTGCATTCAGCAGATTACCGCCGACCTGGAGGCTGATTTTGACTGCCTGGTGTTCCATGCAACCGGTGTCGGTGGACAGTCCATGGAAAAACTCGTCGATTCGGGTCTGCTGGTCGGCGTTGTTGATATCACCACCACGGAAGTTTGCGATATGATGATGGGCGGTGTGTTTCCTGCCACGGAAGATCGCTTTGGTGCCATGATCCGTGCGGGCATGCCCTATGTGGGTTCGTGCGGTGCGCTCGATATGGTGAACTTCGGTCCTCCTGATACGGTTCCTGAAAAGTACAAGGACCGGCTGTTTTATGAGCACAATCCGCAAGTGACATTAATGCGGACTACGGCAGATGAAAATGATCAAATGGGCCGCTGGATCGGCGAGCGCCTCAATGAGATGGATGCACCGGTGCGGTTTTTCATTCCGGAAGGTGGTGTATCGATGCTGGATGCACCCGACAAGCCGTTCCACGATCCTGCTGCGGACAAGGCGCTGTTTGATGCGCTTGAGCGAACGGTCCGGCAAACCTCATCGCGACGGCTGGTGCGGGTGCCGTACAATGTGAATGATCCGGAGTTTTCCACACAGGTTGTGCAGGCCTTCCGGTCACTGCACGGCGGCGGCAGGCCGTCTCGAAAACAGGCAAGGAGATAGAGAATGGCCCGGTTTGAACGCGCAGCAATTGTTGAAAAGTTTCGCGGCATGATTGATCGCGGCGAGACTATTGTCGGTGGCGGCGCAGGCACCGGCCTGTCGGCAAAGTGCGAAGAGGCGGGCGGCATCGATCTGATCGTTATCTACAATTCCGGGCGCTATCGCATGGCGGGGCGCGGCTCCCTTGCCGGCCTGATGCCTTATGGAGACGCCAACCAGATCGTCATGGAAATGGCGTCTGAGGTGTTGCCCGTGGCGACCAAAACGCCGGTACTGGCCGGGGTTAACGGTACAGACCCGTTCCGATTGATGGATGTTTTTCTGGATGACCTGAAGCGGGTCGGATTTTCGGGAGTGCAGAACTTTCCAACAGTCGGGCTGATCGATGGGACGTTCAGGGCAAACCTGGAGGAAACCGGCATGTCGTTCAGCCTGGAAGTCGACATGATCGCCAAGGCGCACCAGAAAGACATGCTGACGACGCCTTATGTATTTTGTGAAGATGATGCTGCCGCCATGGCGCAAGCCGGTGCTGACATAATTGTGTGTCATCTCGGGCTGACGACGGGTGGCTCCATCGGCGCAGAAACTGCACAAACCCTTCGGGATGTGCCAGCCAAGGTGGACGCGTGGTCGGAAGCTGCTCTCAAAGTCAACAAGGACATCATCGTGCTGGTCCACGGCGGGCCTGTCGCGATGCCGGACGATGCTGAATACGTGCTGAAAAACACCAGTAACTGCCACGGATTTTATGGCGCCTCGTCGATGGAACGACTACCCGCCGAAATTGCTCTGACAGAGCAGACGAAAACGTTCAAAGCGATAAAGATGGCCTGATGGCCGAAAGAATTAACGGGCTGCCCCAGGGCGGCGTATTGGGAGGAAGATCATGACCGGACAGCTGATAGGCCAGCTTATTCTCTGGCTAATTCTGGCGGTTATCGTCATTGCAATCATTTACTGGGTGATGAACTGGCTATATCGCCGCTCCACCAAGGAAGTGGCTTTTGTCAGAACCGGTTTCCTGGGCGAGAAGGTGGTGATTGACGGTGGCGCCTTCGTGTGGCCGATCATCCACGACATAACACCGGTCAACATGAACACGCTTCCCCTGGAGGTCGTGCGCGAAAAGGAACACGCGCTGATCACCAAGGACCGGATGCGCGTTGATGTGGAAGCCGAGTTCTATGTTCGGGTGCGCCCGTCGCGCAAATCTGTTTCCATAGCCGCATCCACGCTGGGGCGGCGCACGCTGGAGCAGGGCAGGTTGCATGAGCTGTTGTCCGGTAAATTTATTTCGGCACTGCGTTCTGTAGCCTCTGAAATGTCGATGGAAGAGATGCATGAACAGCGCGGCGCCTATGTGGAACGCGTCGCCAAGGCAGCCCAGGACGGGCTGGATCTAAACGGGCTTGAACTTGAATCAGTTGCGATCAAGGATATCGACCAGACCGGTCTTGAATATTTCAACCCGTCCAACAGATTCGATGCCGACGGTCTTACCCGGCTGATCGAGGACATCGAAGCCAAGCGCAAGCTGCGCAACGACATCGAGCAGGATTCGATGATCCGGATTCGCTCACGCAACCTGGAAGCTGAAAAGCAGGCGTTGGAGATCGAACGCGAAAGCGAAGAGGCCCGTCTGACACAGGAACGCGATGTCGAGTTCCGCCGTGCCCAGCAACGTGCTGAACTGGCCCGTGAACGTGCCGAACGTGAAACCGATGCTGAACGCGCACAGATCACTGCGCGTGAAACCATCGAGACCCAGCGCATTGCCCAGGAACGCCAGGTATCCGAAGCCCGAATTGCTTCCGAACGCGATATTCGCCAGCAGGAGATCGAACGCCAGCAGGCCGTGGAGGCTGCCGAGATCGGCGCGAGAGAGAAGACCGAACGGGCCCGCATTGAACAGGAACGTCATGTCAATGAGGCGAGGATAACCAATGAGCAGCAGACCGAGGCTCAAGAAATTGCACGACGGCAATCCATCGAACATGCGCAGATTGCAGCAACCGAGGCGACAGAACGTGCCCGAATAGAACAGGAACGTACCATAACTGAAGCCCGCATTGAACAGGAGCGCTCGTTAACCGAGGCGCGTATCTCCAAAGAGGAAGATACCCAGCGTCGTGAAATCGCCCGCGGTCAGGCCGTGGAGGCAGCGACGATTGCTTCGCGCGAAGCAACGGAAAAGCTGCGCATTGCCCAGGAAACAGAAGTCAACAGCGACCGTATTGCATCCGACAAGAAAATCCGGGCGCTTGAAATTGACCGGCAGAAAGCACTGGAGGAGGCGGAAATTGCCGCCCAGCAAGCTACAGAAGCTGCCCGCATAGCCCGTGAGAAAAAGCTTGCGGCCGAAAGGATTGCCTCTGAGCAGGTCACGCGAGGGCTTGAAATTGAGCAACGCCGGACACTGGAAGAAGCAGATATCGTAGCACGCGAGTCTACAGAAATATCGCGTATCGGTCTGGAAGAACGGGTACGCGCGCTGCAGATCGAACGCAACCGCGCGATAGATGAAGCCGAGATTGCGGCTCGTGAAGCTGTCGAAGCCACTCGCATCGCGCAGGAGCTGAAGCTGGCGGTTGAGCGCATCGACAGTGAGCAGGCCACCAAGGCCCGCGATATCCACCGGACCCAGGCCATTCAGGAAGCCGAAATTGCCTCTGCAGAGGCAACCGAAGCTGCCCGCATTGCCCAGGAGAAGAAGATTGCGGCAGAGCGCGTTGCCTTCGAGCAGGATCTGCGTGAACGCGAGATTGCCCGCAACAGGGCGATCGACACGGCGCAGATCAACGCATCTGAGGTGACTGAGACTGCGCGTCTTGCACAGCAAGCGAAAATAGATGCCGAGCGGATTGAACGCACCGAAGCAACCACGCTGCGTGAGGTTGCGGCCCAAGAGGTAACCGAAGCCGCCCGTATTGCCCAGAAGAAGAAGGTGGATGCGGAACGCATTGTTGCGGAAACCGAGATCCGGGTGCGCGAGATCGAGCGGCAGGAGGCCGTCGAAAGCACGCAGGCTGCATCACGCCGTGTCGTTGACAGGCTGAAGATCGAAAAGGAAAAGGAAACTTCGCGCGACCAGATTAACCGCGATGAAGAAATCCGCAACCTTGAGATTGAGCGGAACAAGGCGCTTGACCAGGCACAGATTGCCGCGAACGAGGCAATCGAGGCGGCCCGTGTTGCTCAGGAAAAAACCGTAAAGGCTGAACGCATTGCGGCCGAGCAGGAGATCAGAGATCGTGAGATCGGACGCGATGAAGCTGTTGAAACCCGGGAAATATCCAAACGGGACAAGGTCGAGCGCGAACGCATCAATGTTGAACTGAACGTGGACAAGGAGCGGATAGAAGCCTCCAAGGCCCGCGACCTAGTGGACATAGAGCGCAAGGCCATCATCGAACAGGCAGATGAGCAACGCATTGTTGCAGTCGCCGAGGCAAAATCGGAACGCGCGGGTGCAGAAGCCCGGGTCAGGCAGGCTGAAATTGCTGCGCAGCGGGATGTGGATCGTTCCGACGTTGAACGTGAACAGGCGCTGGATGCGGCACGGCTTGAGCGCAAGCGGTCGCTGGAGCAGCTGGAAGTTGCCCGTATGCAGGCATTGCGTGAAGCAGAAATTGCCTCACATGAGGATATTGAACGCTCACGCATTGCATCCGAACGCGGGCTTGATGACGCGCGTATCGGACATGAGACGGAACGGCGCAAGCTGGAGGTCAATCGCGAACGGGAAGTCGAATCCGCCGAGATGGAAAAGGCCGTCGATCTTTACAAGAAGTCGCTGGAACGGTCGGCAGCCCAGGCTGAGGCAGACCTTGCTCGCGCCCAGGCAGCAGAAGCCGAAGAGCGAATCAAGACAACCCGTGAGACCGAGGTTGCCAATCGCCGCCGCAGCGTCGATGTGGTGATGGCGGAAAAAGCAGCAGCCGAAGCCCGCATTGCGGCAGAAGCCGACCGGATTCGGGCGGTTGTCGAGGCAGAAGCGCAAAAGCTGTTGTACGAGGCAGAGAATGTGCTTTCGGACGAAGCCCGCTTCGGTCTGTTCCGCCGCAAACTGCTCGACAAGGTCGAGGGCATTGTCGCGGCATCGGTCAAACCGATGGAGAAAATCCAGGATATCCGCATCATGCAGCTTGACGGAATGAACACTGGAGGCGGTTCCGGTGGTGGCGACGGCGGCGGAAAGGGCACGCCGACCGACGAAGTGATCAACTCGGCGCTTCGCTATCGGGTACAGGCTCCCATGGTGGACAGCCTTCTTTCCGATATCGGTATCGACGGATCCAATTTGTCGAAGCAACCAGGTCTGATGCGCGAGGCGTCCGACATGCAACGAATCGCCAAGGAAGCCGGCCGCGGCGGCAAGTCTGAAGGCAGCGGTTCCGGTGACGATACCGGCAGGCCTGCCGATGACGACGGCACCAAGGCAAAGAAATAGGCGGCGACAGACATGGCACGAGTATATGTATCCAGCGTCGTTGCGGCTCCCGCCCCGAAGGTTTGGGAACGGGTGCGTGATTTCAATGGTCTGCCGCGCTGGCATCCGCGCATTGCCGACAGCCAGATTGAGAACGGTGAGCCGGCTGACAAGGTCGGCTGCATCCGTAAATTCCGGTTGCAGAACGGCGACCAGATTCGCGAACAGCTGCTGGCGTTGAGTGACTACGACACGTTTTGCACCTATTCCATTCTGGAAAGCCCGATGCCGATAGAGAACTACGTGGCGACCCTGCGGCTCACGCCGGTCAGCGACGGTGACAGGTGCTTCGTGGAATGGTCGGCGGAGTTTGATTGCGCTCCCGATGTGGAAGCGGATGTGTCGAACGGTATTGCAACCAACGTTTTCCAAGGCGGGTTTGACGCCCTGAAACGGCATTTCGGCGGATAGGGCATCATGGTCAAGGTTCTGAAAAGCACAATATTAAACGCACCGATAGATGCAGTGTGGGACGTGTTGCGTGATTTCAACGGTCATGACCGCTGGCATCCAGCGGTGGCTGACAGCGAAATTGAACGCGGCCGGGCGTCTGACGTAGTCGGATGTATCCGCAAATTTCACCTCAAGGACGGTTCGCTGTTGCGAGAACAGCTGATGACCCTGTCTGACATCGACGCGGCCTACAGCTACTGCCTGCTGGATACCCCGGTGCCGCTGTTCAATTATGTCAGCCATGTGCGGCTGTTCCCTGTGACGGATGGCGACCGCACCTTCTGGCAATGGGAAGGCAATTTCACCACGCCGGCTGGCGAAGAATCCCAGCTTGAAAATATGGTCGGAAGTCAGATCTACGAAGCAGGTTTTGAGGCCATTCGAAGCCATATGGGCGTGGCTGCCTGAAAAAGGGCCGAAAGGAACGAAATGAGTATCAGCGTCAAGACATTTGCCAGTACTGCAGAGGCAGCGACTGCCTTGTCGGGAGACCGGGCGGCGCGCTTCATGGGCGGGGGAACCTTGATCATGCGAGCAGTCAATGAGGGCGATCAGTCATTCAACACCATATTGTTGGCCAATGATCCGGCGTTGACTGAGATACAGGCGCAGGGTGACCGACTGATCATCGGCTCCCGGGTGACAATGGCGCAGATACTTGCCAGCAGAGATCTTGAATTCCTGCATCCGGTTGCGCGTGCAGTTGGTGGTCCCGCCATCCGCAACATGGCGACGGTGGGTGGCAACCTGTTTGCCGAACACCCTTATGGTGACCTGACGGCGGCGCTCCTGGTGCTGGATTGTCAGGTCACGCTTGCCGGCGGACAAACTTCAACACTTCCCGATTTGCTGCGCGACCGGACCCGTGAACCGCGCGTACTGGTAGCGTCCGTCAGCATAGTCAGGCCGCAGTCCGGCATATTCAAATTCCGGAAAGTCAGCAGGGTGAAACCAAAGGGTGTCTCCCTGATGACCATTGCCGCCTGGATACCGCAATCCGGCGGCAGGGTTTCCGGTGCCCGTGTTGCCTACTCTTCTATGGGGCCGACGCCGATGCGCGTTCAAGCAGTGGAGCAGGCGCTGGAAGGGGCTACGCTGGATGAAACGGGGGTCGGCAACGCGCTGTCTGCTGCCACCAGCGGCATCGAGCCGCCGACTGATGCGATTGCGTCATCGTGGTATCGCCGGGAAGTCGCTCCTGTTCACCTCAAGCGCACCCTGCTGGGAGGGTGAAGCAAATGAGCAAGAAACCTGTGCAATTTACCCTCAATGGCGAAAGCAAGGCCGTGTTCGTGGACGACGGTCAAAACCTTCTGGATGTACTGCGGCGCGGCGTTGGCGATCTGTCGCCGAAGTATGGCTGCGGGCAGGGCACTTGTGGTGCCTGCACGGTGCTGATCGATGGCGAAGCGCACCTGAGTTGCCTGACGCTTGCGGAGACAGTTGAGGGCCGATCGCTGAGCAGTACAGGTGGACTGGCGCAAGGCGCGGAGCTGCATCCGTTGCAGGATGCATTCATGCGGCATTTTGCGGCCCAGTGCGGATTTTGCACATCCGGCATGCTGATGGCTGCAAAATCTCTACTGGATCGAAATCCGAACCCGAGCCGCGATGACGTTGTCGAAGCGATCTCCGGCAATATCTGCCGATGCACCGGCTATGAACCCATAATCGAAGCCATTCTGGATGCCGCACAAAACGGTGCCGGACGGCGCAGCGCATAAGGAAGTGTGATCCCCATGAGCGTGGAATTCCGCAAAGAGCTGTTCGCCGATGAACGCGATGACAACCTCAACGAAATCGGCAAGGGCACCCAGCGACAAGATGCGCTCGGTCATGTGACCGGCCGTTCGCCTTACTTCGATGATCATCTGTTTGATGGTCTGTTGCAGATCCGTTGCGTCCGCAGCCCGCACCACCATGCCAGGATACGTTCGGTGGATTTTTCACAAGCGGCAAACATGCCGGGTGTCGTCAAGGTCATTCGCCCTGACGATGTGCCGAACAATTTCAACACCTTGTTGAGCCTTTTGAATTTCGGCCGTGATGACGAAGCGCTGCTTTCGTCGAAAAAAGTGAGCTATGTCGGCGAACCGGTACTGGCAATCATTGCAAGCAGCGACCGGCAGGCACGCGATGCAGTGGCGGCGGTCAAGGTGGACTGGGAGGTGCTGCCGCATGTGCTGGATGTTGAAGAAGCCCTGAAACCGGACGCGCCGGTGGTGAACGAGGTCTATCCCAACAACTCGTTCGACTACCACGAAAAGTACGATCACCAGAAACTGCGCTACGGCGATGTGGAAACCGCTTTTGCACAGGCAGACAAAATAATCGAGGGGCGCTATCAGATGTCGCCCATAGAGCAGGCGCCGGTTGAAACCAATGGTGCAATTGCGGCACCTGAAACCAATGACCGATTTGTTTGCTACACCTCGACCCAGGCGCTGTTCTTTTCGCTTGGAACCGCCGGTAAGCTGCTCAATGTCAGCTCCAACCGCCTGCACTTTATCGGCGGCACGGTTGGCGGTGGGTTTGGCGGCAAGGTCGACAGTCTGGTTGAGCCAATGGCGATACTTGGCTGCATGCTGACCGGCAAGCCGTGCCGGTTTGTGTGGGACAGGGAAGAGGAAATGCAGGTCGGCGCGCCGCGCGGTGCCGAACGCTGGTACCTGAAAGACGGCGTGATGAATGACGGCCGCATTATCGCCCGCCAGTTTACCGGTTATTTCGACGCCGGCGCCTACACCCGGCTTTCCAGCTATGCCATCATCAAGTGTACCGGCCATCTGCCGGGGCCCTATCATATACCCAATGTGAAATCGGATGTGTATTGCGTGTTCACCAATCGGACTCCGGCCACCGCCATGCGTGGCTTTGGGGTCACCGGCGTGGATTTCGCCATTGAATGCCAGATGGACAAGATCGCCCACGAAGTCGGCATGAACCCGGTCGAGTTCCGCATTCTCAACGCTTATCGCGATGGCGACATGAAAGCGCACCGCCGGGAAGCCAAGAACTGTGCGCTGATCGAATGCGCTCAGGTGGCTGCGGAAAAAGCCAACTGGCCAATCCGGGAAGAATTCAAGCAGGCATCGTCGATGGTTGGCGGTGGTGGCGAGCGCGCCGCGATCCCCCATACGGTGACAGATGAAGACGGCAAGATCGGTGATCGGCGCGCCGGACGCAGTGGCGGTGGCCGGACCCGCACCATTGCCCCGTCATCACCAGCACCGGCACCTGCTGCATACACTCCACCGCCGCCGCCGGTGCCACCTCCTGCTGCGCCTTCGCCAGCGGCCCAGCAGCCGAGTTATGCGCATCCGGCTGCTGCTCCTGCCTATCAACCGTCTGCTGCACCAGCCAGTCAGCCGGCAACGCCGGAAGCCCCGCCACCTGCTGCGCCCGCGCCGACGCCAGTGCCTGCTGCGCCCTCGCCAGAGAGCAGTCCGCCGTCGGCGCGTCCGGTCAACCGGCCCGGTTACAGCCGATTCGCATCCAATTCCGGCTTCAGGAGGCGCTGACCATGAGCATTCACAAAGGCAGAGGATTTGCCACCATCAATTACCCGATTGGCATGAATCTCGGCGGTGATCCGAGCCAGGCACTGGTGCATTCCAATCCGGACGGCAAATTCGGCGTTGCGCTTTCGTCAATTGATCTGGGCCAGGGCATGAAACAGGTAACCCGGCAGATCGCGGCGGAAACCCTCGGCGTGCCGGTTGAGGATGTCTATGTCGACACGGCAGACAGCGACACGGGTCCGCACTGTATGGGGTCGTTTGCCTCTCGCGGTACGCACCGTGTCGGTAATGCGGTCATTCAGGCAGCCAAGGAGGCCCGCTCGGTGATGCTGGAGGCTGCAGCAGAAGAGCTGGAAGTCAATGCGGCGGACCTGGAGACTGATGGCAAGGGCAATATTTTTGTCCGCGGCGCGCCATCCAGGTCCATTTCTACGGGCGAGGCATGCGGAGCCGCCCAGTTCAAGCAGGGCAAGACGGTATCGGGCAGGGGCATATTCCTGATCCCGTTGTCGGATGTGGATCCCGAGACCGGTGAGATGACACCGGTGTCGTGTTATGCCCACGCAGCTCTGGTGGTGGATATCGAGGTCGATGACGAAACCGGCGAGGTGGATGTCAAGCAGATGAACTCGGCCTACGAAGTCGGCCGGGCGCTCAACCCGCGCATGGTGGAGCAACAACTGGTCGGCGGTGCCTGGATGGGGATGAGCCATGCCTTGTGGGAAACCACGGAACCCTACTATCCCGAACGCACGCATGGTCCGGCTGACTTCAACCAGTACCTGATGCCGGGACCCGGTGACATCGCTCCACACGATATTGCCATACTGGAGCGACCGGCGCCGGATGGCCCTTACGGTGGCAAGGGACCCGGCGAAATGTGTGCCAATCCGGTGTTGCCAGCGGTTGCCAATGCCGTGTTCAACGCGGTTGGCGTGCGCATAGACGAGTTGCCGATCACGCCTGAAAAAGTGCTGCGCGGTATCAAGGCCAATGGCGGTGCCAGGCCGCAGGGCCAGCGATAAAGGCGGACCGGAAACCTCATGCCCGTCACCCAGACCATAGCGGGGATATCCAACCCTCCGGAGCTTCATGAGGCTCTGCAGGCAGCGCAGTACCTGTCGGACGACGGCTTGTCGACGTCTGCCTATCTTGCTCTGGCGCTGGGCAAGCCGTTGCTGCTGGAAGGCGCACCGGGTGTCGGCAAGACCGAAGCTGCCAAGGCGTTGTCGTCAATACTTGGAAGGCGGCTGATCCGGTTGCAGTGTTACGAGGGCATTGATGCCGGTGCTGCACTTTATGAATGGAACTACCCGCGTCAGATGCTGGCCATCCGGCAGGCCGGCGATGAATATGTCAACATATACAAGGATGAATTTTTGATTGCCCGTCCCATGCTGGACGCACTGCAATCGGGGGGGAATGTCCTGCTGCTGATCGACGAGGTCGACAGATCAGACCATGAATTTGAGGCATTCCTGCTGGAGTTCCTGTCGGATTTCCAGATTTCGATACCCGAACGTGGCACTGTGCGGGCCGACCAGCGTCCGGTGGTGGTGCTGACCTCCAACCGGACACGGGAATTGCACGAGGCGTTGCGCAGGCGTTGCGTGTATCACTGGATTGACTATCCGGATGCGTTGCGCGAAGCCGAGATCGTGATGATGCGGGCAAGTTCTGTCGCACGCGATACGGCGGACCGGGTGGTCGCCGCAGTGGGGCGTCTGCGGGCTGAACCGCTGACCAAGCCACCGGGTGTCGCCGAAACTGTAGAATGGGCAGAAGCGGTAACGCTGCTTCAATCACAAGGCGCGCAATGGCCCGACGCTTTCAAACGCGCCATTGGAGTGGCACTGAAAGATCAGGATGATCTGAATTTTGTGCATGACCGGCTCGACCAGATTGTGACGGGGACGGCGGCATGAGCATTACCGAGCCATTGCCGCGCGCTATTGAGCCATTTGTTGAGTTTGCGTCCTTGTTGCGCGAGAACGGGTTTTCCGTCGCACCTGAACAGACAATGGGTTTTGTTGAAGCCATAGGCCTTCTGGGGCCGCGTGACATGAACGACATTCTGCGGGCAGGCCGGGCCATGTTTGCACCACCGCCTGATCGCCGTGCGGAATTCGATGCTCTGTTCCGCATGAAGTTTATCGGCCAGTCGATCCCGGTGCCGGCATCGGGTCCGGACGAGGATGAATTTCTGGTTGGTGAAGAAGCGCAAGGCGATGGAGAACCGCCTGAACCCGATGAAATCAACGAGGCAGGTGGCGAGGCGACAGGCAACGAAATCCTGTCCACCCGCCAGTTCGCCGGTGCTGATGAAACAGACGCCCTGCGTCGTTTCCGGCGTCTTGCCTCGGCGCAGCTTCCGGTTCGCAAATCTTATCGGCGTGCCGCGGCCAACAAGGGTGATGGCTGGAACATGCGCAAGGTGTTCAGGCAGGCGGTTCAGCGCGACGGCGAGGTGATTGAACTGCCGAAACTGAGGCGCAAACTGCGCCAGCGCCGGATCGTGCTGCTAATTGATGTATCAGGCTCCATGAAAGATCAGACTGACGGTTACCTGCGCTTTGCCCATGCGCTGGCCCAGGCCGGCCGGCGTATCGAGATATTCACGCTTGGCACCAGACTGACGCGGATAACCCGGGCCATGAAGGTCCGCAACCGGGCACAGGCACTGAATCTTGTGTCCGGTATCGTGGCTGACTGGGACGGGGGTACGCGGCTGGGGGATGCGTTGCAGGCGTTTATCGATATTCCGCGTTTCGCCGGCTTTACCCGTGGTGCTGCCGTCTTGACGTTGTCCGACGGACTTGAGCGCGGTGATCATGCCACACTGGTTGATGCGGTTGAAAAACTGTCGCGGCTGTCGTGGAAACTGATCTGGCTGACGCCGTTGGCAGGCGATGCCGGGTACCAGCCGGAAACAGCGGCAATGCAGGCGATATCGCCGTTCCTAGATTCAATTGAAGACGGCAGTTCTGTGACTGCGTTGTGTGAGCGGGTTCTGTCCCTCAGGCAGGAGGCTGCCTAGATGAACATCATCGACGCTCACCATCACATCTGGCGGCAGGCTGATCTGCCCTGGTTGCTGGGGCCGGAACAGCCGAGGATTTTCGGTCCTTACAAGGCCATCATGCGGGACTACCTGATCGAAGAATTTCTCGATGACATCAAGGGGTCCGGCATCAGGAAATCGGTTTATGTGCAGGCCAACTGGGCACCCAACTGGTTTGCCGATGAAGCCGCCTGGGTGCAATCGGTGGCGGACCGGTCCGGCTGGCCGCATGCAATCGTCGGCTATGCGGACTTCACCGCAGGCGATGTGCGCCCGCAACTGGAGAAGCTGAAAGTCAATCCGCTGATGCGCGGCATTCGCCAGCAGCTGCACTGGCACGAAGAACCGATGTACCGGTTTGCATCGCGGCCTGATCTGCCGGCCGACCCGCAAGTGCAGAAGAATGTCGCAAAACTGGCGGACTATGGCTGGTCGTTTGACCTGCAGGTGTTCTCCGGCCAGATGCGCGATGCGGTGAAGCTGGCGCGGGCGTGCCCGGAAGTCACCTTCATATTGCAACACGCAGGGATGCTTGAAGATCTGTCTGACCAGGGAGTTGCGGCCTGGCGCGAGGGCATGAAACGTCTGGCGGGTGAGCCGAACGTGGTGTCGAAACTGTCGGCTTTCGGTACGTTCATTCATCGTAACGACGCTGATCACATCACCGCCATTCTAACCGACACTGTTGAGATTTTCGGTGCCGAACGTTGCCTGTTCGGCTCCAACTACCCAATCGAAAGACTCTGGACCAGCTACGCTGACCTGGTGAGCTCCTTCAAAAAGGCGGCTTCGGGACTGTCCAGGGCAGATCAAAAGGCAATTTTTCATGACACCGCGGCGCGGGTCTACAACCTCCGGGGTCTCGACCCCGGAAGAACCAAAGGGACAGGCCGGCAAACGGCTAACACCACAAAGGGAGAAAACGAACATGGCACTTGAAATCAAGATCCTCGATTACGGCGATATCGAGCTGGAAACCAGCTTCCTGGTGCTGGGACACGAGTGTGGCCGAATTCGCAGGGTACCGGTTTACGGTTTCCTCATTCTGGGTGGCAGATATCCGATCCTGGTCGATACCGGCTATCGCGATAACGCCATCATGGAATCCCTCGGCATGCGTGGGCTGCAGTTCCACGACAACATGATTGAAAATCAGTTGGCCAAGCATGGTGTGAAGCTCGGTGATGTGCGTTATGTATTGCATACCCATCTGCACATTGACCATGCCGGCAAGGACGATCATTTCAACATGAATACCACTGTGGTGATCAATCGCCGCGAGATGGAATTTTCGGTATCCGGCATCATGTATCCGCAATACCCCAAGCCGGATATCAAGCACCTGGTTGACCGGATTTACGAGCCCGAAGCCATGCGGTTCCTCGACCTGGAGATAACCGGTGCGGAAGAGATCATTCCCGGTGTCTGGTGTGAGGCGGCCGGTGCCCATACTGAAGGGTCAATGAATGTGATCGTAGAAACTGCGGAAGGCCTGGCGTGCATCTGTGGTGACGTGATTTATGATTTCAACGACCAGATCGTGAACCATGTAAACACCAACAACTGGATGGAGCCCCGCGTGACAGGCAACCATTCTGAATCCAAACGGGCGGAAAAGGGCGCCATCAAGAAACTGCTGACCAACTACACATTCCTGCTGCCGGTGCATGACCGGCCAGCCAAGATCGAGCATCAGCAGGTCGTGGGAAGGCTTGGCATGAACGTGCCCGGGCCAATAACTGAAACAGTGGCAAACCGAGACTGGTTCCCGATGTAGGCGAAGGAATACCCCGTTATGGCACATGAGGCGCTTGAGCCGTCGTTTCGCGAGCTGATCGAAGAGCACGCTCCGGTACTGCAACTGGGAACCGGGTTCAATTTTACGGAAGGCCCGATCTGGCATCCGGCGGAGCAGTATCTGCTGTTCTCGGACATGCCGGATGACAAGCGCCGGCGGTGGGACAGGCATGGCGTGCGCGAGGTCATGCATCCGTCCAACAAGGGCAATGGCATGACCTATGACGGTGACCTCAACCTTCTGGTCTGCGAGCATGCCACATCCTCGGTTGCCCGGTTCCGCCCTGACGGCACCCGCCAGGTGCTGGCCAGCCATTATGAAGGCCGTGAACTCAACAGCCCCAATGATCTGATCGTGAAGTCGGACGGGTCGATCTGGTTCAGCGATCCCACCTACGGCCGCATGCCGGGTTTCGGGGTTGAACGCGAAGTGCAACTCGGTTTTCAGGGTGTCTACAAGATTGCGGCCGGGGCAGCTCCCGGGGCTGAACCGGAACTGGTGGTAGACCGCTACACGTTCACCCAGCCCAATGGCCTGTGTTTTTCGCCGGATGAAAAGCTGCTTTACATCAATGATACGGTGCAGGCGAACATCCGGGTCTACGATGTGACGGCCAGCGGCGGCCTGGCCAATGGCCGGCTGTTTGCCTCCGGGATACAGGACAGCATGAAGCCGGGTGTACCTGACGGCATGAAATGCGACATGCTTGGCAATGTCTGGGTGACCGCACCAGCCGGTATCTGGGTCTACAACCCGCAGGGTTTACTGATCGGCAAGGTGCAGGTACCGGAACTGGTAGCCAATATTCACTGGGGAGGCGACAACTGGCGGACACTGTTCATCTGCGCCACGCACTCGCTATACTCGGTTGATACCCGGGTTGGTCCGCGCAACGAACCGTTCATGAGGGTTGGCGCTGGCGCAACATCGTCGCCCGCTTCACCTTCGCAGTCCAGTGCAGCGGTCCAGGCGGCAGCGCCTGCACCGTCCGGCCCCGGACTGCATCTGCAACCGTTCAGGTGCGCCCTGATTATTCAGGACATGCAGAATGACGTTGTCATGGAAGGTGGTGCATTCGCCGATTCCGGATCTCCGGCACATTGTAAACAACAGAACAATATCGAGAACATCAAACGGCTGGCGGATGCCTGCCGCGCTGCAAATGTCCCGGTCATCCATGTCTGGTTCATCGTCGAGGCGGGTGCGCCTGGTGTCACCATGAACGCACCGCTGTTTGAAGGCCTGCGAGACGCCAATGCACTCGTGCGTGGAACCTGGGGTGTGGCTCCTGTATCAGGGCTCGAACCACAGGCCGGTGATCATGTGGTCACCAAGTGCAGGATGAGCGCCTGGGAAGGCACCAACCTGGAAACCATATTGAAGGCGACCGGACGAGATACCATCATCGAGACCGGAGCCTGGACCAACATGTCCATCGAGCACACGGCGCGCACAGGTGCCGACAAGGGCTATCACATGGTGATCCCGGAAGACGGCTGTTCGACCATGAATGCCGAATGGCACAACGCGTCGATCAATTTCGCTCTGCAGAATGTGTCGAAGGTAGTCAAGACAGATGAAGTGATCGCGGCTTTGCGAGGTTAACGCGGGGCCTGTTGTTTCAGGCTCATGACGATTTCATGGGTCAGTTCGAGGATTTCCCGCGCTGCCAGTCCGGAACGCTGGCTCTCCATGACCGAGCGGCCGTCTCCCATGCAGGATGCGAAAATGATGCGGTTGCCGATCATGGTTTCAGCAGCCGTGGTGCCGAGTTCCTTCAGGGCCTGGGCAATTTCACCGGTCAGACGGGCGCGCTGGTTGGCGCGGTTCAGCACCATCAGCGAAGGTTTCTTCTCGCCTCTGGTCATCTCGATGGTGGGCTCGGTCGCCCACAGATCGACCGGTGAGGGGGCGACCGGGATTACAACAAGATCAGCGGTCTCTATGGCCGGCCTGCCGTCGACACCCATTTTCGGCGGGGTATCGATAACCACGATGTCGTGTTCTTCCGCCAGTGCCTGGGCTTCATAGCGCGCGCCCCAGGCGCTTGCCGTGCGGAAAGTCATGTCCGGTCCGGACCCGTTGGCGTGTTCCTTGCGGGCCATGAACCAGCGTCCGAGGCTGCCTTGCGGATCGGTATCGAGAATGGCGGTCTTTAAATGGCGGTTTTTGGCACACGCCACGGCAATATGTGCGGCCAGTGTGGTCTTGCCAGACCCGCCCTTTTGCTGGGTAACGGTAATGATCTTGCCGGTCATCGCACAATGCACTCCGGTTACATGGTGAGCGATCCTAACACTTTTGCAGCCAAAACCGGATTCAACACGTAAGGTTGTGCACAGGCAGTATCAGGGCGATTTATGCCAAAGGAAGTAATTATTGACTCCATCAAGTGGGTCACTAAGTACTTCCTTTGGTATTAGTTATGTTCAGCGCTCCCATGCCGGCAATCATTGCCGCGATGAACACCCACACGGAGAAACCTCCGACCAGCAGGCCGGCCAGTGCAGGGCCGGGGCAAAGACCGACCAGACCCCAACCAAACCCAAAAACAGCGGCACCACCGATGAGTCTGGCGTCAATCAGGCTTGAAGCCGGCCCTGGCAGGTCGCCGCCGAAAACCGGTTGCCGCCGTGCGCCGGCCAGCAGCCAGGCGATGGCCATGACCAGCACGGCACCAATCATCACAAAGGCGAGCGTCGGATCCCACGCGCCGCCGAACAGGTCAAGAAAGCCGAGGACGCGGGCCGGATTGATCATGTCTGAAACCACGAGGCCGAGGCCGAAGATCAACCCTGCGACAAGGGCGACAAGCTTGCGCATGACAGTATGCTCCTTTCAGGCCGCAATCAGATGGCGGGAAATCGTGACGGTTGCGATGGCTATGGCCATGAAGGTGGCGGTTGCCAGTATTGAGCGTTTTGAAAGCCGTGAAATCCCGCACACACCATGCCCGCTGGTGCAGCCTGATCCCAGACGAGACCCGATACCGACCAGCACTCCGCCTGTCACCAGCAAGGGCACGGAGCCGGTTATCTTGATGTCCGGCGGTGACACCACCAGTGCATAGATGGCAGGCGCGGCCACAAGGCCTGCCAGGAACAACGCGCTTTCACGCCAGGTAGCAGGCAGTTTCAACGCGACCAGCGAACCGGCGATGCCGCTGATTCCGGCAATGCGGCCATTGGCCAGCAACAGCAAGGCTGCCGACAAGCCGATCAGAATGCCGCCGCCCAGTCCGAACAGTGCGTTGGTGAGATCGAAATTCATGGGTGTTTAGCCTCTAACTGATTATGGTGTGTCCATTTGCACAGTTGGGGGATTTGTCAGCGCAGTCAATGCGACAGATCAAACTGCGCTGGAAGCTTCCCAGTCAACCAGTGGCAGAAATATAGTGGTTCTGAAGATAGCTTACACATCCGGTTTTCCAGAAAGGGTAAAACACCAGAGATGTTAGGCCGTCGAATTTCCAGTCGTCTCCATCACGGTATTCGAGTGTCCACCGATAAGCTGTCGACCCGCGCCGTTCCACCTTGATGCGGGACTCACCTGAAAGGCCAAAGCCGACGCATTGTAAGGCTTCTTCCGTAGTGTCAAAGTGCTGGTGCCAACCTTCAAAATACACGGTCACCTGGTTTTCTTCATCGATCACTGAAATGTCGAACCCGCCTGGGCCACTCGCATAGATCGTCAGTTGCTTGTCGCTCGACTCAAAACGAATGTCCGGGTGATCTTCAAGCCGTTGTTTCAGTTCGGCTAAGGTTTTCATAGTTGCTCTAGCCCTGATAATGCGCCCGATTGGTGTGGCCTCCATTTTCTTTCAGCACGAGTTCTCTCTACGCGGGGGTATTGTCTGCGGTTTTTGCGCGTGCCAGTTTGCCAAACGCCACCAAATCATTGTCGGTTGCAAATGCCCGTTTGGGAATGCAGATACCTTGAAAACGGTTCAGCCAAAGGACGAAATGCTCGCTGCCCTCATCAAAGGCCTGGAAGGTATCCCATGTGAAGCTGGCATCGGCTTTCGTTGTGTCGTAGGCAAGGCCGTTTTGTGATGCCTCCATATGGCTGTCCTGCTCGCCTAGGCGCTGTTGTGTGAAATACCGTTTGAGCTTCCACGGTCGCCCAAGGGTCAACCACAAGCTCCATGCAATTCCGTGAGTTAGTCCAAATAGCCACAGAATTCTCTGGTCAGTGATAATTCCAGCGACGATGAAACCGAGATCAAGAGCAAGTAAGATGTAATCGAGATATCTGCGAACCGGAGACAGTCTTCTCTGCATTTTTCCATAGGTGCGAAAATCGTCCAGCGAAAACCGGAATGTGATTTTTATGGCTGGATGCTCATGCATGAATTGATTATTGCCCCGCGATATGGGTGCCAAGGGTCCAGAGTGCCCCGGCATACTTTGCCAGGCCGGGAAAGCATACAGGCTACTGCACGATGATGGTCTTGTACTTCCTGTCGGCACCCGACAGCTTGTCGAGCATCAGCAGCACCCGGCCAAAGAATACCTGTTTGCCGGGATAGCCGACCAGGCGGTCGATTTCACGGCCGTTTTCGACAAGCACAAAGGTTGGCGTGCCGACAACACCGCCTATGTCCTTCAGGTCCTTTGGGCGCGGCGAGGCGACATCCAGCACCCGCAACGGTGCAATCTGGCCTTCAGGCCCGGCATTGTAAGCCTTAACGCCGATTTCCGCATGCCACTTGGCGCACCACGGGCACCCCTTGCGATCAAACATCACAAGACTGGCCGCATTGACGCTGAGCGACATCAGGCAGAGAAAAAGCATTGCGGCGAGGGGTTTCGATAACAATGTCATATCGTGTGTATAGCCGATCTGCCAACCGTGCGCATTCAAAGTTTTGTCATGGCAACATTACCGCCGCAGCCGCGCCTTGTAGGCGATGACCCGCTGCCAGGACCGGAACAGTTGCTTGAAATTCAACCGGCCTTCCCTGACGCCGCGGGCTATGGCGCGGACGGCGAAATCAGGGTTTTCCGGGGCTTGTGCCAGCACATTGCCGATCAGCGCAATGTCGTTGCCGGCTGCCAGAGCCATGATAATGGCCTCGCCGAGGTCGCGCTTTGAACTGATACTGCGCATCTGCAGATCATCGGTTATGACCACGCCATCATACCCCAGTTCGTCGCGCAGCATGGTCTTGATGGCGATGGGCGACAGGGAGGCCGGCAGGTCTTTGCCGTTGCCCCAGTCGCGGTGATAGATGTGCGACGTCATGATCATGCCGGAATAGCCATTGGCCAGCAGGCGGCGGTAGGGCTCTATTTCAACCCGTTTCCAGTGCTTCGTGACGTCAACAAAGCGCCAGTGGGTGTCTTTGGTGGAAGACCCGTGACCGGGCCAGTGTTTCAGCGCCGTGCCGATGCTGGCAGCCTCGTGGGCGGCCACAAAGCTCTGTGCATAACGCGCCACATAGAGCGGGTGCAGGCCGAAGGAGCGGCGATTGCGGGCAATTACAGGGTTGTCGGGGTTAATGCGCAGATCCACTACCGGGCCAAGATTGGTATTGAATCCGGCCCGGACAAGCTCTTTTGCCATGCCGTCATAGCGTTTTCGCGCCTGTGCGACGGTATTGCGCTGCTGCATGCGGAAATGGCCGGGGGTGTACCTGAAACCTTTTCGGCGGTTGAGACGTTCGACGGCACCGCCTTCTTCATCCACTGCGATGATTGGCGTGTAACGTGCATCCGCAGTCCTGAAAACCTGAGTCAAAGCAGCGACCTGCTTCGGGTTCTTAATGTTCTTCTGATAAAGAATTACACCGCCCAGCAAGCCCTGTTGTATCGCGTTTCGCACTTTGCGGACACGCCGGTCTCCTGCTGTCAGTCCGGCAAACCCCTTGATTACCAGCTGGCCGTACATCTGGTGCAGACCGTGTTCGCGGGTGCGCGGGCGCGCATCACCTGAAGGCACCGCCACAGACAGGGCAACGCTCATGCAGGCCAGTAGTGTAACTGCTTTGAATACCATGGGTCGTGGACAGGTTTTACCTCATCACTGGTTGTTTATCCACTGCCAGCGCGAACTGGCAAGGTCCTGTTTCATCGCTTGACGTTTTCAGCCCGGCAGACCAAGTTTCGCTGTATGAGACTGTATCATCCTTCGGCTTTTGATTTCACCACCACAGTGCCAAGTTACTGGGAAGCGTCCGCACAGCCGCTGGGCCGCACGACCCGGTCTCTGGAAGGGTCGCAATCGGCCGATGTTGCGGTGATCGGCGGCGGGTATGCGGGCCTGCATGCAGCACTTCAACTGACCAAAGCACACGGATTGAAGGTCTGCGTACTTGAAGCAGGTGACATTGGCTGGGGTGCATCGGGGCGCAATGGCGGGTTTTGCTGCCCCGGATCGACCAAACTGTCCTACCGCCAGCTGATTTCCCGGTTCGGACTTGAGGAAACCAGACGTTTTCACACGGCACAGCGTGAAGCGGTCAATTTTGTGGGGGATTTTCTGCACAGCAACAATATTGACGCAGACCGCAGCGGTGAAGGTGAGCTGCAACTGGCCCACAGGCCGTCACGAGTTGAAGAGCTCAAGGTGGAACAACAGTTTACGCGCGAAACCTTCGGAGTTGATTCAACTTTCTACACCCGGGAGGAACTTGCCGAGCGCGGCAATGACTGTGCCGTGTTTTATGGTGCCTTGCAGAGTGACGTTACGTTCGGACTGCATCCGCTGAAATATGTGCGCGGCCTGGCGCGCACGGCGATCGATTGCGGCGTCATGGTGTTCCCAAATTCCGAAGTGACTGGCTGGAATTCGGAAGCAGGGCATCATACCCTGAAGACCGGCAAGGGGCAGATAACGGCAAAAACCGTGCTGGTGGCGACCAACGGCTACACGGATGAAACCTTGCCGGCTGCTGTGGGGGGGCGGCTGCTGCCGATGCTGACCCGGATCATCGTGACCCGCCCGATCAGCGACAATGAACTGAAGGCACAGGGCTGGCTGCGTGCAGATCCGTCATACGACACGAGAAACCTGTTGCATTACTTCAGGCTGCTGCCCGGCAACCGGTTCATGTTTGGAGGCCGCGGCGGCACGGATGCCTCACCGGAAGGTATGAAGCGAATCGTGAAAACGCTGCGCGTGGATTTTGAGGACACATTTCCCAGACTTTCGCATGTTGAGACAGAGTACTCGTGGGGCGGGCTGGTTTGCATGACATCTTCGCGAACGCCGTTTGCCGGACCGATAGACGGCATGGACAATGTCTGGGGAGCATTCGGCTGGCACGGAAACGGCGTCGCCATGGCCAGTTATGCTGCTAACCGGCTGGCGGACGTGATTGCCGGCAGCAAGCAGCACAACGACGCCTTGCCCGCCGTGTTGAGGACGCTGCCGGGCCGGTTTGTTTTACCATTCTTGCGGGTTCAGTACCTCAGGGCAGCTTATGTAGGGTATGGTGCCGCCGACAAATGGCGTTAGGATCCTGACCCTGGTTTTCAACAGTAAAGGGCGTGAGTAATGGTTGAAAAAGAGATTCCCGCAAAACTTTGGTCGCTGGAGTTCGACGAACTGCCGCCGGAAATTGACGCACTGACGTTTCCGGCCGGGGATTACATCCGCGACAGGAAGCTCAAGAAATCAAAGTATGCTGATCGCCTCGAAGCCCTGCAGATAGAACTGGTCAAACTGCAGCGCTGGGTGCGCGAAAACAACGAGCGGATTGTCCTGGTGTTTGAAGGCCGTGATGCGGCCGGAAAGGGCGGCACTATCCAGCGGTTCCTGATGAACCTGAACCCGCGCGCGGCCCGGACTGTAGCGCTGTCAAAACCGTCGGATGTCGAACAGGGCCAGTGGTATTTTCAGCGCTATATCGACCATCTGCCGACGCTGGGTGAAATGGTGTTCTATGACCGCTCCTGGTACAACCGGGCCGGGGTGGAACGGGTGTTCGGATTTTGCAGCGAAGATCAGGTGCAGGACTTCTTCATGGAGGCACCGGTGTTTGAAGGCATGCTGGAGCGTGAGGGCATTCACCTGTTCAAGTTCTGGCTGACCGTGGAACGCCCGGAACAGCTGAAACGGTTTTACGAGCGCAAGACCAACCCGCTGAAGCAATGGAAACTGTCGCCGATAGATACAAAATCGGTTGGCAAATGGGACGCCTATACCAGGGCGATCATCGACATGTTCCGGCATACCGATACCGACCATGCCCCTTGGACGGTGCTGGACGCCAATGATCAGAAACGCGCCCGCCTCAACGCCATAAGGGTAGTGCTGAATGCCTTCGACTATGACGGCAAGGACGCCGCCAACATTGGCGATGTTGATGAGGATCTGGTGTGGACCGGGCAGGGTTTTCTGGATTTCAAGGGCTGGTAGCCGGACGGTCAGCTAGATCGATGTATTAAACAGGCCGCCGTCGATAAGGATGGATTGGCCGGTAATGTAGCCTGCCTGCGCTGAACACAGGAATGCAGCCAGCTCGCCGAATTCCTCCGCTGTTCCGAAGCGTTTTGCCGGAACGGAAGACGCCCTGGTCTCGGCCATTTCTTCCTCGCTGACCCCGCGCAGTCTGGCTTGTGTAGCGGTTGAACTCTTGAGCCTGTCTGTATCGAACATGCCGGGCAGAATGCAGTTGACGGTAATGTTGTTGCCGGCGATGGAGCGGGCAGGGCCCGCCATGAACGCTGTCAGCGCGGCTCGCGCGCCTGATGAAAGGTCCAGACCGAGAATGGGCATTTTCACCGATACCGAGGTAATGTTGAGAATGCGGCCAAAGCTGTTTTTCTCCATGTTCGGCAGCACGCGCTGGATCAATTCGATGGGGGTGACCATGTTCATGACAACGCCGTCAATGATGGCTTCGCGATCAAGCTCGCGAAAATCCTTCAAGGGCGGGCCGCCATTGTTGTTGACGAGAATATCACATTGCGGCGTTGCTTCCAGCAACGCGTCCTGGCCTTCCCTGGTCGATACGTCTGCCTGCACGATCTTCACGCCGTGGGCGCCGGCGGCGTTGCACAGGTCCGCGGCTTCCTTGAGTTTCTCGAGGTTGCGGCCGTTTATGGTGACGTGGGCGCCGGCCGCCGCCAGCGAGATGGCGCAGGCCCGGCCAAGGCCTCTGCTCGATGCACAAACAATTGCGTTTTTTCCGGCGATACCGAGATCCATTTGATGTCTCCTGAAAGTTGCGAAATCCTGTGTGGGCAAACAGTAGAAACTAATAGGACCCGGATACAAGGTCTGAGATCGTCTTTCGGGATGAATGGTTGGGAAAATCAGCCCTTCAGGTTGGTTCTGTCAATTTCAATCGATGCTTTGCGATCCGCCATGAAGCGTTCGAATTCTTCGCGGTCGCAGGCTGCGCGAAATTTGCTAACAAAGCCGCCAAACTGTCCAACTATGTGGGACCACCTCACATCACCAAGGGTTGAGAAAACTGAAGGATTTCACTGTCTGTAGCAGAATGTTGTTTGAAATCCACTCCAAGCCAAGTGAGAGTTCGTGGTATATAAGTCCTGGAGTTCATTGCTGCCCAATTCTTATTGCGCGGTTCAAACCTCCGACTATATTGGTTTGCTCAAACTACGGTCAGTTGCTCATTTGTAAAGTTATTATAAGTGGTAATGCGACCTCAGAAAACTATGCTTATGAGAATATAAGTAGTTTTGGAGGGCTTTCCGGTCGTAAACAAAGAAGGCCCGGACGCATGGTCCGGGCCGGTCATTCGGGGTAAATGGTTGGGAAGATCAGCTTTTCAGACTGGTGTTCTCGACGTCAATCGCGGTCTTGCGATCCGCCATGAAGCGTTCGAATTCCTCGCGGTCGCGGGCTTCGCGCAGTTTGCTAACGAAGCCGTCGAATTCGGCCTGTTCTTCTTCCAGACGGCGCAGGGTTTCGGCGCGGTATTCGTCAAATGCGGCGCTGCCGGTCGTGCTGGATGCGGGCCGGGCCGGTTTGAAGGCGGCCTTTGCCTGTTCAATGCCATCACGTGCCAGATCATCTATGCTGCCGCCCCACATAATGTAGGCAATAACAGCGAGGCCGATCGGCCACCAGGTCACAAAGCCCAGCACAGCCGCTGCTACCGCAAGCGGGGTCCAGCGGCCTTTGTTACGCGTAAGCGTAGTCATGTGTAAATCCCTCCGGTTTTTGGGTAACTGATGATCCGAATGTGGTAAGCTGACGATCAGTGTTCAAGATGGATGATGAAAAAATGATGGCTGTGGCACAGTTGGAGCTTCCACAATTCAGCGATATTGTCGAGGCCTCTCAACGGCTTAAAGGACGCGCTGTACGTACTCCGCTGGTGCGTTCGGACGCGCTTGACGAGATCACCGGAGGGCGAATCTTCCTCAAGCCCGAGTGCCTGCAGCGAACCGGGTCGTTCAAATTTCGCGGTGCCTGGAACTTCATTTCCAGGCTCAATGCGAAGGACAACAGTGGCGGTGTCGTGGCATATTCGTCGGGCAATCACGCACAAGGGGTTGCGGCTGCTGCCCGCATGATGGGCATACCGGCGGTTATCGTCATGCCGGAAGATGCGCCTGCAATCAAAAAGCGCAACACCATTGCGCTGGGCGCCGAAATTGTGACCTACGACCGCTTTGGTGAAAACCGCGAGGTTATAGGCAATGCCATCGCATCTGAACGCGGCGCCCAGCTGGTGCCGCCATATGAGCACCGATGGATAATAGCCGGGCAGGGAACCGCCGGGCTGGAACTGGTTGAAGACCTGAAGGAACACGGTGAGACACTGGACGCCATGCTGGTTTGTACTGGTGGCGGCGGCCTGACGGCCGGTGTGGCGCTGGCCGTGCAGGCAACCGCACCTGATGTCAGTATCTATGCCTGTGAACCGGAAGGTTTCGATGATTATGGCCGGTCGCTGGCGGCAGGTGAAAGGGTCAGCAATGAACCCGGTGCAATGTCGATCTGCGATGCCATCGTGACTCCGACACCGGGCGAACTGACGTTTTCTGTCAATCAGCCACGGCTGGCCGGTGGCCTGGCGGTATCCGAAGAAGAGGTGCGGGCTGCGGTGCGCTTTGCCTTTGAAACACTCAAACTGGTCGTTGAACCCGGCGGTGCCGTGGCGCTGGCTGCCCTGCTGGCAGGCAAGATCGACTGCAGGGACAAGACTGTGGCCGCCACACTGTCGGGCGGCAATGCTGATGCTGAAATGATGCTGGAAATTCTCGGTGCGGCCTAGGTTCGTTGCAGCAGAATCCCACTTCTGCGCGGTAATCCTTTCATGAATCCTGGTCAGAACCTGCATGCGGCCCTGCTGGCACTGGCTGCATGTGCCATCCTTAGTTTTATCGACAACTTTGTCGGTGAGATCGCCAAACAGGGCGGCCTTTGGCAATTCCAGCTGACGCGTACGCTAATGGCGTTGCCGATGCTTGTTGCCGGGGCACGGTTGCTAAAAATCAGCCTGCTGCCAAACAATCCCGGTGTGCTGGTCCTGCGCAGCCTGATCGTATCGACCGGCCTCATGCTGTATTTTGCTGCACTCGGGTTTTTGCCGGTTGCACAGGCCGCTGCCGGTCTGTTCAGCGCTCCGATATGGGTTCTGGTGTTTTCGGCAGTGTTTTTTTCCCGCCGACTGGGAGTGCTGCAAGTCGTGGCAACACTCGGTGGATTTACCGGTGTCCTCATGGTTCTGGGGGTGACGCCGGCTTCACTGACCTTGCTGACATTTGTACCACTCATAGCCGGCGCCTTTTATGGATTGGGAATGCTGATCACCCGGCATTGGTGTTCGTCGGAAAGCCCTGCAGCGATGGCGTTCGGCATCTTCCTGGCACTGGGAGTATTCAGTCTGGTGGCGCTGTCGTGGCTCACATTCTGGCCGGTTGCCGGCAGTGAAACCGATTTTACGTTGCGTGGCTATCAGGCCGCTGCCGGGTCATTTTATTGGTTGGTCCTGCTTCAGGCTGCCGGTTCGGTGATCGCTGTGTCGCTTATCTCGCAAGCCTACAGGATTGGCGATCCTGCCTATGTTGCAGTGTTTGAATACTCATTCCTGATCTTCGCCGCAGCCTGGACATTGCTCTTGTGGGGCAACCTGATCGGCGCCAAGGCTGCCATCGGTATCGGATTGATAGTATTGTGCGGCGCAATCGTTGCTCTTGCGGACCACAGGAAAAAAACAGCATCGAAGCCAAAACACACCGCGAAAGATGACAGGCTCAAACAACACGGGAGGTGATCATGGACTCCGATATCATTGTGCTGGAACGCGAAGGCAGGATTGCCGTCGTCACGCTCAACCGCCCCGAGCGGTTGAACGCCATCAGCCGGGCAACGATCAGGCAGATGCATGCGGTACTTGATGATCTGGAGGCTGACAGCGGCGTTGCAGTAGTCATTATCCGCGGGGCTGGCCGGGCCTTCTCGTCGGGCATGGATCTGAAGGATGATGCAGCCGCCGGCGTTTCGGGCGCTCAGGCGTGGAGAGAAGTGCTGGAAGAGGATCTGGCATTTCTGATGCGGTTCTGGGAATTTCCAAAACCGACCATTGCCGCGGTTCACGGGTTTTGCCTTGCGGCTGCCTGCGAGCTGGCAATGTGCTGTGACATCACGATAGCGGAGGAGAGCAGCTATTTTGGCGAACCGGAGTTGAAGTTCGGAACCGTCATAACCGCCATGATGATGCCCTGGCTGACCGGCCCCAAAATTGCCAAGGAGCTTCTGCTCGGCGCCGATGACCGTGTCACCGCACAACGGGCTCTGGAGGTAGGCCTTGTCAACCGCGTGGTGCCGGATGGTGCGGCGATGACGGCTGCGCGGGAACTGGCTGGGCGAATTGCGGTGATGGATGATGATGCCGTCCGGTTGACGAAGCAGTCAATCAACCTTGCTTTCGAAACCATGGGCATGATGGAAGCAATGAACGCCAGCCTGGACCGGGCCATTGAAATTGAAGCCACCGAGACACCATCGCGCAAGCGGTTCAAGGAAATCGCCACCAGCGAAGGTCTCAAGGCTGCACTTGCATGGCGCGACAGCAGGATGAACGGGGATCACAATCAATAACCGGCTGTACCGGTGCCGTCGGCATCGCATCCGGCAAGCGGGATTTCGCCGGGTTGATCGGCCGGCCGGCGGATTACGATGATGCGTTTTTTGGGTTTGTCGCCGGTGGGGGCTTCATCATCGCCAGAGGCCTGCGCAGCCGGTTGATCGTCGGCCTGTTCGGCATCCGATGCGGTGTCCTCATCCTTGTGAGCCTGGTTCGCGGCAGTGGGGCTGTTCATGTCTATGCCATTGCTGACGCGCTTGCCGGGGCCGGCTGACATCTCCGGCTCGTCATGCCGTGAAGAAGATGATGCGTCCTCGTCCTGTTGTTCGGCCCGCTCCGTATTTTCAGTTGCCGAATCCGCCTCGTCTTCCGACCTTGGAGCGAGATCAGCCACGTCAATCTCGGCAAATTTCAGTGTGTCACCATTGATGGCGGGCGTGTCTTCCAGCTGCGCATCAGCCGGGTCAGTTTCCAAACCGGTGCCGGCCTGTGAAGTGCCTGGGGATTGAAGCGGCCGATCGTCGGCAAAAATGTCGTCATCGGAACTGACAAACCCCGGCCGGTCACCGGCGGATGCAAGGCGGGGCTTGGCATTTGAGAGCGGAAGCGGCTGCCTCAGCGGCTTTTCAGCTGCCTCGCTGATCAGCTTGTGTGAACTGCGCAGGCGGCGGACCAGTTTGGCGGTACGGTCGAGCCTGCTGGCTATCTGTCGTTGATCTTGGTCATTGTCGCTATCGGCAGAAGATGGCTCGTCATGTTCATCCAGGTCTTCCGATCCATCCGGTTGCCGGGCAGCGGATGAATACTCCGCGTCAGCAGACATAGACTGGATCTGACTTTCGAGACGCCTGATTGCATCCAGCAATACTGCGGTATCGGCAGCCTTGTGGCGGCGTGCGAATTCTGCCAGAAACCATCGCCCGCGACTGGTTTCCATGACTGCCTGTTCAATTTCATGATAGTCGAGACCATCAAAGGTGTCTAAAGCCTGATTATCAGACATGGTGCTCAAATTCCCTGCGCTCAAACGCATAACTAACCGATCATCACACTATTGACGAGTTTGGTTACTGAAACCTTTCCGGATGAACTGTTTTGTGACGATTGCAACCTGAAGCGGAAAACATGCTCAACCTGACGGCAATACGCACAGGTGCGGTTTATGGCTCTTTGCTGCTGATGGTGGGAGTAATGCTGCCGTTCTTGCCGGTCTGGCTGGCGGCGCAGGGGTTTTCAATCACGGAGGTTGCATTTGCGCTTGCATGCCAGTCGGTCGTGCGGGTGGTTGCCACACCGGTCATTGCCTATGTGGCAGACCTGTATCGCGCCAGGCGCCGGTTCATTGTGTTACTGGCCTTCCTGTCCGCCGGTTTCATGCTGATGGCTGCACTGGTAGACAGCAAGCCTGCAATCATAGCCCTGATTGTACTGTCGGCAGCAACCTGGGCGCCGATCATGCCTATGCTGGATGCGGTGGCAGTCGAGCAATCCGAAGACGGTCACTATGATTATGGCCGCGTGCGCATTGCAGGTTCGGTGACATTCATCACCGGCTCGCTGGGGGCCGGAGCGCTGCTGTCGGTTATCGACAAGACCGGCCTCATCTGGGTCCTGGTTGCGGCCCATATGTTGCTGGCTTTCAGCGGTATTGCCCTGCCCAGACTTGGCGCCGCAAGGGCAGGGCAGTCACAAACCCTGACACTCGGGGCCGCACGCAAGGTATTGCTGACGGGAAGCTTTGCGCTGTTGATCATGGTGGCGGGCCTGACCCAGGCAAGTCATGCGGTTTATTATGGTTTTGGATCATTGCACTGGGCAACGCTGGGGTATTCGGGTGTCACCATTGGAGCGCTCTGGTCGGTTGGAGTGATCGCTGAAATTTTCCTGTTCATGTATGCGCGCGGGTCCGTGGAACGGTTGGGACCGGTGTTGCTGCTGATGGCCGGCGCCGGCCTCGGGGTGGTTCGCTGGGCTGCCATGGCAATTGATCCACCGATCATGATCGTTGCCGCATTACAGGTGCTGCATGCGGCAAGTTATGGCATGACCCATCTGGGAACGATTTATTATGTGCGTCGTTTCATGAATGCCGACTACGCGGGGACCGCGCAAGGCGTTTTTGGTGCTATTTCCGGCGGGATCTTGATGACGGGTGCAATCGCGCTTGCCGGGTGGGCATACAACTCCTATGCAGCGCTGGGATATTTTACGATGGCCGTGATGTGCTGCATCGCGCTGTTGCTGAGTGTTGCGCTAAAAAGGCGGACCGGGGGTTAACCCCACAACTCGGGCGGAGGAGGGTGCATAACTGATCCTTCAAACAGGATGCCCGGATCGCGGTCCCTGGCAAGCAGCAAAGGGCCGTCGAGGTCCACCACGCAGGCCTGCTGTCCTATGATGTGTCCCGGCGCCATGGCAAGAGAAGTTGCCAGCATGCAACCGATCATGATCTCAAAACCCTGTTCACGTCCGGCACCGGCCAGTGCAAGTGCTTCGGTCAGTCCTCCGGTCTTGTCCAGTTTGACATTGATGGCTGTGTACTTGCCCGCCAGCTTGTGCAGGTCTTCCTTGGCGTGGGCGCTTTCGTCTGCGCAAATCAGCACGTTGATCTTGCCCAGCCCCTGCAGAGCATCATCGTCGCCTGCGGGCAGCGGCTGTTCGATGAGTTCAACTGCCGTTTCAGCGCATACGGCAAGATGATTGTCCAGGTCGGCAGGGGCCCAGCCTTCATTGGCATCAATAATCAGTCGCGTATCAGGAGCGGCTGCGCGGATTGCACGCAGACGCTCATGATCACCATCACCGCCGAGTTTGATTTTCAATAATGGTCGCTGGCTCGCATCGGCGGCAGCCTGCGCCATTTTTTCCGGTGTTTCAAGACTTAGCGTATAGGCAGTGATGATCGGCTGGGGCGGCTGTTCCAGGCCGGCAAGCTGCCATACCGGCGTTCCTGTCAACTTGGCTTCCAAATCCCACAATGCACAATCAAGCGCATTTTGCGCTGCGTGCATATGCAGGATTTTCGGCACCTCGGCCCTGGTGCATCCAGATTCAATTTCTGCGCGAACAGCCTCCATCGCGGTGAGTGTTGCCTCGATGGTTTCACCATAGCGCGCATATGGCACGCTTTCTCCCACGCCGATAGCGCCATCCTGCTCCAGTGTAACCTTGATGACTTCAGCGGTGGTCTTGGTGCCGCGGGAAATGGAAAAGCTGCCGGCGATGGGCCAGCTCTCATGGACCACTGAAAATTTGCGTGAAACAGACATCAGGACGGAAAGCGTTTCTGGATTTCATCAACGATGGGGCCCATGCCGGTGCGGATCGGATCAACACAGGGCAAACCATACTTGTCTCCCAGATCAGCAAGATAATCGCGGGCTTCATCTTCTGGCAGCTTCTGCGTGTTGACGCAGATTCCGACACACTGGATGTCAGGATTAGTCAGGCTGCCGTCTTCTATGTTGCGGTCGATGACCTGCTGGATTGTCGGCAACGGATGGGCCACGCCGCGCATGTTGGTCCGAGTGGGTTCGTGACACACCACGAAGGCATCCGGTTGTGAACCGTGCAGCAGGCCGAGAGAAACACCTGCAAATGCCGGATGGAACAAGGAGCCCTGACCTTCAACACAATCCCAGTGATCGTCTTCGTTGGCCGGGCTGATCCATTCCGCCGCACCTGAGATGAAGTCTGCAACAACCGCGTCCAGTGCGATACCGCGGCCCGAGATCAGCACGCCGGTTTGCCCGGTTGCGCGGAAGTCGGACTTCATACCACGTTTTTGCATTTCCTGGTCCAGGGCAAGCGCGGTGTATTTCTTGCCGACAGAGCAGTCGGTGCCAACCGCCAGGATACGTTTGCCTGGTCTTTTGGTGCCTTTGCCGGTGGCAAATGCCACATCTGAGAAACGCACGTCATGCAGTTTGGCGCCATGCTTTTCAGCAGCTTCAGCTATTTCGGGGATCGAAGACAAGCGTTTGTGCAGCCCGGTCGCCACATCCATTCCGGCCTCGATGGCTCTAACCACCTCCGAAATCCAGTGATCCGGCAGAATACCGCCGGAGTTGACTACGCCGACGACCATGGTGCGCGCGCCGGCGGCAACGGCCTCATCAATACTCATGTCTTTCAAACCGCAGTCTGCCTGACAGCCTTCAAGGCGCATCTGCCCGGTGCACCAGTCCGGCCGCCAGTCGACAACGCCTTGTGCGGTCTTGGCTGCCAGCTGGTCGTGAACATCACCGAGAAACAGGAGGTAGGGGCGTTCGATTTCCATGTGTCGCACTCGTCAGTAAGTAAAGTTGTCTTTTTATCTTTACGCACCACAAGACGAGCGCTTTCGCAAGAGGACAATGCGGTTTTGCGGATGGAGCCAGATTCTGCCGGAACATCCAAGCTTCAACCGTGACAGCAGTTGCCGCGAGGTTTCAGAACCTGTCAATCAACGTAATCCCAACGTCTTCGTGGTTGTCCATCTTCGCCAGTGCAGCGCCGGCGTCCTCGAGTTCGATCCGGGTTTTGATCAGCCTGGCGATATCAAGGCGGCCGGAGGAAATCATTTCGAACAATGCAGGAAACCGAAGTGCCGGCAGGCCGCGTGATCCCATGATGACCAGTTGCCGGTAGTAGACGGTTTCCAGCAGCGGGACCGGCGGATTGGCATGCTCATCCAGCGGTTGTCCGATTTGCACGTGCCGCCCAAGCTTTGCAAGGCAGCGCAGAGAATTGTGCAGGGTTTGCGTCACCCCGAGTGCCTCGATGGATGCATCGGCGCCGCCGCCGGAGATATCGCGTATTGCTTCTCCGACATCATTGGTCCTTGCCGCGTTGATGACGTGAGTTGCGCCGACCTGTTTGGCCAGTTCAAGTTTCTCATCGATGATGTCCACCGCGATAACAGTGGCGCCAACCGCGGCCCCTATCATGATGGCAGACAGACCGACACCGCCGCAGCCATGAACCGCCAGTGTTTCGCCAGGTTTCACCTTCGCCTTGTCGACAACCGCGGAAAACGAGGTGGTGGTCCGGCAGCCCAGGGCAGCGGCTACCTCGTCAGAAATGCTGTCAGGCAGTTTCAGAACGTTGGCATCAGCCAGTGGTATTGCCACGCGTTCGGCAAACGCACCCCAGCCACTGAAACCCACCACATACTGGTCATCGCAAATTGTCAGATTGCCTGCACGGCAGCATGCGCAGTGTCCACAACCAAGGATCACGGGAACGGTAACACGATCGCCTTTTTTGAATTTCCGGCAGTCGCGGCCAACATCGACCACAATGCCTGCGAGCTCATGACCTGGCACATGCGGCAGGGTGATGACGTGGTTGGTGCCTTTCCAGCCATGCCAGTCAGACCGGCACACGCCGCAGGCCTTCACGTCAATCAACACGCCGTCAGCCGGTGTCTGCGGCTCGGCGACATCGGTCACTTCAAGGGGTTCGCAGAATTTTGTAATCAACGCGGCTTTCATAACCGTGAGGATAGAAGTTGGCCGAACAACAATCCAGCAGAAACAGGGCAGGGTGCCTTTGCGCCCGGACTGAAAGCAGACCTTCGGGCATGAAAACGAGCTGGAAATTTGCTAGCGTGATGTTTCCATAGCCATCTGAAGGATACAGTAACTCATGACACAGTTCAGCGGATCATGCCTTTGTGGCGCAGTAACCTATGAAGCCGACTGCGAGATACAACGCATCGTCAATTGCCATTGCCTTGATTGCCAGAAGGCAACCGGATCAGTGCACACAACCTTGCTGTTTGTTGCCGAAGAGGCCGTAAAGATCAAAGGCTATCCTTCCAGCTACACTCACACGGCTGACAGCGGTGCCACCATGACCAAACGGTTCTGTTCGTCCTGCGGTACGACGATCTTTTCGATGAATTCGCGCCGCCAGGGTGCGATCGGCATTCGGGCCGGTACGGTTTCGCAAAAGCACATTGTGAAACCCCAGATGAACATATTCTGTGACAGCGCCGTCGCATCCACGCCGATGGACGACAAGCTGCCCAAACATGCCAAAATGCCGGGTTAGAGCAACTTTCGCCCAGATAGAATCGTTTGACCGGTCTTCTGTGTTCGCTGGCAAGGCGCGGTTTCCGCCGTGGTCTGGTTGACCACAAGAAAGCCGCAACGCCGTCCAGCGGACCCAGAAAACCGGCCCGTACAGCGACATGGGTTCAAGGAACTCATTAAGCTGCTCTACCACTTTGCATGCGATCAGGTTTATTGTTTTTTGGTTATTCTAACCAAAAATAATCCTGATCTTGTGGACCAAATCGGTTCATCGGCGTTGTTGCAAAGTTTGCCCGATGCCCCACATCGCGCTCCAGACATTATTGCCGCATGCCTTCGTTCGCAAAGCCGCCCACACTTTTGCGAGACATGCCGGAGCCGGGTAAACCGATTTGATGCCATCAAACGCTTTTTTCTGGGCGAAAGTTGCTCTAGGAGGCCGGTTCCCGATCCAGGTCACTGGAAGGGGTTAGTGTTTCACACGACCGGCGGCTTCTGCGAACATCAGATAGACCTTGCCGGTTTCCGAGCCCAGGCACTGGTCCACCAGTTCCTCTCCGGCGTCTGATGTAGCCACCGTATCGAGCAGGCGCTCGAACAGCCGGATGAAGCCGTCAATACGTGTTCTGACCTGCTTGTCATCACGGTAGGACTTGCGGGTCAGATCCATCAGTTTGCGGCCACGGCTCTGGAACAGATCATGCGTATATGTCTGCGCATTCTTTCGATAGGCTGCCTCAAGTTCTTTTGGCAAACCGTCCTGCAAAACCTCGTAGATGGCACGTGATGCCGCGTTGAGCTTGGCAACCAGTGTCTCGGTCGCACGGCTTGTCGTGACTTCTTCCGACGCTGCCTTTGACTTGCGGGCGGGCTTTTCACGCGCAGTTGGCGTGTCGGGCTCCGACGACAGCAGATCACCCAGGAAATTACGGATGGAGCCGGTTTCTTCCTGATCGGCTGAAGCTACTTCAGTTGCTCCAACGCTGCGTTCGATTTTCCGGGCACCTGACGTCCGCTGTGACGCAGCGGTGGACGCGGTGCCCTCAGTTTTTCCCGGCGATCGTCCTCCGGCATCCGGTGGCACATATATTCCAGGTCCGGACATCGCCAGCGAAGATGATTGCCGCTTGACTACATCTGCCAGCGCGTTGAGCGCGGTGATCTGATCGGTCACGACGCGACGCATGGCATCAGCGGAATTCCGGGTTTCGGCAGGCAATTCAAGGACTGCGCGACGCACTTCGCCGCGAGCGAACTCGATCTCGCGAACAACACTGGCCGCAGCCTCGCGCATTTCATCTGCCGTGGAGGAAAATTCCTCGGTAGACCCGGACATGGTGGCGTTCAACTGGCGTACGACTTCGGCATGCTGGCTGACGATGTTGCGCGCCGCACGGCTGACCTGTTCATCAGAGATTGCCTCGAGCTTCTTGATCTCTTCCTGCATATTGTCAGATGCGGCAGTAAATTGTGATGTAATCAGGCGGCCAAGTTCGTCGGTGCGCGAATTGGCTTCGGTCAATGAATGCTCAACGCGCTCCATGTAACGCTCCATGATGCCATCCACTTCTTCCGACTTCTTGCCCAGTTTGACAAGCAGGTCGGCCATCTGGTTGTCGCGGGTATCCATCAGACGGTCGATGCGCTCGTTGAAATTGGTAACCGCGCGATCAACCTTTTCGGATGCACTTTCGAGACGCTCCGATATCTTGCCGGAGGTATTGTCCAGACGCCCTACAAGCGAGGTCGATACTGTATCAATCCGCTGATCAAGTTCGCCGGCGGTTTCCTTCAACGCTTCGGTCATCATTGAATAGGCCTGATCCACATGAGTGGAGAATTTTGATCCGGTATCCTCCAGCCGCCGTGATGCTTCACCTGCCCGGGTTTCGAATTCACCGGCAGACTGTGTCAGATGATTGATGATGTTAGAGGCATGGCCTTCAAAACGGGTTGAGATCGACTGTGTGTTCTCTTCCATATTGTCGGCGAACGATGCAGATGCGCGACCCAATTCTCCGGCCAGATCGCGGGCTGCGCTGTCCAGGCCTTCCGCAAAAGCGGTACGTGCGGTTCCCAGTTCATTGAAGACGCGGGCTGCGCGTTCATCCAGCATCTTGGCGAATTGCTCACCAGATGAATCCATGCGGGTGATGACATCCGTGGTTATTTCTTCGAGCAGGGTGCTGGCCAGATCAAACCGCTTGCCCATCTCGCGAGAATTGCTTTCAAGACGCATGAACATTGCCGCACCTGACTTTTCCATCGTTTCGGCTACTTCAGCGGTTGTGGTCTCAAAACGGTTCGACATTTCCTGGTTGGCACGCTCCACATGGGAGTACCATTCGGACGTGGTGCTATCCAGCTTGCCTGACATGCCTTCTATCTGGCTCAAGACGGTGCCAGAGCGATCTTTCAGCTGGGTGATCAGATTGCTCATCGTGTCGGCCACCGTGTCGAGACGGGTCGTCAAACTGGATGACGTGGTATCAAGCCGATCGGTCAGCAGCAGAGAAACTTCATCAAGACGCCCGGTCATTGCGCCGGATGAGGTGTCCAGCCGGTCCGCCAGCGCATTTGTGGTGGTGTCGAGCTTGCCGGTCATTTCCGCCGTTACGTTGTTCAACAGCTCAGCCATGCGCGAGGTTGACCCTTCAAGCCGGCCGGTAATGGACGCAGATGAACTGTCGAGGCGTTCAACCAGCTCGTTTGTCGTAGAGTCCAGCTTGCCGGTCATTTCAGAAGACGCGCTGTTCAGCAGTTCTGCCATATGCGAGGTTGCGCCTTCCAGGCGGCCGGTCAACTCTCCGGTGGAACTATCCAGAATGGAGGTCAGTCGGCTGCTCAACTGATCTGTTGAGCCATCAAGCCGCTGGGCAATCGACGCTGTAGTTGTGTCCAGTTTTTCAGACATCTCGACGGACGCCTGATCAAGGACATCGGCAACACGTGATGTCACGCTTTCCAGTCTGCCAGTAAGCTGCTCCGAGTTGCTGCCCAACTTTTCCGTCAACTCCTTGGTGGTGTTTTCCAGCTTGCTGGTGAGATCTTGCGAGGAGGAACTCAGGAGGGCCGCCAGTTCGCTGCCGGTTGCCTGCAGTTTTCCTGTAAGCGCTTCAGACGAGGTGTCCAGTCGATCTGCAAGGGCATTGGACGTATCTTGCAGTTTCCCTGTCATGCCAACGGATGCTGTATTCAGCAACTCTGCCATGCGGGTGGTGGCGCCTTCGAGGCGAACGACCATGCCACTGGATGTTTCCTCGATCTGACCTGAAAGCCGTGCTGTGGATTCATCAAGATGGCTGGACATGTGCGAGGTTGCAGTTTCAACGCGGTTGAACAGTGTACCTGCGGAAGTTTCCAGCTTGCCGGTGATTTCTTCGGTGATGACCTCGAAGCGCTTGAACAGTTCACCAGACGCGACTTCCAGCGTGCCAGACATCTTGCCGGACACATCTTCCATATAGGAATAGACTTCATCACGTGCCGTGGCGACGTTCTGTACGAACTCGCCGGAAATCGACAGCAGCCTGTCGGTCAGGGCAGAACCGGACAGATCGATCTGCTCTCCGACTGCCGACGATGCCGAAGTGAGGCGATCGGCAACCTTCTCTACCGATGCATTCAGCAGGGATGCCATTTCATTAGTAGTGCCCAGCAGACGTTGGTTGACCTGGTTGCCAGCATGTTCCAGGGCTTCGGACGCCTTGTTGCCGCTTTCATTGATGAATGCCAGCATTGTCTGCGACGACGCTTCGGTGTTGCGGGCAATCTTCTCGCCGGACTCCATCAGATTTTCGACCACACTGATGCTTGTGGTCTCCAGGCTGTTGGCCACCGTGGTGCCTGTTGTCTGCAAATTCCGCACAACATTCTGGCCCGCCGACTGGACACGATCGGTTACTTCCGAGCCGACTTCATTCAAGTTGCGGAGTACCACTTCGGATGTGATCTGTACCGATTCGGCTACATCGGTGCCGACGAGCTTGATCTGACCAAGAATATCGTCTGAGGTCGCCTGCATGGTGGTGACCACGGAACCTGACGTTGAACGAACCGCCTGGGTTACGCTTTCGCCCGTACCCTTGACCATGGCGACGCTTTCGTCTGCCACGGAGCGAAGCTGGCCTACCACGGATTCTGATGATTGCTCGATAGACTGAACCATTTCACTGGATGCAGCACGTACATTCTCGGTAATCCGTGCGCCGGAATCGGCGATCATCAGGTTGTGGGCATCAGCGGCGGCCTGCAACTGACCGCTTACGGCTTCGGTCGAATGCTGGACCGACTGGACAACGCTGCCGGACGCAGACCGAACCTCCTGGGCAACTGTATCGCCCGTGGACTTCAATATCTCGACGTTCTGTTCGGCAGTGCTGCGCAACTGTTCGTTCACAGCCTGCGCGGTCTGCTGTATTGACTGTAATATTTCACCGGACTCGGCATGAACCTTCTGCGCGACAGTGTTGCCGGCCATTTTCATCATCTCGGTGTTCTGCTCGGCAGCGGCCTGCAATTGCTCGGCAACCGTCTGTGTTGCCTGATGCACCGACTGAACAATTTCACCGGATTTGGCATGTACTGCCTCGGCCACGTTGTTGCCGGTCAGCTTCATGGTTTCGGTGGCCTGATCAGAGGTCGCCTGCAATTGTTCGTTGATCGCCAGTGCCGTGTGCTGAACCGCCTGGACAATTTCACCCGCCTTGGAGTGCACTGTCTTGGCAACCGTTTCGCCGGTGCTGTTCATGATTTCGGTATTTTGCTCAGCAGCTGCGCGCAGTTGCTCGTTTACAGCCTGCGCAGACTGCTGAACCGCCTGCACGATTTCGCCGGAAGTCGACATCACAGACTGCGATATCGTGTTGCCCGCGAGCTTCATGGCTTCGGTGTTCTGTTCGGTTGAAGCACGCAGCTGATCGTTTACCGCCTGAGTTGACTGCTGGACAGTCTGTATTACTTCACCAGATGTGGAGCGCACCGCGTGTGAAACATTATCACTGGTGAGCTTCATCATTTCGGAGTTTTGCTCAGCGGCCTGGCGCATCTGTTCGGTCGTTGCCGCGGTGATCTGCTCTATACCGTGGGTCAACTCGGTGCGAACGTTCCGTACTTCCTCAAGGCTCTCACGAATGCCGCCGGTCACGCTGCCTTCAAGCTGGCGCAGGCTGTCGCCGAACTGCATGCCTTCCGTGTTCATGCGCTGGGCTGTTTCCTGCATTGTCGAAACCTGGCCGGTGACACTGTCCGAAAATACCCGCATTTCGTTGACCAGCGTGCCGGACATCTGTTCCATACGCGCGGTCTGGCCCGAAATTTCGGTTCCGACGAAGCTGGCACGTGTCGAGATTTCGTCTACGGTCTGGGACAATTCGGCGGTCGTGTTCTTGAGGCCATGTTCGAGGGCCGCCAAAGTGGATGAGGCGGTGGATATGATCCCGGACAGGCTTTGGGTGTTTTCTTCTATTCGAGACAGCAGGGGAGTTGCCTCAACGCCAATCACCCGGCCGGTCTCGTGCAGCGAATTTCGCTGATGCTCAAGACCTTCCATCATGGTGCGGATGCGCTCTTCATTGACCCCGAAGGCACGTTCCAAATTGGCAATTTCCTTGTGCACGGCGCCTTCAAGCTCACTGGCGCGCTGCACTGCGTGTTCCACACCTCCCACGAGTTGATCAACTTCACTGCGAACCAGTTGCGAGACAGATGCAAGGCTCTCGGTTGCAATGTCCTGCGGACGCACCAGCCGCATGGCTGTCTGCATCAGCGCCTGTGAGACATTGCTGATCTGGTTGGCGCGGTAAATCAGATACCCCAGTGTAATAAAGGCCAGTACAGGAATCACACCGGTCAGCAGAGTGCGCATCGTAACCGGCAGGTTGTTCAGGCTGAGCGGGCTGCCGGTCTGTGCGACAGAGGGAATGTAAACCACCGTCCAGATGGCCAGCCAGACCAGTGACAACGCTACCGCAGACCAGATCGGGGTGGTTGACGTACGTTCGCGGATTGCCTGCAAGCTATTGGTGGCAAAGGCGTCGTTTTCGTTGGCGGGCCGACCACGAAGCTTTATTTCGCGCCGACGCTGATCCATGGCGTCCTGCCTGCGGCGTTCGGCAGCTTCGCGGCGTGCGACCTGATCCTCGTTGTCTTCCGTTGTCCTGCGATTGCCCCTGCGCGAAGCACGGCGCGGCTGGTTTGGTTCGCTTGACATTTTTTGCATCCCCGCAACTAAGTACTTACTAACCGGACACACACTCCAGGGATTACCCTGGGGCCTCATGTGTTCCGCTTACTGGTATCACCCGTGTTCGATGATCTGACTCATTCCAGATTGAAGCAAGTCTCATCGCCGTCCCGTTAACTAATTTTTTTCACCCTATATGCAATTAGACAAGGATTCTAATGCAAATCAGGCACTTAAAGAAGCCTCAAGATTCAAAAGGTTATGGAAAACTCTCGAATTGGTTAACGTCATGCGTGAAAATGAGTCAAATTTTAACAAAATTCGCAATGAATTTTTGTCAAATAGGCGGTTAATTTGCATTTCTCGGCGGTAATTCAGCGCCCGTTTGATGGTTTTCGACCGGGAGCGCTGCGAAAAAGAGTGGTGCGAGAAAATGAATCCGGGTCCTGCCAGGAAAACTGAATCTGACCAATCGAATGTCGGGAATGTAATTGATCTTGAGCACCTGGACCAGTACACGCTGGGCGACAGGGGGTTGCAATCAGAATTGCTGCAACTGTTCCGTATCCAGTTGATGAATCAGACCAAATCCCTTGTGTCATGCGACACCGAAAGTAACTGGAAATCCGGCACACATACACTGAAGGGCGCTGCCCGTGCGGTCGGGGCATGGCAGGTTTGCGAAGTAGCGGAAGCCATGGAACAGATTTCATTTGCCGACGAGCAGGGTCGCGTCGCTATATTGGAGCGGCTGACCGCCGCGCGCACGGCCTTTGAATCCCATGTGGGCCAATATCTTTGATGCTGTAATTCAGGCGCCTTGCCCGCCTGTCTGATTGGCGCGGTCCAGATACGCTGGAAGCGGTCCATGGTTTATTGAATTTCGCCAAACCTGTCCTCATGCGGTTCCAATTGTCGCACAATGGCGTGAATTGCGATGATCCTCATCGGAAATTGTTGCATTTTTCACTGTGTCAGCCTAGCTAGAAGCCTGAATCTCAATTGAATGTATGCAAACAAGTTTACATGTATCAATATTTGGCAGGAATTGTAAGGCATGGCAAAAATCACATTTATCGAGCACAACGGTAAAGAGCACATTGTTGATGGCGAAAACGGCATGTCGGTCATGGAGACCGCGATCAAAAACATGGTGCCGGGTATTGATGCCGACTGTGGTGGCGCGTGCGCTTGTGCGACCTGTCACGTTTACCTGCAAGGGGACTGGGCGGACAAGCTTGGTGAACGTTCCGAAATGGAAGAAGACATGCTGGATTTCGCGTTTGAGGTCCAGGACAGCTCACGGTTGTCATGTCAGATTCGGGTGTCCGATGATATTGACGGGCTGGTGCTGAAAGTTCCGGAAAAGCAATTCTAGGTGCAGCACCAATTTCCACGAAATTTTAGAAAGTATGGCCCAGCAGTGCCGATGCTGCTTGCTGGCCAGATGATCAAGGAGGCCGTTACCGATGGCCAGTCAGACGATTGAAACCGATGTAGTGATTGTTGGAGCAGGTCCATGCGGACTGTTCGCCGTGTTCGAACTTGGACTGCTGGATATCAAATGCCACGTTGTTGACATCCTGGACAAACCGGGCGGGCAATGCGCCGAACTTTATCCGGAAAAACCAATCTATGACATTCCCGGCCTGCCGATTGTAACGGGCCAGGAACTCACTGACCGGTTGATGGAACAGGCTGCGCCATTCGGACCGCAATACCATTACAACCAAATGGTAACGTCCTTGCGGAAACTGAATGACGGAACATTCGAACTGGAAACCGATGACGATATTCAATTCAAATGCAAGGTGGTGGTCGTGGCTGCCGGAGGCGGCAGTTTCCAGCCCAAGAAACCGCCGATGCCGTCAATTGATGAGTATGAGGGCACAAGTGTTTTCTATTCGGTCAAGCGGATGGAGGACTTCCGCGACAAGGATATCCTGATTGTCGGGGGCGGCGACAGCGCGCTCGACTGGGTCAACAATTTGCAGCCGATCGCAAAATCCATGACACTGCTGCATCGCCGTGACGACTTCCGTGCAGCGCCGGACAGCGTCAACAAGATGCGGGAACTGGTTGCAGCAGGCAAGATGAACCTGCATATCGGTCAGGTGACAAACCTGCACGGCAGTGACGGGGTGTTGAGCGGAGCCTCGGTCAAGGGCAAGGAAGGCGAATTCGAGATCGCCTGCAACACCATGCTGCCGTTTTTCGGACTGACCATGAAACTTGGTCCGGTCGCTGAGTGGGGACTCAATCTCGAAGAGAACCTGATACCGGTTGACACCGAAAAATTCGCTACCTCGGAACGAGGTATTTTCGCAATCGGCGACATCAATACGTATCCGGGAAAATTGAAACTGATCCTGTCCGGATTTCATGAGGCGGCCCTGATGTCGCAGGAAGCTTTCAGAATCATCAATCCGGGCGAGCGGCTGCTGTTCCAGTACACAACATCAAGCTCCAATCTGCAGAAGAAGCTGGGAGTGGCTTAGGTCCCGTTGACAAACCCGTGATAGAGTTTGTCAACAGGACATGGGGTCAGGACCCTTTAATGTTATCCATTCTGCCTGAGGTATTGCGAACCCTGCGATTGACCATGTTTGGTTACTCGCGGGGTTCTTTCTCGCACGGGCCGACAGGGAATTTGATCTGGATCATATGATTGTCACACCTATACATATAATTTATTGAATATGTTTTTGGAATTGCCGAAAACAAAAACCAAGGAGGTTATTCAATGAAACAAAATGTTGGCATGATTGATCGGGCATTTCGCACAGTTGTCGGTATTGCGCTAATCGCCTGGGCGGTATTCGGTGCCAGCGAATTTGCCTGGGTGGGCTGGTTTGGCGTCGTGCCGCTTTTGACCGCCATTGCCGGATGGTGCCCGCCCTATAGCTTGCTGGGGATCAGTACCTGTAGCACCCGGAACGCGGTCAAATGATTCAGAACAAGAGCAAACCGCTTTAGACCTTTCCTGCCTTGTTGAGCAGGGAGAGCAACTCATCATGAGGCAGGGAGTGAACGGTCAGTCCGTTTCGTCCGGTCATGGTTTCGTTGGCAATCATGGAATCCAGTACAGCCTCTTCAACCGTTTCGACCACCGCCTGGAACAACGGGTCCAATTCGCTGTCGGCAAGTGCTTCCAGGTGGCGGATACCGCCGGATTGCAACGCTTTGCCGTTGGCTGTGGAGAAAGCCAGAAAGATGTCTCCGGACGAGTTGTGGCCAATTGTGCCGGTGCGAGCCAGACCCAGCGGAACCCGCCGCGCAAGCCGTTTGCACTGATGCGGCAGCAACGGTGCATCGGTGGCGACAATGGCGATGATGGAACCGGCGCCTTTGGCGCGAAATGCGCCGCCTGTCAACTCACGCCCCACTGCGACGCCCAGAACCGTGAGTTCCGGCCTCAGGCCGAAATTGGACTGGACAAAGGTGCCAACGGTGAATTGACGGCCTCGTGCATCGATCAGACGGGAAGCGCTGGCAGATCCCGCCTTGAATTCATATGTCGTCATTCCTGTGCCGCCGCCGACACTTCCCATTTCCACAAGACCACCTGTAGCGTTGTCCAGAGCCGACATGGTGTGGGTGGCGCTTACATGAAACCCGTTGATATCATTGAGATCGCCGTCATAGGTTTCTGCAGCAACCGGCAAACCCCAGTCCTGTCCGGTGCCGATGTCGTTTTCCACCAGCCAGCGCATAGTAGCGTCGCGGGTGACGCCACAGGATGCCGTGTTGGTGATGGTGACCGGCGTTTGCAGTTCGCCGGCCTCTTCAATCCATATGGTGCCGGTCATTTCGCCATTGCCGTTTAGAGAATATGTGCCGGCCATGCAGGGCGTGCCGGCGCCAATCCGGCCACGCGGCAAAATACCGGTGACACCTGTACGAATGTCATCGCCTTCGATCAACGTTGTGTAACCCACCTCGACGCCATTGACGTCTGTGATGGCGTTGTATTGTCCCGGACTGCCCGGGAGAAGTATTCCCAGACCCCGTGCGCGCCGTTTTCCGCCGGGGGTGCTATCCCACTGTCTTGATGTCATGATTGCTCTGGCTGTTGAAGATATTTGGCGGCATGATGACGCCGGACACATGGTGCTGCAAGGGTACAAATCATGACTTTGAGCGATGAGTTTCTGGGCGCCCTTGAAGATCTGTGCCCGGTGCGGGGGAAGGAGGCGGTTGCGGCATTGGATCCGGGATTTTATCCCGACAATCTGGCCGCCGGTGTTGCTGCCCATCCGCGGACCGTCTCCGAGATACAGGCAATCGTTGAATTGTGCCGAACCCACAGGGTATCGATTGTACCGCACGGTGGCCGCACAGGTCTGGCAGGTGCTGCCGCCAGCATGCCGGGCCAACTGATTGTCGATCTGAAGGCAATGAACCGGATCGAGAAAGTGGATGTTGTATCAGGCACTGTCAGGGTCCAGGCTGGCGCGACGCTACAGTCAGTGCAAGACGAATGCGCTTCGCATGGTCTTACACCTGGAATAGATATTGCTGCACGCGGCAGCGCGACGATCGGCGGTATGATCTCTACCAATGCAGGCGGGATGGAGGCGTTTCGTTGCGGGGTGATGCGGCACCGGGTGCTCGGCCTGGAGGCGGTTCTGCCTGATGGCAGTGTGTTCAGTGACCTGACTTGCGTCACAAAGGCCAATGAAGGCCTGGACATCAAGCATCTGCTGATAGGAGCAGAAGGCAGGCTGGGCATCGTGACACGAGCCGTGTTGAAGCTTGAACAGTTGCCTCTTGCCACATCGACTGTGCTGACTTCATTTGAAAATGCAGCCGGCGCCGTTGCGGCGTTTCATAATCTGAGAGCAGCCGGCAACCTGCTGAGAGCTGAAATAATGTGGAGGTCATATGCGGAATCGGTCGCGAAGGATGTGGGGCTTGATGATCTGATAGCGTCATTTGACGGTAATGTGTTTGTGTTGTTTGAACATGAAGGCGCAACCCAACAGGATGCCCAGACCGTACAGGAGGATGTGCTGATCCCGCTTATAGAAGACGGCACGATTAGCTATGCGATTGTTGCCCAGAATGACCGTCAGGCGTCCGATTTCTGGCGCATCAGGGAAGACAGCTGGGCGGTTGAGAGACAGCGGCCGGGCGGATACTGGTATGATGTCTCTGTACCGCTTGAAGGTCTGGACCAGTATGTAGGCGAACTTGAAAACGACCTGAAAAATATTGCTGCAAACGTTCACCTGAGCTGCATGGGACATCTGGGCGACGGCAATCTGCACGTTACCGTTGCCGGATCAGATGGGGTTCATCCCGACAAGGAACTTGTCGATCATGCGGTATTGTCCAGATTGAGGCTCAAGGGCGGCTCGTTCTCAGCTGAACATGGTATCGGGCTGGAGAAAATGAAGGCCCTTGCAGCTTACGGGGATCCCGCCAAGCTGAGGTTTGCCCGCGCGATCAAGCAGGCGATCGATCCTGAAAGCTTGATGAACCCGGGAAAGGTCCAGAGCTGAACAGGCCCTAAAGCCGGTTAATCGGCGTCTTCAAATAGACAATACCGTTGTCTTCGGGTTCAGGCATGTTGCCACCGCGCATGTTCACCTGAATGGATGGGACAATCAGTTTGGGCATGCCGAGCTGTGCGTCGCGGGCTTCACGCAGGGCAACGAACTGATCTTCACTGATACCATCGCGGACATGAACATTGCTCGCACGTTCCTCTTCGACAGTAGTCTGCCAGGCATATTCATCTCGACCAGGTGCCTTGTAATCATGACACATATAGAGTTTTGTTGCCGCGGGCAGGGACAGCACTTTGCGAATGGACCGATACAGTTGCCGTGCATCACCGCCCGGAAAATCTGCCCGTGCGGTACCGAAATCAGGCATGAACAGAGTGTCTCCGACAAAGGCGCTGTCACCGATTACATAAGTCAGGCAGGCCGGCGTATGGCCGGGCGTGTGCAGTATTTGTCCTGACAGAGCGCCGATGGCAAACTCGTCCTGATCGGCGAACAGGCGATCAAACTGCGAGCCGTCGCGTTCAAACTCCGTGCCGGCATTGAATATCTTTCCAAACACATCCTGAACCTGGGTAATGCCGGCGCCGATGCCAAGTTTTCCACCTACACGTTGCTGAATGTAGGGAGCGGCGGAAAGATGGTCCGCATGAACATGGGTTTCCAGCAACCACTCACAGTTGAGCTTGTTGTTCTGAATATAGGCGATCATCCGGTCTGCCGAGGCGGTTGATGTACGCCCGGCGGCAGCGTCGAAATCCAGCACACTATCAATAACGGCGCAGGCGCCCGTATCGGGATCGCTTACCACATAACTGACGGTGTTGGTGGCCTCGTCAAAAAACGCTTCTACATGTGGCTGGGTCATGAACGAGCCTCCTTGTTTCCCATGCCTCGGGTGCTCAATCAGGCGAGACCCGGCTTGTGCCGGCACTTTTGCACAGCAGATTATCCTCGCCTTGATCCAGAGCAATTATTGGCTGAATTCGCTGGTTTTGCATTGGCCGCAGCAGCTCATATGTCCAATTTTTATGAAAAAGCCGTTGAAATGATTCAGGATTTGTTAGCCGTCATTTCGTCAAATTGACCGCAATTTTCCAACATCTGGTACAAAGCCGCATGGAAATTTGTGCTGATCTCGGCATGCCCTCAGCAAAAACAGCCTCAGGACTTTGAGTCATCCGGGCTGACATACGGGAGAAGAATAATGTTTGGCTTTGTGTCTAAGCTTCCTAAGTTTCGCAGGAATGAATCCGGAGCGTTAGCGCCGGTTCTTGCCGTTGCCGCCATACCGATTGTTATGGCCGCTGGATTTGCTGTTGACTACGGCAATGCTGTGTCCGTGCAGGCGCGATTGCAGGCAGCGGTCGATGCTGCTGCACTGGCAGCCGGACGAGAAGCCAACAAGTCAGATTCTGAACTGGAGCAGATTGCCAAGGAGTACTTCGAATCCAACTATGGTAATCCAGCCAATTCCGGCACCCCTTCAATGCAACTGACTGTCAATGGCGGCAGCCTCACGGTACGTGGCACTGTGACCGTAGGCAACTACCTGACCAAGGTAGCCGGCTATGACACCACAACCATCGCAGCATCTTCGGAAGTTACCAAGGAAGCGACCAAACTGGAAGTCGTACTGGTATTTGACAATACCGGATCGATGGCATCGCAGAGCCGGCTCTCAACCTTGAAAGTTGCAGCCAATGACTTCGTGGAAATCCTTTTCGGTGATCGCGAAGTGGCTGACACGCTGAAAATTGGCGTGGTGCCGTTCTCGCAATTCGTGAACGTTGGAGAAGACAAGGCTGACAGTTTCTGGATTGACACGACCGGCGCAAATCAGCTCTCCAGGGAGAACTTCCAGGGTGCCAGCTTTCACAACTGGCGTGCCTGGGAGGCCATTCAGAACCGTTCATGGCCGGGTTGCGTGGAGTCACGTGTCGGCAATATGTCGGTTGACGATGTGACTCCGGATACGAACAATGCGAACACCCTGTTTCCACCTGCATTTGCCCCGGATGAGCCGGGTCCCGATGCGAACAGGACATACTTTCAGGTAGGCGGACAAAGAAACTACTACTATAACAGCTATCTTGAAGATAGCCGCACCGGCGACCTGACAAGGCGTCAGGAACACTATGGAAAATACTTTAATGCCAGGGTGAATTCGAGGACTCGCGGGCCTGGCGCAGGATGCAATATTCAACCGATTCAAGAATTGACCAACGTAAAGCAGCCCGTGCTTGACACGATCAAAAACATGAAGGCTGACGGTTACACCCACGTGGCCGAAGGAGTCGGTTGGGGATTGCGTGTTATTTCGAACGCCGAACCTTTCACAGAAGGCGCCCCGTACGATAACAAGGAAATCACCAAAGCGATGGTATTGCTGACCGATGGCGAGAATACATTCAACTCGGAGAGAAACCATAATCGGTCGACCTATACATCATACAGTTTTCTGCATCAGACGCGGGTTGGATCGGCTAATTATGTGATCGCTGTCCAGAGACAAGATCAGTTGCTCAAGCGAGCTTGTAACAATGTAAAGGATGTAGGAATTGTCAGCTACGCATTCGCCTACAACGTGCCGAGCGCCACTCAACGCGACCTGATCAAGGGCTGCGCATCGGATCCGGAAAAGTACTTTGATCCACCGTCGAACGCGGCGCTGGTCAAGAATTTCCAGCAGATCGCAGACGAACTGCGCAAACTGCACTTGAGCAAGTAGGGAACAACACAGGGAAGACGGACCTCGAAGACGAGGTGTCAGGCAAGCCCCGCATTCAGGCTGAATGCGGGGTTTTTTGCTGGTCGAACAGCTTGTCCGCCTGTGGCGGGCCGTTCTTGATGCTGGTCGAACAGCTTTCTTCGCTTCGCTCAGGCCGTTCTCCGACCCTGAACTACAGTAGTGATGAATTCCCCTCCGAAGCACGCAGTGCTGAGGCAAGGCCGACTGGCCGCCGCACGAAGTGCGCCCCAGCGGAGTGCAGCCGTCAGGCTGCTTGCGTGAGCGGAATAGACCAATCCCGGCACGCAGTGCTGAGGCAAGGCCGACTGGCCGTCGCACGAAGTGCGCCCCAGCGGAGCGCAGCCGCAAGGCTGCTTGCGTGAGCGGACTAAACAACACCCGGCACGCAGTGCTGAGGCAAGGCCGACTGGCCGTCGCACGAAGTGCGCCCCAGCGGAGCGCAGCCGCAAGGCTGCTTGCGTGAGCGGACTAAACAACACCCGGCACGCAGTGCTGAGGCAAGGCCGACTGGCCGCCGCACGAAGTGCGCCCCAGCGGAGCGCAGCCGCAAAGCTGCTTGCGTGAGCCATAAAAGAAGAAAACGCGCAAACGGTTTCCCGTATGCGCGTTTCCTCTTTTGCCATACCCGGCCCGATCCTTACACAAGCAGCCGTGAGGCGCCGTATGTCCGGCCCGGCGAGTTGGGCAACCGGCTTCCAGGTCCACCGCAATTTTCCGGAGAAAATCAAGACTCTCTGGTCCCCGCCAGCGTTCGGTCAGTTGCCTTCCCGTCTGCTGATGAGGTGAGTATTTGCCGAAAATTCGCAGCAGGCAAGAACCGGAAGTGTTTTGCACAGGATATCCACCATGACCGGTGGATAAGCGGATTTTTCATGACAGTCGTGCCGAGATCTACAGGTCCTTGCACAACCTCAAGGCGTCATAAATGCCGGCATGAATGTTACGGGCCGCGACCGCGTCACCAATTCGAAACAACTGGAAATTTCCATCGTCATTTCGTCTGGCTTGCTGGGCCCGGCCCGCGACCAGCGCCTCATAATCCAATTCTCCGCCATTGCTGGATTGGGGCTTGAGAGCAAAATACAACTCGTCCATTGGCGTTGTCGCATATTCAACCACCACCTGGTCGATCAGGCGTTTACCGATAACCGCCTCATTGTAAGGGCTGGTGAGTGTGGCAGCGATCTTGTTGCCTTCCCGTTCCAGCGAGTGAACCCTCGTCATGGTTGTGATTTCGGCGCCATGGCCCTGAAGTTTTTCTACGTAGGGTACCAGATTAAGACCGCCAATTTCAGGTGCGAACATGCGTTCCGGCGAGACAATTTCCAGCTTTGCGCCCTTTGCCATGATGGATTCTGTTGCGGCCATGCCGGGATGGGCACCATTGTCGTCATAAAGTAACACATCGTCGCCGATACCGGCGTCACCGGATATGATGTCCCAGCTTGAAGTTGCGAGTTCACCTCCCTCAGAAATCGCGTCTTCGCGTGGAAGCCCACCTGTTGCGACGATGACGACGTCGGGTTCCAGAGCCGCGACGTCGTCTGCTTCTGCATAGGTGTTGTACCGCACCTCGACGCCAAGCCGCTCAAGTTGCGAAAGGCGCCAGTCAACAATGCCGATGAGTTCTGAGCGCCGTTTTACCATGGCGGCCAGCCTGATTTGCCCCCCCGCGTGAGGAGCCGCCTCCAGCAGCGTGACCCTGTGGCCACGTTCAGCCGATACCCGTGACGCCTCAAGGCCTGCCGGACCGGCGCCAACCACAACTATGTGACGCTGCTTGCCAGTGGTGCCGGGAATTTGATGAGGCATGGTGGCCTCGCGACCGGTTGCTGCATTGTGAATGCAGGTCGTTGCACGACCTTCATAAATGCGATCAAGGCAGTATGTTGCGCCGACGCAGGGACGCACTTCGTCTTCGCGTCCTTCGATTACTTTTCTGGCGATGTGCGGATCGGCAATGTGAGCCCGTGTCATGCCGACCATGTCCAGCTTGCCTTCCGCCACGGCATGGCGGGCTGTCGCCACGTCGGTGATACGGGCTGCGTGGAACACCGGAAACTTTGTTTCCGCCCGCACATGGCCAGCAAAGTCGAGGTGAGGGGCCGATGCCATGCCGCTGACCGGAATAACGCGCGACAGAGGTCCGTCATGCTCGATGTGTCCGCGGATGATGTTGAGAAAATCCACCTGACCGGTGTGGATCATGCGCCGGCAAATCTCCAGACCCTCGTCCCGGGAAATGCCCTTTTCCATGTCCTCGTCCGCCACCATTCGCAGCCCGACGATGTAATCTGGACCGACACGTTCGCGGATTGCGTCCAGTACACGATGGGTAAACCGCAACCGATTGTCCAGCGAGCCGCCATGTTCGTCGTCACGGTTATTTATGGCTGGGGACCAGAAACTGTCGAGAAGATGGCCGTAACACTCCAGTTCGAACCCGTCGAGGCCAGCTTCCTTTACCCTCTCGGCCGCATCCGCATAGTCACCGACAATTCGGTCCATGTCCCAGTCTTCCATAACCTTTGGAAAGGCCCGGTGAGCCGGTTCACGAACATTGCTGGGAGAAACCACAGGCAGCCAGTCTGCACCGTTCCACACGGTCCGCCGGCCGAGGTGGGTAAGCTGGATCATGCAGGCTGACCCGTGTTCGTGACAGGCATCAGCCATGCGCTTCAACCACGGGACTATTTCGTCCTTATAGGCATGAAGATTGCCGAACACGGGTGAGGAGTCCCGCGATACAACCGCAGAGCCTGCTGTCATGGTCAAGGCAATGCCGCCTTTGGCCTTTTCCTCGTGATAGCGAATGTAGCGATCCTTGGGCAAACCGCCATCATGAAAATTGGGCTCATGCGATGTGGACATGAAACGATTGCGCAATGTCAGGTGCTTCAGTTGATAGGGCTGCAGCAAAGGGTCATTGGCGCGATGGACTGTAGTCATGGATCAGCTTCCTTCAAAACTCTGGATTGAGAGCCTAGCGGGGAACATGCCGATACTTCCAGTCATGCAAGCGACAATCTTTTGCCTGGGAGCGGCAGAAGTCTACTCTGCCGGTGCAGCGGCGGCGGTTGCTGATTTGCTGAGCAGCGTTTCATTGCCTTCGTGCGGGTCGCGCGGGATAAGCAGTGACAGCGCCAGGGAGACTGCAGCCATACCGGCGCCAATCAGGAATACCCAGGACGGATGGGTCAGCCAGATGAGGCCGAACAACACCGGAATGACCACGGCGGCAATGTGGTTTATGGTGAATGCCACGCCTGCCGTGGGAGCCATATCCGCCGGATCGGCAATTTTCTGGAAGTAGGTCTTTTGGGCAATTGCCATGGCAAAAAAGGCATGATCAATCAGATAGAGAGAGGCTGCAATCCAGGGGGTTTCAACGAATGCATAGGCCACAAAAACGCCGATAAGGCCAATGTATTCCAGCACCAGCATTCGACGCTCGCCCAACCGGATGATCAGATCGCCAATTTTGGGGGCGATCCACATATTGAAAACGGCATTGGCCAGAAACAGGCCGGTGATTGCCGCGACCGTGAAGCCGAATTTTTCGACCATCATGAAGCCGGCAAAAACAATGAAGATCTGACGCCGTGCGCCCGACATGAACGTCAGGGCGTAATACAGCCAATAGCGTTTGCGCATGAAGAGGTGTTTGCGCTGAGGCACGGCTTCACGGAATTTCGGAAACCCGATCCATGCGACAAGTGCAAGCAAAACGGTTGCCCCTCCGCCTGCCAGATAAACCGATGAAAAATCCAGATGCAGGAGCTTCCATGTAACGAATATCAACGCGTAGGCGGCAATAGTGGCAAAGGAACCTGCTGCAATTATGCGGCCGAGTTGACGCGGTGCTTCGCTTTTGGGCAACCATTGCAGTGATAGCGATTGCTGAACGGTTTCAAAGTAGTGGAATCCCACCGACATGATGAAGGTGGTGATGTAGAACCCCATTGCGGTTGGAAAAAAACCCGTAATGGCGGTGCCAAGTCCGCACAAGGCGAGTGATAAGACGGCAAATGTCTGTTCCCGCCAGACAAAATACATAAATACTGCAGTGAAAGCTAAAAACCCCGGTATTTCACGGATTGACTGGAGAATGCCGATTTCCTTTCCGGAAAAGGCGGCGCCCTCAATGGCGAAATTGTTCAGTAGTGCCGACCAGGTCGAAAAGGCGATCGCATTTGCAGCGACCATAAGTATGAGCAAATTGACCGGCGTTCGCCAGCCGGTCGCGTCGCCCAGGTTGATTTCGGTGTGCCGGTTCATGAGTTGCGAAAACTAGAGCAATTTTCGCCCAGATAGAAGCATTTGATCCACCGAAGGCCGGTTTCGGTATTGTTATTTGTGCAATGGGCCAATGCCTACTGACATGGCTTGGCTCGTTATCGCCGGAGTGCCCGGTACCTGGAAGCAAAAATACGGGTGTAGTACCCTGGCCGGAATGAGAAGGGGAAACACGCCGGCCAGGGCCAATGCAAAAGACAGGTGAACTGGTGACAAATTACTCTTGAATTACCTGCCTTCTGGCAAACTCAAGACGATACTAATTGTCGTTTTCGTTTTCAGTTGCCTCTTCGGCATCCTCACGTCCACCGTCCCGGCGCATCATGCGATCGCGGTTCTTGTGATGGCGGCGCCGGTCTTCACGGCTGAGCGCACCGTCACCATTGCGGTCACGTCTTTCGACCAGGTCGGCCAGCGGCCTTAGATATTCTTCTTCGGTCAAGCCTGCATCGCCATCGAGGTCAAAACGCTGGAATTCGCGAACCAGGCGCCGGGCTCTGGCCTTCAGCCACAGCTGCTTGAATTCATCAAGGCTCAGTTTGCCGTCGTTGTTTGCGTCAAATTCCTTGTGCCAGGCCTGCCGATTGGTGTTGATTTCCTCCTGGGTGACCTTCTTGTCATTGTTGGCATCGTAGCGCTCCATCAGATGACGGGCATGATGCCCTTTGCCTCGGCCTTTCCAGCCGCGATGACGTCGGCCACCATGGTATCCGCCGCCGTGGCCGCCGTCGTGATAGCCACCGCCATGACCTCCGCCGTAACCGCCGCCGTGTCCGCCGCCATAGCGATGGGCGTAAGCCTTTGCTCCCAAGGCACTGACAGCGATCAATACTGCTGCTGCCAGGGCAATTTTCGAGTTTCTGTGCATACCGTTTGTCTCCAGACTGGTTGGAATTACTGATCGTATACAGGAAAGACGAGGCCGAATAACGATACCCGTCACGCTGCAACATTAAACATCGGTCATGTTCGGCATTCTGTGCTGCCAAGGCACGGCACATCAATCTGTCACACGAGTGCGTGACAGGGGCTGGGCGAGAGCGGTTTCACCGGTCAAACTTGCGGTCAAATTGAACATCAAGAGAACCACGGACCAAAAGACATCATGATATCTCGCAGAGCCCTTGTTTCCCGCACAGCCATCGCATTGGGTGGAGCGGTCCTTCCAACAGGCTTTTGTTTTGCGCAAACCCTGTCCGACGCGGATATCGAAAAACTTTTGCTGGAAACCCTTTTCTCCGACGGTGCCGCTTACAAGGCTTCAATCGATAAACTTGTTTCACGCGGCAACAAGGATGTTGTTGCGAGCCTTATCACTGTGTCGCGCTATCGTGATGAAATCGAAACCGTGATGGAAGCCATCTCGACCCTGACCGGCGAGCCGATAAAGTCCTGGCGCGAAGCCATGTTGTGGCAGGAGGCGCATCCGGAGGTAAAACCGCATACCTCCTATGCAAGGTTCAAGCTCGAACTGCTGTCGAGTATCGACAAAAAATTCCTGGATTTCTTTCAGGGAAGTTCGGCGAAGCCCGAGAACATGAAAATACGGCTTGAGGAGATTACCTGGGGCGGAGTTGTGGTGGACGGCATTCCGTCACTGGACAATCCCAAACTGATTGAAGCAGGTGATGCGGATTACATGCAGGAAGACGATCTGGTCTTCGGCGTCAGGATCAATGGCGATGCACGCGCCTATCCGCTACGCATAATGGGGTGGCATGAAATGTTCAACGAAACCATAGGCGGGGTATCAGTTGCTCTTGCCTATTGTACTCTTTGCGGTGCCGGCATTTTGTTCGAAACCCAGGTCGAGGGCAGGGCTGCTCCGCTTGTGTTCGGGTCTTCCGGATTCCTGTACCGGTCCAACAAGCTGATGTTTGACCGCGAAACCAAATCCCTGTGGAACCAGTTTACCGGTGAACCCGTGGTTGGTCCGCTGGTCAACAGCGGCATCAAACTGAAGTTGCGCCCGGTGGTGATCACAACCTGGAGAGAATGGCGCTCAAGCAACCCTTCGACACGAATACTATCGCTGGAGACCGGTCATCGCCGCGATTATGGCTCCGGGGTTGTTTACAAGGACTACTTTTCCAGCAGTGAATTGATGTTTCCGACCATCGTGCGGGACGAAAGCAGGGTTAAGCGCAAGGAGTATGTGTTCGGCATCCGTGGTCCGGCCGCATCGAAAGCCTGGCCGGTATCGGTGTTTGGACGCGGCAGGGTCATCAACGATACCGTCGGCAATCTGCCCGTGGTATTGATCGGAAACAGCCTGACCCGGACCGTGCGCGCCTATGAACGCGGAGATCGCAATTTCGGTTTCGCCGGCAGCCAGCGAGAAATCGCCGGGCCGGGCGGGAAATGGCAGGTTGGCGAGACTGAACTTGCAGGGCCTGATGGTGCAAAGCTCGCCCGTGTCGCAGGCCACGTGGCATACTGGTTTGCGTGGGATGGATATCTCGGGATCGCCAGCGAGTTGTATGGAGGGTCCTGATCTACCCGATCCTGCAGTCGCGCGGATACACCTTGAGCTTGGGCACCCAGTCGCGTTTCAGGGCCTTTTGCATGCCTGTCCAGTAATCGGTTGTCAGCAGGTCGCCATGCCGGTTGGTAAACACCCGGCGCAAATCGCGGTTGTCGATTCGCAGGCCGGGCAACATTTCCTCAGGCAGGAAAATAATGCCGTCTTCGAAGAACCACGACGGTATATCCTCCTCGCCTTCTTCCCTGTCGGTATTGGTGCGCACCTTTATGCCGACCAATGGTTCGACAGCGTCATAGTCGAACAGAAATACCCGGCCATATTGATTGACACCATAGTTGCGTGCATCCAGGTCGCGGTTGAAAATGTTGGCTGCAGCATTGTTCTTGATGCAGTCACCCAGTTCAATAATGGCGTCTTCGGCCTGCTCCCGGGTTGCCGTCTCCAGATACAAAGGTATCGGCACAAGTTTCGTCTGCACGATCAGGTGGCTGAAGGCGACACGATCATCCTCGATGCGGACCGAACTGGGGGCAATTTCCGTCAGTTCATTCAATAATGCCTCGTCGAACCAGCCACGATCCATCGCAACGCGCTGATAGATAATATTGTCAAGCATGGAACCGGTGCGGTTGATTTCGTGCACCCGGCGATATTTCTCCAGCACGGCGGCAGGGCCGGGCCACTCGTCCCATTTGTAATGCTCTGCCGGGTTGTCGCGGATCACCTTCAGCACATAGCGGGATTGCTCGGCGGAAAAGCCTATGGCCACAGACCCTTTGAACCCGGGTGCGGTTGCCAGCCGGTGGGGATCGATCGACAGCTCGCGCGCCAGTTCATCCATAACGGCAACTTTGCCGATGTGATTGTAGCCGATGGTGGAGTAGTGCAGACCCAACGGACGGGCAGGCATCAGCCGGCTCAAAAAAGCGCATAGCTCGTGATACCTGGTGTTGGTCACGTGGAAGTTTGCCAGAGTTGAGGAGAACAGATTATGGGCATCTGCCTCATTGGTGATGACAGCATCGAGGAAAATACCATCCCGGCCATTTTCCAGCGAGATGATCAACGGGTGTCCGGTGCCATCATGGGTAATGATCTGGCCAACAACGTAGGCGCCGCGGTTGCGGTAAAATCCGGCATTGAGAATAGCAATACCCTGATAACCCATGCCGCCTTCGGCGAACCCGAAGACCTTGTTGATACGTCCGGCACATGCCGCGCTGTCAGCGGTTGCGGAACGAAATTTTGCCGTGAGAGCCGGAATGGAGATGATGTCGGCGATGGTCTCGGGGCTGACCAGGTCGGCGCCATCAAAGCGTTGCACAATGTGATTTGCGCGGTTCAGCCAATCGGTTGTGCGGGCAGGTGTGTGGTAATTGTAATCGACCCATTTCCATCTGGTGTCAGAGTAGATCAGCCGGTGAACCGAGTTCAGGAAGGCAATCGCCAGATCCCTCTCGTAGCGGTCTTCGACTTCGGTCTCGAACAACTCTGCGACCTTTGCCCACAAGTCTGTGTTGTCCATCAGGCCAGGCAATGCAGCGCCCAGCCGCATCGCAACCTGTTGCACGGTTCGCGAATAGGATCCAAGGCGCTTGTGTGAAAGGTATAGCGATTCAGCCCATAGTGCGTCCTCAAACGCCGCCTTTGCCTGTTGCGGGATGGTCCGCATGGAAAAATAGAAGGCCTCAAACTCGTTTAGCATGGTCACGGCAATGCGCCATGCCCTTTGATCATCATTTTCAGCTGCGCGGGCCCACCGGAAAAAGTCCGGTTCGTGCGGCGGAGGGCGGCGGCTCCGGCCAGGTTTTTCTGTGACAGCGATCATGACGGTGACTGTGCCGCAACAATGATCATGATGTCGATAGGGTCTCCCGCCGGAGTACGCCACTCCAGCGGGAGGTAAATGCTGTTGCCGGTTACTGAACGACGTACAGACAGGGCTTGGCTTTCGCCGTGCAGACCCAGCGCTGGCCGGATTTTTTGCACTTGTTCGACTTGTGCTTGGCGATACTCCACACGGACCAGGCCAGGTGGATATCGTTCTTGACCTTCAGCGACCAGGACTTGCGGGCCTGCTTGCGGGCAGCCCATTTGGTTGGCATGTGAACCTGAACCTGGGTATAGCTGGTCTTGCACTGGTAGGCTGACGCGCTGGTGGTCATGACAGTTGGAACTGAAAGAGCCAGCACAGCGGCTGCCATTGTGATTTTGAGAAGGGTCATTGGGGCATTCCTTTTTGTTTTTTGTTGATTCTGAATACATCTCAGGTTGGCTGCACTATTGAAGGTCACCTTTGAACAATTGCTGAGCAACTCATTCATTACCGGTTCATGTCGAACTCAGCGGCTGCTTCGCCGCTAAGTTTCGGCAATCGAATCGAGCGTTTAATGCTTGGATTTGACAAGTGCCGATCGTTAGAGTGGCAGTGATGGAGGACAGATAGTGGAACGCAGGCTCGCTGCCATTGTTGCTGCCGATCTGGTTGGATATTCCAGGTTGATGAGTGAAGATGAAGCCGGAACGATTTCCGCTGTTTCGCACCTGATTTCCACGACGGTGGAACCCCTCGTTGCCCGGCATGGCGGCCGTGTCGTGAAACTGATGGGGGATGGCATTCTGGCCGAGTTTGCCAGTGTGGTCGATGCGGTGGCGTGTTCGATTGAATGGCAGGAAAAGGTTTCGCGAGAGGCTGGCAGATTCAGCTTTCGAATAGGCATCAACCTTGGAGATATCGTCGTTCAGGATGGTGATATTTTTGGCAATGGCGTCAATATTGCCGCTCGGCTGGAGGGGTTGGCCGAACCTGACGGCATCTGCGTGTCCGGCAATGTCTATGAGGAAGTTAAGGGCAAACTTGAACTGGCCTGTGAAGATATTGGTCAACAGGCCTTCAAAAACATTGCCGAACCGGTACGGGTCTATCGAATAATGGGTGCAGAACCGAAAACCGCCGGTGATGTACGAAAAAACAGCGGTTTTGCGTTGCCTGACAAACCGTCCATAGCGGTTCTGCCGTTCACCAATATGAGCGATGATCCCGAACAGGAATATTTCAGTGACGGTATTGCGGAAGACATCATCACTGAGCTTTCGAGGTTTTCGGAGTTGTTTGTGATCGCGCGGAATTCGTCGTTCGTGTTCAAGGGGAAGTCGTTTGACATAAAGGACGCAGCTCGAAAACTTGGTGTCCAGTATGTGGTTGAGGGCAGCGTTCGCAAGGCCGGAAACCGTATACGGGTAACAGCACAGCTCATTGATGCAGTCGCCGGATCACATTTGTGGGCAGACCGCTATGACCGCCAGCTGGAGGACATTTTTGACGTTCAGGACGATGTTGTGCGGGCGGTTGTTGCGGTTTTGCCGGGCAGGATTGCCGAGGCGGGCGCGGAGTGGGTACGGCGCAAGCCAACTGATAATCTGACCGCTTTCGACTATCTGTTGCGAGCACAACATGAACTTGCGCGGCGCGGCAACGGTATCAGGAAAGCCATTGACCACTACCATAAGGCAATCGAGATTGATCCCGATTGTGCTGCGGCCTACGCCGGTATTGCGGTTGCTGAAGGGATGTCGATCTGGGACTTGTCGACCTACGACGACAACCCCCTGGAACGAGCCTATGAAGCTGGCAAGCGGGCACTTGAACTTGATCCAAGTGACTACAGGTCTCATGCGGCATTCGGAGAAGCAACACGGCAGCTTGGCCATCATTCAGTGGCCGGCGAACACCTGCAGCGAGCGATGAAGCTGAATCCCAACAGCGCCCAGGTGCGGGGATATTGGGCCATGCTGCAGGCTTATACCGGCGATCCAGATGGTGCGGTTGAAACCTACAACAGTGCCATTCGGCTGGATCCGTTCAGCCAGGATAATCTGAGAAAGGAGATTCTGGCGGAATCCTATTACATGATGGGCGAATACCAGCTTTCCATTGATGTGCTGGAATCGATGCTGAAACTGCCGATATTTTATGTCCATCAACAGATTGCCATCGCCTACGCTCAACTCGGAAACGCTCAGGCGTGCGATCACCACATGGAAAAATATCGTGCCTCTCTGCCGGAAAGTTATGATGAGAAGTTGCTTTTCGAAAGCCATTTGCGACTGTGCGCCAGACAGCAGGACCGTGATCATTGGCGCGAAGGGTATCGATTGATCGGCCTGGACGTATAACTTCGGCCAGGAAGACCTCAGCCGGTTCGATCTTCAACCCGTTTGCGGATCATTACCCATTCGCGGTTATCGAAACCCAACAGACCTGCAATTCGCCAGCCCATATTCATTTCGTCTTCGTCAATCCTGCCGTCTGCCAGAAGGATTTCACACATCATTTCAACAACCGTTTCGCGCTGTTCTCGATCATAGGCGTCCTTGATGGCGCTGGTGAAGCGGAAAAAATCCACTGCGTTTTCACTTGCCTGTTCTGCTTCAGCCAACAAGTTCGCAAGACCAGCCTCATCCAGATCGAACTTGTCTTTCAGCAACCGGTCGCGGACCAAAATCTCGTCGGCATCAAGGCTGCCGTCAATCAGTGACGCTGTGACAAGCAGTTCTGCGACAGCGGATTTTGCGCCGGGTTTTGAGGCACGTGGTGCATCGGTGCCCAACCATGCTGTGAGTTTGTCGAGAAACATGTAAGCTGACATAGTGGGTCTGGTCGGTTGCGGCAAGGGGTGTCGGGTTTTGAAAGGATCGGTGATGAAGAGACTGTTGACTGCATTGTTTCTGGTAATCGCGGGGTCTGGTTCGGCCAGTTCGCAGGTGGCGCCTTCATCAACGGAAATTGCAGCCTATACCGGCGTTCATGCAGCTGCACACAAGGGCGATATTGACGGTGTCAGGCGGTTGATCAGTTCCGGCATCGATTTGAATGCGATTGACGGGCGAGGGCGAAGCGCTCTGCATGTTGCCGCTTTTGCCTCCCATGATGAAATTGTCACCTTGCTGGCTGGCGCCGGCCTGGATCCGAACAGGCTTGAGAACGACAAGTACGACATTATCACCATAGCCGCCGTTGCCAATGATGCAGGCATGGTGCGTACGGCTGTAAAGGTGGGCGGGAGTGCAAAAAATGTCACCAGCATTTATGACGGAACCGCACTTATCGCTGCTGCCCACCTTGGAAACTGGGAAAGCGTGGAAGCCCTGATTGAAGCAGGTGCTCCGCTGGATCATGTCAACAATCTGGGCTGGACGGCTTTGATTGAAGCGGTGGTATTAGGCGATGGCGGGCCACGTCATGTCAAAACCGCCAGACTTCTGGTCGAGGCGGGCGCTGATCGCTCAATAACCGACCGGAGCGGCAGAACTCCACTGCAGCTTGCAACGGAACGGGGGTACTCAGAAATGATCAAAGTGCTGGCCCGATAAGGTTGCCGTGGCAGTATTCTGAAATGTTTGCCGGCTTCGCCAGGGCAAAACGGGACGCTGCGAATTTGGCATGTGGCAATCTCAACCGGTCATTCTAGCGCACCAGTTCCCTGATAGCGTCATCAATACCTTGCAGCGTCAGCGGAAACATTCTGCCCTCAAACAGCGTGCTGATATAGTCGATCGAAGGTGTGTAGCCCCAGTATCTGGGGTTGGATGGATTCAGCCAGACGCAATGCGAATAGATATCCGTGATCCGCTTGAGCCATAGCGCTCCCGGCTCATCGTTGAAATGTTCCACCGAACCACCGGAATGAGTCAGTTCAAACGGGCTCATGGACGCGTCGCCCACAAAAATAACCTTGTAATCTGAACCGTAGGTGTGCAGCACGTCCCAGGTATCCTCAACCGCCGTATGGCGCCGGCGGTTTTCCTTCCAGAGCTTTTCATAAACGCAATTGTGGAAATAGAAATATTCCATGTGCTTGAATTCTGCGCGTGCCGCCGAGAACAATTCCTCGCACATGCGGATGTATGGGTCCATTGATCCGCCCACATCAAAGAAGATCAGCACTTTCACGGTGTTGCGTTTTTCAGCAACCAGTTTCAGGTCCAGATAGCCCTTGCTGGCTGTGGAGCGAATGGTGTCGTCGAGATCGAGCTCTTCCGGCGCGCCTTCCCGGGCAAACTTGCGCAGGCGTCTCAGCGCTACCTTGATGTTGCGTGTTCCCAGTTCGAGCGAGTCATCCAGATCTCTGAACTCGCGCTTGTCCCACACCTTGATGGCGCGATTGTTGCGGTTCTTGTCCTGACCAATGCGAATGCCTGCGGGGTTGTAGCCATAAGCACCAAAAGGCGAGGTGCCACCGGTGCCGATCCATTTGCTGCCTCCCTGATGCCGGCCTTTTTGCTCTTCGAGCCGCTTTTTCAGCTCCTCCATGATCTTTTCCCATCCGCCGAGGGCCTCGATCTGGGCCTTTTCTTCTTCGGTGAGGAATTTCTCGTTCACCTTGCGCAACCATTCCTCGGGGATGTTTGCAAGCAATTCTTCCGGCGACAGGCCTTCCATGCCCTTGAAGACGTGGCCGAACACCTTGTCAAACTTGTCGAGATTGCGCTCGTCCTTGATCAGTGTGGCACGCGAAAGATAATAGAAGTCCTCCACCTGATAACCTGCAATATTGGCCTCCAGAGCCTCCATCAGGGTGAGGTATTCCTTCAACGTGGTCGGCACGCCGGCAGCTTTGAGCTCGTGGAAAAAAGTTGTGAACATGGCGCCATGTCTAGCGGATTTTTGTGAAGGCGTCACCCGTAAGCTCGCGCCGCAGGGTGACCTGCGGTCACGGCAATTTGTGTAGCGTTGCATGTCGCCTTATTTTGCTGCTGCTTGCCTGGCGAGTGCATCGAAAATCGCATCGAGTTCGGTCGCAAGTGTTTTCAACCTGTCTCCGCCCTCGGTCATGTAGGGTGCGAACACATGCGATGGGGTCTTGTAACTCAAGCTTGCAGTCTGATCTGAGTTTTCCGTCACGTATACCCTTATCGGTGCTTCAATGCCCGCAGCGACGGAAGCTTCCAGCATGGGCACGGCGAAACGCGGGTGATAAAGGCCAATGACTGTATTTCCAGGTATGGTCCTGCCAAGAACTTTCTTTGCGCCAACCGTGGCTGATGCTTGCGATACGACCCCGAGTTTCTGTGATTTGGCAGCCTGCAAGACGCGTGCAGTCAACGCTGCATAACTGTGACTGGTTGCGATGGTCACCCATCCGGGACGCTGGCGAATTTCAGCCACACTGGCGTGGGCGGTGATGAGTATGGCGAGCGTGGCGATTAGGTATCTGAACATAGAAGATGGTTCCCGTATCCGCTGACCTTAGATGGCTGTGAAGTATTGTGCGAGGTGGCCTGTATATAGCCACTAAATTTGACGTTACCGAAGATTTGATAGCTGCCCCTGAAATGACTTCGCCGGTACCATCGGGAGGGAGGAGGCCCTATGGTACCGGCGTTGCGGTGGCAAAAGTCCAGTTGTTGCTTTATAGGGCGATGTCTTGTTCTTGTTGTTTTTGCGGGACCCGGTTTGCAGGGGAGGGAAAGCCGCTTTGTTCTTGTTCATCACCTTGTTGTTGAGGTGAACCTAGGCGATATGCCAGCTGGCAGATGTGCAATTCATCACATTGCGAAATAGAAACTGGAAAAGTTTGGTGTCATCCAGCCTGCCACTGCCTGATCCAGTCGAGCGGATAGACCAGCATGATGACGTTGAGCAGCAGTCCGTCGCGAACAATGGCACCCACGATCAGTTCTGCAGCAACGAACAATGCCACTGACAACCACACCGGCGCGCGCGCAGCAATGACGAACCCCAGCACCATCATGGTCATGTCAGACATGGAATTGACGACGCTGTCGCCATAATAGTCCAGTGCGATAGTGTCCTCGCGATACTTGTCGATGATCCAACTGGTGTTCTCGACAACCTCCCACGCGGCCTCGATGGCTGCGGCAAGTATCAAACGCCATCCAACAGCCAGTCCTGGCAGCAGGAAGCGCAGCGCAAGATAAAAGACCAGCCCATGCAGCACGTGCGAGGGTGAATACCAGTCCAGAATGTGTTGAGAATTTTCAGACGAGATGACCTCGCCGTGCCACAGCTTCACGTATCCGCACTGGCAGATGAGATTGCGCCCCAGGCTGATCAGGGTTACCGCCATTGCCGAAGCTATGCAGGCGAATAACGCCCAATGGCGATGGTGTAAAGTCAAGTGTCAGCCTCGGCTGAAAGAGCGGATTTCTTTGCTATGGCCCCGGTAAACCGCGAGAGTGTTTTTGAAAAGACATCCCGTGGAAGCATTATTTCAACAAGCTGGAAGCAGGATGTGTCGGCGTGGGCGGTTTCCAGCGCTTGTGCGAGTTGTCCCGGTGTTGAAACCCGCACCCCGTTGCCGCCCATGGTGTTCGCCAGTTCAGCAAAGTGCCAGTCATCCAGATCGTTGTATCCGGTGTCTTTCTGAAATGCCTTCAACATGCCCCACGCGGTATTGTTGAACAGCAGCACGATCGGGTTCAAACCGAGGCGCCTGCAATTGCCGAGTTCCCAGCCGGTCATCTGGAACGCGCCGTCGCCAACCAGCACCAGGGGTCGCTTGCCGCTTGCTGCCTGCAGACCGAGACCGAACGGAATACCGGTGCCCATGGTTGCATAGTAGCCGGGTGCGACCAGTGCGGTGTGTTCAATGTCCATGGCCGTAAACAGGCAGTCGCCCATGTCAGATGCAATCGGCATTACATCGTGCCCGGCAAAATGGTCATTGACTGCGGTTGCCACATCCTGTGGCAGAAGTTGTCTGTCGGCGGCCTTGAGACCTTTTGGGTAAATTGCCGTAACCGGCTCTGCGTTGCCGAGTTTTTTGGCGCCGGCCAGCAGTGCATCTACAAAAGCTTCAAGTACGATATCTGAATAGGAGTGGTGTTTGAAATGCACCGCGCCGTCAAAAGCATGCACGCTGGTCCGCATGTCCACCTGGCGTTTCGATACACCGAAATTGGTGTCACACAGGATAACTCCCAGCATCAGCAAGCCGTCCGCACGTTCTACCAGCCGCCGGGTGGCGGGATCCCCTGCCAGACCCAGATATGTACCGGCGGTGGGCGCTCCGGTTTCGGCGAGAATTCCCCGGCCCATGAAAGTTGTCAGAACCGGGATGCCAAGTGTCCTGGCCAGTTTGGCCACCTTCTTTTCAAGGCCGTACCGCCGGACTTCGACCCCCAGCAGCATCGCCGGCTGTTTTTTTGTTTCAAGCATTTTGAGGGTCTGACGAGCGGCTTCCCTGGCTGCGGCGACATTTTTGCCCTGCTTTTTGAAAGCCGGTACTTCTGATATGTCGGCTTCAACCATATCGCGGGGCAATTCGATGTAGACCGGCCGCGACAGGTGCCGGGCTGCCGTGAGCACACGCGCTATTTCATCAGCAGCCGTTTCGGGATCATCCAGCACGCACTGGGCGCAGGTCACTTCACGCATGATGAGCATCTGGCTGTCGAAATGTTTGACCTGATGATGCAGGCCCAGTCCCATTGTGCGTTCTGCAGCCCCAGGTGCGCCTGAAATGACCACCAGTGCCGATTTTTCGGCGTAGGCGGTGGCGACCGGGTTGATCATGTTCAGTGCGCCTGCTCCGTAGGTGACACAGGCAACACCTATCGTGCTGCGATAACGGCCGGCGGCATCTGCTGCAAACCCAACGGCGGGTTCGTGACTCAAGGTATATAGAGGAAGGGTGTTGGCCAGTTCAATCTGGCGAAAAAACGGTAGTGCGAAATCACCGGGAATACCAAAAATCTCGCCAGCGCCGTAATCCTTCAGCGCCTGCAATAGTGCGTGTGCAAGTTTCATGTCCAATGCTCCGGGTTACTGGCGAAAACGCCTTGGGGAGGAGATCGGACTATGCGGGTTAGCGGGCCTGGGGGCAACCGCTATTCAAGTCAACGAATGTTGGATTGAGGCCTGCACGCCAGGGCATGAATTCATGGATTTGTCCCGCTATCGGTATATTTGGCGAGGTCTGCTGTGGAGGTGGAAACAGACCCTCCGCATTGGTGGACCCATGCCCGAAAAGTGCCATTTACACCCTTGCACAGATCAAGCGCCGCCGCGAAAGAGCGAGAAACCCCATGGAGTGAATTTGAACGGTAAATGAAAGTGCTCCGACAGGCGATCGATCCCAAAACGGAACACCGCCACTTCAACAAATGCCGGATTTGGTATCGCATGTCCAAGCCCCCTGTAGTAGGCGCCCACATCGAATTCAGCCTCATACATGCCGCGTTTAACTCCGGCTCCTTCGGCCACCGCATGCTGCAACAGGCCGGTTTGCGAACAGCTACCCGCCGCAACCTGGACTCTTTCATCACCCAGGTGCCAAAGCCGAACGCCAAGACCTGCCGCCGGCACGCCTCCGGCAACGTCAACAGCATGAATTGATATCCCGCCAGCGGATTCTTCGGAATGTGTGGCCACCTTGTTTGACTCCTCTTGTTGAGCGGTTTGCCTGCCCTCATGCCGCAATCAATTGATTGTATGTTCGCAGCTCAGCAAGGTCTTTGCAGTCACAGTTGCACAGCCTGACGTTTCATTCCATGCGATAAATCGTTAGGGTTCATTCTAATCTTTCGAATAGCAAGCTACATTCACCAGCGGCGCGAAGTTGCTGCACAATGAAAAGAGAGCCTCATGACACTGCATCTGGTACCGCGCTCACTACAATACTTGGAGCAGGTGGCGCAGCTTGGTTCGATTCAGGCCGCATCGCGGGAACTGGGAATTTCCGCATCGGCCATTCACCGTCAGATTACGGCGATCGAGGATACGCTGGGTGAAATGCTGTTTGAGCGCGAGACAAAGGGAATGATCCTTACGCCAACCGGCCGCATGATCCTCAATCTTGCCCGCGAATGGCGCCTCGACAATGCCCGTCTTTGGTCGGAAGTTCAGGCCAATCGGGGCATAGAACATGGCCACGTCCGGATCGCCGCCATGGACGGCATGGTGAATGGCTTCATCCCCGAGCTGGTGAATGAAATCGCGCATCTTTTCCCTAAAGTTGACGTGGAAATTGAGATCACCAGCCCGGACAATGCGGTCAAAGGTGTCGTGAACGGTGATTTTGATTTTGCCGCCGTTGTGAACCCTGCGCCGGACGACAAGCTGACGTTCCATTGGTCCGGAGAGTTTCCGTTGGGCTGTATCGCAGCGCCTGATCATCCGGTGGCTGGAGCGGATGGGATCGATCTGCATGAGTTGGTGTCCTATCCCGTGGTCTTCCAGAGCAGGGCGCTCTCGATCCGTAAACTTCTAGAGGCGCGACACGGCTGGATTTTCGAGAAAGCCGAAAGTGCTGTGGTGGTGAACTCGATTCAGTTGATGAAGCACCTGGTGGTCTCGGGGCGCTACCTTGCGGTCACCTCAGAGCTGGATGCCGGGCCGGAAATCAGATCCGGGCAAGTGCGCTTTGTTCCGATTACAGACCCGTTCATATTTCGCCAGAGATTTGCCGTCATCTCAAACGCGCAAATGCCAGAATCAGTCACAAATCAGAAAATCATCTCCCATACGGTTCAAACACTGCGTAGCCTCACCGCCTCCACCAGCGCGGCAAAGTAAGGTGTGTTCAAATGGCTGCGCGCGCCCGATCCAAGTTCACTGTTCTATTTATAAGAATGATCCGTTCAGTTTTATTCTATAGACGGCAATGAACAACCGCTCTAGCCTCATCAGGCAAACAGAGTGGGGCCTACATGAGCAGACTCATTGAACTCAACCGGGCGGACGAAATCCAAGCCATTGCATTGCTCGCACCGCTGATTGAACGGGCGCCCGAAATTGCAAAACAAGTGGCCCGCCGCCGACCGTTCCGCAGCGCAGATGATCTGTTCCAGGCGATTCACGACGCGTTGCTGGCCTTGAGTGAGAGCGCTTGCATTGGTCTTTTCCGGGCGCATCCGGAACTCGCGCCGGACAATCCGCTTGCCATGACGGAGGAGTCTCAGTCTGAACAGGGGCGTTTGAACCTCACGTCCCATGAAAGCGAGTATCGAACGCGGCTGAACGAGCTTAATGCGCGTTACCGCGAAAAATATGGATTCCCATTTATCACGGCGCTGGCGCGTCATGAAAATATCGACAGTGTGCTGAAGGAGTTTGAGGCACGGTTGAAAAATGATCGCGATACCGAAATACGCCGGGCAATTGATCAAATAGCCGTGGTCAGCTCAACACGGGTAAGAGCCAAATTCGGTTCCGATGACAGCCGCACATCTGAAATCTCGACCGCAAACAGCTGCACGGAAGCTTGAGATCATGGCAACTGAAGACAAAAATCCGGCTGGACCCGAAGCCAATGAGGCCGATGGCCACGGCGCGCTGGGCTGGGGCGGAGAGATCGGCGGGCTAATTCTAATAGGTCTCAGCATCATTTTCATGATTGGTGGTTGGCAACTCGGACTTGGTATTCCCACACGCCTCGGCACCGGGGCATTTCCATTCATGACTGGCGCCATCCTGGCTGTTCTCGCGGTTGTGATTTGTGTCGGGGAACGCCGCGGAGACGGTATTGCGGAACGGCCCGACTGGCTTGCGTGCGGGGCAATTTGTGCCGCCCTCGCCGTGTTCGCTCTGTCAACGGACCGCATTGGACTGGTGCCGGGAACATTCCTGACCGTTATCGTGGCAAGCCTTCCCGACAAAAGCCTTTCATTCGCTGGAAAGGCAATCCTCGGTGCCGCCGTGGCCGTCGCTTGCTGGGGCTTGTTCATTGAGATGCTGAACCTTCCCTTCAAACCGTTTGTGGGATTCTGAAGATGGATATTCTGGCGAGCTTTGGAAATGGGCTTCTGGTTGTTCTGCAACCGAACAACCTGATGTACTGTTTCATCGGCGTGTTCCTGGGTACCTTCATTGGGGTTCTGCCGGGGATCGGATCCATGGCCGCAATTGCCATGATCCTGCCTATTACGTTCTATCTGGAGCCTACATCGGCTTTGGTCATGATTGCCGGGGTGTATTACGGTGCCGAGTATGGTGGCTCGACCTCCTCGATCCTCATGAATGTTCCGGGCACACCGGCCGCATCAATCACCGCGATCGATGGTTATCCTCTTGCCAAGAAGGGCCGGGCGGGCGTGGCGCTGTTTTCCACCGCTACCGCCTCGTTCGGTGGCGGCATGATCGGCATGATTGTGATCGCCGTGTTGTCGCCTTCTCTGGCCAAGCTCGCCTTGTCGTTTGGTCCTGCCGACTATTTTGCGGTGATCCTCCTGGGTTTGATTGCTGCCTCGGCGGTGAGCAACGGCGGGGCGCTTAAGGGTATTGCCATGGTGGTGGCCGGTCTGATGCTGGGCACCATCGGCATTGATCTGACCACCGGTGATCTGCGTTTCACCATGGGCATACCGGAACTGCGGGACGGCGTGCACATCGTGATTGTCGCCATGGGTCTTTTTGGGGTCACCGAATTGATCGCCTCGATCCGCGCGAGCTCCGGCGGCAAGTCCACCCAGACGATCGACTACAACGACTTCTACCCGTCCAGGGAAGAGTGGAGGTCACTGATCGGTCCGATTCTGCGCGGTGGGTCAATCGGCTCATTTATCGGTGCCCTTCCGGGAACCGGACAGACCATCGCCGCGGCCATTGCCTATGCAGTTGAAAAGCGCGTCAGTCCTTTGCGGGACAAGTTCGGAACCGGCGTGGTGCCGGGGGTGGCCGTACCCGAGGCGGCCAACAATTCTGCAACCCAGACGGCGTTCATCCCAACCCTGACCCTGGGCGTTCCAGGAAGCCCACCCATGGCCATCGTCATTGGCGCCTTGATGATCTACGGCATCACACCGGGACCGCGGTTGCTTGTGGAACAGCCCGACATGTTTTGGGGACTTGTTGCCAGCTTCCTTGTTGGCAACATTATGCTGCTCATTTTGAACGTGCCGCTCATCGGCATGTGGGTGCGTCTTTTGAAAATCCCCTACAAGTACATGTACCCCACGATCATCGTACTGATCTGCATGGGCGTCTACAGCTTGAACAACAACGTATTCGACATCTGGCTGACCTTGGTGATCGGTGCGGTCGGCTATGTCATGCGGTTGTTCCGGTTTGAACCTGCCCCGCTTCTGCTCGGCTTCGTGCTTGGTCCCATGATGGAGGAACAGTTGCGCAGAACCATGCTGCTCTCGCGCGGCGATCCTATGGTTTTCCTGGAACGCCCCATCAGCGCGACCCTGCTTGCACTTACCGCCGGGATCATAGTCTTTGCCCTGTATTCCACAGGGCGAAACCGCCGCAATGCACGCGCGGTGGAAGAGAAAACTCAACAGGAAGGAACACCCTCATGAAACTTGATCGCAGAACCATATTGGCAGTGGGCTTGGCAGCAGCTGCTACTCTTGCCGCGCCGACAGCAATGGCCGAACCCGGTTCGTGGAGCAGTGAGCCGGTGCGCATCGTCGTAACATTCCCGCCGGGCGGGACCAGCGACCTCGTCGCACGGCTTCTGGCAAAGCACCTGGATGCAGATTACGGTCAGAAGGCAGTGGTCGATAACCGGCCCGGTGCTGCCGGCACGGTGGCTGCGGATTACGTTTCCCAACAGTCCCCGGACGGAACGACGCTGATCCTGTCGAACAATGCGCCGTTCACGATTGCGCCGACCAGGTTCAAATCCATACCTTACGAGCCCATCGCAGGGTTCACCCACGTGGCTTATATTGGCGCATCGGCTCCGGGGTTGTTCGTACAACCGGCCCACGGCATCAACACGGTGGATGACTACATTGCCAGTGCCAAGAAGAAGCAACCCACCTACGGGTCAAGCGGCGTGGGCTCGATTTCGCACATTCTGGGTGAAGCTGTGGATGCGGCTCTCGGCGTTGAGTCTATCCATGTCCCCTACAAAGGCAGTTCGCCTGCAATTCAGGATTTCCGCGCAGGCGTTCTCGATACCTTTTACGATATGGTGGTGCAGAACAGCCAGATGATCGAGGACAAAGAAGCCATCGCCATCGCCATCGCTTCACCTGAGCGCAATCCGCAATTGCCGAACGTGCCGACGTTCAAGGAACAAGGCTACGACATCGTCATCGAGAACTGGGTTGGTCTTTCCGGACCTGCAGGCATGGACGCCGGAATGGTAAACACCATTCACGACACCGTGCTGGCCGTATTTGCCAATCCTGAAGTTCAGAAGCGGCTGATCGAGCTTGGGATCACGCACACCCCGATGTCAACGGCGGACTACACGTCATTCGTCAAGAAGTCGATCGATGTTTGGGCTCCGCTCATCAAGGCTGCGGGTATTGCGGAGTAACGAAGGACCGGCCGCCCAGGGACACCACCTGGGCGGCCTCGAAAAAATGTGAACTCAGATGAGCAGCTAACATTCGTTCATCTTCGCTGCCCAGGTAATGAGGATTGTTGTTGCCTCGTCACCGAGTGCCTGCTGAGCTGGCATCAGCCTTTCGCCAACAGGCTTTCCGCATTCCGTTTGCAAGCGCTTGGAATCAATGGGAAACCGAGTGGACGCCGGCAGATACCCCATGGCCGCGTTGGCCTGTTCCAGGTTGGCTGCGTAGTAAAGCCGCGAAATACCGGCAATCTCCATTGCCGCAACGCAAAGCGCGCAGGGTTCACAGCTCGTGTATAAATCGCAACCGCTGAGATTGACGGTTCCAAGCTTGCGGCATGCGTCTCTGATCGCCTCGGTTTCGCCGTGCGAGGTAGGGTCACTGTTCAGAAGCGAACGGTTTAATCCTTCGCCGACGATTTGCCCGTCTCTCACCACAACCGCACCAAAAGGTTCTGTGCCCGGGATGTCGAGCGCACCGGAAGAAAGTTCTATAGCTCGGCGCATGAAAGTTTCCTGGTACATTTCCTGCCCCTCCTGTCAGGGTTGACGAACGCGTATTCCAGTTTGGGGAGACGGTCGCATCGCTGGGATTTTAGGCAGAGTTGAAGTCACTGGCAAACGTAACAAGGATACGATGGAGTAAGTCATGCAGTCCGTCGGTTATCTTTCGGCACATGTTCTCGATAGGGGGCGGGGCCTGCCTGCCGGCGGGCCTGTGGGCAACCGCCATTCATAGCAACGAACATTGGTTTAGGGTCTGCACTCCAGGGCATGAACTCCTGGATTTGTCGAGCAATCGGTGTGCTGGGTGAGGTCTGCTTTGGGGGGAGAAACAGACCCTCAATGTTGGCGGACGCATGTCTGAAAATTGCCAAAACCAGCCACATGCACGTGTGTGCCGCCCATTGATCGAAGTGAACACCGCGTTTCGGAAGGTCACCTTATGAGAAAGGCATGAGATTGGAAATTTCCTACCTCTCAGCCTCGGATTGAGGAGTCCTCATGCAGGTCACTCCGGAATACCAGCCTGCACCGCCAACTGTCGTAAGTGCCTCTTGTACTGCTCCGACTTGAAGCTCCTCAACGTCTGAGACTTCGAGAGACGATAGTTGGGGTTGATGCGTTTGAGTTGCGCAACTGTCTCCACCGCCTCATCGAACTTTCCAAGGGCGAATTGGGACGCAGCAAGGTAAACATAGAGTATGTCGTGTTTCACCAATCCGAAACGGTCGAGGGCCTGCTTCCACGTCGCTTCGCTTTCGGTGTACTTGCCATCCATGAAGTAGGAGATCCCAAGAAACGCGAGAAGTCGATATGTCGGAACCCTGCCCAAATTGTCGGCAATCTTCAGGTGTTCGATGGCGCGAGCTGATTGCCCGGCCCTGAACAGATAAAAGCCCATAAACAGGTTGACTTCGTAGCCGCCCGGCTGAACGGCAAGTGCCTGACGCATGGCATCGACCGCCGCATCATACTCCTCGTTGGCGAGATAGGCGCCGGCAAGCGCAATATGCGACCAGGCAAACTCGGGGTCGAGTGCGATCGCTTGGCGCGCATGTTTGAACGCGTTCTTCACTTCCTTCTCGCGCGACTGGCTGTAGTCGAATCGCGCCTTGACCGAATGGTTAAACGACAGGCCAGCATGGCCGCCGGCGAAGTTGGGGGCAAGCTCGATCGTCTTCAGAAACAACTCCTCGCCCTTCGCAATGTTGTTGCGCGAGGGAATTTCAACTATTGCCCGCGCTTGTTGCCACACGTCGTAGGCCTCGATATTGTTAAGGTACTTCTGGAACACTCGATCATGCTCGCGGGACTTCAGCGTCACCGCCATAGCCTTGACCACGTTTTGGGTAACCTCCGACTGGACCGCGAACACGTCTTCAACCTTTCGGTCATATCGCTCAGACCACATGTTGCCGCCCTTGAGGGCATCGATTAACTGGGCGGTGATGCGCAGCTTGTCACCCGCACGGCGAACACTGCCGTTCAAGACATATTGCACGCCAAGGTCCTCGGCGATCTGGCGGATATTCACCGCCTGCCCCTTGTAGCCCTGCGTGGAATGCAGCGCGGTAACGAAGATCCCCGAAATCTTTGACAGGTCGGTGACAATATCGTCTGTCATACCGTCGGCAAAGAAGGCCTGATCCTTTTGGTCCGAAAGATTGGTGAAGGGCAGAACTGCGATGGATGGCTTGTCAGGCAGGGCAAAAGACATTTTGGCAACTGACGCAGCCTCAAATGTCGTGCGCCATGGCTGGAGCCAAACGAGCCCAAGGCTAACAATTACCAGCAAAGTGATCGCTGCGGCAAGCTTCGAGCGATATGCTAGCAAGTGGCCTCTTGGGCGCGCTGTGGTCTTGCCGGCGTCTTCGGGTGCCGTAAGCAAACGAAATACTCTTACTGGCCGGGTGATGTTTTTGACCTTCACCTCGCCCCAATCTTCAAGACCATAATTTAGTTTGTCGCGGATTTGATCACGGGCAGAGCGCGAGATGCAGATTCCACCCGGCTCCGCCAGTCCTTCAATCCTGGCTGCAACATTGACTCCATCTCCAAAAACGTCGTCATCCTTGGCAATCACGTCACCCACATTGATGCCGATACGGAAGACAAGCCAATGGCCTTTGGAGACTCCGGCGTTACGCTCCTCCATGCCCTCCTGAACAGCTACGGCACAGCGGACAGCGTCGATCACGCTGGAAAACTCCGCTAGCAAACCGTCACCTGTCGTTTTGAACAGACGACCTCTATTGACATTAATGCATGGTTCAATGAGCTCATTTAGATGAGCACTTAGCATGCTGAGGGTACCTTCCTCATCTTCTTCCATGAGGCCGGAATAACCGACAACATCCGCAGCGAGTATCGCGACCAATCGTCTTTGAGCTTGTCTTTCTGTCAAGAGAAGTTCCCATCCTCAGTGGACCGCTTGCGGCATACTATCAGAGTTTCAACGACCCTCAGTTTGATTTTTCATCGGCGCCCGAATGTCTCAGTTGGGTTACAAACAGACATCAGCAGATGTAGTACATTTGTCTGCTTTCGGTTGCTTTACGGGAGCCGGATGTTGCGTTCGCAGATCATCGGACGCGCATGATTCAAACTCTATATCGGAGCTTTCATGACGCACTATGCCCTTAAAAAACGCGGAATGGGTTGCTACCAGATGCAAAAAGTTTGCTAATCTAGTACCACAATCCCATGCGGCCAATGTGGATGCGCGGCCCGCGCCTCGGCGGCACAATTGTCCGGGTTGGATGTATTGGTGTGTCGGGGCGGTTTACCATGGGTGGGGTGTTTGTCCGCAGGGACAACAGGCGAGCCACCCGGTCCTGCGTTTTTGGATGACTGCGAAGAATTGACGGCTCCGGCGACCTGGAGCCGGGCAACACAAGCTTCTCCCACATGCCGCCCTGTTTCTGTTCCAGCGACTGCAACGCCGAGGCTAGCCCTTCCGGGTCACCTGTCAGGCCTGCGGCATCCAGATCGGCGTCGTACTCGCGCGTGCGGGACAGGGCCAGTTGCAACAGGCCACCAATGGTTGGAGCGGCTATCAGGGCGATGATCGCCACCCATGGAACAGTGCCACCACTGGTCAGGTATGCAGCAGGGACCCCGATCAACAAGCCAAAAGTGGACAATGTGCCGGTGAGCCGGGACAAAACATCACCCAGCGCCATAACAGTCAGGTCGCCATTGCGGATATGGCTGATCTCGTGCGCGAGCACACCGGTCAGCTGCCTGAGCGTCAGGTTGCGGATCAGGCCGTCGGTTACGGCAATTGCGGCATTGTCTGTCTGACCGACGGCAAAGGCATTCATCATACGCGATGGCACGTAATAAAGCTGTGGAACGGCAGGCAATTCTGCACGTTTGGCCAGTTCCGTCATCAGACGGTGCAGTTGAGGTACTTCCTCATTCCTCAAGGCCCGTGCCTTGTAGAGCCGCAAGACGAGTTTTGGAGATACGCGCCCCGCCTGCCAAAGTCCAAACCCGGTCAGAACCATCGCCCAAACCACACCGGATCCGCCAAAGATGCTAAAGGCGATCAACGCCATAAGCAGGGCGGAGCCGGCAATCATCACCCAGGTGTGCAGGGTGTTTCGCCATTGGTGGGCGATCTGGGCATCCGGGTTGAGAGGCTGTACTGGAAAATTCATAAGGCAAATTTAGGTATGGGACCGGTGTATTACCAGCCTCCACCGCCGCCACCGCCTCCGCCCCCTCCGGAAAAACCGCCCCCTCCGGAAAAACCCGAAGAGGAGGATTTCGGCGCCGGCATCGCATTGGTCATGGATTTTCCGATGGATGCAGGCAGTCCGGACATGGTTTCGCCTATGCGGCCTGGCGAAAAGTTCCCGCCGCGATACCAGTGAGGCGTGTATGAGGCAGCAGCGGCCGCGCCTGCAGCTGACGCCAACCAGGCCTGAAAAGCGTTTGACCAGGGTTTTTCCAGGCCCAGTGCGACCGCATAGGGCAACATGGTTTCGAAGTGTTGTGGTGACATGGCAGGCGCGCCGGCCAGATTCATCCGATCCTTTTCAGCCAGGTTGATATAGGTTTTCAATCCGGCGATGCCGTCCATCAGCTTGCGGCCCAATGGCGTTGGTGCACCAAGCAGGAAGTAGAACAGGATATTGATCATGAATATGCCGGCCACAATGGCCAGCGTTGCGGACTCGAAATTTGCATCAGCCACCACCGTCACGATGAGCGGCAAAAAATTCACCGCAAAAAAACCGAACACGAAATAGCGCATCACCGAGCCAATTTTTCCGGCGAGACTTTGTGAGCTGGACAGCTTCAGACCCACCGAGAACATGATGATGGTTATGACGCTGGCGACGACGACCAGCATGACCAGCGGCACCACAACATCTGCACCACCACCGCTTGCCGCGATCGTCATGATTACAGTCAGAAATGAGAGTGCTATTCCGGCAAACACATAGGGCAGGTTCTTGATGAAGAACTTGTTGCGATGCTCGGCGTATAGTGCTGTCCGGAAACCGCTGGTTACCGATTTGACCGCAGATGTGTTGGATTTGGCTATGCGGAATTTGTCGCCGGATGATCCGATTTTTCGCAGGATCACTGCCTCACCGACCGGCAGGCGTTCAACCGGTGTAATGCCTGTTGGGGTTATCGTGACGTCTCCGTCGAGATCTTCCAGGTCGACCAGTCCCTTTACGGCAAGGTTGAGCAAGGCGGACGAAAACGCGTCGTGACCCGACAATCCCCTGTTTTCGATATAATGCACCTGGGCCGGCGATATGCCGTCCGGGGCATCCCAGCGCGGAACCATCACACCGGCAGGCGGGTCCCTGCCAACCCGTTGCCATGCCCAGAAGTAGTAATAGCCGACTATCAGGAAGCCGCCCAACCCAAGAATGAAAGCTGTATTATCGCGCCAGAACCAGCTTGCCTGCTGGCTGGCGCTGGGTGGTGTGATACTGCCCTTGGGCATTTTTACCGCAACGGTCATGCCTTCCCTGGGACCTAACGGCGCTGTGGTTTCGAATTCAACAATGTTGCCGCCGTTGCTTGTGGAAGACCGGGCGCTTCTGCCGGTTGCGCCGAATGGTCCCGTAAAAAAGGCGGTGTCCTTTGCGCGAACACCAATCGGCAAAAGAATTTCAGCGCGAGCCTGCCTGATCGGAAAGTTCCAGAAGTTACCGGTGACATTCCAGTACAGTTCATCATGATCGGAAAAGAAACGAATCTGCCGGTCGGTTTCATACGTTATCTTGTAGGTGAACTCGCCCGCGCCGATGAAGACATTCCTGTTGCCCACATACACCCGTGCCGACCGGCGGGCCCTTTCGATGCGAAAGTCGTCCGGCTGACCGTCGCGAGTGACCGAAAGAACGTCAAACCCAACTTCGTGTTCGCGACCGTCGGCACCTTCGATCCGCAACGGGAAGTCTCGGTATATTCCTCTTCTGATCTGCGCGTTCTCGCCGCGAACGCGGATGGTTTCGATCACCCGCAGCTTTCCGGTCTGCGATACTTCGACCTTTGAGTGGAACTGGAGGATTTCTTCCCTGGCAAGGCTGCTGCCCGCCATCGCGACGAAGGCCAGCAAGGCACACAAAATGAGGTGGAGACGATGCATCTTGCTGGTGATTCCCCGCATTCTTAGAACAGTTCCTAAAACTTGACCTCCGGAACCTCGCGGTCTTCGGCGTCCTTAACTTCAAAGAATTCAGCAGTCTGGAACTTGAAATAGTTGGCCACGAAATTGGATGGAAAGCTTTCCACCTTCACATTCAGATCCCGCGCCGCGCCGTTGTAGTAACGTCGTGACATCTGGACCTCGCCCTCGATCTTGTCCAGCGTCTGCTGCAGCTGCAGAAAATTTTCATTTGCCTTGAGATCCGGATAGGCTTCAGCAACGGCCATCAGCTTGCCGAGCGCCTGGCTCAACAAGCCCTCTGCCACAGCGCGGCCGGCAATGTCGCCTTCCGGTACGGCCTGAACGCGGGTGCGCATTTCGGTGACTTCGCGCAACGTGTCCTTTTCGTGGCCGGCATATCCCTTGATGCTTTCGACTATGTTGGGGATCAGGTCACTGCGGCGCTTGAGTTGAACATCAATGCCGCTCCAGGCCTCCATGACCATTTGCCGGGCCTTGACCAGCGCGTTGTAGATAGCAACCCCATAAAACGCGATGGCACCCAGGATGCCGAGAATAACGAACATGGTCATGGAATGGTCTCCTTAAAGTCGCCCCGAGTTTAATCAGACTTGTTCGATTTGTCTTGGCTTGCTTCGTCCGCGTCCCCACCAAATTTTACAACTTCACGCATGAAGTCAGACAAACCGGGTTTATTCAGTGTCAGAAATGGCAACGGACGGCACAGCTCCATGGCAGCCAGTCCGACGCGGGCCGTGAGAATTCCGTTTACCGCACCCTCGCCGAAGCGCGCCGACAGACGTCCGATCAATCCTTTTCCTATCACCGCACTTATAACACCGTCAGACAGCGCCAGGCCGCCGGTGACAGCCAGATGGCCGGCCACCATGCGGACCAGGCGCATTGTGCCCAGCGTGCCGGGCCTGCCGCCATAAAGCGTCGCAATTTCCCGCATCATGCGCAGGTTCTGTGCGCCAACCAGAGCGATATCGAGGGCCGCTGGAGCTATTGCCGTTACCACGCTCACGCGTCTGGCCGCGCGGGCAATGATGCGGTTGGCTTCACCATCAAGCGTGGAAAGCAGGTCGCGTTCGGCGAGCTTTATCCTGTCGGCAGGATCCATGATTGCCTGCGAATGATCCGCCAGCTGGGCGAGCCCCCAGCGCATGTCCGGTCTGCCGCTGTAGATCGATTTCAGGTCCGAAATTGTCGTTGCCGCTGCCTTTTCATCATCAGCGGAGATGGCGCGAGCCGCGTCTGCCTGGGTGGTGCCGAGTTTTTTCAACCGCCAGAGCCCTATAACTTCGCGCACGATGATTGCAAAGGCAGAGATCAGCACCAGCGCCAGCAAGCCCGACCCGACCCAGCCGAGTGCGGGGGATCGGGCAAACAGGTCTTCGATAAGCTGGGTGGCTGCGAGGCCTGCCCACAGGCTGGCTAGACCGGCAAAAGCGGACACAATGATGGTGCCCCAGCGGAACCGCCTGGCCACGGTGTGATCACGGGCAACTGCCGGCAGAAGGGTCTCGTCCGACGGTTCTTCAAACCGGATTTCCGGGGCTGCCATCGCACGTGGTTTTCTGCCGCGTGGTTTGGTTTTTCTGGCCCTGGGTATCGGCTGAGCGGCCTTGGGTGCCGGATCGGGTTCTGTGTTCTCGTGTTGCTGGTCAGGAGACAGGCGGAAGGCCTTTGGCTTGCGCTGGTCATCGTTCATATCAAACGGTCTCCCACGAGGAACTCCAGGGTACGGTCCAGGCGAATGTGCGGGAACGTGGCAACTGCACCTGCTGCGCCTTTCGCATCAAGCACAGGCGGACGAAAGCGGACAAATTTCAACTGGTCTTCGAGTGACCCGTCCAGCGCGGCAGCGGGATCATTTGGCAGATCGCCGGGGAAAATGGCCGCTTCGGTCTTGCCGTCGAAAATCTCTCCTGCCAGTTCTTCGCCGCTGATTGGCGTGCCGGCTATGCAATCCAGGGTTTCCCCTGACTGTTTGACGCTGGCTTCCCGGGTTGCGCGAATGGCCGCGATGGCGGCCACGTCAATTTGTGCTCCGGCAAATTCTGCCTTTTCGGCCGCATCGGAGACAATCAGGCGAAGCACGTTTTCCAGCCTGTCGTGGCTCGACTGATGCAGCAGGTCTGCCTTCGTGGCGGCGAACAGAATGCGGTCGGCCCGCCTGCCGAAAATCGCTGACGCCCAGGAATTCGCTCCCTGCCGAAAGCATGACAACACATCGGTGAGCGCGGCTTTCAAATCGGTTACAGCTTCCGGACCGGCATTCAAAGCGCTTAAGGTGTCGACCAGCACGATCTGCCGGTCGAGACGGGCGAAGTGGTTGTAGAAAAACGGTTCCACGATGCGGCTGACATAGGCGTTGTATCTGCGCTCCATCAAGGCATGCATGGAGCCATCCTGGGCGGTAGAGGAGGGGTCCAGTTCGAGCGGTGCAAATGTCAGCAGTGGTGAGCCTTCCAGGTCGCCGGGCATCAGAAAACGCCCTGGAGGCAAGGTAGACAAGGATACGTCGTCGGATCGGCAGGAGGCCAGGTAGGCGGTGAACAGTTTTGCCGCCTTCTGGGCATCGGGTTCATTGGCGGGCGCTGAAGGATCGAGGGTGGTCAGATGGGCGAGCCACTTACGTGCAAGCTGCTTGCGCGGCTCCCGGGCACTGGCGGCCAGCGTCGCGGCGGACCATTGTGCATACGACTGGCTCATCAGGGGCAGGTCGAGCAGCCACTCGCCGGGGTAGTCGACGATATCGACGTGCAACCTGGAGCGCTGCAGGTTGCGGGCGATGAGGCCGGATGCTTCATATTCGATGGTCAGCCGGAGTTGCGACAACCTCCTGGTGCTGTTCGGCCAACGCCGATCATCGCCGGAAAGGGCCTCGACATGGTCTTCGTAGGCAAACCGCGGCACATCGTCGTCAGGCTGCGGCTCAAGATACACCCGGTTGATGCGGCCCTGGGTCAGGCTGGCGAACAGGGGCAGGCGTCCGCCGTGCAGCAATGCGTGGACAAGCGCGGTAATGAACACGGTTTTTCCGGCGCGTGACAGGCCGGTGACACCGATGCGCAGGGTCGGAGAGACCATGCCGGTGGCAAAGTCCCTGACACCGCCGGCGGCGTTGCGCGTCTCATTGATGATACCTGTCAGAAAAGAACTCAGTTGTTAATCCCCCGGAATTGCCAGTCACTTCCGGCATATGGTGATTTCAGCAGGTCCAGTCAAATCAACCGGAGTTTAGATTCAAATATTAATTTAATAAATAACTTTAGTTATCTGAAATTAATGATAATTATGACACGTCGCGAGGCCTCCAGAATGCCCTGATTGTCCCTTTGGTGCGGGGGATGGCGGCCCAGGTTGCCATGTCATATTCAATGTGGGTGACGGCGGACGTGGGGTATTTGTCCGACAATTCAGCCTTGGCGCTCGGATTTCCCCGGTCGTTACAGCCGTGCAGGGTGAAAGCCTGCACACAGGGATTGTGTCCGACGACCAGCAGGCAGGAATGATTGCCGCCGTGCATGGCGATGGCCCGTTCAATGGCCTCGCCGTCGCCAAAGTCATACAGGGTGGAAACTTCGATTATCGGAAAGTCCCGGCCAATTGCTGCAGCCGTGAGCCAGGCTGTGTGGCGCGCGCGCACGGCAGATGAGGTCAGGCAGGCATTCGGCACAAGCTTTGCGGAGCGCAGGAATTTACCCATTATTGGCGCTGCGCGAAGGCCGCGCTTGTTTAACGGGCGATCATGATCATCAAGATCCGGGTGATCCCAGTCCGATTTGGCGTGCCGCATGAGCAACAGGGTTTTCATGGCTGCAAGTTGAGCATGGGGCCGGGGTGTCGGCAAGGGCGATTCGTGCTAACCCAACTCCGCATCCGCCATCATGGCCAATTCCCGGCGATAGTTGCAGGCCCACACGCTGTATGTGTTGTCGCCGGTCCGGCGGACATGCAGGGAAAATTCATGGACATGGGTCAGGGGGCTCAGAGCGCGGAAGGCAAAACTCTTCAGTTGTTTCTCCGGTTGTTGTTGGCCGGCAAAATCCATCAGCAGTGTGGCGGTGAGGGGGCCATGAATAATCAATCCGTCATAACCCTCCTGATCGCGGCAGAAGTCGACATCATAATGAATGCGGTGGCTGTTGAAGGTGATTGCGGAGTATCGAAACAACTGGACCGGTGATGCTGTCAGTGTGCATGAACTGTCAGGTTGATGCAGCGGCAGCATGGGTTCTGGTGGGGGTGCGCCGGCAACAGGTGCTTCGCGGTAGACGATCTGGTGCTCTTCGCGCATATCGCCGCCCCGGTCTCCGGCAAACTCATGGCCAACACGAACAAATACCAGCTTTCCGGTGCGGCCGTGCTTTTCCTCGACGGACAGTATGGTCGAGGTCTTGCTGACCGTTTCGCCGACGACGAGTGGCTTTGCAATTTCCAAGTCGCCGGAAGCCCACATGCGTCGCGGCAGCGTTACAGGTGGCAGGAACTCGCCCAGCGCCTGGTGGCCGTCGCGGCCTATCCCGGACAGAGCAGTGATCTCGGGAAAAAATGCCCAATGCCAACCGGGTGGTAATGGGGAGTTTTCCTCAAGTGATGGTGGTTCGCCGTCAAACGTGGCTGCCACCTTGGCCAAATGGTCCGCTGAAATGGTGTCAATTGAAGTGCGGCTGCGGCCAATCCAGTCGATCAACACGGAATTGGTCATTGGCCGATCTTGTCGACTTCGTAGGGCGTTGACTGATAGACCTCGTTCAACCAGTTGCCAAACAGCAGGTGCGCATGGCTGCGCCACCTGTTTTCTGGTGTTTTGGATGGATCATCACCTGGAAAATAGTTGGGCGGAATATGAATCTGTTTACCGGCAGCCATATCACGATGATATTCCTCCGCCAGCGAAGTGGAGTCATATTCGATGTGGTTGAACATGTACAATGTGCGACGGGCTGCATCATTGAGCAGACATAGCCCGGTTTCGTCAGATTCCATCAACACTTCAAGACCCCGATCAGTGGGCAGATCTTCGCGGCGGACCTCAGTCCAGCGTGACACTGGAATTGAGAAGTCATCTGAAAACCCACGCAGGTACGGCGAAGCAGGGTTCAGATTTCGATGCCTGAACACCCCGAACGCCTTTGCATCGAGATCATGCTTCGGCACCCCGTGATAATGATGCAACGCTGCCTGCGCTCCCCAGCAAATGTGCAAGGCGGAATGAACATGGCTTGCGCACCAGTCGAAAATCTCCTGAAGTTCGGGCCAGTAGGTCACATCCTCGAATTCAAGCAATTCGATTGGCGCTCCGGTGATGACTAGGCCGTCGAACTTCTGATCGCGCACATCTTCGAACGTCTGGTAGAAATTCAGCATGTGCTCTGAAGAGGTGAGCCTGGATGTGTGATGCGTCATTTTCATGAGCGTCATCTCCACCTGTAGCGCGGTGGCACCGCACAACCGCGCAAACTGGGTTTCGGTACGTTGTTTGTTGGGCATCAGATTAAGCAGGCCGACACGAAGCGGGCGAATATCCTGACGCGCCGCTTCGTCGGCATCCATCACCATTACGCCTTCCCTTTCCAGGGTGGCGCGTGCAGGCAGATCAGTCGGTATTTTGATGGGCATGGGAGTTTCTTGCTGGATAAGTTTGCGTCAGGCTATGGCACGGGCCAACAGGTCGAGAAAGTCCCTGTCATCCCTGATTTGGGGGATTTCATGCATTTCAACCACATATCCGTGATTTGCGGCAATCTGCTCATAGAGTGGAATGCGATGATGCAACAGGCGCTCAAATCCCCAGACTATAAACTCGTCCGGGTCGACGTCGCTATCATGTCTTATGCCGTGTTGTTCCTTGTAGGAAATCCAGGTGTGCTCCAGGAATGCCGGTTGATAATACATCGGTTTCGGCATGCCGCGAAAACGTTCGACAAGATCTGCGGAATGTTCTTCTGTACCTCGAATGTACAACAGCAATGTTGTGTCACTGAGAGCGTTCAGTACAGGATCATCCGGATTTCCTGCATCCACGATTTCGCAAAGTGAACCGCCGGTATCGCAGATGAAATGCTCATAGGTATAGATGTCACGGGATTTGGCCATGAACAGCGGCACATCAGCCAACGCGCTTATTTCAGCTTCCCTGTGCTGGGCCTGGCGCCGTTTGTATTCGGCAAACGGAATGCCGCCTTTGTCGGGGTTTCCTGGTTTGCCGAGATAGGTCGACAGCGGATCGAGATTGTCGAAGCTGATATTGGAGGAGATGTAAATCGAGTCGGTTTTCAGCAGTTCGCGAAGAAACGGGTTTTTCATCGCCTCGCGTTTGAAATTGTCGACGATGTGTTCGCCCATGTAGCGGGTGCCGATGCGGTAATCGACCGAGTAATGAAACCAGTCATCCCGGCGCAACAGGTTGGCCAGGGTGGTCTTGCCCACGCCGGACATTCCCATGATGGTAACGGCTTTGGATGGCCATTGGTGTAATTCGTCTGCGCTGGAGAATCTCATTTGCCTGTTTTGCCCGTTATGTCTGCCATTTTGTTAGCGCAAGACGGGGAAAGTCAAAAGTCCCGAGTTACGGTGAGCGCAAGACCGTGTGAGTCATAACGGCTCAGCGCATCATTGGAGAAATTGCGGGTGTAGGTATATTCAAGCTGTGGTGCAAGCCCACGCCAGTAAAAATCGCGCTTGGTGAGAGACAGCCTGCCGGTTGCGCGGGTTTGTTCGCGCTGTTCGCCGAGCAGTGGATAATTTCCGTCGGAAACCGAGTAGTGCACATTGGCCTCGGCAAATCCGGTCAGCCCCCAAGGCAATTCGTGATAGAAGCCGACACCGCCATTGGCGTTCCAGTTGCTCAGATGATCGCGCTGGGTCCTGGTTCTCCCCGCACCTGCATTGGCAAACAGCAGTGTTGTATCACTCAGCGCATATTTCATCTGGGTATTTGCAGTGCTGCTCCAGCCATCGCGATAGGTGGCGACATCATAACGGGTCCAGACATGTTTGAGCTGGGTGTAGAGCTGGGCTTTCTGGGATACCAGATAGCTGATAATCGCCTGCGGTCCGACTGACCACACAAATTCATCGGCACCATACCAGCCCTGTGTCGATACAGCGCCCAGGGCGACGGAGTATTTGGGCTGGCGATAACGAAGCAGCGCGGTCTGGTTCAAGGCAGTCTGGTCGAACTGAACCCCGTCATATTGCACCAGGTTAGCGCCGCCGGATACGATCAGGCTGATATCCCTTTTTAACCGAAGGTTGTAGCCGACATTGCCGCCGCCGCGAAAGCCAATGCCGGATTTCTCCTTGGCCTGATTGCCAACCTCAAAATCAAGTCCACCGACGTTGACGACATCAAGACTGGTGCCGTTGTTGAAGTTAGTTGATGGCGCGATTGAACCCCACACATTGAAACTCCATGTCTTGCGGGCTTCAATGGCGTTGATGGCCGCATCAAACGTGCGCTGGGCATTTGTATTCGGTGCAGACGCCCGCAGCAGGAAAAGATGATGGGCGGCACTTCTGTCTTCCTTGTTGTCATAAAGAGCCCGGGCGAGTTCTGCACGAACGGCTGTCAGCTTGGGATCGTTTGCCAGTACTTCGCGGTAAATCCGAATGGCTTCGTCGAGATTGCCGCGCGCGTGCTGAATCATGGCCTGCATAAACAGGTTGCGGTTGTCACTGAACCTGCCGGTGAAGGGCGCTGCCTCAAGCAACGTTTCGGCAGCGTCCGGCTGCCCGTTTCTGATCAGGCGCCCCAGTATCTTCAACCGCTTTCCCGCAGGCAGCGCCGCAAATTCCCTTTGCGTGTTCTCAGGAACATGCAGCTTCGCCGGACGTTGCCGGACGAGATTGGCTGAGCGGACCGTTGATGTCTGCTCTGATGAAGTGCCCGGATCAGGTTGTGCCAGCGCGTCGCCAGATGATGCAAGCAGGCAAAAACCTGCCATCATTACATAAAGAGCGCGCCTCGCGGCGCGCTCTGAAGTCAATGTGCGGGTGCCGTCTGCAAGAGTCATGGAGTAGGGACAGGTGCAGGAATGGCGGTTATGGCAGCACCGCTCTGGGACACACCGAATCCACCCTGCAGGTCAAATGTACCCCTGCGGTCGTCATTGATACCGGTATCTCCGCCTGCAGGAGCTGGGCTGATTGCATACACCCCAAACACGCCGGTAACCTGTTCTGCGCCAGTACCGTACGTGGCTGCGCTAAGTGCCTGATCACCGTTGACCCAGCCGCCAGTGCTGTACTGGTCAGGCAGTGTGGCTACGCCTTGGGTTTCGCTGACAATGATGTTCGGGCTGATGACTTTGGCCGTGCCGTCTATGCCGCCATCGTCGGTGATTGTACCTTCCAGTTGTATCTTTGCATTATGGAAGGCTGCAATGTCTGCAGGGCTGGCAACCGGAGGTTCCGGGGACGCAGGATCAACGGACGCCGAGGAAAGCGCCACATATTCATCACCTGCCTGCCTGTGTACATCAAGCTGCACGATGGTTCCGTCGGATTCAAACTTTTCCCAGAACTGAGGCGTCAAGGTACCGGTCATCTGGTTGGCGTTCAGATCAAGCGTGACGGCTGCATGGCCCTGCACACGCCAGGAGCCATCTCTGGTTTCGTATGACCCAGCGTCACCCCACCCCGAGGTTTTGGCCTGCCCGACATAGCTGCCCTGATAATTCAGTGTTGCCGGACCAAGGGCGGCAATTTCTTCCGTAGTGGTTCGTGAGCTTGCGCCATTGGCCTCGCCGAAGAACCAGGCGTCCTGATCGTTGGCAGCATCGCGGAAATGAGCCAAGTAATTGTCGGTTCCGGTGTCGGAAAAGTCCCAGTACTGCAGTTCCACATCAACGCCCTGGGATGGAGATATGCGCCGGAACTCGGAGTAGACAGAACCCTCTACCCGGTGAGGCTGGAAGAAGGCTACAGCTACCGGGCCTGCATATTCGATCTCCGGGTCGACCGTCTTGTGCTCGAAAATTCCGGTAACTTGCTCTCCCACAAATCCAATCGGCTGGCCCGGGTCCACAGTCACGGTTGCCGATGCAAACTGGTTCGGGTCATTCGGGTCGTTGTTTATTGTCACGACGGTCCGGGCTGTACCGTCCACTACACGCGATTCATCGGTGAAAACCAGCGAAGTGTCGCCGGTCCCTGTGGGCAGGTCTCCACCATTGTCTTCACCGGTGGGCTGATCTCCGGACAAGCCGTCTCCGCCTGTACTGTCAGTCAAAGCGGCGCTCGCCACGTAGGCTTCATCGAAGCCCGACGCGCAGCCGGAAAGTGCAGTGCCGGCCAAAACCAGCATAAGAAACATAGAAGGGGAACGCATGAATACTGCCTCGCATCACGAACATTGGATGAGGCCGATCATGGCGCAACGTAGTTAATTTTGTTCTAAGCGTTCACGATTGATTAGTGTTAACAAATCCTTACCCGGTTTTGGGCTGCCCGGGCGTCACTCAAGTCCGGTTTTCTACATCTGACGCACAATTTGCAGCATTTCAAAGCACAACAGTATTGAAATCCCGCACATGAGAAGAACATAGATTTCTGCGATCTTCAGCAGCCGTACCGGAATCTGCAATGCCGGGCGCCGGCAATTCGGCAAATCAAGATGTGAACGACCCAATATTGTTGGCTATGCAGAGGGTGTGCACGGTTTCAACGACCCTCGCGTCGTGCCATGAAGGCAAGCCGTTCAAACAGCGCCACATCCTGTTCGTTTTTCAGCAGCGCGCCGTGTAGCGGCGGGATAACCTTTGTCGGATCTTTCTGGCGCAGGACTTCCGGTGTGACGTCTTCATTGAGCAGCAATTTGATCCAGTCCAGCAGTTCTGACGTGGAAGGCTTTTTCTTCAGTCCCGGTACATCGCGTACTTCATAAAAGATATTGAGGGCTTCACTTACCAGGCGTTGTTTCAGGCCCGGATAGTGTACCTCTATGATATCCTGCATGGTGTCAGTATCCGGAAACTTGATGAAATGAAAGAAACAACGGCGCAGAAACGCGTCCGGCAGTTCCTTCTCATTGTTGGACGTGATGATCACGACCGGGCGATTGGCTGCTTTGACGGTTTCTCCGGTTTCGTAAACATGAAACTCCATGCGGTCGAGCTCCTGCAGGAGGTCGTTTGGAAACTCGATATCAGCCTTGTCGATTTCGTCGATAAGCAGGACCGAACGTTGCTCAGCGGTGAAGGCGTCCCAAAGTTTTCCGCGCTTGATGTAGTTTCTGATATCGTGCACCCGTTCGTCGCCCAGCTGGCTGTCGCGGAGGCGTGATACCGCATCATACTCATACAGGCCTTGCTGGGCTTTTGTGGTTGACTTTATGTGCCATTCCAGCAGAGGCGCGGAGATGGCTTTTGCAACTTCGTGGGCCAAGACGGTTTTGCCGGTACCTGGCTCTCCCTTGATCAAGAGAGGTCTCTCCAGCATAATTGCCGCGTTTACGGCTACTCGCAGGTCTTCTGTCGCAATATAATCGCTGGTGCCTTCAAATCTCATGTCGTTGGCCAAGCCTTTTCGTCGATCTGTTATCCCGGTGCAGGCCCGGCTTTGTGCCTCAAGTCGTTACCTCTGGCAATGGCTGATGTGGCTGCGTCAGGTCTCCGGAACTGCTGGTGTGCCGATTGCCGGAAGGCGGGTAACTGTCAATAACTCTTGATGGAATCACATTTCACGATATGTCTTATTATCAGGTTGCACAGGAGTTGCGCGGACGATATAGAGGCGCAATCAGCTGCAGCGTTTTTTGCTTGGCAGCAGTTGTTTGAACCGAGGAACGAATTTCATGGGAGAGAACAAACCGATTCCGCTATCAAAGCTGGAAAAGGAGCCGTTCATGAGCGAACGGCAGCAGGAATACTTCCGGGCAAAGCTCTTGGCCTGGAAAGAGGACATTCTTCGCGAAAGCCGTGAAACGCTGTTGAACCTGCAGTCGGAAAACCTGGTTCTGCCGGATGCCGCCGACAGGGCGTCCACGGAGACTGACCGGTCTCTGGAATTGCGAACGCGCGACAGGCAGCGCAAGTTGATCGCGAAGATCGAGGCGGCCCTGAAGCGAATTGATGACGGCATCTATGGATACTGTGAGGAAACCGGGGAACCAATTTCCCTGCGCCGGCTGGATGCGCGGCCGATTGCAACCCTTTCGGTTGAGGCACAAGAACGTCATGAGCGTCGCGAAAAGGTTTATCGCGACGACTGAGTGGCAAAAGTATTTCAAAATACGAGCACGCTGTTTTGATGGCCGAAGCAACAGCTTCGGCCTTTGTCGTTCTTGCGATCCCTGGTCAAGCAAAGACACTTGTTCGCAAGTGCAACACTACTGATCGAGATCGTGTTCAACCGCACGTAAATTTGGAGCCCGACTGGCAGGTGCAGGTTCGGCAAATACTGCAGGGCGCGGCGCCGGGCGACCTGCCAGTGGCTGCACATTGCCTGCGGGGTCAGAATTTCCAAATGTCGGGCCGTCCTTGGACGGTCGGGCCGGCGCCGGCATGTTGTCAACGGCCTCGGCAGCCAGATTCCTGTTTCGCGGTGCACCGGCGGCAGAGCCAGGCCGTGCGGATTTTGCAATGATGCCAGCCTCTATGACAACGTCCTGTGAACCGCCGACCAAGACAAGATGCTCAACATTGTCGCGGCGGACCAACACCAGAAACCGGGATTTATCTACCTCGTAATATTCGGAAATGCCGAGCCGGGACCCGCGCTTGGCGCGAACACGTCCGCCAAGTACGCGTATCATGAGCCACGCGAAAATCAGTACCGCCAGCACCACGCAGCCAAGGTAAACCCAATTCATATATGGTTCCAAAAATTCCATTTCAATTCCCGGTATTTGCGTTTGCCCGACAGTCTCTGACCATCTAGTGAAACAAAAACCTGTCACTGCAGTCAAACGTCTATGATGAGCATTGTTGAATCTAAAGCTTGTTTAGGGCTGATACATGGCACATTTCGCCTATACTTGCACCTGATTCGGGGCGATGCGGTGCGTCAGGCACATAGGGGTACATGAGCAAAGAGATACAAATTGAGCCGGAAAACGGTTCCGGGAAGCCTGTGAGGCAGCCGGTGTCCGCGCCAGATGCAGAGACCGCAGCGGCACCCGTTCCGGGACCTTCTCACCATGATGTACGCCCGACCCAGCCGGATGGCCAACCTGTGCTCAGTCTGTTGCTGGCGATAACGCTGGCAATAGTGGTGTATTTCGCTGTTCAGACTGCCGGTGCGATCGTGCCGCAGTTTGTGGTCGTGGTGCTGGCGCTGATGTCTCTTACCGGGCTTCTGGCGGTGTTCGGTGCACTGGCGGGGTTTGTGCATTTTGGCCGGGCGCCGCGACAGAAGGAGTTTTTCGATCAATTGTTCGATGCCGTCGGCGAGCCCTGTGTGGTGTCGGATGCCCGCGGGCTGATAGTCTTTTCCAATACCTCATACCAGCAACTTGTTTCGGCATCCGGCCAGGGCAGAACAATCAATCTTGAGACATTGTATGCAGGCTATCCGGACGTGTCGGAGAGGGTTTACCGGCTGGCCCGGGCGGCGCGGGAAGGTCGCGAGGCATCCGAGCAATTCAGACTGCCGGCGGGGTCGGCTGCAGCAGGTGCCCGTCCGGATGCCGCTGCCTGGCTTCGCCTGCAGGTTAAACCGCTGCGAGTCGGAGCGGGCAAGCCCTATTCAGTATGGCGGCTGATTGATGAAACCGATGCCCGCGCCTCGCAGGAAGACGCTTTTGAAAACCTGCAGTACATAATCAACTATCTCGACCACGCGCCCGCAGGATTTTTCTCAACCACGGCGGACGGCGCAATTGCCTATGTGAATGCCACTCTGGCCGAATGGCTCGGGCTGGATTTGTCGTCCACCACTGAGGGTAACCTGAAACTGTCGGACATCGTAACCGACAAGGGCGCCAAGCTGCTCGGCGGTATTGAAGCAGAAGCGGGGAGGCCGGTAACCGAAGTATTTGATCTGGATCTGGCCACCCGGACCGGTGAGACAATTCCGGCCCGTGTGGTACATCGCTGTGAATTTGACGGGGAAGGCAATCTGCAACCTTCGCGAACCCTGGTGCTGGACAGGCGAGCGCATTTTGCGGTTGAGAAGAACTCCGGCGAAGCGCAGGTGCAAATTTCGCGTCTGTTGAACTCGCTGCCTATCGGCATCGTGCAATTGAATGCCAAGGGCACAATCGAAACCATGAATGCGGCATTTCTCGACCTTGCACCCAAAGCCAAGCGCCGCGGTTCGCTTTCGAAACTTGTCCGTGAAGACGGGCGCGAGACCCTGGACACACTGATAGCCGATGCGGTCAAGGGCAAGGTTGAATCAAAACCAACGGATGTTCATTTTCTCGGCAAGGAAGAAAATTCCGGGCAACTGTATTGCGTTGCTGACGAAACAGGCGGCAAGGGGGCGGTGATGGTGTTTGCTGTCGACACCTCAAAACATTCCTCACTGGAAACCCAGTTGGCGCAGAGTCAGAAAATGCAGGCAGTTGGCCAGCTTGCTGGCGGTGTAGCCCATGATTTCAACAATGTGCTAACAGCCATTATCGGATTTTCTGACCTGCTTCTGGCCCGCCACCGGCCCACGGATCCGTCATTTGCCGACATCATGAACATCAAGCAGAATGCGAACCGGGCGGCGAATCTTGTGCGCCAGTTGCTGGCATTCTCGCGCCGCCAGACACTGAGACCGGAAGTGCTGTCACTGACGGACGTGTTGTCGGATCTCGGCAATCTGCTCGGGCGCCTGCTGGGTGAAACAGTTGAGCTGAAAATTGTTCACGGTCGTGATCTCGATCGCATCAAGGTCGATATCAATCAGTTTGAACAGGTGGTGATCAACTTGTGTGTCAATGCTCGCGATGCCATGCCGGACGGAGGTACGCTGACATTGCGATCCAGCAATGTGTCTTCAGCCGATTCACAAAAAGTCAAACCAGGACTGATGCCGCCGGGAGAGTATGTCCTGCTGGAAGTCGAGGACACCGGCACCGGCATGCCACAGGAGGTTGTCGACAAGATTTACGAGCCGTTCTTCTCCACCAAGGAAGTCGGCAAGGGAACCGGGCTCGGCCTGTCGACGGTTTATGGCATTATCAAGCAAACCGGTGGCTTTATCTTTTGCGACAGCGAAATGGGCAAGGGGACGACGTTCAAGGTCTACCTGCCGCAGTATGTCGAAACCCGGGAAGAAGAAGCGGCCCGCGTGGCGGAAGCTGAAACCGGTGAGCCAAAGAGCGTGGACCTGACCGGCACAGGCACAATTTTGCTGGTTGAAGATGAGGACGCAGTGCGTTCATTTGCCAAGAGGGCGCTGGAATCGCGTGGCTATACGGTACTGGAGGCTGATTCAGGTGAAGTCGGCCTTGAAGTTCTGGAAGAGTATGGTGCGGAACCTGACCTGATTGTGTCTGATGTCGTCATGCCTGAAATGGACGGGCCAAGCATGTTGCGCGAACTGCGCAAACGCGGCGTCAAGACCAAAATCGTATTTATCTCCGGCTACGCAGAAGATGCGTTTGAGAAAAACCTCGAGGGGCAGACCGATTTTGCCTTCCTGCCCAAGCCATTTACACTCAAGCAGCTCGCCGAGGCCGTTAAAGAAGCTATCGGCTAATGTTGCAAGACCCCTAAAGCAGCGCCTTCCACAGGTCGTGACCGGCAGCCCTCAGAGCCTCGAGCCCGGCAAGTCTGGCAGGGCGATGGTCTTCAGTGTCCGGTTTGCAGGGTGTCTGCTGAAAGCTTGTCAGCACCTTTTGATCAAACCTGTTTTCGGCCGCGCCGGCTATGCATAGAGCGAGATACCAGTCAAAAGGTTTCAGGACCGGATCGTGGCGTTGCGGCACATAGGTTGCAGTTGAAACCGGTTTGCTGCCATCAATCATGGTCACCCGAAAATCGTCGTCCCGGAAGTAGCCGTGGCCGAGCCCTTCTATCTTGTCCAGTACCGGCATCTCATGCGCCGCAATTTCGTAGACAACGCCGGGATGAACGGCGCCATCGCGTTGCACCAGCCCAGCCTTGCCTGAGCCGTCGCCGCCCGGTTTGGTGAAGCTCACTGTCCAGCCATCGGTCATTGCAACGCCGACAACGCGTGCCGAAGCACAGCGCGCAGTCAGGCGGGTTGAGAGAAGATTGGAGCCGTAGGCGAAGTACAGACAGGTTCGCATGGATGGGGCCTTGCCGGTGTTTCTCAGATAATGGCATGCTGCCAATAACAACAGCTTTGAACAACAGGGATTGCGTAAATGATAGTCGAAACCCTACAGCAACTTGCATCGCAACTTGGCAGTGGCGAAACCACTTCGCGAAGTTTGACGGAAGCCTGTCTTGCGCGCATAGAAGATCAGGCGGGTGAAGGGGCCAGGGTATTTCTGTCCACCGATGCCGAAGGGGCAATTGCCACTGCGGACTTCATGGATTCCCGCCGCAGGGCGGGGCGTGCACCGTCGCCATATGCGGGCATTCCGATTTCCCTGAAAGACCTGTTCGATGTTGCAGGCGAAGTGACAGCAGCGGGTTCCACCATATTGCGAGACAGTGAGCCGGCAATTGTTGACGCCACCTGCGTCGCCCGTCTGCGGGCGGTTGGTTTTGTATTTCTGGGCCGGACAAACATGACCGAGTTTGCCTATTCCGGTGTGGGCGTGAACCCGCATTACGGAACGCCAAAGTCCGTGTGGGACCGGGCGCACGGCCGGATACCGGGTGGATCGTCATCGGGTGCTGCGGTGTCTGTTGCAGACGGCATGGCCTATATGGGACTGGGGACGGATACCGGCGGGTCTTGCCGTGTGCCGGCTGCGTTTAACGGAATAACCGGATACAAGTCTTCCACCGGGAGGGTGCCGCGCGAAGGGGTATTTCCGTTGTCGAACACGTTGGATACCGTCGGGCCACTGGCAAATTCGGTGCAGTGCTGCTCTACCATCGATGCGATGATGGCTGGTGACCGCACTGCAGATATTGCCGCGAGGGATCCTGCAACCCTGCGGTTCGGCATTCTGCAGCATGTGGCGATGGATGCCATGGATCCGGAAGTTGCAACAGCCTTTGATGCCAGCATCAAGGCGCTGGGCAAGGCAGGTGTGGTGTTTTCCGAAGTGCCGTTCCCGGACCTGACTGAGCTTCCCAAACTGAATGCAAGCGGGGGAATTGCAGCAGCCGAGGCCATGGAGGTGCATGCTGACATGCTGGAGCGGCATGGCGACGAGTATCATCACATGGTTCGCATCCGCATCCGGTCAGGCCTTGATGTGACGGGACCGGACCTTATCGGGATACACCGGCGGCGCAAGGACATGCTGGCAAAATTCACCAGTCTATGTTCAGGCCTTGACGGATTTATTCTGCCGACCGTGCCGATTTTGCCGCCGCTGATCTCGGAGATGGAAAAGGATGAACGCTATGGGCCGCTGAATTTCCTGTGCCTGCGCAACACATTTCTCGGAAATTTCCTCGATACATGCGCGATTTCGATTCCCATGACGGCACGTGGTGAAGCGCCTGCCGGCATCATGATCATGCGCCAGCATGGCCAGGACACTGAATTGTTCAATGCCGCCGCCGGTGTGGAAACGATTTTGCAGAAAGCGCTGTCATGAAAACCGAAACAATCAAGCTGATCGACCTGCGCACGGCCTGCATCAAGGCCCTGAAGGCGGCGGGATGTGACGATGCCAATGCAGATGCGATCTCCGGAACGGTATGTGCGGCAGAACGGGATCACTGCCACAGCCACGGCATCCTGCGTATGCCGGGATACCTGAAGTCGATTGCCAATGGCAAGGCCAATCCGGCCGCCAAACCGACATGGGAAAAGACGGCACCGGGCGTCATTCGAGGAGATGGCGACAACGGTTTCGCGCCGCTGTCGCTGAACCTGATGGCCGGCGATGTTGGAGCGCTGGCGAAGCAGCAAGGTGTTGCCTGCCTGGCGCTGACCAACATGCATCACTTTGCGGCTCTGTGGCCAGAAATGGAGTTGATGACGCAACAGGGCCTGTTGGCGATGGCCATGACATCCGCGTTTCCCATTGTGCCGCCGCCGGGTGGCACCAAACCGTTGTTCGGCACCAATCCGATTGCTTTCGGATGGCCAAGGCAAAATGGCGAAGCAGTGATTTTCGACATGGCTACCGCAGCCAAGGCGCATGGCGAAATTCTGATGGCTGCGCGTGAGGGCAAAGAGTTGCCGCCCGGCACGATCATCGACAAGGACGGCAACCCGTCGACCAATCCGGCGGACGTCCAGGGCGGCGCGATCCTGGCCTTTGGCGGTGCCAAGGGAGCGCTGGTGTCGATGATGGTTGAATTGATGGCCGGCGCACTGATGGGCGAACCATTCAGCTTCGAGACTGCTAAGAAGGTTGAGCCGGACGGGCTGGCCAATCGCGGCGGGCAGTTGATCATCGCCATTGATCCGGCTCGTTTCGGCGATGCTGCCGGATGGGCCTCGCACGCCGAGGCGCTGTTTTCCGAGATGATGTTGCAGGAGGGCGTACGCATGCCCAGCCGGAGAAGATATGAAGCACGACGCATGACCGAAGCATCCGGCACGGTTGAAGTTGCATCGGATTTGCTGGGACAGATCAAGGCAGCCGCCGGTTGATGCGGTGATCGCGGAATTTTCCAGTTTCGGGTGATTGGTGGTTTTTGCCGGGCCGAAGTTGTTATCGAAGAATTTCAGCCGGTTGCCGTCCATGACCTTTGCGGTGTCCTCGTGTGATATGCCGGTGGCCCTCAGACTGGCGGCTATGTTGCCGAAGTCACGGTTGCCGGTGAACCGTGCAGGCCGTGGCGGGAAGCCGCCATTGTCCTTTGACCCTTCGCCATAGTCGATCTGCCTTGGCCGGCGGCCGGCCTGCATCCACTCCACCACGCTGCCGGGCTGATCCTGACATGGCCAGCGCAGTGACGGCACGCGTCAAGCCGCCCCGTTTGAACCGCTTCGAGAATCATGAAAGATAGCTCACACTCACGTAGCAATATGATCACCGGGTGGTGTCAGGCGACCGGAAAATTACCTCTGAAATGTCAGAAGCCCCTGTAATTACAGTCGCTTAACTTTTTTGCTTGCAATGAGAACAAAATGCGTACATTACTACAGAACAAAGCCGGAACGAAGAGATTGTCTGGCGAGTAACAACGCAATGTGAAATAAGGAGCATGAGTGTCATGGGGCAAGCGAACCTCAAAGTCGTGGAAGGTGGTTCAATGGACAAGCAAAAGGCTCTGGAAGCTGCGTTGGGGCAGATTGAGCGGGCCTTTGGCAAAGGCTCGGTGATGAAGCTGGGTGCAAATTCGGCGGTTGAAATCGAGGCGATTTCGTCAGGCTCCATAGGTCTGGATATTGCGCTTGGAATTGGCGGCCTGCCGAGAGGGCGGGTGGTTGAAATCTACGGTCCTGAGTCCTCCGGCAAGACAACGCTGGCGCTGCATGTTGTGGCCGAGTGTCAGAAACGTGGTGGTATTTGCGCATTTATTGATGCCGAACATGCGCTTGATCCGATTTATGCCCGCAAGCTGGGCGTGGATGTGAACGAGTTGCTGATTTCCCAGCCGGATACCGGAGAGCAGGGACTGGAGATTGCCGATACCCTGGTGCGGTCGGGTGCCGTTGAGGTTCTGGTGATTGATTCCGTTGCAGCCCTGACACCGCGCGCCGAACTTGAAGGCGATATGGGTGATTCCCTGCCCGGTCTGCAGGCTCGTTTGATGAGCCAGGCGCTGCGCAAGCTGACCGGTTCGATCTCCAAGACCAACTGCATGGTGATTTTCATCAACCAGATTCGCATGAAGATCGGTGTGATGTTCGGTAACCCGGAAACCACGACAGGCGGTAATGCGCTGAAATTCTATTCATCGGTGCGTCTCGACATCCGCCGGATTGGCGCGATCAAGGACCGTGACGAGGTGGTCGGCAACCAGACCCGCGTGAAAGTGGTGAAGAACAAGGTTGCACCGCCGTTCCGGCAGGTTGAGTTCGACATCATGTACGGTGAGGGTATCTCCAAGGTTGGCGAACTGCTCGATCTTGGCGTCACCGGCGGTATTGTCGAAAAATCCGGCTCCTGGTTTTCCTATAATGGCGAGCGTGTCGGCCAGGGCCGCGAAAATGCGAAAACCTTCCTGCGCGACAATCCCGATATTGCCAAGGCCATTGAAACGGCGATTCGCCAGAACGCCGGCCTCATCGCGGACCGCATTACCGATCCTGACGGCGTCAAGGCAGATGCAGACGGTGTCATCGAAGATGACCTGCCGATCGCAGCCGGCGGCGAGGACAAGTAAACTGCTCAGAGGGTGTTGTGCCGCGGGTTAGCAGTCCAGGTATCGCGCTGTGGCGCCGGGTGAAATTGGTTGAATGAAATTGTAAGTAGAGTCCGGTTTCAGATCGAAACCTGAATGTTGGCCGGTGCCGGGATTGAGTTCCCCCAAACCACTTAATCTCATCCGGTCCGGCCTTGCAGGATCCCTGACGCCCCATCAGGCCCTGCCTTCAAACGCCTTCCCGCACCCGGGAGGGCGTTTGCGTGTTTGCGGAACCGTGAACATTTCACGGATTTATGGACATCACCACTGGTGCGGGTATAAATGCGCCCTCAACACACTTGTTCATTTCAACACAGGCTTTCCACCCCATGTCAGGCGTCAACGAAATACGCTCCACCTTCCTCGACTACTTCGTGAAAAATGGTCACGAGGAAGTGGCATCATCGTCCCTTGTTCCCCACAATGATCCGACGCTGATGTTCACCAATGCGGGCATGGTGCAGTTCAAGAATGTCTTTACCGGACTTGAGAAACGACCCTACAGCCGGGCCGTTACGTCACAGAAGTGCGTTCGGGCAGGCGGCAAGCACAACGACCTGGACAATGTCGGTTACACCGCACGCCACCACACGTTTTTCGAGATGCTTGGCAATTTCTCGTTCGGTGACTACTTCAAGGAACACGCCATCGAGCTGGCCTGGAAGCTGATCACAAAAGAATATGGCCTGGATGCCGGACGGCTGCTGGTGACAGTCTATCATACGGACGATGAGGCCTTTGAACTGTGGAGGAAGATTGCCGGCCTGTCCGACGACAGGATCATCCGCATTCCGACGCATGACAATTTCTGGGCCATGGGTGATACCGGGCCTTGCGGGCCGTGTTCGGAAATTTTCTACGATCATGGAGATCACATTCCCGGCGGACCTCCCGGTTCCCCTGATGAAGACGGCGATCGTTTCATCGAAATCTGGAACCTGGTGTTCATGCAGTATGAACAGGTGACGATCGATGATCGCCAGGACCTGCCGCGGCCATCGATAGATACCGGCATGGGTCTTGAGCGAATTTCCGCGCTGCTTCAGGGCAGCCATGACAATTACGAGACGGATCTGTTCAGGTCGCTCATTGCTGCCATAGAAGAGCAGACGGGTGTCGAGGCTGTCGGGCCCAACAAGGCGTCAAACAGGGTCATTGCCGATCATCTGCGGGCTACCTCGTTCCTGATTGCCGACGGTGTGCTGCCGTCCAATGAGGGGCGCGGGTATGTGTTGCGGCGTATCATGCGCCGTGCCATGCGCCATGCGGAACTGCTGGGTGTTTCGGAGCCTTTGATGTGGAAGCTGGTGCCGGCGCTGCAGCGCGAGATGGCGCAGGCGTTTCCGGAACTGTCGCGTGCCGGTGACCTGATAACCGAGACCTTGCGGCTGGAGGAAACCCGGTTCCGCAAGACGCTGGAGCGTGGCCTGAAAATGCTGGATGAAGAGTCGTCCGGACTTAAGGCCGGAGACCGGTTTTCCGGAGATGTCGCATTCAAGCTGTACGACACGTACGGTTTTCCGCTCGACCTGACGGAGGATGCGTTGCGGGCCCGTGAAATCTCGGTCGACAATGACGCCTTCAACACTGCCATGGACAAACAGAAAGCCGATGCCCGCAAGGCATGGGCAGGGTCGGGTGATACCAACACCGATGCGCTGTGGTTTGACGTGCGTGACAAGACCGGCGCGACCGACTTCCTCGGCTATGAAACCGAGGCAGCCGAAGGGGTCATCTCGGCAATTGTCACGGGCGACGGCAAAATGCTGGAGACGGCTGCTAAAGGTGACAAGATATCCATAATCGTCAATCAGACGCCGTTTTACGGGGAAAGTGGCGGTCAGACCGGCGATCAAGGGGTGATGAAGACCGCCGGCGGCGCCAGGGTCAAAATTACCGATACGCAAAAACGGCTCGGTGACCTGTTCGTTCATGTCGCGGTTGTTGAGGAAGGTGAGGTCACTTTAGGGGAGGCGGTGGAAATGCAGGTCGATCATGACCGGCGCTCCGGCAACCGCATTCACCATTCTGCCACCCATCTGGTGCATGAGGCATTGCGTCAGGTGCTGGGCAATCATGTTGTGCAGAAAGGTTCACTGGTGGAGCCGGGTCGTTTCCGGTTTGACTTTGCCCATCCGAAGGCCCTGTCGGACGAGGAACTTGCGCACGTGGAAAACATTGCCAACCAGGTGGTGCTGCAAAATGATGATGTGTCGACACGTTTGATGAGTGTCGATGAAGCCATCGAGCAAGGCGCCATGGCGCTGTTCGGTGAAAAGTACGGCGATGAAGTGCGCGTTGTCTCCATGGGTGTTCAACCCGGCGGCGGCAACAAGCAGGTATACTCGATGGAGCTTTGCGGGGGCACCCACGTAGCCCGCACGGGCGATATCGGCGTAGTGCGCGTGGTATCGGAAGCTGCGTCTGCAGCAGGCGTCAGGCGCATCGAGGCACTGGCCGGTGAGGCGGCCCGGCAGTACCTGGAAGCACGTGACAATCAGGTGTCGCGTATTGCGGGACTGCTGAAGGCGGCTCCCGATGATGTGGAGGCGCGGGTCGCTGCTCTGGTTGAAGAGCGCAAAAACCTTGAACGCGAACTGGCGGAGGTGAAGAAGAAACTGGCCATGGGCGGCGGAACTTCTTCGGGCGGAGCCGCAATTGAGGACATTGGCACCGTCAAGCTGCTGGCCCGGGTTCTAGACGGTCTGAATCCGAAGGATCTGCGCGGCGCCATCGATGACGGCAAGGCACAAGTTGTATCAGGCGTCGTCGCACTGGTTGCCGTCAATGACGGCAAGGCTGCGGTTGGTGTGGGCGTGACAGATGACCTCACAGACAGCATCAGTGCTATTGATCTGGTCAAGGCCGGTGTGCAAGCGGTCGGCGGCAAGGGCGGCGGCGGTCGCCCGGACATGGCGCAGGGCGGAGGCCCGGACGGGGCCAACGCTGATGCTGCACTCGATGCCATACGTGCTGGCCTGGCCGGGTGACCTGAGCCGGACCTGCAACTCCTGAGGATGCCCGGCAACCGTTCAGGAACCGTTGCTGTATATCGACCTGGGGTTTGGGTTTTTGCAATTGCCGCGCACAGACAGGACACTTGATGGCCTAGAGCACATCTGGCATTTTGTGAATCAAGTGGGATTCCCAAATCGGTTGTAATTTGATTCAAGATGTGTGCTGGAACTGGAGGCCAGCACATATGTCGCGAGCTTATTCCAACGATCT
>JAHEFB010000063.1 GCA_024640405.1 Alphaproteobacteria bacterium | reverse complement strand
CACGACCGTCGCGGTCTGCTCATCGTATGACCCGGTAACCTCGATGCCGTATCCATAGGCAGCGAGGTTTCGCTGCAATCCGGCGACCTCGCCACCCGATGCGCCTGGCGCCAGAACCGGGCCTTCGACAAGCGGTGCAGGTTCTACCCATAAACCCACGCCGCGCAACGCCAGTTTCGCCCAGGGAAACTTCTCTCCCGGATCGATCTTGCGGCCCGGCGATACATCCGAATGGCCCAGCACAAGCCGAGGCTGTATGGCGTGGCGGGCGATAATATCCGTTGCAAGGCCAATCACGCTTTCCATCTGCGCTTCGGGAAAATCAGGGTAGTTGTCGCCGTGGCCGGGATTGCAGATCTCGATGCCGATGGAGCGCGAGTTGATGTCGCTTGCCCCTTCCCACACCGCCTTTCCGGCATGCCAGGCCCGCTTGTCTTCATCAACCATGTGCACGATGCGGCCGTCCTGATGCACCAGGTAATGACACGACACCTGGCGCTCGCCGCTGGTCAGTATCTCAATGGCGATTTCAGCGCTCGGCACACCGGTATAATGCATCACCAGCATGTCGGGGCCCGGCACACCGATACGTTCACCGAAATTCACCGCCGGTATGGTTTCATGTGGCAGGCCGGTAACGCTCATATACCGCGCTCGCGTTCCACTTGCCCCCAGGCTTCGGTAATGCGGGCCAGCCTGCTGGTGGCAATGGCAATCGCTTCGGCCGGCATTCCAGCGGCAATGTGGCGGTCGGGATGGTTTTCCTTCACCAGCCTGCGGTAATGCGCCTTGAGGTCGCCGTTGCTGGCATCACAGGCAATCCCCAGAATGCTGTACGGGTCGGCCGATGTTCCGCGCAGGTTGCGCGAACGGATGCAGCCAAAGCGGTCCTGCAGTCCGAAAATGCGCGCAACCTCCTCCAGAAACGCCAACTCCTTTTCTCCCACCGCCCCGTCCGCGCGGGCAATGTGGAACAGGCCGTCGACAAGATCTTCCAGAACTTCCTTCTGATCCCTGAACAGCCGTGCGATCTTTCGGGCATAGCTGTCAAAACCGGTCACCTCCTGCTTGGCGAGGTTGAAGACACGCGCCACATTCCGGGTTTCATCCGGGTGGATGACAAAAATCTCGCGAAACGCCGCAATCTCGGCTTCGCTGACCAGCCCGTCCGCCTTGGCCATCTTGGCAGACAGCGCAATCACACCGATGGTGAAGGCAACCGACTTCTGCGGATCGCGTTGTTCACGCGGCGCGCCGACGATGCGCGACAATGCCTCGCTGACACTGTCGCCCACCGCCTGAAGTATTTCGGTTATTGTCGTCCATATGGTCATTGCTTGTCAGACTACCCGATGATCACTAGTTTGCGCACCTGTTTCCCACATCAATTACAAAGATTTCATGTCGCACACCAACAAGGGCTATTTGCTGGCATTTGCCGGTGTCGTCATATTCGGCCTTACACTGCCGTTTACCCACATTGCGGTGGCTGAACTGCCGCCGGTGTTTGTAGGGCTGGGACGTGCCATTGTTGCAGCTGTCATTGCGGGTATCATGCTGAGTGTGACGCGCTCACCCCGCCCGGTCCGTCGCGACATCATGAAATTGTTACTGGCCGGTTGCGGCATTGTCATCGGTTTTCCGCTGTTTTCAGCCATTGCCATGCAAACCGCCCCGGCAAGTCATGGCGGCGTGGTACTGGGCATCTTGCCGCTGGCAACCGCAGCAGCAGCCATTGTGTTTGCAGGCGAAAACCCGTCGGCGAAGTTCTGGGCCTGGGCGGTTGCAGGTTCGGTTGCCGTGGTGGCGTTTGCCCTGTTGAACGCCGGTGGCGGCGAGCTTTACGGTGCCGACCTGTGGCTGCTGGCCTCCATCATCTCAGCATCCGTCGGCTACGCCATCTCGGGCGACCTGACCATGCGGCTCGGCGGATGGCAGGTCATCTCCTGGTGCCTGCTGGTGATGGTGCCGATCATCCTCGTGCCGGTGCTGTTGTCATTGCCTGAGGTCAACTGGAATGCATCCACATCAGCCTGGCTGGCATTTGCCTACGTAGCGGTTTTTTCGCAGTTCCTGGGCTTTTTCTTCTGGAACAACGGCATGGCAATGGCCGGTGTAGCCAGGGCCGGCCAGGTCCAGCTGTTGCAGATTTTCGTGACCCTGGCAGGCTCATGGGCACTGCTCGGCGAAGCCATAACAACAATCACCTTCGGCTTTGCACTGGTGGTAGCCTTCTGCGTCTGGATGGGCCGCAAGGCATGAGCCGCCATCAAATCAGAACACCCCTGCCTCAAGGCCTGCCGCCATGGCCAGGCCAAGTTCCTCGACCTGCTGTGTAAAGCCATCCTGCCATTTGCCGTGCAGGATCATTGGTTCCTGCACCAGTTTCCAGCGCAATCCGCCGGTAATGCTTTCAATGGCGCGCCGCGTGCCGGTGCCATCCAGGCCTGCCCGGATATACACACCCAGCGGCAAACCCTGTTTTTCCTCGATCACGCCGTAATAGGTGCGGTCAAAGAAGTCTTTCAGGGCCCCTGACATGTAGCCGAGGTTTTCCGTGGTTCCCAGTATGATGCCGTCACAGGCAAGAACCTCTTCAGGGCCTGCCTCGAACGGCGTCTTCGAGACAACCTCGATGCCGGTGATGTCCGAAGATGACGCGCCGGCCACAACCGCATCGCGAAGCGCGATGGTGTTGGGCGACGGCACATGCGCAACTATCAGCAGCTTCCTGGTCACGAATGCCCCTGCACGGCGCGAGGCGCATAAGGTGCTTCCAGCGAAGCGATCTGGGCGTTGGTCAGCTTGATATCCAGCGCGGCAACAGCGTCAGCCAGATGATGGGTTTTGGTAGCCCCTATGATGGGCGACGTAATGCCTTTGGCCAGAACCCAGGCCAGCGCGACCTGAGCCGGTTTCACGCCCAGTCTTGCGGCCAGTTTTTCAACCCTGGCCAGCACGGCGTAGTCCTGTCTGGAGCCAAAATACCCTTGCGCCATTTTGTCGGTCTGGCCACGCGATGTCGCCCCCTTGCCATCCTTCGGCTGGTTACCCGCCAGGAAACCGCGTGCCATCGGCGACCACGGCACCAGCGCCACGCCTTCTGCCTCGCAGTAGGGGATCATCTCGCGTTCTTCCTCGCGGTAGCACAGATTGTAGAAATTCTGCATCACCCGGAACCGGGCCCAGCCGTTGGCACGCTGCATCTCGCGAACCTTGGCAAACTGCCAGGCCCACATGCTGGATGCCCCCAGATAGGTTGCCTTGCCGGCCCGCACCACGTCGTTCAGCGCTTCGGCCATTTCCTCAAACCCGGTGTCAGTATCCAGCCGGTGAATGTACAACAGATCAACATAGTCTGTTTTCAGCCGCTTGAGAGACGCGTCTATGCTTTCGAGAATGTGCTTGCGCGAAAGCCCCGCATCGTTGGGCCTGTCGCCCATCGGCAGGCATACCTTGGTTGCAATGACCGCGTCTGGGCGCTTCATGTTGGCAGCCACGAAGTTGCCGAGAATTTCCTCGCTGGCCCCGGTTGAATAGAAATCCGCCGTATCGAAGAAATTGATGCCGGCATCCAGCGCGCCTTTGAGAAAAGGTTGCGCGTCTGCTTCTCCCAGCACCCACGGATGATGCGGCCACCCCGGCGTGCCATAGCTCATCATGCCGAGACAAAGCCGTGAAACCTTGACCCCGGCACCGCCGAGTTTTACATATTCCATCTACCAATTCTCCTAGTCGAAATCCCGGCGTTTCAGCACGGCCAATCGCGTGCGTTTTGCACCATAAAGGGTCAGTTTCAAATGCGTCACTTCAAATGCGCGCACCCTTTTCAACAGGCCCAGCCACTCTGTCTCCCGCTTCATCACCGCCTCCCCGCACCATTTTCGGGTTGTGGCGATACCGGCGATCTTCAGCTTTTTTCCGGTTTGCTGATAGCTGGTGAAAAACCGGTTGCACCCGGCATGCCCGGAAACCTTACCGTCCGACCCGAACTGCACATAGCGATCATCGCCATCACCCAGCCCCCATTCGGAACCGGCAAGCGACCCAGTGCCCGCCTGCCCGGCGGCAGACGCGACAATCAACATGGATGCAAGGAAAACCGGAAAACGCAGCTTCATCATCGCAAAATTATGGGTGAAGGCTTCACCGTGGTCAATCGGATCCAGAATCAAAAAAGCGATTCAGTTAAGGCCGTTGGCCAAAACTAGAACCGCTTTCCAAACCGCAGGGCGTACATCCGGCCTCTGCGTTCTTAGATTGCTAATATGGGTACTAATTATGAAGAAACAATGAAGCAGGCGAATTAAAGTGAACCAGGTCAGGATTTTTCGGCAGGATACTGCGAAAAAATAATACTTTCCCGGCTGCTCATCAGCTCCATGAACCTCGCCAAACCGGCAAATTTGGCCAGTTTTTCGGCACCTTCCGGCACCATCGAGAAATATTTCAACATCGCATATACATACCCATCCGCCAGAGAGAACTGATCGCCGGCCATCCGGTTTTCACCGGCAAGCCGCTGCAATTCGCCGAGAATGAGGTCGGCTCGTTCCAGACCCGGCATGGGCTGTTGGTCCTTCCATGGCACAAACACACCCCACACCAGATGCCTGTACAGCTCATTGTCGGCCAACCGCATGATCTGCCGGGCACGGGCGCGAGCCTGAGCATCAGGCGGCATAAGTTCGGGGCCTTGGAATGCCTCATTCACATAAGCCGTAATGGCGTCGGTTTCATACAGCACGAAATCGCCCTGCCGAAATGCCGGTATCCGCCCGAACGGGTTGAGATCAAGATAGTCCTGCGGCGGCCCGCCGTCTGCAAAGATATCAACCTGATGCGTTGTGTATTCCACCCCTTTCTCAGCCAGTGCAACTCGGCAGATCCGGACATAGACGCTGTAGTCGGAGCCAAACAGCTCAACGGCCTTGTTCACAGCGACGCAGCAGCCCTGGCTGCCTGATCATAATGGCCGGACAAAACCCGCAATTCCCTGGCGAGCGCCGATGCGGTTTCGGCTTTCAGGCCAAGAGACTTTATGGTTTCCACCAGCAACTGCTCGCGTACTTCACGATAATTGCGGCATACTTCGTCGCCCTTGTCGGTGAGCACCACGGTCTTTTCCTTGCCCGATTTGCCTGATTTCACCAGCCCGGCTTTTTCCAGTTTGCGAATGGCGTATGTCACAAGGTGAGTGTCTTCGATATTGAGCACCAGGCAGATGTCGGCCAGGCGCTTGGCCTTGGTGCGATGGTGCACCGAAAACAGCACCAGCACATCAAGCGCGGCAAGACCTTCGACACCCGTGGCGTTCATGCACCGGACCATCCAGCGTTCAAATGCATGCGACGCCATGATCAGCCCGAATTCGAACTCGGACAGTGCCGGCATTGCCCCTTTCGCAAGCTGCGAAGAAGAGACGATCGGACCAAGTTTTCCAGTGTTTTCATTATTCATGTTGACAATTTACCGATAAATCGTAGACGTTAGCAATCATTTTATCGTCACCCCAGCGCAGGCTGGGGTCCAAGTCAACATCAGCGATGAACATTTTTCGCTTTTTTGGATGCCAGCCTGCGCTGGCATGACGAACCGCCACAACACGGGAGCACACAATGGACAAATGGGATTTCTGGATCGATCGCGGCGGCACATTCACAGACCTCGTTGCACGTATGCCTGACGGCACGCTGAAAGCGCACAAGCTGCTGTCGGAAAACCCGGAGAGCTACCCCGACGCGGCGATACAGGGCATTCGCGATCTGATGGGCATTGCCAAGGATACCGCGATACCGGCCGGCCAGATAGCAGCCGTCAAGATGGGGACCACTGTTGCCACCAATGCCCTGCTGGAACGCAAGGGCGACCGCACCATGCTGCTGACGACCCGCGGTTTCCGCGATGCGCTGGAAATCGGCTACCAGGCCCGGCCCAACATATTTGATCTCAACATCATCAAGCCGGAACTGTTGTACGAACAGGTAACCGAGGTCGATGAACGCGTTCTGGCAGACGGGACAGTGGAAACCCCGCTGAATGAAGCAGGAACAAGATCGGCACTGCAGGCCGCTTTCAACGCCGGAATTCGCGCCGTCGCCATCGTATTCATGCACGGGTATCGCTACACCGCACACGAAGTCCGCGCCGGTGAAATCGCCAACGAAATCGGTTTCACCCAGGTTTCCATCAGCCACCAGGTCTCCCCCCTGATGAAGCTGGTCGGGCGGGGAGATACCACCGTCGTGGATGCATATCTGTCCCCCATACTGCGGCGCTACGTTGATCAGGTCGCTGCCGAACTCGGCACCGAAGGCACCGACTGCCGGTTGATGTTCATGCAGTCTTCCGGTGGCCTCACGGCTGCCGAACTTTTCCAGGGCAAGGACGCTATCTTGTCCGGTCCGGCCGGTGGGGTCGTCGGCATGGTTGAAACCGGTCGCATGTCGGGTTTTGAAAAACTCATCGGTTTTGACATGGGCGGCACGTCGACCGACGTCGCCCATTTCGACGGCGAATTCGAGCGCGCTTTTGAAACCGAAGTAGCCGGCGTGCGAATGCGTGCGCCGATGATGCGCATTCACACCGTGGCTGCCGGCGGCGGTTCCATTCTGCACTACGATGGCGCCCGTTTCCGCGTGGGTCCTGATTCTGCCGGTGCCAACCCCGGTCCTGCCTGTTACCGCCGCGGCGGACCGCTGGCGGTGTCAGACGCCAATGTCATGCTCGGCAAGCTCAACCCGGACCATTTCCCCGCGGTATTCGGGCCCAATGGCGGCCAGCAGTTGGACGCAGACGTCGTACGCAAGCAATTCGCCGCGATGGCAACCGACATAGGTGACGGAAAATCACCGGAAGACGTGGCCGAAGGCTTCATCCGCATTGCCGTGGAAAACATGGCCAACGCCATCAAGAAGATTTCCGTGCAGCGCGGCTATGACGTGCAGGGCTATGCGCTGAACTGTTTCGGTGGCGCAGGCGGCCAGCATGCCTGCCTGATCGCCGACACGCTCGGCATGAAAACCGTCTATATCCATCCCTTTGCAGGCGTACTGTCTGCCTATGGCATGGGGCTTGCCGACATCCGCAGCAACCGTCAGCAGGCGGTCGAGGAAACCCTGGCGCCTGAACTAGAATCAAGACTTCAGGATATCACGGCAAGCCTCTCAAAAGACTCAATAAGCGAGCTCACAAGTCAGGGTGTGACCCGGGCCGGGACAACAACCTACCCCCGCGCGCTGCTACGCTACAAGGGAACCGATTCAGCACTCGATGCAGACCTTGATACGGCGGACAACATGCGCGCGCAGTTTGAAACCGCCCACAAGGCGCAGTTTGGTTTTTCCAGCCCGGGTACGGAAATTATTGTGGAGGCCATTACCGTCGAATCTGTCGGCGGCGGTTCAGACAGCGCCGAGCCGGTCCGCTCTCTTGTGCAGGGAACTGCAGATGCCATGGGTCAATCGCGGATTTACGCGGACGGCAAGTGGCACGACACACCGCTCTATGATCGTAACGATCTCAAGCCCGGTTTCAGGGTTTCAGGGCCCGCGCTGATCATAGAGGCCCACAATACCACCGTTATCGAGCCAGGCTGGCAGGTTGAGATCTCTAGCCTCGACCACATGATACTGACACGGGCCGTCGCGGCCAAGCGCGAGTTTGCCATCGGCACCCAGGCTGATCCGGTAATGCTGGAAGTGTTCAACAACCTGTTCATGTCGATTGCTGAACAGATGGGCGTGACGCTGGAAAAGACCGCCTACTCGGTAAACATCAAGGAACGCCTGGACTTCTCCTGCGCGGTCTTTAACGCAGATGGTGCGCTGGTGGCAAACGCACCCCACATGCCGGTGCATCTGGGATCCATGGACAAGTCGGTCGAGACCATTATCGCCAACAATCCGGTCATGCATTTAGGTGATGTTTACATGTTGAACGCACCCTATAATGGCGGCACGCATCTGCCGGACATTACGGTGGTTACCCCGGTCTTCGACACCGATAACAAGACCATACTGTTCTATACCGCCAGCCGCGGTCACCACGCAGACGTGGGCGGCATGGCGCCCGGTTCGATGACCCCGCTTGCGACATCCATCCACGAAGAAGGCGTCGTCATCGACAACTTCAAGATGGTCGACAAGGGTATCTTCCTGGAAGACGAGACCATGGCAGTCCTGACTGCCGGTGAATATCCGTGCCGAAACCCGCACCAGAACATTGCCGATCTGAAGGCTCAGGTCGCGGCAAATGAAAAAGGCGTGCAGGAACTGCGCAAGATGGTGGCGCAGTTCAGCCTCGATGTGGTGCAGGCCTATATGAACCACGTGCAGGACAATGCCGAAGAAAGCGTGCGCCGTGTCATCGGCGCATTGCACGATTGCTCATTCGATTATGAAATGGACGCCGGCCAGCACATCAAGGTTCACATCAAGGTCGACCGGGTCAATCGAACGGCAGTGGTCGACTTCACCGGCACCAGCGAGCAGCAGGCAAGCAATTTCAATGCGCCGCGTCCCATCACCAATGCAGCCGTCTTGTACGTGTTCCGCTGCATGGTCGCCGACAACATTCCGATGAATGCCGGTTGTCTGAAGCCGATTACCATCGTCACACCCGAAAAATCCATGCTGTCGCCGGTATACCCGGCAGCCGTGGTGGCGGGAAATGTCGAGGTTTCGCAAGCCGTGACCAGTTGCCTGTTCGGGGCGCTTAATGCAGTCGCCGCCTCCCAGTCAACCATGAACAACTTCAACTACGGCAATGAAAAACATCAGTATTACGAGACCATCTGCTCAGGTTCGGGTGCAGGGCCAGGATATGACGGCACCTCGGGCGTACACACCCACATGACCAACACCAGACTGACTGATCCGGAAATTCTCGAATTCAGGTATCCCGTGGTGCTGGAGGATTTTCACATCCGGCGGGGAGCCGGCGGCCACGGCAAATGGTCCGGCGGTGGCGGTACCAAACGAACCGTGCGTTTCCTGGAGGAAATGGACGTCTCACTGCTGACCGGCCACCGGCGCGTGCCGCCGTTTGGCCTGGATGGCGGCGAGCCCGGCGAGGTGGGTAAAAACTCATGCCGCCGCGCGGATGGCACGGTTGAGCCTCTCAAGGGTTGCGATCAGACCAGAGTGTTTCCAGGCGATGCCGTCATCATCCAGACACCGACGGGAGGCGGCTACGGCAAGGCCTGAGCCTGACGGGCCATCTGTCAGGCATACCGCGCGGCAGGAGGCCTTTGGCAGATGTTGTATCAACGCCCGCCGGGCAATGGTTTTCGGCGCAAGCCCGTCAGCGCATTGAAGCCAATGGCAACCAGCAGGATGCTGCCGCCAATCAGCGTTGCAGTGGCGGCGGTTTCACCCAGTATGATCCACACCCATAATGGCGCCAGAACCACTTCGGTCATCGACAGCAGCGCAAGTTCCGCTCCCGGCACAACCTGTGAACCGAATGTGTACAGTGTCATGCCCAGCCCCAGCAATACTACGCCAAGTGCGACCGCAATGGTGATTTCAGGCAACGGCAGATCAAAGCCTTGTCCGGTTCCCCACACTACGAACCCCGACAACTCCAGCGCAAACAGGGCGCCGAGAAACGAAACCGGCATCATGTCGGACGCCTTGCCCCAGCGCAGGGCTACGGTGAACAGGGCAAAGCCCAGCGCCGCTATCAGTGCGACGACATCGCCTTGCCAGTTGCCTGTGGTGAAACTGTCGGCCACCATGAAACCAATTCCTGCAAGCCCCAGTATCATGGCAATCCACGTACCGGCCCGGACCCGTTCGCCCAGCAACACAAAGCTGAGCAGAGCCGCCATGAAGGGCGCGGTCGCGAACAGAAAGGACGCATTGGCCACGCTGGTCAGTTGGATTGCTCCGATTCCACCGGCATAGGCCATAGCCAATGCCAACCCGCCAAGCACACCGGGAGCACCCGCGTTCAATATCGCCCGCACCGGATGCCCCCCGGAGCGCCAGTACATCAGACAGAACAACGTCGGCAAAAGTCCGGCGGAACGAAAGAACAGTATCTGCCAGACGCTGGCGGTTTCAATGTGCCGGATGCCAAGCGGAATAAGTGACCAGCACACTCCGGCCAGCGCGCATAATACGACGCCGAGCGCGTAGGACAGGCTGGATCCACGATATGCCGTATGGGTGACCATGGCCAGAGCCTACGTCGGGCTGTACGCCTGTGTATATCGCATCTGCGACGTCCGGGAATGTCGCTAACTGACCATTGCCGGATCAGTCATCGACGGCATTCCCTGTTTCCTGTCGCTAGCGGCAGTACTTGCCTTTACCCGAACGACCGTGCTTGCCGAGATCGAAATGAAAGTGGTTTCGGTGAGCGGCATTTGCCTCCGGTCCCAGCACTGTCGTGAACGTCCCGCACGCCCGTCCGTGCACCTGCCTCAGAAACGAGCTTTCCTTGCCACCCGCTCTCCAGCCGCCTTCCACCTGCACCACACGCCCGGACGCCAGTGTGAAGGCTGACACATCGAGCGCATTGCCGAAGGCGTGCTCGGATATTTTTGCGCCGCGTTTATTATCCCTGCCTCGACAGGCGTAGGATGCCGCAATGCGTAATTTGACAACCCGCTCGCCAAATGCCGATCGCGCTGCAGGCTGCACAATTTTTGTGATCCAGCGATCGGTAACTCCCACCATCTGGCAACGAAGCCTTGCCGGCGTGGAAAATGCCACATCGCCAACTGCTGATACCTTCCATGCATCCTTGATGCCACAGGCACCTTTGCCGCTGACGCTGCCGAGCGATACAGCATCAGCAACTGACTTCGGGTCCACCGTACACTGATCTGAAGGAGGACGAACACCGACGCTGGTAAAGTCGTCCGTAATGTTCGGTACGGATGAGCATGCCGATAGCGCCGCCAGGCTGCCGCCCATCAGCGCAGACCAGATCAGATTCCTAAACATTGGCTTCTCGTTCACGTTCAAGGCAGATAGATTGCAACAATGTTCAAACTAGGTCAGCCTGATTTGGGTCTTAACCCTAACGAGCGGCAAACAAGGTAGGCACCGCCAGATGTACACGATCTATACTTTCCCCGGCACCGGCGGATTTGCCGTCGAAGCCATGCTCGAGGCGGGCAATGCACCCTGGAAACGGGAGCTCATCGACACCGGCAAGGATGAACACAGATCCGCGCGCTTCCTCGCCATCAATCCTGCAGCACAGCTTCCGGCAATGATATTGCCGAGCGGCGAGTTGATGACCGAGTCGGCAGCGATTTGTATTTATCTGGGTGATGCCCATCGTGACACCGGACTTGCGCCACAACCCGGTGACCCGGGACGTGCGGCATATCTGAGATGGATGGTGTACATGTCAGCAGTCGTCTATACCGCAGATCTGCGGTGTTATTATCCGGACCGTTACACATCCGATTTATCCGGTGCAGATGCCGTGAAATCTTGCGCAGTCGAGCAAATGAATGCGGCCTTTGCAATAATGGACGAACATCTTTCAAGGCATGAATGGCTGGCCGACAAGACAATGTCGGTGGCCGACATCTACCTTGCAATGCTCGCCAGCTGGCATCCGGACATTCCCGCCCTCAAGCTGGCATGTCCCCGCGTCTCTGGCGTCTGGGACAAGGTTGCCGGCATCGACTTCATCAAAAAGGCGAACACATTCTACAAGCTGTGGTAGAATGGCATTCTTTGCTCGCTAAATTTTCTCGACCACCCAGAACGCAACCGACAGGCCTTCCTGTGCCAGGTGTGCCGGCGGGCTGAGCTGTTCATGCCTGGTGACCTTCGCACCGGCAGCTTTCGTCCATGCCGTCATGTCATAATGCGCGATACCCAGCCGGCGATGGGCAAACTTCTCACGCAGAAACTCAAGATCGTGCGAGGCAAAATCCGCTATCACCAGTCGTCCACCACGATCAAGCAGCCGCACCGCCTCTGAAATGGCCTTGGCGGGATCCTCCACAAAGTGCAGCACCTGATGCAATGTCACAAGATCTGCAGACCCGTCCGGCAACGGAAGCCTGGCTATATCGCCCTGCCGCACCTGCACATGATCGAGGCCCGACTGTCCAAGATTGGCTCTCGCAAAACTCAGCATTTCGCGTGACAGGTCGACGCCGATCGCCTCGTCTGCCAGTGGCGCAAACATCTCCAGCATGCGGCCTGTACCTGTCCCCAGATCAACATACCTGCCGATAGGCTCATCGCCGACCAGCCGGCGCAAGGCATCTTCCGTCTTTTCTTCGGCAACATGATATGCGCGGATTGCGGTCCAGTTCTCTGCATTTTCGGCAAAATAGGCCTGGGCATCCGCCTGGCGCTGCGCCTTGATCTGGCCGATACGTTCCAGATCACGGGCAACCTGAGGATCTTCGTCATCCAGAAACCCGACAAGGGACTGCGCAAGTTCAGAATTGCCGCAACCCGTGCTGATGCGAAACAGCATCCAGGCCCCTTCCCGGTATCTCTGGATCAACCCGGCTTCCACCATCAATTTCAGATGACGGCTGACCCGGGGCTGGCTCTGACCAAGGATGGAGGTCAGTTCCGATACGTTAAACTCTCCGCGCGACAGAATGAACAACAATCGCAACCGGGTTTCTTCCCCCGCCGCCCGCAAACCTGTCAGAAGTTCATCTATCATCGCCACTCAACCGCAAGCCAAATATGTCAAACCCTTGTGATCAAACAGCCTTAACCTGCCTTGACTTTGCCAGCAAGCCTGCGCGAATGCGCGATAATCTTGACGACTGCCGCGAAACCGCTTTAGTTGTTGCGTAATTGATCTGATGAGCGAGTGCGGGATTTGCACCCATGCTCCGGCGTGACTTTAAACTGACCTTGAAGGATACGAACCGAATGAACCGGCGCACGTTAGCATTGGGTACGATATTGGCAGCCGTCATGATGGCCATGACATCAATTGCACCGGCGGCAGCCGCAGATCATCCAGCAATAAACTTCACCCGCAAAGTGGCCAACGACATGCTGGCCGCCAACAGATCAGGCACAATCACAAGTTTTGCCCGGGTTTTACGCCGGCACGCCGACATTCCGGGAATTTCGGTCTATTCGCTTGGCAAATACAAACGCTTCCTTCGCAGTTCCCAGAACCAGCGCTACTACAGCGGCGTAACGGCATTTATGGCACGGTATTTTGCTGACCAGACCAGAGAATACCGCGTTGCCAAGGCACAGGTTCTGGATGCCAAAAATGCCAAAGATTCCCAGATAGCGGTCAACACACTTGTCACGTTGCGCACTGGAGCCAAATATACCGTGCAGTTTCTTCTGCGCCCTGCAGGCAATTCCTTCAAGGTTGCTGATGTAAAAGTATCTGTTCCGATTCTGGGATTTGTCTCTCTAACTTACCAGCAGCGAGGTATTTTTCAGAAATTCCTGGTGAAAAAAGGCGGCGATCAGCAAGCCGTCAATCAGCTTGTTGATACCCTCAATCGTTAGGTTCCGGCCCCACTAACACCGAAGGCTTTGCTTATTTGGCAAATTTGGCACGGGCCGCCTGGAAGTCACTGGACATCCAGGCCACCAGTTGTTGATCCTTGTCGTACGCACTTGTGGCATAATCGAGTGCGTGCGCTGAAGCATCAATCTGGCGTTTGATCATCCGCACGGCCAGGCCGGGATAGGTTGCAATCCGGCCGGCCATCTCGCGCGCTGCAACCAAAGCCTTGCCCGTTTCACAAACTTCATCCGCAAACCCAAGCCGCCTGGCTTCGTCTGCGTCCCACTCCTCACCCGCTAGAAGCACGCGCCGTGTTGCCTGCACACCAACCAGCGCAATCAGCCTTGGCACCGAATGCCAACCCATGTTGTGCGCGACCTGAACCTCTGGCGCGCCAAATCTGCAACTTTGCGATGCAACCCGAAAGTCACACATCGACGCCAGTGCCAGTCCACCGGCCAGACACGGACCTTCAATCGCGCAAATCACCGGCACTTCAATAGCCGCCCAGGCGCGAGCCAGCCTTGGACCCCTTTCGCTATAGTGGCGTTTCTCCTGAATTGACATTTCATTGATCCGGTCAAACACCGGGTCTGAAAGATCCATGCCTGCAGAAAAAATCCTGTCCGTTCCAGTCAGCACAATGCACCTGATGTCATTGTCATCAGTAAAACTGAGCGCTGCACTTGCCAGTTCGTCCATAATGTCAAACGACATTGCGTTGGCTCGTCCGCGGCGGTCATAGGTGACGGTGGCAACACCATCTTCTCTTGCAATTGCAACTGTCTGTGTAGTCATGGTGCCACGCTGCCCCTTTGAGTACAACAATTCCAGCACATGGCACATATCTTGGCTTGTCCACGTGAGCGAGTTTCAGCATATTGCACTGAATGGAACATCAATCAATCCGACGCCGAACCATATTGGTCGCGGCCTTTGCCGGCTTCACCGCCCTGGCATGCCTGAAACCGGGTGATGCCTTGGCAACACCGGCAACTCCGTCGGAAAAGCTGGTCCACGAGGCGGCAAACCGTTTTCTGGATGTATTGAGAAACGGAGCCCATCGTGACGAGATTGCCGAAGCCTTGAACCGGTACGTGGCCATCGGAACAATGGCCCTTTTCGTGCTCGGCAAGCATCGCCGCAGTCTGAAACCGGACCAAAAACAGGACTACATCGAATTATTCAATCGTATGGTGCTGAACACTCTTGCCAAGCATGGCAAAAAAATTGGCGGTAAGGAGTTTGTCGTCACAGAATCGCGCAGCAACATCGTAAGTGGCTTTTTACAACACATTCAGGATCGCCGAACCGAACTGGAATTCCGAACTCGAGACAACCGCATTACCGATATCCGGGTGCAGGGCATATGGATGACTATCCTGCTTCGGCAAAGCTTCGACCACGTTATAAGGCAGGGTGGGAACATCGAGGCAATTTTCGATTACCTCAAATCCGGCAAATTACCACTATGACTGTTTCAGCAGACAATACCGACATAGCCGGCGTGCGTGAAGGTGAAGTAAGGTCAACAACAAACCCGGCCACCGAAACCGGTGATGCCCAAATTGTGTTCATCGGTCGCATCAGATCTCCCTGGAGCGCTCGAGATCAGTGTCCGAAAAACATGCGTCAGGCTCGTGAAAGAGCACCGGGCAATTACTATCTTGAAATCGACCCGGCATGGCGCCAGGGACTGACCGGCCTGTCCGCCGGCGAATACCTGCATATCCTGTACTGGATGCATATGGCACGCCGCGACATTATTCTGCAAAAGCCGCGTCACCGCGAAACGCCTGCGGGAGTGTTTTCCTTACGCTCACCCGTGCGACCCAATCCGGTGGCTATGGCTCTGGTGAAAATCATTTCCATAGATTCGGAGGCCGGTGTCATTGTCATTGACGCAACAGATGCACTGGACAAGACGCCGCTTGTTGATCTCAAGCCATATTTGCCTGGCGTCGATCACCCGACTGATACCTGAGTTCGCCGCCGTTGATCCGGCCACAACCAGTTGTGTCGCGACCCGCTTTATGCGATAGCGAAGTACGGTGGAGTGAGGGTTATGGCAGAGTTGGAAATCATCGGACCGGCGGGTGATGCCGGCGTGCGCATTTGCAGGATGGCCTGCATGGAAAAAGGCATTCTGTATCGGTTCCGAGCGATAGAATACGATTCCAGACAAGCTCAAAAAGAAAACTATTTCGGATCGTTGCCCGCCTTGCGCCATGGTAAAGTCCGACTGTTCGAAATCCGCAGTATCACTCATTACATTGATCATCGTTTCGCCGGCCGATCATTGGTACCGGCCAATCCCATACGGTCGGCCGAGGTGGAACAGTGGATCAGTGTCATACAAACCCGGTTGGGCAGGCTAATGAATGTTCGCACTTCCGCCGCGGCGGTTCAGTGCAACGACACCCAGTCCTGCCTAGGAATTCTGAATGAGTGTATCGGAAGCAGGAACTGGCTCGTGGGGCGCGGATTTACACTCGCTGACATGTGGCTGCTGCCCGCGGTGCACAATTTCTGCTCCCACACCGGCCACACTCATCTGCTGCATACCCTGCCCGCAATTGGCATCTGGTATGACAAGCACAAGTCACGCAAGTCCTGGAATTCATTGTGCGGCAACGAAAGTCCTGCCCCGCAATGATAGAGTTTGCACTGGCTTGCTTCTTCTTGTTGATTACACCGGGCCCAGGTGTCCTGAGTGTTGCCGGTGTTGGCTCCGGCTTCGGATTCAAGGCAGGGTTTTCCTACCTCTGGGGTTTGTGCGCAGGAAATTTTGCGGTCGGCATGGCAGTCGCGACCGGTCTGGCGGCCATACTGTTCTCCATTCCGTATCTGCGCTCGATCCTGTTATTCGCGTCGGTTGCTTATCTGACTTATCTGGCCGCCAAAATTGCCTTCTCAGGGAGCAAGGTGGCGTTGATCGCTCCGCAGAATGCGCCGAATTTCTGGAACGGTTTCGCCCTCCAGTTCATCAACCCGAAAGCCTATGCGGTCAATACGGCGTTGTTCACCGGCTTTGCATTCCTGCCTTCCAGCTATTTGCTCGAGGTTGCCCTCAAGCTGGCAATTCTCAATGCATTCTGGATACCGATCCACTTTTTATGGCTTGGCACAGGGGTTTACCTGAAACGTCTCAACCTGCCTGAGAAAGTGCAAAGACTTATCAACATTACCATGGCTGTGACAATGCTCACCGTTGTTGGCCTTGCGCTGTGGGCCGAACGGGCCTGACGGTTACCAAACCCCTAATTCGTCCAAACAAATCCCGGTTTTCCCGCTAAACGCATGCCAACAATTCTCCAATATGATCGCTGAATCAACTCGGAGATGAGTTCAGATGCGGACATGGAGCAGCTTGTGTTCAGGTGAATACAGCAAAGTTGCTCCACTACATGGAACCGAGGAGTTCTCACTGATCCTGCAAAGCCGGTTGATCAGGAGGCGCCTCAGATGTGGAAAACGATCTTGTCAGGAAGACAACACAGTTCAAAGTTGCCAAACAGCAGGCGAAACGGCCGGTATTTTCACCTGTTGGTCCCTGTAGCAGTGGTCGTTACAGCGACATTGCTGCACTGGATCGAACTTCAGCACATTGATCGGGCAGGCCTTGATCAGCAGGCTGAATTCACCCGGGCATCGCAACAGGTGCTCTCCGCAATTTCGACGCTCCCGGAAGCGGACGAAAAGTCTCGGACAGTTCGCGAGGCGCTGCTTCAATCGATAACAACGCGGCCGGAAGTCGAATGCGCGGTGCTGGTATTTCCTGATGGAAGCCAAAACGTCAGCGGGTTTGCAAAATCCACATGTGAACAGCCAACAACAACTGTCGAAACCGCAGTCGCCAGGAACAATGGCTTCTCCCTGTCAGTCTACCACACCAGGGATCTGCTTGAGCGGTCGCACAACATTTATCTCCGCATAACCCTGGTAGCGCTGCTGTGTGGTTTGTTCTTGGCAATCATGTTCAATGCCTTGTTTCACGATCTGTTTGTCAGGCGCGAATTACTCTTCAGGTTCAAGGCGCAAAAACAGGCTCAGCGTGGTCGCGCCGTCGCTGAACGCCTGGCTACCGAAGCAGAGGCCCACAGCAAGGCCAAAAGTAACTTCCTGGCTACAATGAGCCATGAGATCCGCACTCCGCTAAACGGCATAGTTGGAATGGCATCCTTGTTGAGCGACAGCCTGAACGACGAGACAAAGCGCGGTTATGCGCAGATGATATCAACTTCCGGACACGCATTGCTGGCAATCCTCAACGATGCGCTCGATCTGTCCAAGATTGATGCTGGCAAACTGACAATGCGACCGGAAGTCTGTGATCTGAAGCTGTCAATCTCCGAAGCGGTCGATCTCTTCGAAATTCGCGCAAAGGAGAAGGGGCTGGATCTTGTTTGCGTTCTGGACGGTAACCTCCCCGGCTATGTCGAGGTAGATCCCATGCGGTTTCGGCAACTGCTGACCAATCTCATTTCCAACGCGATAAAGTTCACCGATCACGGTGGTGTTGTCCTGAACGCCAGTGCTATAGCTGACGGCACCGACCCAGACATTGCAAACATCTTTATCGAAGTGGCCGACACCGGCATCGGCATTGACAACGATAATATCGTCGGCATTTTTGACCGGTTTTCGCAGGCAAACCAGTCGGCTCAGGTTCAGGTTCAAGGCACCGGGCTCGGTTTGGCGATCTGCCGGGAAATTGCCCACCTCATGCAGGGTACGATCGAGGCAACCAGCAAGCCCGGTGAAGGTGCAACGTTCACTGTCAAATTGGGTTTGCCCATAGCGAAGCAGTCAACTGAAAGCACTATGCCCGCGACACACCATCACGACGCGCACACTGCCAAGTTCAGTCCCGTCAACATAATGCTGGTCTGCCAGAATTCCAGTGTCGCATCCAACATAAAGGCTCGACTTGAACAGCGTGGCTACAAGATCAGTCACGTAGCCAACTATTCTCAGGCGTTCAATGGGCTGTGCGGCGGCCACACTGGACCGATCATCGTCAATCTGGACCAGAACAGGGATGTTTCGGAGTTAGCGGGCAAGCTGTTTGCTGAAGCGCGATTGCGGCATGT
>JAHEFB010000027.1:53107-61739 GCA_024640405.1 Alphaproteobacteria bacterium | reverse complement strand
GCAGCAGAAGACACACGCCCGTCTGTTGCGACACGCTCGATCATGTTGGCGCGTGCTCTTGTGAACAGGGTGTCCACTGCGGTGACGGCGGAAGCCATCATTTCGCTCAAGTCCGGAAGAACGGCGGATGCGGGGCGAACGTCTTCGGCTAGGCTCATGGGAGTTCCTTCGGGACTGTCTGCTTCAGATGCCGGTCAGTATAGCGGTGAATTGCTGCAGTGCAATGTAACCAGAGTCATGACTTTCTGGTGGCCAGCATAACCGCACCGGCACACACAACCATGCCGGCGATTTGTATGGGAAGCAGCTGCTCTTCAAACATCAGCCATGCAATGACAGCCGTGACGCCCGGCACCAGGTAGAACAGTGTTGTCACGCGGGAAATTTCACCGTGCCGGATCATGATGTAGAGCATGGAGATGGCGCCAATGGACAAGACGAACACCAGCCAGACCATCGCGAAAATGACCGGGCCATTCCAGGTGATCTGGTAGCTCTCAAAGGCCAGTGCAGCCAGCCCTGTCACGATTGCCGCACCGGTAAACTGCCAGGCATTGCCGGTGCGCATATCGACATTGGTCATGAAGCGCTTCTGGTAAATCGATCCCAGGGTGATTGATAGCATCGCCAGTATGTTTGCACCCACAGTGACGGGGGTAATGCCGGCTGCATCAAGGGTGAATTTTGGCCATACCACCAGCCCGACACCCAGCACGCCGATAAACAGTCCCGTCCAGTGGCGGGCGGTGATGCGCTCAGACAACATGAGCCCTGCAAGAACGGCTGTCATTAACGGCTGCAGGCCAACGATAAGTGCGGACACACCTGCCGGCATGCCTTTCCAGATCGACCAGAAAACAAAGCCCAGATAGCCGCCGTGGATCAACGCACCGGTGATCAGGCATTGCAGTGTAGTGCGGCGATCCGGCCAGGATGCCCGCATGACCACTGCGACCGCAGCCAGCAGTACGGCAACAACGGCGAAGCGGGTCGACAGAAAACTCATCGGTTCCGCATAGGGTGCAGAAAGCCGTGACCCGATAAAACCTGTGGCCCACAGAAGCACGAATACGGCCGGAATAAACCCCAGCCATCCGGGCGGCCCGATGGCCGTTTGTTGAACACTGTCTTGTGTGCGGGACGTCATGAAAGCCTGGCAGTACTTTGCGGGGAATTTTGTTTGCCCGGATTGGGTAACCTGTTTGTCGAGGTAAAGGCAAAGTTTTTTGTGGCGCCTACTTGTCTCAGGCACAGCAGGTTCCATCTATCACCAAGGCAGATGAATCCTGATCGGTTTGAAAGGCACAGATATGTTCGATCCACAAAAACTCCTAGATCAATTCCTGGGTTCAGGTTCTCAAAGCCAGAATGCGGATGCGCCGGCGCGGTCAGGCGGCGGGCTTGACGCTGTTCCCGGTTCACTGAAGGGGTTTGGTGGCGGCCTCGCCGCCGGTGGTCTTGCCGGGTTGTTGCTGGGCACCAAGAAGGGCCGCAAAATGGCCGGCAAGGCAGCCAAGATTGGTGGTGTGGCCGTGTTGGGCGGACTGGCCTACAAGGCATACAACGATTGGCAATCGGCCAAATCGACCGGTGCTGCCGGCACTCAGACAAGCGCCGAACCTGCAGCGCAACCGGCCATGAAGAACGTGACGCCGGAAGCTGAAGGCACGGCTTTCCTGCCGGCGCCAGCCGAAGAACGCAATGCGCTGGGCGTGAAGATCATCCAGGCAATGATTGCAGCCGCCAAGGCAGACGGGCACATTGACGCTGCGGAGCAAAAGCGGATTTTCAGCAAGTTTGACGAAGCGGGTCTGGGCATGGAGGAAAAGGCCTTCCTGATGGATGAATTGCGCAAGCCGCTGGACATAGATGCCATTGTCGGGCTGGCCGACAACATGGAACAGGCAGTTGAAATATATGCGGCATCCTGCCTGGCGATTGATCCCGATGATCCGGCCGAGCAGGCATACCTGGCCATGCTTTCCGCCCGCCTCAAGCTGGCGCCGGATCTCAAGACGAACATTGAAGCTGAGATTGCAAACCTGGCTGTCTGAGACCTGCGACGAATATGACCGGAGGCTGAGTTCGTGGAGGCCGGAAGTAAGGGCTTGGTGCGCTCAAGTCGGCTGAGCGGGACACAGTGATCGTTTGTCGCGCCGCATAACCTATTCACCTCGCGAGAGTTACTTGCGGCCAACGTGAAAGCCATTGCTTCTTGCCAACCCTGGCTTCAAACGCCTTGAGCTTGTTTGGCCGTGCAGATGTCGGGCGCAGTATCATCCTGACGAGGTCATCAAGGCCAAATGGTGCGATTATCTCACAGCATTCACCGACGCGCTTTGCTGCCACGGCGGTTGCCGTTTCTGGCCAGGAGCGCATGGCTTCCTCGACAGATGAATATGGCTCGTCACGATTTCGCAAGTGCATTCTGGCCTGGTTTTTAACTGACCACTTCAGTTCGGGAACCAGGGCCCGTAGCTCACCTTCGATGAGCCGATCATGACGTGGCTCGGTGTTTGAGCGGTCGTACCAAAGGACGTCAAGGTCTTCGTCACGGCAGTCACTCGATCTGCCATGCAGGTGATCCCAAACCAGATTTCGGATGAAGCCGGCCCCGATACAGCCGGAAGGAAGCTCCGTTGCCTCTACAATTCCCAAAGCCTGCCAGCGAATGCTGTCCTGCCGAAGCAAGGCTATCAAAACGGATTCTGCTGTCTCTTCCACGCCCGTATTTTGTCTTTGACAATGGCCAGCCGCAATGCCGACTGAGCGCGCTCAGCCGGCATTTGACTTCGTTGACACGAATAGATCCCGAACCCGGCTCGAAAAGCTCAAAGCAGTAAACATGTCAATATGAATGAGAAAACAAACTGACATCTGCGTCATGTTTCCCATCAAACTATAACTTTTCAGGGATTTAGCTTTTGCATTTTCCGAAATCGCAGAATCTTTTACTTGCCACCGAGGGCTGCTCTTACCGTTTCCAGTTGTTCATTCAGCCAAGTTCGCTTTGCTTCAATTGACTGTATTTCACGTTCGAGCTGCCCTGCCAGGGTTTTCAATTCGTCAGGCGTCTTATAGGACAGTTGTTCTTTATCAAAATCCGGCAAAAATGTCATGGTGCTTCCCTCTCCTTAAAACAAACCAGCAAAATTTACTCGCTTCTGGGGGAATTAACAAGTCGGGTGTCTTGCGTTGCAGCGAACGATGTCAACACAGGGGCTTGTTCAAGGTAATCTGCCAAGTGATCCAGCGTTGCCTCCGGCGTGTTGATCGCGCGCACCAGCAGCTGCTGAAAATCGGCGAGAAAATTCAGGATGAAGTCGTGATCAAATTCAGTTTCGTCAAATGCCAGTGAACCGAACACACCGTCTTTCGTTTCGTTCAGCATGAGCATGAGGCTGGCCCGATTGACCGGGAGAACAGGTTGGGCGTGTTTGCCCACTTCTCCGAAAGGCTGAACATCGATGCCCGGCAAAGTCAGGGTTTCGCCAAACCTGGTGGTAAATGAGAAAAACGTGTCTACAGGCGGTGGCTGGTTTTCAGCGTCGCGCCGGGCGAGCTCCTGCATCAGCAGTTCAAAGGGGTATTCCTGATGCACCTGGGCGTCCAGAACGCTGCTGCGAACGTTTTCCAGCAATTCGCGAAATGTCTGGCTGCCAGCAAGAGCGGTGCGAACAACTACGGTGTTTTCGACCAAACCGACGATGCCTTCCGCATTTTTCCACGACCGGTTGGCAGCGGGTGTGGCAACGCAAATATCTTCGGCGTCAAATTTCGAGTACAGCGACAGATTGAAAACAGTCAGAAACAAGACAAACAGCGTAATTTCTTCCGTTTTCGACCAATCGCGGGCTCGCTCAAGAAGCTGCTCGTCGATTGAAACCGGCAGTCGGCCGGTCTTGAGCCTGCTTCGGCCCGAAGTTGCCCGCGGCTTCGGATACACGCTCCGGGCTCCGTCCAGATATGCTGCCCAGTAGTCCAGTTGAGCGGCCGCATCTTTGCTGTTGGACCACGCCCTTTGGAAAACTGCGAAATCAGAAAAATCTACCTCTCGCACGTCCGCACTGGTGATCCAGCTATGTGACTGTTGTGCATAGCTTGCAGATATCTCTCGCAAGATAATGTCGGTCGACCAGCTATCGGATATTATGTGATGGGTCGCGATGACTAGTACGTACAGATCATCGGTGAGTTGCAGAAGCCGAAAACGAACCGGCGGAGCCCGTTCGAGGTCGAAACGCGTCCATGCTTCGTCATCACATACCGACTTTGCAAACGCGTATCCTCCTGATTCACCGAGGATCTTCCAGTCTTCGATCGTATTCACCACTTTCGAACCGCCATCCGGTGGTACAAGAAATGAACATTCGCCATCTGACAAACAGAACGTGCCTCGCAAGGCTTCATGGCGCTGTATGACGGCAGCAATGCTTTGCTCGAGTGCCTTTCTGTCCAGATTGCCCTTCAGGCGAAATGACAAAACAAGATTGAATACAGGGTAACCGTCACTCAGTTGGTTCTGTAAGAATATCAGGCTCTGGGAAACCGAAGCCGGGGTTGGGCAGGGTTTGTCCTTGTTCCCGACAATCTCTTCGGCCTGATCCGGGGTCCGGCGAGATATGTAGTCTGCCAGCTTGGCGATAGTCGGGTGCTCGAACAGCATCGGCAGGGTGACCTCGATGTTGAACAATTCGCGCGCCCTTATGCCAATGCGAATTGCCATCAGGGAATCACCACCCAAAGCGAAGAAATCATCGTCCCGGCCAATGGTCTGATTGCCAAACTCCTCCGACCAGATCTCTGCCATTCTGTGCTCGATGGCCGGTTTAGGAGCCATATGACGGGAACCGGTGTCGGCATCGCCGCCAAGGTCGGGAAGAGCGCGAAGCTCCTCCAGAATTCTGTTTCTCTGAATCTTGCCAGTGCCGCTCTTGGGAATGTCACTTATGATTTTTACGAAACGGGGCACTTCTGACAGTCGGAGCTTTTTGCTGTTCAGCGCGAAGTTCCGAAGCTCCAGGTTGGACACCTTTGTTCCCGGCCGCAGCACCACGGCCGCTGCAATGTCCTCGCCCAGCCGTGGGTGGGGAATCGAGTAAGCGACAGCCTCAAGTACGTCCGGGTGATCAAGTAGCACCTCATCGATTTTTCGCGGTGAAATGTTCTCGCCGCCGCGAATGATCAATTCCTTGGAACGGCCAACGACAAACAGGTAGCCATCCGGATCCAGGTAACCGAGATCGCCGGTGCCGAACCAGCCGTCTGTCGAAACAATCATCTCCTGATTGTCGTCGCCGTCATATCCCGGGGTGAGAATCGGCCCGCGAATTTCGATTTCACCGGTTTCCCCCTGACCGGCGACTTCGCCCTTATCGTTCACAATTCTGATTTCCGGCCCGGCTGCGGGGCCCACGGATCCGATCTTGCGTTGCCGCGGAGGCAGAGGATTTGAAGCAATCTGGGATGCCGACTCCGTCATGCCGTAGGCTTCGATCACCGGCACACCAAAAAGCTGTTCCAACTCGGTGAATCTCTGCGGCGGCAGCGATGCGCCAGATGAACGCACCAGACGCAGTGTGTGCTTGCTGAGTATGCTCTGGTACTCCGGCGCGGATGCAATGATTGCGCCGTGAATTGTCGGAACGGCGGTGTACCAGCTTGGCTGGTGTTGTTCCAGCGATGCATAGAAGGTTTCAACCTGGAATTGACCGGGACAGATCACACTGGCGCCCGCTGTCAAGGTTGTCATCAGACCCGCTATCAGTCCAACGGCATGATACAGCGGTAACACCGCCAGGAGCCTGTCCTCAGGCAATAGCTCCAGGGCTTCAATGGTATTCCATGCGGAGTGGCTGATGTTGCTGTGGGTGAGCGGCACCGCCTTTGGCAAGGAAGTTGTGCCTGATGTCGGTAATATGATGGTTGTGTCTGACAGCCCGGGGACGCCGTCGTGACTGGGTGCGTGGTCTTCATCGATGCGCAATGAAAACAGACCCGGCCGATCCGGTCTGGGTTCGAGTTCGATCAATCTGAGGCCCATGGCTGATGCCACCTGTTTTGCCATGGTGTCGGGTCCGGCCTGCCAGATCAGGGCATCGATCTTCAACTGCTGGAAATAATGCTTCCAGTCGTCTTCTGCCAGATCCGGATTTAGCGGCACACACACAGACAGGCTGGCAATCGCTGTAACGGCTGTTGCCATATCCGGACCGTTGGCAAACACGATGGCAATTCTGTCGCGAACACCGATGCCCGAACCGCGCAACTGGTCCTTCACGGCTGAGACAAACTCAAACAGTTCTTCGTAGTTGATCGCTGCCCCGGTGCACGGCATGATTGCGGGTGCCAACGGGTTTGAGAGGGCGTATCGGTGCAGTTGATCGTAAAGACTTACAACCACCCGGGTGTGATGTGTGGAAAGAGGATGGCCAGTGTTGCCGGTCTTCTCGCTCATATCAACATGCCTTCGCTCAAAAATACCCTCGGTCAGCAATTTGCAGGATGCCTGTTCCCAAGGCAACAGTTTACGAGGAGTCGCCGGGCTCCCAGCGTTTCAGCCGGTATGACAATCCGTCGGTTGCAGGATGAGTAAGGAATTTGAGGACTGGCTGAAACAGAACGGCCTGGAACAACTGGCAACGGTGTTTGGCCAGAATGACATTGATCTTGATATTGTTGCTGAACTCACAGATGCAGACCTGAAGGAGTTGGGCCTGAACCTGGGCTCCAGGAAGCGTCTGAAGAAGGCTCTTGCGGCAATGCAGCAGCAAGTTCCGGCGGCTGCGCGGGATGTCCCGGAATTCAGTCGCATTTCCGAACAGGCCGAACGCCGGCAGTTGACGGTGATGTTTTGCGACCTTGTCGGATCAACGGCTCTTTCCGTCAAATTTGACCCGGAAGACCTGCGGGATGTCATTGCGTCCTACCGGCAGCAATGTGCTGACGTGATCAAGCACTATGGCGGTTTCATCGGTCATTACGGCGGAGACGGCATGTTGGTGTATTTCGGTTACCCGATCGCCAATGAATACGATGCGGCCAACTCTGTTTGGGCGGGACTTGAAATAGTCCGCCGGCTTGCGAGTTCAGCCCGGTTGCCGCTTGAGGTCCGGGTTGGAATCGCGACGGGGATGGTTGTTGCCGGTGACCTGGTTGCCGCCGGCACTGAAGAACGAAACGCGGTGGTTGGCCAGACCCCCAATCTGGCCGCGCGGCTGATGTCTCTTGCTGAACCGGGATCAGTTGTGGTCTCAGAACAAACCCGGCAATTGTTGGGAGAAATGTTCGCTTTTGAGTCGCTTGGCGAACATAAACTCAAAGGATTCTCGAATCCGGTTCCAGTGTGGCGTGCCGTGGTCCTGCGGAAAGCTCACAGCCGGTCGGAAGTGCTTCATACGCGCCAGGACCTGACGCCACTCGTCGCCCGGGATGTTGAAATTGAACAGCTGCATACCTGCTGGGCTGCGGTGAAAACCGGGCAGGGACGGGCCGTGCTGATCAGCGGTGAGGCTGGCATCGGAAAGTCCCATCTTGTAAGACACTTCCGCGATCAGGTTCTGGACTATGAGCAAGATGTCGATGCCAAGCATCTGTTCTGCTCGCCAAACCATACCAATTCCAGCTTCTATCCACTTATCTCCCTCATGTCGGAACACATCGGGTTCAGAGCGGATCAGGAAATCGAAAAAAACCGTGGTGAAATCGAGAAATATTGCGACACCATGGGCGTTGCAGATGAAAATCGGAAATACAGTTTGTATAGTTTGTTGCGTATGGAATTTCCGAAAACTGTAAACATTGAATTTGATGAGATAAGAAAAATACAAATAGAATTACTTACAGAATTCCTTTTTGAATTTGATAAGAACAGAATCCTTGTAGTCGAGGATTTACACTGGTCAGATCCGAGTACCAGAGAGTTTTTTGGGAAAATACTACAGCAGAATGCCTGTGATTTTAACGTACTGATCATTTTTACATTTCGTGACGGGTTTGATCCGAAATGGCCCACCGAACATTTCATGTCCAACATAAAGCTGAACAGGCTGGACAGTAACGATGCTGCAAAACTCGTCGATCTTGTGTCCGGGCGGATGGATTTTCCGGCGGAACTCGTGGATGAAATTGTCTCCAAAACCGACAGAATTCCTCTGTTTATCGAGGAGGTTTGCCGGGAAACCTGCGAGCGGCTGGAACATTCCGGAATTGAGCCGCGCAATACAGAAGGTGATGAAATAAGGGTTCCAAGTTCTTTGTCGGACTCCCTGATGGCTCGTCTCGACAGGTTGAACAAGGCCAAATACATTGCCCAGGTTGCCGCGACAATCGGCGGCTCGTTCTCCAACGAGATGATCGCCGAACTGATGCGGCTGGATCAGACCGAATCCGGAAAGCTGCTGGATCAGCTGGTTGAATCCAATGTCATTCGCCAAGTCGGTCTCTCCGATACCTCAAGTTATGTATTTCGACATGCACTCTTCCAGGATGCCGCCTATTCAAGCCTGTTGCGCCGGGAGCGTGAGCGGCTCCATTCACGAATCGCAAGAATGCTGATCAAAACCATCCCGGGAGTTGCTCAACGGGAACCGGAGTTTATTGCGCTGCACTGTGCCAAGGGCGGTTTAATCGA
>JAHEFB010000027.1:48971-53007 GCA_024640405.1 Alphaproteobacteria bacterium | reverse complement strand
GTGCTGGAGGCGACAAGGGTGTTGTGCCTGATTGCCAGCGTGTACCTGCAAAACGGCGATACTTTCGGCTGCCTCGCCATGCTCAATCGTGCACTGCGCACAGCTGCCAACACTGGAGAAAGACTCTATCTGGCCGAGACATACCGGCTCAGAGGGCAGGCCGAGTTGATTGCCGCCGATCATCGGATGACGAAATCGGTTCATGACAGTTTCTCCCGGTCACTGCAAATTGCCCATGAACAGGGTGCAGTGGTCTGGCAGGCAAAGACCGTGAATACCTTGAAAGCCATCGATGAATCGCTAGGTTATTCAAGCGCGAAAGTTGCCGGTTCTTCAGCAGATCGCAAACCGCCTTTGGATGATTCAGACAGTGGAGCCAATCTTGCTACGGGCCTGGACCTGCTGAAGCAAATGGCTCGTCATATCTAGCTACCCGATGCCTCAAGAACGTCCTCGAAAGTGCGAAGGCCTGTCGTTGGCGCGTTGACCAGTACGGCCATGTTGCCCGGCAGGTGCTTGTTTTGGCGCATGCGCATGTGGCCCTTGGGAATGTCATTCCAGTCATAGACTTCCGACATGCAAGGGTCGATACGGCGATTGATGACAAGTCGATTGGCCTGACTTGCCTGCATCAGATGTGCGAAGTGCGACCCCTGGATGCGCTTTTGATGCATCCAGACATAGCGCGCGTCCATGGTCAGGTTGTAACCGGTCGTACCGGCGCAGAAAACCACCATGCCGCCGCGTTTACAGACCAGCGTCGAGACCGGGAACGTCGCTTCGCCCGGGTGTTCAAACACCATATCGACGTTATTGCCCTTGCCGGTGATATCCCAGATTGCCTTGCCGAACTCACGGGCCGACTTGGCCCAGGCATTGTATTCAGGTGTGTTGACAGTGGGCAGCTGCCCCCAGCAATCGAAATTCTTGCGGTTGATGACACCCTTTGCACCCAGACCCAGAACAAAATCGGTCTTTTCGTCCTCTGAAATGACACCGATGGCGTTGGCTCCTGAGGTTGCGATCAACTGCACCGCCATTGATCCGAGGCCACCGGATGCACCCCACACCAGCACGTTCTGGCCGGGTTTGAGCGTATGCGGGCGGTGGCCGAACAGCATGCGGTAGGCAGTGGCCAGGGTCAGCGTGTAGCAGGCTGCTTCTTCCCATGTCAGGTGCTGCGGCCGCGGCATCAGCTGGCGGGCCTGTGCCCGGCAGAACTGCGCAAACGATCCGTCGGGTGTTTCATATCCCCAGATGCGCTGCGAGGTGGAGAACATCGGATCTCCGCCATTGCATTCCTCATCGTCACCGGCATCCTGGTTGCAGTGAATGACAACTTCGTCGCCAACCTTCCAGCGGGTTACCTTTCTGCCAACCGCCCAGACGATGCCCGACGCGTCGGAGCCTGCGATGTGGTAGGGGTTCTTGTGGCCATCGATCGGTGACAGCGGAATGCCCAGCGATGCCCACACGCCATTGTAGTTAACGCCGGCGGCCATCACCAGAACAAGCACTTCATCGGAATCGATTTCCCAGGTGGGCACAACTTCTACCTGCATGGCAGTATCAGGTTCACCGTGACGTTCCTGACGAATGGTCCACGCGTACATTTCCTTGGGAACATGCCCAAGTGGCGGGATTTCTCCGATTTCGTAAAGATCCTTGCGAGCAGCAGCCGAATTTGCTGGCGGTTCTGCCTGATCACGTATTGCTGATACGGCCATTGTGGGTCTCCTGCATAAAATTACACCACACCATCGGGCAGATTATGCTGCAATGCAATAATGAATTTACGTAGTTCAAATTTTCAACAAACCGTTTACCAGTTGGCAACCTCGATGGCTTAGTATCGCGCTCCTACATTTAGAACGATGAAATCAGGCAGCGAGCATGAACGACTTTCTGAGCCTACTGGGCATCAATATACACTGGGGTTCATATCTGCCGTTCGGCAGCGGTGATCTCGGCACGACGCCGTTGATGATCGTTTGTGCGATGTGCCTGGTTGGTACGACAATCGTTAACTCATTTGTAAAATTCAATTCTCTTTTCAATACGATAATGAATTTTGTCGGACTCTTCGCCGGCGCCTATGTGGCCAATATTTTTGCCCGAAGCTTTCATATTCCTGGTATTGACAGCATGGTAATGATCGCTGTTGCAGCCAATATCGGCATGTGTGTCGCTGCGATGATGCTGCTCGTCTACCATCGCCGGTCGGCGGACTGAAGAAGGCCGATTAACCGGCGATTTTTCCGGCAAAAACAACCTGCCTGTCACGACAATTTTCAAAGTTTGGTTGCGCTGCAATAAACTTCATGCTTCGATTATCGGCAATTGCCTGATTATGTGCAGTGTGGCGTGCATTGCTGTTTTCAATGCAAGTCCATGAGATAAACGAGCAAACGGATCAACCTTTGATGAGCGACCAGAGCAATCGTGACCGACCGTGGATCTTTCGCACCTATGCGGGTCATTCCACGGCGGAAGCCAGCAATGAACTGTACCGGCGCAACCTGGACAAGGGCCAGACCGGCCTGTCGGTGGCCTTCGATCTGCCAACCCAGACCGGGTACGACAGCGATCATTTGCTGGCGCGCGGCGAGGTTGGCAAGGTTGGCGTGCCGGTGTCCCACATCGGCGACATGCGCGCCCTGTTCAAAGACATTCCGCTGGAGCGGATGAACACGTCCATGACGATCAACGCTACGGCTGCCTGGCTGCTGGCGCTGTATGTTGCAGTTGCAGAAGAACAGGGCGCTCCGCGGGCCAGCCTTACCGGCACCACGCAGAACGACATCATCAAGGAGTATCTTTCGCGCGGCACCTATGTGTTTCCGCCGCAGCCGTCGATGCGGCTGATCACCGATACCATCACATGGTCGCGGGTCGAGTGTCCCAAATGGAACCCGATGAATGTGTGCTCGTATCACCTGCAGGAAGCCGGCGCGACGCCGGCGCAGGAACTTGCCTTTGCACTGGCAACCGCCATTGCTGTCCTGGATGGTGTGAAAGCCTCCGGCCAGGTGCCGGACGAAGATTTTCCGATGATTGTCGGCCGCATCAGTTTCTTTGTGAATGCGGGGATCAAGTTCATAACCGAGCTTTCGAAAATGCGGGCGTTCACCGAGTTGTGGGACGACATCTGCCACAATCGCTACGGTGTTGAAGACGCGAAACTGCGCCGGTTCCGGTATGGCGTTCAGGTCAATTCGCTGGGCCTGACCGAGCAGCAACCTGAAAACAATGTCTACCGTATCCTTATCGAAATGCTGGCCGTCGTGCTGTCGAAAAATGCCCGCGCCCGCGCGGTGCAGTTGCCGGCCTGGAACGAGGCGCTTGGTTTGCCGAGAGCATGGGATCAGCAATGGTCGTTGCGCATGCAGCAGATCATGGCATTCGAGACCGACCTGCTCGAAAACGGCGATATTTTTGACGGGTCCGAGGTCATCGCCGGCAAGGTCGAAGCCCTTAAGGCTGCGGCATTGAAAGAGCTGGATGTCATTGAGCAGATGGGTGGTGCGGTAGCTGCCGTCGATGCCGGATACATGAAGGCTGAACTGGTCAAGTCGAACGCCGCGCGCATCAAGGCGATCGAGGAAGGTCGCGAGACGGTGGTTGGGGTCAACGCCTATGAAACCAGTGAGCCGTCGCCGTTGTCAGGTGGGGATGGCGACGCCATCCTGACCGTGCCGGAACATGTCGAGCAGGAACAGATTGAACGCCTCAGTACCTGGCGAAAAGGCCGCGACGCAGCAGCGGCTAAAACAGCGCTGGCAGATTTGAAATCTGCAGCACTGGGCGGCCGGAACATCATGGACCCGTCGATTGAGTGTGCAAAGGCGGGTGTCACGACCGGTGAATGGGGACAGACGCTGCGCGATGTGTTCGGGGAATATCGCGCGCCAACCGGTGTCGGCACTGTTGTTACCCTTGCCGCGCCGGCGGATTCGGAACTCGTAAAAGAGCAGGTCGCAGCCTTGTCAAAACGGTTGGGTGTACCGGTCAAATTCCTGGTCGGCAAGCCGGGCCT
>JAHEFB010000027.1:0-48871 GCA_024640405.1 Alphaproteobacteria bacterium | reverse complement strand
TGGCGCGGCCAGATTGAAGCGGTTCGGGTTGCCGCTTCGCATCGCAGCGGCGGACTGGGGCAACGGATGTTTGAATTTGCCATTGCAGAAAGCCGGTCGCGCGGATGCAGCCTGGTACAACTGACCACCGACAGGACCCGCGAAGATGCGCACCGGTTCTATGACCGGATGGGATTCGTCGCCAGCCATATCGGGTACAAACTGAAACTGGATTGATTGAGGTTTCTTGTTCTTTGGCGCCTGGACCTGACATGGTGGGCCATGCAAGTGCACGCGATGCTGTCGTATGTTTCCTATCAATATCAACAGCAATATTATGCCAGTCTGGCAAACGGTGATGGCCTGCAGCCAGATTCAGCCTCAGGTTCAGTTCTTGGCGATTTGCAAAATTGAATCTGATGCGATCGTGTACCAGCCGACATGAACGAATCATGGCAGACGAACCATATTTGTCTCCTTGCTGAGGCAGATTGTCCTGGCGGGATCACAGTCGAAGCAGTATCGGTCCTCCCGATTGTACTACCACGGTAGCCAGTGTGGAGGGTGCTTGACCAGCAGCACCAGCGCTTCCGATGCAATCATCGCCACGATACCACCCGTAACCGCCGCCGTTGCCGCCACAACGAGATCGATACCGATCATCAATACGTCTCGTTCAAGAAGCCCCAGAGAGAAGCAAAGTAATGCCAGCGCTGGAGGAAGATTGCTGAACGGCAGCGGAAGCATGACGATCAAAGCCAGGCCGATTGTGACGATGCCGACAATCATCGGCACCGGCGGCAGCGTCAAAGGTATCCATCTCGGCTTTATGTAACGTTCGGCTTTCTCTATCCAGGGAATAGCCCTGTTTCCCATTGCGCGAACTGCCATTACTCCGATTCGACGCTGGCGAATGAAACGCGGCAGCAGCGGCGCGCGAAAACCAGGCGCCATCTGAAATGCCGGCACGAGCATGGCAAGCCCTGCAAAAAAAGAGATACCGGGCAAAAGCCCGAGCGCTGCCAGGACAAGAAATACCCCGCCGAATGATCGCCGCCGCATTTGCAGGACGATGAACCCGATGGAAACGTCGTCTTCGGGTAACTTGGCAAGCAAGTTTCTCAAAACGATTGAAGTCCGCTCAGCGGGAGGCGGAGAAATACTCGGGCTCACGGTTGTAGCGCTCCTTCCATTACGGTGTTCTTCCGTTGTTTGCAGTTCTACACCTTCCCGGTCCTTGTACGCTTTCTGGCGGTGCCGGGAAGAAGGCAGATTGAGAATTCCGCCAGACCAAAAAGCCAGCAATACGTGCAAGTTCAGGAGCGTGAGCTCCGAAACTTTAAGCTGACCCCGCCACAGTAGATCTCAACAGGCGCTTCGCGCCAGCTGGCAGTCTTTGATGAAATTACCCTAAAACAACCTTGCATAACCGTAATGGCACGGCGATGTTACAGATGCCGCCTGGCGGGCCTCACCTGTTTGATCACACCAAGGACACAAGGCAAGCTTTTGACCTTCACGGCTGTCTGGTTGGGAGCAGAGTATCACATGGTTTGGAATTTGTTTCTACTTGCCGCAGGTCTTGGTTTGCTGTTTTTTGGTGGCGAGGGCCTTGTGCGCGGCAGCGTGGCGATCGCGGAACGCCTGAATATATCCAAGCTCGTTGTTGGGATGGTGATTGTGGGATTTGGCACTTCTGCGCCCGAGTTGCTTGTGTCTGTACAAGCAGCACTTGCAGGGTCACCTGACATCGCTATCGGCAACATTGTCGGTTCCAACATTGCCAACATACTTCTGATTGTCGGTTTCGCCGCTTTCATTACGCCAATAGCAGTCTCAAACAGGTTCCTACGGCGTGAATGTGCTGTTATGGTGGCGATTTCAGCTGGTTTACTGCCGTTTTTGTACTCTGGCCGGATCGATCGCCTTTCTGGATGTGCGTTGCTTGTTGCGATGGGTGCCTATCTTGCCATCACGATTATACTGGAACAAAAGCGGCGAGCTTCAGTTTTCGTCGAAGAGGCAATGGTTGCGGAGGAACAGATTGATCTTGGCAGCCTGCGGTCCGCATTTGAAGTTGTAGTGGGCCTGATCATGCTGGTGGCCGGCGCCCGGTTCATGGTCGAAGGTGCGACAGGAATCGCCAGAGACTTTGGCGTGTCGGAAGCTGTAATTGGACTAACAATTGTGGCTGTAGGTACATCTCTGCCCGAACTTGCGGCTGCACTTGTCGCAGCCTGGCGCCAACATTCGGAAGTTGTCCTTGCAAACATTGTTGGCAGCAACATTTTCAACATTCTGGCCATTCTAGGCGTTACCGCCGCGATTGCACCTGTTCCTGTCGCGGCCAGATTTGCTATCTTCGACGGGCCAATAATGCTGGTTGTGGCAATTGTGTTGCTGATATTTATGTATTTGAAAACGCTTACCCGACCGATAGGTGCTGGCTTGCTGATGGCTTATGCGCTTTACGTTGTGGCGCAGGGAACTGCCCCGTAAAGGGGCCGTCAGCAGGCGGGGTCAGACATTGTTTTGTGTTCTCAGTATTACCGCACCTTGCTCCAAGCCAAACCTTGTCGTGCCGGGCTTTGTGTGGAATGGCCTGGTTGGAACACGAGATCGACCGCGACACGCATTAGCTCTTGCGCAAGACGAGAAAATGCGTATCCGGTTTGCCACCCGGTATTGTTGCATCCACGCGATTGGCCAGTACATTCACCGGCAGGGTACTGACCAGTGCTGCAAGCTGATCGCGTTCCCAGACCGGTATGGCAATGGCACACGCCATCAGGCCGCCTTGCCGGAGATGCGAGAACAGGTTTTGAAAGCCTTTTGCTCCCACATGCCCGGTGGTGAATGTGCCGGCGCTGACTATCGCCGGGTACGGACTGTGCGGCAGGGTGAACTGTTCGTTCAGGTTGGCTTCCTGCAGGCTGCGGTAAAGCTGTTTGTCTCTTGCGACCTGCAGCATTTCCGGAGACAGGTCGATGCCGTCAATCAGCTCAAAGCCGCGAAACTTCAACCGTTCGGCAACGGCGCCCGTCCCGCAACCGGCATCCAGCACCTCGATGGATTTGACGTCCGGAACATGGGTTTGCAGCAAATCGGCAATTCTGTGTGAGCCCACAACCTTCAGGGTCGCATACACGTCATGGTCGTAGCTAGCTGCCCAGTCGGCATAGAAGGAGCGTGCTTCCTTGCTACCGGCAATGGCACGCGCCTGCATCACCTTGCGGCGGGCCTTGTCGCTATCGTCGTTCATAGAGATTGAGCCAGGAATCTTTGCTGGACGATGTCTGGTAGTTGACACCGGGGTTGCGGGTAATCAGACGTATCGCCCCGTTCTTTTCAAGCTGGCCCAGTTCGCGCTCAAATCCGCCATCAATCCACACTCCGGTATTGATGGAAAAGGCAAACAGACCGCCGGATCTGATAATGCGGAACACCTCCCCAAGGCAGGCAGGACCAACATGGCCATGAGTGAAAGTCCCGGAACAAACTGCCGCATCATATGTCTGATCTGGTATTTCGAGCGGTTGTGTAAGGTCGCCTTCGATCAGACCGGTATAGATGCTGCGCCGGGCGGCGACTGCCAGCATCTCGGCAGAATAATCGAAGGCGTCAATGTTGCTGAAGCCAAGTGTGTTCAGTTCCTGCCCCGCAAGACCTGTTCCGGCCCCGACATCAAGCACCCGCACTGTACGATCCGAAACAGCGGACGCAAGAAGTTCGCTCACCAGCCGGGGCGACAGGTAGCCCAATCCGTCGAGCATGGTCCTGTCATAGGTCTCCGCCCAATCGCGATAAAGCCTGCGGGCTTCCTGGTCATCGGCCAGATCGTAGGCCCGCTTCAGCAGTTCAGCGGATTTGGCGTCGACTGCAGGCGGTATTCTGTTGGAGCTTGCCATGAAGCCAGTGTATCCAAGTTCGCAAGGCAGGCAACATCCAGACTCAAATTCAGGATCGGGCTCAAATTGCAGAACGTGATTACCACCGTGGTGCCGGTGTTTGCGCTGATCGTGCTCGGCTTCGGCGCCGGCCGGTTCGGGTTTTTCGTTGCAGGCTCCGCGCGCGGGCTGTCGACATTCGTATTCACGTTTGCGATTCCTGCCATGCTGTTCAAGGCGATGGTCACACTGGGCATTCCGGCAAGCCCGCCGTGGGGGCTTTGGGGCGCGTTCTTCACAACGGTGGCGATCATCTGGGTGCTGGCAATCGCCGCGTCACATGTCGTGACGGGACTTGAAGGGGCAGGCGGGTCATCAGCAGCCCTTGGTTCTGCATTCGGCAACACGGTGATGCTGGGCCTGCCGCTGGGGGTCGCGCATTTCGGGGCGGCTGCCGTTCTGCCCATGGCGCTGATCATTTCCATCCATCTTCCGGTGCAATGGTTTGCCGCTACCCTGCTGGCGCAATGGGGGTCGCGGAGCGGGAAGCAGCAGAAGCTTTCGAGTTTGCTGCGCACCCTTGTCAAAGACCTGTTCACCAATCCGATTGTGCTGGCGCTGCTGGCAGGCACAGCGTGGAACCTTGCCGGTTTCGGCCTGCATTCCATGGCGGACAATATCGTCTCCATGCTGGCTCAGGCGGCAGTTCCGGCCGCGCTGTTTGCACTCGGCCTGTCGCTGGCCCGGTTTGGCCTGATGAGCAGCGGGCTTGCAGCGGCCGTCCTGATGTTTCTCAAACTGGCTGTCATGCCGGCCGTCGCAGCGCTGCTGGCGTTCGAGGTTTTTGATCTGTCTATGGTTCAGGCAGGCATCGTGGTGTTGTTTGCGGCGCTGCCGACAGGTGCCAACGCCTACATTTTTGCAGAACGGCAGGCCGCGGCGGAAGCAGCCGTATCCGCCAGCGTGGCAGCCGGAACGGCATTGTCGATTGTCACGCTGAGTATCGTGCTGGCCCTGCTTCCGCAGGTCTGAGTTCAGCTCGCTCTAGAAGCCCAACTGCGCGCGGATCATGTCCGGCGTGACCCCTTCATCACGCAGGGCGGCAAGTGAACGGTCCCCCCGGCTCTTGGAGAGCTTGCGCCCGGCGTCATCTGATATCAGCTTGTGATGAATGTAGGCGGGCGCCGGAAATTCGAGGATGGACTGCAGAACACGGTGAATGGAGGTGGCGTGAAACAGGTCAATGCCGCGGGTAATGTGGGTCACGCCCTGGACGGCATCATCATGCACCACTGCAACATGATAGCTGGTGGCAATGTCCTTGCGGGCCAGAACGACGTCACCCCAGTCTTGCGGTGTGCAGGCTATGGCACCGGTTTCACCATCCGGTCCGCAACCTGTTTCATGGAAGCTCAGGTCTGAACCGGCGGCGACGATGGCTTTTGCCATGTCGAGACGCAATGCATAAGGTTCAGCTGCCGACATGCGGCGGCTGCGATCCGCCTTCGTCATCAACCTGCAATAGCCCGGGTAGACAGGAGTGCCGTCGGGGTCCCTGCTACCCTGGACCTTTGACAGTTTGGCCCTTGTACAAAAGCAGGGATAGAGCAGCCCCAACCGTTCGAGACGATCGATCACCACTGTATATTCGTGCAGGTGCCGGGACTGGTAACGGACCGGTTGCGGCCAGTCGAGCCCGAGCCATTGCAGGTCAGCCAGGGCCTGTTCGGCAAATTCCGGCCTGCATCGTGCGCGGTCAATATCCTCAATGCGCAACAGGCATTTGCCGTCATGGATTTTTGCCTGTTGTGCCGTGAACAGGGCCGAATAGGCATGCCCCAGGTGCAACCTGCCGTTCGGGCTTGGTGCAAAGCGGAATATGCGACCTGCCATCCTTTACACCTTTCATGCCAAATCATCTGGCCAGATACCGGTTGTGACCTATACTGGAACGCATGACAGAAATCACAACCACCATCAACACGATAGGTGATCTTGCAGCCGGTGCGGAAGCCCTGTTTGAGCTTGATTCCCGGTTTCGGGAACTGCATGCGCAAAACGGCTTGCCGCGGTTGCGCAGACGTGATGGAGGCCTGGCTGGCCTCGCCCACATTGTGGTGGGTCAGTTGATATCCACCAAGGCTGCCAGTTCCATATGGGCAAGGGTTGAGCCGGCTTTATCACCGTTTGATGTTGCCTGCATTAGTGCAATGCGGGTATCCGACCTTGCCAGTCTTGGCCTGACGCGGAGCAAGGCAACAGCCATCATCAATGCCGCCAGGGCCGAGCATGAAGGTAGTTTCGATTTCAATTCTCTGGCTGAGCTTGACGATGTGGCGGCGGCAGCCGAACTGAAGAAACTTCACGGTATCGGGCAGTGGACCGCCGACATTTACCTGGTTACCTGCCTTGGCCGCAGCGACGCCTGGCCAGCCGGAGATCTTGCCGTTCGGGTTGGCCTGCAACTGTTTGAACAACTTGAAGATGTACCGTCGATTGCCGACATGTCCGTACATGCCGAGCGGTGGCGGCCGTGGCGTGCCGTAGCGGCATGTTATTTGTGGGGGTTATACGCCAGCAATCGCAAGCGGGATGTGGGCATCTGAGCGACCTGTGTGTTCAGCGTTATGTTCCAGCACGAGGTTAATTTGCACCCTTCACACGCCCGTCGCACAAGATATAGTAGATACGAATCGTCGCTCGCATTCACTGTAACCAACCCTGGAAGGACAGGACGTGCTGCATCCGAATGTTGCGCCGGACAGTTGCCCGGCTCTTGTACTGAATGCCGACTACCGACCGCTGAGTTACTACCCGCTGTCGCTGTGGGGTTGGCAGGATGTGGTCAAGGCAGTGTTTCTGGAGCGGGTCCATATCGTTTCAGAGTACGAGACGGTGGTGCGCTCGCCCAGTTTTGAAGTGCGGTTGCCTTCGGTCGTCTCCCTGAAGACCTATGTGAAACCGGCGCGGTATCCGGCCTTCACCCGTTTCAACGTGTTCCTGCGCGACAAGTTCATGTGCCAGTACTGCGGTCGTGGCGAGGATCTGACATTCGATCATCTGGTTCCGCGTTCGAAAGGCGGCCAGACAACCTGGGACAACGTTGTTGCCGCCTGCAGTCCCTGCAATCTGCGCAAGGCCAACAAGATGGCGAAGGATTGCGGCATGCATCCCACGATGCACCCGATCAAGCCGACGGTGCACCAGTTACATGCCAATGGCCGGCACTTTCCGCCGAATTACCTGCATGAAAGCTGGCAGGATTATCTTTACTGGGATACCGAACTGGATCCGTAGGTTCGTTTGGCGCCCAGGGCCGCTATGCCGGCTATCAACGCGGACACGACCACATTCCATCCAGCGAACGACAAGCCGAGAAACCGCCACTGGGCCTCTGAACAATTGATCACCTTTGCCTTGCTGAGGTCCGGCAGGCCGCCGGACAGGCCGGCGCCGGTTGAACATGCATCGGGGCCCTCAAACCAGCCCCATTCGACACCGGAGTGGTAAAACCCCATGCCGGCATTGATCACCATGGCAATCGTTACGGCGATCAGGCCCCAGCGAACCACGTCGATGTCGGCCTTGACCGTGATCATGCGAAGCCAGATCAGCCCCAGGACCGGCAGCGAAAAATAATATGCCCAGCGTTGCTGCAGGCACAGCGCGCACGGCCGATACCCGCCGATGATTTCAAATGTCCATGCTGCGACTATGGTTGCCAATGCAATCAAGAAAGCATTGAGCGCCAGGTCCTGTACAGATTTGGTCTTGAACATTGAGGCTTCCCCATGTCGCTCTAGAACAGATATTTGACGGCTACAAATCCGCCCACAAGCGCCGTGCCTGCCGCCAGAGTCAGCCAGCCGAGATACTTCTCGATGAACTCACGCATCGGTTCGCCCAGCCAGTACAGCAAACCGCATACCAGATAAAAGCGAAGTCCGCGCGACACCACAGATGCTGCAATGAATGTCGGCAATGCCATTTCCGTGACACCACTCATCAGTGTCACGACCTTGTAGGGAAACGGTGTCAGGCCGGCGAAGAACACGATCGGCAAACCCCATTCGTTGAACTTCTGCTGGAAATCGAAGAATTTGTCATCGAGATTATAGACGGTCAAGATCCACTGGCCCAGCGTGTCGAACAGCGCGAAGCCGATATAGTAACCCAACAGGCCGCCGAGCACCGAGGCGATAGTGCAAATGGTGGCATAGCGCCAGGCGTTTGCAGGTTTTGCCAGCGTCATCGGGATCAGCATGGTGTCCGGAGGGATCGGGAAAACCGAACTTTCGACAAAGGAAACAACAGACAGGTACCACTGCGCATGGCGGTGGCCGGCAAGTCTCATCAACCAGTCATAAAGGCGTCTTATACCAGATCTCATTAACAGCGACCCATTTCACCGGAGTGATTTTTTCCGCCGGCAAGGCGGGTGTCGCGCCGTGGTAGGTGTACCACAAGCGGCGCGCAACGTTGCTGGCGGGAAAAAGCGCCCGGCCCTTCGGGTGGGTCATTGCGGCCCATCGGGTGCGTTGCAGTGCTTGCCCGATGCATCACATCGCGCTGCGCACCGCGCGTAGAGCAGCATGGGTTCGGTAGAACCCACAAAGTTGCTCTACCAGTTTGAATGCAATCAGGTTCATGGCTTTTGGTTGATTCAACCAAAAGCCATCCTGATCTGCCCGAGTGAACCGCTATGATCCCATGAAATGAGCCGCTGTTAGTGAGACCTGGTATCAGCATGGGCGTAGGCAATACGCCGGGCGGGATGATTTGTCCATCGAACTTATGAAAACCTTGCCGGGTATGCAGTTGAATTCGGTTGTGATGATGTTTGATGTTGACGGGTGATCACTGTTGCCTATTATCCGCCTCGATTTGAGGCCCCTGTGGCGGAACTGGTAGACGCGATAGACTCAAAATCTGTTGTCCGTGAGGGCGTGCCGGTTCGAGTCCGGCTGGGGGCACCAATTTTTCCGATTAAATGGTTGTCCGTCGCGGTTGAGTGCGGATTTTCTCCGATATGCTGTTTTATCGTGCATCATTCCAACGGCCTGTGCATTGCCCCATTGATCCGTCTGCCATCAAGATGTTAGGCATGTCGTTTCCGGGGGGTACGGCGAGTTTACAGGAAAATGCTTTGGCTACGTCATTCATACGCTTGATCCGGGTTTTTCTGGCTGCCGGGCTGATGCTGGTGGCCAGCCTTGCGGCCGCCACTGCCAATCCGGTGGTGGTCTATGACGGCAAGACCGGCAAGGTCATGGTCGCCAAGGATGCCGGCAAGCCGTGGTATCCTGCCTCCCTGACCAAACTGATGACGGCCTATATCGTGTTTCAGGCCATCGAACAGGGCAAGATAACCCTGCAGACCAAAGGCACGGTTACCACGACGTCGTCTGCTCCTCCGCCCAGCAAGATCGGTTTTCTGCCCGGCAAGGAGGTCTCGGTTGATCTGGCGCTGAAAGGGTTGCTGATCAAGTCGGCAAATGACATGGCGGCCTTGCTGGCGGAGGTTGTTGCCGGGTCACAGGACAAATTTGCCGATCTGATGAACAAAACCGCGCGCGATCTGGGCATGACCGGATCACATTTTGTCAATCCGCACGGCCTGCATCACAAGGATCAGTACACCACAGCCCGCGACATGGCCGTTCTGTCCTATGCCTTGTTGAGCAAGTATCCGCAGGCCAAAGAATATTATTCCCGCCAATACCTGAAACTCGGCAAACGCAAGCTTCGCAACACAAATTACCTGCTGCGTATCTGGGACAAGGCCGATGGCATGAAGACGGGATTCATTTGCCCGTCAGGATTTAACCTGGTTGCAACTGCAAACATCGACGGCCGGCAGGTGGTTGGCGTGGTATTCGGCACTCGAAGCGGAAGGGCTCGGGCCCAGAAGGCCAAAGTGGTGATGGAGACGGCGGCGTCCTATTCGGCTTCTACTTCCATTGGCGATTTGAAGAACGAAATCGGCACGCCGCCGAACATGCGCAAGACAGTTTGCGGCGGCAAGGGTCTGCGCATGGTGAATGCCGACAAGTTTTCCGGCTGGGGCGCAACGTTTGGCAAGTTCAAAAGCGCAGCCGAAGCCGAAGCGGTTATCAATGGCATCCAGGCAGTCAAGGTGAACGCATTCAGGAGCGCGGGAAGCGGCGTGGTGCGGATTCCGTTCACCAAGGATTTTGTGCCGGTAACATTCAATATTTCCAAGACAACCAGCAAGTCCCTGTGTGAACAGGTCTTGCAGGCAGGCGGCAAGTGCGAGGTTGTCACGCCATCGGTGTTTGCATCATTTGCCAGCCTGTCCGGCCGTGAAAAGGCCAGGGGCGGAAAGGCTTCATCCGGGGAAAAAAAGAGGCGCCGCCGGAAAAGGCGCAAACCCGCTTCGGACAAGTAGCGACCACCCGGTTCGGGCGTTGCGCTCCAGACGAGTTCACACAATGACATGTTTTTCCTCCATCCCCGTTTCAGTTCTGACAGGGTTTCTCGGTGCCGGTAAAACCACTTTACTGAACCAGTTGCTGAAGGATCCGGCACTGGCCAACGCTGCTGTCATCATCAATGAGTTTGGTGAAATCGGACTTGACCACCTGCTGGTGGAAACCGCCGACAGCAATGTGTTTGAAATGTCATCGGGATGCCTGTGCTGCACCATTCGCGGTGATCTTGTCGACACGCTGGTTGATCTGGCGGACCGGCGTGACGCGGGCAGCATAAAGGCGTTTGATCGTGTCATCATCGAGACGACCGGCCTTGCAGATCCCGCACCGGTGCTGCAAACCCTGATGGCTCACGAAGATCTGCTGAAACGCTTCCGGCTGGAAGGGGTGGTTACCTTGGTTGATGCGGTAAACGGTCCTGCCACACTGGATGAACATGATGAAGCCGTCAGGCAGGTTGCCGTTGCGGACAAGCTGGTGCTGTCAAAAGCCGACCTGTTGTCGGGGCGCGAAGGCGAAGATGCGTTGCATGACATTATTGCACGGATGCACAAACTGGCACCGGCGGCCCGGATATTGACTACGCACAATGGCGAAGCTTCCGCCGACAAGCTGTTTGAGGCGGCTGTAACTGACTATGCATCCCGCCCCGATCAGGTCAGACGCTGGCTGGCGGCTGATGCGTTTGAGGCGCCTCAACGTTCCAGCCGGCGTCGGTCACGGCGCAAGCCGGCTGTCGCAAACACAGCTCACGATCGCGCTCATGCGCACGGCCATGAGCACAGTCATTCCCATGATGTGAACCGGCACGACGAACACATAAGTTCATTTTCGATTGCCACGGACAAGGCCATCGGGACGATGCAGTTTGAATTGTTCCTGGAGTTGCTGCAGAGCTATCACGGCCCAAACCTTCTGCGCATGAAGGGTATCGTGAAGCTGGAAGATGATGTGCAGCGCCCGGTCATCATTCACGGCGTGCAACATGTCCTGCATCCGCCGGAGAGGCTTGAGCGCTGGCCCGACGAGGATCACCGTACCCGGCTGGTATTCATCACGCGCGATATCCGGCGCGATGAACTGGATGGGCTCTTGAAGGCCTTCACCGACCCGATTACCGGCGGCGCGGAAGCATTTTCCGATGACACGTTGTCCTTGCGCAGAGGTGGATGATGATCGATGTATACGGGCTGAACAATTGCGACACCTGTCGCAGGGCGCGGAAATGGATGGAGGCGGAGGGCGTTGACCACCGGTTTCATGATATTCGCAAAGCCAGCCTCGACCACGCCGACATCGCCGGCTGGGCGGACAGGGCAGGGTGGGAGACACTGCTCAACCGGCGCGGGACCACCTGGCGCGGACTGCCGGACCGCGCCAAGGAGAATATTGACGAATTGGATGCAACGAAACTGATGACGCAGTACCCGGCCTTGATCAAGCGACCGGTTTTTGTGCTGGAAAATGACGTTATGGTCGGGTTCAGCGAAGAAGTTCAAGCGGCCCTGACACGGTAAAATACCACCGTTTCAACTGTCGGTTTGGGGTCCCGTATAATTCAGAAAGCTCACTTGGTATGAGTTTTCCTGATGATAAATATGAATACTCCGGCTTCTTCGTGGTGGCTTACGAGTTGGTTGCCGCTTTCGGCGCAATAGTGCGGAAAGTCGATCATAGAGGCGGGATCTGTTGCCAGAATCTTCAATAGTTCTCCATGTTTAAGAGATAGCAGACGTTTCCGGGCCTTCAACACCGGCAACGGGCACTGCAGTCCCTTTACATCAATTTCATGATCGAATTCCTGCATTAAACTGGACACCTTCAGGTATAACATTTATTTCTGACTGGCAGGATAGACCAGTTATTGCCGCTCGCCGTCCTGAGCCAGAATTTGATGTGCCGGTACATCGGGCATTCAAATTTGGCATAATGGCGGTGTAGCGGGCAGTGTTTCGCTGGTCCAGCAACAATTCGCAAAAGGTACAGGCGAACATGAACAAGCATGCAGGCAGTGACGGTTTCAAGCCCATCCGGCCCGGCCGGGGCGGCAAGGCCAAAGGCAGGGCGTTTCCGAAGGGCCGCCAGATTGACCCGGCCGCTCATCGGGAGATTTCGGACCTGATGGCCGAGCATCAGCCTCTGCGCCGTGACATGCTGATCGAGTATCTGCATCTGGTACAGGACAGTTGGGGCCATCTGTCTGCCGGCCATCTGTCGGCGCTGGCCAACCTGATGCGGCTGCCGATGGCCGAGGTGTACGAGGTTGCAACCTTCTATCATCACTTTGACATTGTGAAGGAAGGTGAAACCGCACCGGCGGAAATCACCATTCGGGTGTGCGATTCGCTGTCGTGTGAAATGGCGGGCGCGCAGGATATCATCAAGGCGCTTGGCGACAATGCACCTGACAATGTCCGCGTGGTGCATGGTCCCTGCATGGGGTTGTGCGATGTGGCGCCGGCTGCTGCGGTGGGGCACAACTATGTTGGCAATGTCAGTGTCGACAAGCTGACCATCATGGCCCGGGAAAAGTCCGTCCGGCCCGACATGCCTTCCTATCAGGCTTATGAAGACTACAAGGCAGAAGGCGGTTATGCGCAGTTGAAGGCACTGCGCGGCGGGTCGAAGACACCGGAGCAGGTTATCGACACTCTGCTTGAAGCAGGGCTGAAGGGTCTGGGCGGAGCGGGTTTCCCGTCGGGACAGAAATGGAAATTCGTGCGCGCCGGTCAGGGGCCGCGCTATCTATGCATCAATGGCGATGAAGGTGAGCCCGGTACATTCAAGGACCGGCATTATCTGCACACCCGCCCGCACCAGTTTCTCGAGGGCATGCTGATTGCCGCCTGGGGTGTCGACGCGTCTGCGGCGTACATCTACATGCGCGATGAGTATCCGGCCGTCGTTAAGTTGTTGAAGGACGAGGTGGGCAGGTTGGAAGCGGACGGTATCGTGCCGGAAGGCTACGTGCATGTGCGGCGGGGCGCCGGTGCATACATCTGTGGCGAAGAAAGTGCGATGATCGAGTCCATCGAAGGCAAGCGCGGCCTGCCACGGCATCGCCCGCCCTATGTGGCGCAGGTAGGGCTGTTCGACCGGCCCACGCTGGTGCACAATATCGAGACCGTCTACTGGATGCCGCCAATTCTCGAAAACGGGCCTGACTGGTTCAGTTCGCAAGGCAAGGAAGGTCACAAGGGACCGCGGTCATATTCTGTGTCGGGGCGTTTGAAAAACCCTGGTGTGGTGCTGGCGCCGGCCGGTGCTTCGGTCAACGAACTGATCGAGATGTGCGGCGGCATGGCCGACGGACATACTTTCAAGGGGTATCTGCCCGGCGGTGCCTCCGGGGGCATTCTTCCGGCGTCGAAGGGCGATGTGCCGCTGGATTTCGGTGGTGAACTTGCAGAGCTTGGATGTTTTGTAGGTTCGCATGCGATTGTGGTGATGTCCGACAAGGACTCCATGCGTGATGCGGCGGTTAACCTGTTGAAGTTTTTTGAAGATGAATCGTGCGGTCAATGCACACCCTGCCGGGTCGGATGCGAGAAGGCGGTCAAGCTGATGCGAAAGGGGCCGTGGGATGAAAACCTGCTCGGCGAGCTGACCACGGCGATGGCCGACGCTTCGATCTGCGGTCTGGGGCAGGCAGCACCCAATCCCATTCGCACTGTCATGACGCACTTCAAGGAGGACGTATCCTGATGTCCGATAGTACAATCAAGTTCACACTCGACGGCCGTGAAGTCGAAGCCCGCGACGGTGAAACCATCTGGCAGGTCGCCAAACGCGAAGGAACCACCATTCCACATCTTTGCTGGAAGGATGCGCCGGGCTATCGGGCAGACGGCAACTGCCGCGCCTGCATGGTCGAGATTGAAGGTGAACGCGTACTGGCAGCTTCATGTGTGCGTGCACCGTCGCAAGGCATGGTTGTCAACTCACAGAACGAGCGGTCGTCAAACGCCCGCAAGATGGTGATCGAGCTATTGATGGCCGATCAGCCGGCCCGTGAAGATGCCCATGATGATCAGTCGTCTTTCCTGAAGTGGGCAGACGCAATGCAAGTGGACGTATCACGTTTTCCGCGTGACACATCTCCGGCACCTGACATTTCGCATCCGGCCATGGCAGTTAATCTGGACGCCTGCATCCACTGTAATTTGTGTGTTCGGGCATGCCGCGAAGTGCAGGTCAATGACGTGATCGGCATGGCTTTCCGCGGACCGCACGAAAAGGTGGTTTTTGATTTTGACGACCCGATGGGCGCTTCAACATGTGTGGCGTGCGGTGAATGTGTTCAGGCATGTCCGACCGGTGCACTGATGCCGGCAAACATCGTTGATGAAAAAGGCCGCGGCAGTCGCCGGGCCGATCGCCAGATTGACAGTATTTGCCCGTATTGCGGTGTTGGCTGCCAGATCACCTACAACATCCGCAAGGACGAGGAGACCGGCAAGGATCACATCGCGTTCGTTGAAGGCAAGGGTGGACCGGCCAATGAAAACAGGTTGTGCGTGAAGGGCCGTTTTGGCTTTGACTACATCACATCTCCGGAACGCCTGACCAAGCCGCTTATCCGCAAGGAGGGTTTGCCCAAGGGGTTGAACATTGACCCGGCAAACCCGATGACGCATTTCCGTGAGGCAACGTGGGAAGAAGCGCTCGACGTGGCAGCCAACGGCCTCAAGAGCATCCGTGATGCCAGGGGACCAAAAGCCCTGGCGGGTTTCGGGTCGGCCAAGTGTTCCAATGAGGAAGCTTATCTGTTTCAGAAACTGGTCCGGGTAGGCTTTGGCTCCAACAATGTCGATCACTGCACGCGGCTTTGTCACGCGTCGTCAGTTGCGGCCCTCATGGAGACCATCGGCTCCGGCGCTGTTACGGCACCGTTTACCGCCGTGCGTGATTCCGATGTCATTGTGGTGATTGGTGCCAACCCTACCGAAAACCATCCCGTAGCCGCGACGTTCTTCAAACAGGCGGCACAGCGCGGGGCGGAGCTGATCATTCTTGATCCGCGCGGCACGGCCATGAAACGCTATGCAAGTCACATGCTGCAGTTCAAGAACGGGGCTGACGTGTCGCTTCTCAACGCCATGATGAATGTGATTGTGGAAGAAGGTCTTTATGACGAGCAGTACATTCAGGCGCATGCCGAGGGCTTCGACAAGCTGAAAGAACATCTGGCTGACTACAAGCCGGAAGACATGGAGGCCATTTGCGGCATAGCGGCAGATGAAATCCGCACCGTGGCGCGCAAATACGCCAAGGCCAATGCGGCCATCATATTCTGGGGTATGGGGGTTTCGCAGCATACCCATGGTACCGACAATGCCCGTTGTCTGATTTCACTGGCATTGATGTGTGGCCAGACCGGCCGTGCCGGAACCGGCCTGCATCCCTTGCGCGGCCAGAACAATGTACAGGGCGCATCTGACGCCGGCCTGATCCCGATGGTGTTCCCGGATTACATGAAAGTTGTCGAGGAGAAAAACCTGACAAAATTTGAAAAGCTCTGGGATGCCAAACTGGATCCCGAACCTGGTCTTACAGTGGTCGAGATCGTGCATGCCATCCATGACGGAACGATCAACGGCATGTATATACTGGGTGAAAATCCGGCCATGTCGGACCCGGACGTGAACCACGCCAGGGCTGCCCTGGCCATGCTGGATCATCTGGTGGTGCAGGATATCTTCCTGACCGAAACGGCGATGTATGCTGACGTGATCCTGCCGGCGTCTGCCTGGCCGGAGAAGAACGGCACGGTGTCAAACACAAACCGTCAGGTGCAGATGGGCCGCAAGGCGCTGCAGGCACCAGGCGAGGCGCGCGAGGATTGGGTTATTACCCAGGATATTGCCAATCGCATGGGCCTCGACTGGACCTATGACAGCCCGGCAGATGTGTTTGCAGAAATGAAGCTCGCGATGCCGTCGCTGGACAACATTACCTGGGACCGCCTCCTGACCGAAGACGTGGTTGCCTATCCCTGTCCTGCTCCCGATCACCCGGGCGAGGACATTGTGTTCTCCGACCGGTTCCCGACTGCAACCGGGCTCGGCAAAATGGTACCGGCCAAGGTGTTGCCGCCGGATGAGTTGCCTGATGCGGACTATCCCTACATTCTGTCGACCGGCCGCCAGCTTGAACACTGGCACACCGGTGCCATGACCAGGCGTTCCTTCGTGCTCGATGCGGTTAATCCGGAACCGGTGGTACAGATGAATGTGGCCGACATTGCCAAGCTTGGAATCAAGGCCGGCGACAAGGTGCGTGTCACGACCCGGCGCGGCGAAGTGGAGATCATGGTGCGGCAGGATGATCAGGTGCCGGTCGGTGCGATCTTCATTCCGTTTGCATTTGTGGAGGCTGCGGCGAACCTGTTGACCAATGCAGCGCTTGATCCGTTCGGCAAGATTCCGGAGTTCAAATTCTGTGCCGCAAAAGTCGAGGCTGCCGGTGACGAACAGATGGTAGCGGCGGAATAGTTCCTGACGTGCTGCACGGCTGTTTTTTCGATGCCGGATGACGTCGCAACGACGTTGCGATGCGGTTTGCTGTTGCAACAATTTTGTCGCAATAGCGGTATCGTCCTTCAGTGAAAATGCTCTATAAAAAAGCCCGCATCTGAAGAAGACAGGCTATGGCGATACTGGAAAAATCGAAGTTGACCGGCACGGTGGCGGCGCTGCTGTCGAGCCCGGAGAGGGAGACGGGACTTGAAAAAGCCCCCACCGATCGACTGAATCTGGTCTTCGACGGTATCGTTGGTGATTGTCATTCAGGTCGCGGTTACCGGTCTGACTCGCGTATGCTGCGACAGTACGAACGCGGTACACCAGTGGCCAATACCCGTCAGGTTTCCATTTTGTCTGCAGAGCAACTGGCCGAGGTTGCCAGCCTGCTCGGCATTCCGACGCTTCACGCGGAGTGGGTCGGTGCGAATCTGGTTACATCCGGTATTCCCGAGCTGACATTTCTGCCGCCGTCAACACGCATGATGTTCTCGTCCGGCGCGACACTGATAGTGGATGGTGAAAATGCGCCGTGCAGATTTGTCGGCGATGTCATCGAAAAGCATCACCCGGGCCATGGTACGGCGTTTGCGAACGTGGCGCGCAACAAACGCGGGCTTGTGGCGTGGGTCGAGCGCGAAGGGTCGATTTCAGTGGGCGATGAAATCGTGCTGCACATTCCACCACAACGGATTTACTCCCACGCATGAACACGCCACGCGACATTTCGGAATTCGCCGTCGTACCGGATCCGGACGATGAGCGGCTGTCGCGGGCCGTAACCGGTATCGACCAGACCGGTGCTGAAACTCACACGCATGTGGTGCATGAGCGGCCGCTGACCATCTATCTCAATGCCCAGGAAATTGTTACCTCGATGACAATCGGGGATCATCCGGACTGGCTGGCCGTGGGGTATCTGCTCAACCAGGGCATGTTGCAGCACGACGACGAAATCACCGGCATCGACTATGACGATGACCTTGAAGTGATTGTCGTGCGAACGGTGCGCGAAACCAACTTCGAAGAAAAGATGAAGAAGAAGATCCGCACGTCCGGCTGTGCACAGGGCACGGTGTTCGGCGACATGATGGAGAATTTCGAAACCATCCAGCTGTCGCAGGATGCGCGGATAAAGACATCGTGGCTTTATGCGCTGACAAAGAAAATCAACACCGCACCGTCGCTTTATCTCAAGGCCGGCGCAATTCATGGATGCGTTTTGTGCAAGGCGGATACACCGCTGGTGTATCTGGAGGATGTCGGCAGACACAATGCCGTCGACAAGATTGCCGGATGGATGTTCCTCAACAAGGTGTCGCCTGATGACAAGCTGTTCTACACCACCGGCAGGTTGACGTCTGAAATGATCCTGAAGTGCGCGGCCATGCGCATTCCGATACTGGTATCACGCTCCGGATTCACTGCTTGGGGTGTTGATCTTGCCCGCCAGGTTGGCATGACGGTGATCGGCCGGGCACGTGGCAAACGGTTCCTCGCGCTATCGGGTGCAGAGCGCATCGAGTTTGATGCCGACCTGTCACTGATCGAGGATGAAGACCGCAAACACAGGCGCAAGGGAGCTGGCAATGACGGTTAGGACCAATGTTGTCGGCTGCATTCTCGCTGGCGGGCTTGCCCGGCGCATGGGCGGCGGTGACAAGGGATTGATTGAACTTGCCGGCCGGCCGGTGATGGACCATGTAATCGAGCGGTTTGGTGCGCAGGTCTCCAGCATTGTCCTCAACGCCAATGGTGACCCTGCCCGGTTTGCCGAGTATGGACTGCCGGTTGTGCCAGATACTGTTGACGGGTTTGCCGGTCCGCTTGCCGGGGTGCTCGCGGGATTGTGCTGGGCGGCTGAAAATGTCCCTGAAGCCGAATGGTTGGCAACCGCTGCCACCGATACGCCGTTCTTTCCAACCGACTTTGTCAGCAGATTATCGGGCGCCATCGAACATCAGGACGCCGACATGGCGTGTGCAGCATCGGACGGACGCAATCACCCGGTGTTCGGCCTGTGGCCGGTTAGTTTGAAGGATGATCTGCAGTCGGCGCTGGTGGATGAAGACATACGCAAGGTTGATGTGTGGACTGCACGGCACAAGCTGGTCGCCGTGGAATTTACGGCGCGCGGTTTTGATCCGTTTTTCAATGTCAACCGGCCGGACGATGTGCCGGAGGCAGAGCGCATCGCACAGGAGTTGGCGGCATGACACAGCGCATCATTGGTGTCGCTGGGTTCAAGAATGCCGGCAAGACCACGCTGGTGGAACGGCTGGTGAGCGAATTGACGGGACGCGGGTTTCGGATATCAACCATCAAGCACGCCCATCATTCGTTCGATATCGACCATGAGGGACGCGACAGTTTTCGCCACCGCGCAGCCGGTGCTGCACAAGTAGCGGTGGTGTCGCGGCATCGCTGGGCCGTGATTTCCGAGCTGGGCGACAATCCGGAACCATCGCTGGATGAAATGCTGGCGAAACTTGATCCCTGTGACCTGGTGATCGTCGAAGGTTACAAGCGCGATGGCCATGACAAGATCGAAGTGCGCAATCTTGACGATGACAAACCAAGACTGAGCAATGAGGATGAGACAATTGTAGCTGTTGCGGCCAATGGGACGGTTACCGATTGTCCGGTTCCGGTCTATGATCGGGACAATATTCATGCGCTGGCAGACTTTATCTGCGGGCGCACCGGTCTTATCGAGGTGCCTTGAAATCATGCCGCGCAAACTGCTTGATGACTGTTTTCTGCATGACAAGGACCGGATGCGCCATGACGATGCGGTCGCGCTGATTCTGGAGCGAACATCACCGGTAACCAATGTCGAGACGGTCGTGCTTTCCCAGGCGCACGGACGGGTATTGGCCGAGCCGTATGCCGCGCCGAGGGATATCCCAGCATTCAACAATGCGGCTGTGGACGGATATGCGTTTGCCGGAACAGAATTGAAAGCCGGCAAGGATACCAGGTTCAATGTCGTCATGCGCGTTGCGGCAGGGCATGCGCCTGAACGGGGCCTGAAAAAGGGCGAGGCGGCGCGCATTTTTACCGGCGCGGTCATGCCCGAGGGCGCCGATACCTGCCTGATGCAGGAGGACGCGAGTGTTGAGGGAACGCGGCTTGTTGTGCCAAAGGGGCTGAAGCCCGGCGCCAACACGCGGCTGGCCGGTGAAGATGTCCAGCAAGGCGAGGTCATGCTGCGTGCGGGACTGCGGTTGCGACCGCAGGACGTCGCGGCCATCGCGTCCGGAGGGGCGGGCCGTGTTCAGGTGTTTGCACGGTTGAAGGTCGGATTGATTTCAACGGGAGACGAGATAGTCAGGCCGGGGAACATCATTGGTGATGGCAAGGTTTATGACAGCAATCATCATTTGCTCCGCGGATTGCTGAACACGGTTGGTGCCGAACCGGTGGACTATGGCGTCATACCCGATGACCGAGTGCGGGTTGAGCGGGCCGTGCGCAGCGCGGCGCATGAATGTGATGTCATACTTACAACCGGCGGCGCGAGCAGGGGCGAGGCCGATTTTGTTGTAGAGACCATTCAGTCAATGGGAACTCTTCATGGCTGGCAGCTGGCGGTGAAGCCCGGCAGACCCCTGGCAATGGGGCAGATCGGCGATACGGTGTTTTTTGGTTTGCCGGGCAATCCGGTCGCTGCATTCGTGACATTTCTTCTTTACGCGCAACCGATGTTCGGCCGGTTGCAGGGCGCGAACTGGTTACCTCCACAGCGCTATCCGCTGCCTGCCGGGTTTGCCATCGCAAGCAAGAAAACCGACCGTCGCGAATTCTGGCGCGGCTGGATAGACAATAGCGGCGATGGACCGGTATTACGCAAGTTTGACAGGGACGGGTCCGGATTGATTTCCGGCCTGCGGCAGGCGACTGGGCTTATTGAAGTCCCGGAGGACACATCGGCGGTGCAGCAGGGCGAACTGCTTGATTTTATCCCATTCAGCGAGTTTGGGATAAGTTGATGGCTGTTCGGCACATTGTATTTGATATCGGAAATGTGCTGCTCAATTTCGACCCCGAATATGCCTATCTGGATCTGATCCCCGATCGGACTGAGCGGAAGAGTTTTCTGCGCGAAGTGTGTTCGCGCGACTGGATAGTTGCGCAGGACCGGGTGCATGCGTGGGCGCCGGGCGAAGCTGACCTGATCGCACGATATCCGGAAAAGGAAATGCTGATCCGGTCATTTCGGGAGCGCTGGCATGACATGGTGCCGAACGCCATTACAGAAAGCGTCGCCATTCTGGAGCAGCTGTCGGCCGGCGGGGCGGATCTGACCGCATTGACAAACTTCAATGGCGAGACCTTTGATGAAGCGCGTGAACGGTTTGAATTGTTCAATCATTTTCGGGGTGTCACGGTCTCAGGCAGAATTGGGCTGTTAAAGCCGGAGCCCGAGATTTTCCAGCATCATGCCGCTGCCTTCGACCTGGTTCCCGAGGATGTCTTGTTTATAGATGATGTGGTTGCCAATGTTGAAGCTGCACGCGACGCAGGCTGGCATGCCGTGCAATTCATTGACCCGGACAGGTTGAGGCGCGAGCTTTGTTCGCTCGAAGTGATTGTCTGAGACCTCTCATGTGTCGTAATTCTGCGCTGCCCGGTCGTTTGACTTCACACGTGTTGAGTTGTTTTCACTATGGTTCGGGTCACAAGAGTAACCCGTGTCCCGGCGAATGCGGACAGATTGCTCTAGGTGTCGCTGTGAACCCGGAGGGTTGATTATGAAGTCGCATGCACGTGTCGTGGTTATTGGTGGCGGTGTTGTCGGTGTCGGTACACTTTATGCGCTGGCGAAAAAGGGTTGGTCGGATGTTGTGCTGGTTGAGCGCAATGAACTGACATCCGGTTCGACATGGCATGCTGCCGGGCTCTTGCCGTTGTTCAATATGTCCTACTCGGTTGGCAAGGTGCATCAGTACTCGCTCGATCTGTACTCCAAGCTCGAGGAAGAAACCGGCCAGCACGTGGGCTTGCGGCAAGTATCCAATATCAGACTTGCCCAGACAGAGGATCGCTGGGACGAGTTCATGTATTATGCCGGTGTTGCCGAGACCATTGGCGTGCATGTCAATCTGCTGACCCCGGAACAAGTCAAGGAAATCTGGCCCTTGTGCAATACGGAAGGCCTGCTCGGGGCCATCCAGCATCCGACCGACGGTTATGTGCAACCTGCCGATCTGACACAGGCCATGGCCAAGGGTGCGCGCGACAAGGGTGCGGAAATCTATCGCAACACCCGGGTGATTGCCATCGAGCAGAAAGCCAACGATGAGTGGCTGGTGAAAACCAACAAGGGCGATATCACCTGCGAACATCTGGTTACCGCTACGGGCAACTTCGTGCGCCAGACCGGGGACATGCTGGGGCTCGACATTCCCGTCATACCGGTTGAACATCAGTACATCGTCACGGAGGCCCATCCCGAGATCAAGCAGCGCCACGCGGATGGCCTGCCCGAAATGGGTGTGCTGCGCGATGCCGATTCAGCCTGGTATATGCGTGAGGAAGCAGGCGGCCTGATCCTTGGACCCTACGAAGCCGGTGCACCGGTCTGTTATGTGGATGGCCCGGATGAAGACGCAGAGTATGAACTCTTCCAGGAGGATCTGGACCGGATCGCGCCTCATATCGAAAGCACGTTTTTCCGCGTGCCGGCGTTTGGCGAAGTTGGCATCAAGAAAGTCTACAACGGAGCAATCTGTTATACGCCGGACGGTTCGCCCATCATCGGGCCAGCCTGGGGCAGGAAGAACCTGTGGCTCAACGAGGGCCATTCGTTTGGCGTCACGGCTGCCGGTGGCGCAGGCTGGCAACTGGCCGAATGGATTGTCGAAGGCGAAAGCTCCATCGACATGCTGGGCGTAGACCCGCGCCGGTTCGGTCCCTACGCGTCTCGCGGTTACCTGAAGTGCAAGAACGAGGAAGCCTACCGAAATGTCTTCACACCGCACTACCCGGACGAAGAACGCTGGGACGCGCGTCCGCTCAAGACATCGCCGTGTTATGACCGGATGAAGGCGCTTGGAGCGGTGTTCGGTTCGGTCTACGGCTGGGAGCGTCCGAACTGGTTTGCGCCCAGTGCCGACTATGGTTTCGAAGCTTCGGAAATAGTTCGTCCCGATGTCATCGCCAAGGACAATCACGCGCCGGTTGAACCCGGTGAAAAAGTAAAGGAGCTGTGGTCGTTCCGCAGGTCCAACTATTTCGAGCATGTCGGCAATGAAGTCAAAAACGTCACAGAAAACTGTGGCCTGCTGGATATGTCGGCATTTGCCAAGTACGAAGTTACCGGGCCAGACGCTGCGCAATGGCTGGACTCCATTCTGGCCAACCGAATTCCGAAGACCATTGGCCGTGTTGGCCTGTGTCACCTGCTCACAAAACTGGGTGGCGTTCGGTCAGAATTTACCGTCTACAAGCGGGCAGAGAATGACTTCTATCTCGTGGGGCCCGGTGCCTACGAACGCCATGACTGGGATTATCTTACCAAGCTGAAACCGGAGACCGGCGTCAACCTGCAGAAGATCACAACCCAGATGGGCGTGCTGGTGCTGGCGGGACCCAAGTCACGTGATGTGCTGCAGAAGCTGACGGACACTGACCTTTCAACCGAGAATTTCAAGTGGCTGATGGGCAAGTTCATCAATGTCGGGATTGCTCAGGCGCATGCACTGCGGGTGAACTTTGTCGGTGAGCTCGGCTGGGAACTGCACCACCCGATTGAAATGCAGAACCTGATCTTTGACCTGGTGATGGAAGCCGGCGCCGAGTTTGGCATCAAGCCGTTTGGCATCCGTGCCATGGGCACCATGGCGGTGGAGAAATCCTACCGGCTGGTGGGCCGTGAACTGTCGGTTGAATACTCGGCTTATGAGTCCGGACTGGACCGTTTCGTTCATCCCAACAAGGGTGATTTCATTGGCCGTGATGAACTTGTGAAACGCCATGCTGCCGGTGATAAATGGGCTTATGTGACAATGGAGGTGCATGGCATCAAGGACTGCGATGCGCGCGGCTCTGAAGCCGTGTACGATACGGCGGGCACACTGGTTGGCCGTGTCACCACCGGTGCCTATGGCTGGCGGGTCGGGAAATCTCTGGCGCTTGCCATGGTCAAGCCGGTAAACGCCGCAGAGGGAGGCAAGCTGCAGGTGAAAATTCTCGGTGAGCTGTTTGAGGCCACGATCCTGGCCGAAAGTCCTTTTGATGCGGACAATGAGCGCCTCAGGGCATAGCTGTTAAATGCCTCACACGGTTGTGAGTTGATCCATTTGGGGGCAGTGTCCACAAGATCCGGACACTGCCCCTTCTTATTTGGAGACAACTTCATGCATTCAACTCTTGTTCCAGGACAGTCAGTGCCAGCACTTACCGTACCGCTGGCAGGTGGCGGCGAATTCTCTTTAAATGCGACCGCGCCGGAAAACTTCACCATAGTGATTTTTTACCGCGGCCTGCATTGCCCGATCTGCAAGGGTCAGCTGACCGACTTCCGCAGCAAGCTGCATGACTTTACCGCGCTGGGCATCGATGTGGTTGCGGTCAGCATGAACACCCGGGAACTGGCTGAGCAGACCACTCGCGACTGGGATGTCTCGGGCATGAAGCTCGGTTACGGATTGAGCCGGGAACAGGCGAAGACCTGGGGCCTGTACCTGTCGTCCGCCATCAGGGATGGCGAGCCAGATGTGTTTTCCGAACCCGGCATGGCGATCGTTCGCCCGGACGGAACACTGTATCACTGGTCAGTTCAAACCGCGCCATTTGGGCGGGCGAAGGCAGCCGAGCTTGCGGGCGTCTTGAAATTCGTGATTGAGAACGACTATCCTGTGCGCGGTATTCTTGCGGCCTGATCAGACCATGAAAAAAATGGGCGCGGAAGGATATCATCCTCCGCGCCCATTTGATTTTGACTGTCAGCAAACGAGTTTGTTTAGAACAGGCCCTCGATCTGACCTTCGTCATTGAGCATGATTGACTGTGCAGCCGGTACCGACGGCAGGCCCGGCATGGTCATGATCTCGCCGCACACGGCAACCACGAAACCGGCCCCGGCCGACAGCCGCACTTCGCGAACCGGCAGGGTGAACCCGGTCGGCGCGCCGCGCATGTTCGGATCGGTTGTAAACGAGTACTGGGTCTTGGCCATGCAAACAGGCAGTTTGCCATAGCCCTGGTCTTCCCAGGCCTTCAGCTGGCTCATGATCTTGGCGTCGGCAACCACGCCGTCGGCGCGGTAAATGCCCTTGGCGATGGCTTCCATTTTTTCAAACAGGCTCAGGTCGTCGGCGTACAGCGGTTTGAAGTCGGCAGCGCCGCCTTCAATAATCTCCACGACCTTGTTGGCCAGGTCCTTGGTGCCTTCCGAGCCATGGGCCCAGTGTTTGCATAAAACAGCTTCGGCGCCCTGGGTCTTCACGAATTCGGTCAGGGCAGCGACTTCGGCGTCGGTATCGGTGATGAAATGGTTGATGCCGACAACGGCCGGCACACCGAACTTCTTGATGTTCTCGATGTGGCGGCCAAGGTTGGCGCAACCTGCCTTGACGGCATCGACGTTTTCCGTGCCGAGATCGTTTTTGGCGACACCGCCGTTCATCTTCATGGCGCGAACGGTTGCCACAATGACAACGGCCTTTGGCTTGAGACCGGCCTTGCGGCATTTGATATCGAAGAATTTCTCCGCACCAAGGTCGGCACCGAAGCCAGCTTCGGTGACCACATAGTCGGCAATCTTAAGGGCGGTTGTGGTTGCCATTACCGAGTTGCAACCATGCGCGATGTTGGCGAACGGGCCGCCGTGTACAAAGGCCGGGTTGTTTTCCAGTGTCTGCACCAGGTTCGGCTGAATGGCGTCTTTCAGCAAAACGGTCATCGCACCGTCTGCCTTGATGTCGCGGCAGTAGACCGGAGCGCGGTCACGCGTGTAGGCAATGATGATGTCGCCCAGGCGGCGCTGCAGATCATCGATGTCGGTGGCAAGGCACAGGATGGCCATCACTTCCGATGCGACAGTGATATCAAATCCGGCCTCACGCGGGAAGCCGTTGGCCACACCGCCGAGGTTGCAGACGATCTGGCGAAGTGCGCGGTCATTCATGTCCATGACCCGGCGCCAGGATACACGGCGCACATCGATGTCAAGCTTGTTGCCCCAGTAGACATGATTGTCGAGCATCGCCGACAACAGGTTGTGGGCAGAAGTTATGGCGTGGAAATCGCCGGTAAAATGCAGGTTCATGTCTTCCATTGGAACGACTTGCGCATAACCGCCACCGGCGGCGCCGCCCTTCATGCCGAAGCATGGTCCAAGCGATGCTTCACGGATGCAGATCATGGCTTTCTTGCCGATGGCATTGAGGCCATCGCCCAGTCCCACGGTCGTAGTCGTCTTGCCTTCACCCGCCGGGGTTGGGTTGATGGCAGTGACGAGGATGAGATTGCCGTCGTCATTACCCTGTACGGATTTGATGAAGTCTGCCGAAACCTTGGCCTTGGTATGACCATAAGGAATGAGATGTTGGTCGCTGATACCGATCTTCGCGCCGATTTCCATGATCGGTTTCATGGTTGCTTCACGGGCAATCTCGATATCTGATTTCACCGATGCCATTTGGTAGTCCTCCTGAGTTCCGGCTGTTGTGGCTGCTTTTTCGCTGTTTACCGCTGTCTAGCGGCATGATTTGATTTCAATCGCCTGGCTTGTGCGTATCCCAGAGTGTCAAACTGTTGTGTATGGTACTGACCATCCAGGTAAGACGCCTAGTTTGAGGGACCCTTAATACGCCCAACTGTCAGTGCCTGCCAATAGATGATGAAAAGGCACTTGATATGAGAAATTTTCATGAATACTGGAAGCCTTCCGAGCCTGGTTCCGAATATCTGTCGTTGGCGCACATCCAGAAGTTCAGTGGATTCTTTTACGCGCCTGCAAACGATGCCGATCAATTGGCGAAGGGATCCGGCAACTCAAGATTCTTCGCCAGGCAGGTCTGCCAGACAGATTGCCTGCTCGTGCTCTGGTCAGGCGTTTATGGCTCAACGCCGCCGGCCCGCTAATCCTTGCCGGCAAGCTTCTCGATTTGCGACTGCATGGATTTTATCTGATTTCTCAAGTCATCCAAATCGGTATCAGGCGAAGCTTGCGGTTCTGCGGCATCTGTTTGTTTTGGTGTTTCCCGAACCGCCTCAGAAGCAGCGCCGGGCATGTTCTGCATGGCTGCGAACGGATTGAACAACTGCATGGCGTCCTGGAACATCGCCATGTTCTTGCGGGCCTGGTCTTCCATGGATTTGATCATCTCGGTGCCTGCTGAACCGACCATTTCTTCGCGCAAACGCTCATGTTCGCGGGTCAGGTGGTCCATGGAAAATTGCAGGTAGCTTGGTACGAAAGCCTGCATGCTGTCGCCGTAGAAGCGGATCAGCTGGCGCAGGAAGTCGATCGGCAGAAGGTTTTCGCCCTTGGCTTCTTCCTCAAAGATGATCTGCGTCAGCACCTGGCGGGTTATGTTCTCTCCGCTCTTGGCGTCGTGGACGACAAAGTCGCTGCCTTCCTTGACCATTTGCGAAAGATCATCAAGCGTCACATAGGCGGAACTTGCCGTGTTGTAGAGGCGCCTGTTGGCATATTTTTTAATGACAATCGGGTCGCTGTTGTCGTCAGACATATTTTGTACTCTGCGGTCTTAAGATTACGGGGACAGTTTGATCCGGATCAAAGCTGTCTTTGCATTGCAGCATATACACGGCTTTGCAAGCTTGTCGAGCAACGCGATGGCGGGTTTCCATTGACTGGATTGGGGTAAATCGTGTGTGCTGTGATGTTGTCCGGTCCTTGCGGTTGCTTTTATGCCGCACATACCGCGACTAATTGTGCATTGCACAACGGGTTTCGTTGGGGCAATTGTGGCGCAAACCAAAATGCATGTTTCAAGAAGTGAAAAGGATAATGCCTATGTCCACCTCCGATACCGACGTTGTTGTTGTTTCCGCTGCCCGCACTCCGGTTGGCTCGTTCAACGGGGCATTGAGTCCGTTGCCGGCTTCCGACCTCGGTACCGTGGCGCTCAAGGCTGCCATGGAACGTGCAGGTCTTGAAGGCAAAGACGTCGACGAAGTGATCCTCGGGCAAATTCTGACAGCCGGCGGGGGGCAGAACCCGGCGCGCCAGGCATCGGTCAATGCAGGCATTCCGGTGGAAAGCCCGGCATGGGGCATGAACCAGTTGTGCGGGTCCGGTCTTCGGGCGGTTGCGCTGGGCATGCAGCAGATCGCCAGTGGAGACGCAAACATCATCGCTGCCGGCGGCCAGGAATCGATGAGCCAGGCACCACATTGCCAGCATCTTCGCAACGGCGTGAAGATGGGCGATTACAAGATGATCGACACCATGATCAAGGACGGCCTGTGGGATGCCTTCAACGGTTATCACATGGGCACCACAGCTGAAAATGTCGCCAAACAGTGGCAGATTACCCGTGAGCAGCAGGACAGTTTCGCTGTCGCATCGCAGAACAAGGCTGAAGCAGCTCAAAAAGCCGGCAAATTTGCCGACGAAATCTGCGCGGTTACCATCACGACCCGCAAGGGCGAAGTGGTTGTCGACCAGGATGAATACATCAAACACGGCACGACAATGGAATCTGTCGGCAAACTGCGTCCGGCCTTTGACAAGGAAGGCTCGGTCACAGCCGGTAATGCATCCGGGATCAACGACGGCGCGGCTGCAGTGATCCTGATGAGTGCCGCGGAAGCCAACAAGCGCGGATTGACACCGCTGGCCCGCATCGCGTCATGGGCAAATGCCGGTGTTGATCCGGCCATCATGGGCACAGGCCCAATCCCGGCGTCCCGGGCTGCGCTCAAGAAGGCAGGCTGGAAGGTTGAGGACCTCGATCTGGTGGAAGCCAATGAAGCATTCGCCGCCCAGGCTTGTGCGGTCAATTCCGACATGGGCTGGAACCCGGACATTGTAAACGTCAATGGTGGAGCCATCGCCATCGGCCATCCAATCGGGGCCTCGGGTGCGCGGGTATTCACCACATTGCTGCACGAAATGAAGAGGCGCGATGCCAAGAAGGGCCTTGCTACATTGTGCATCGGTGGCGGCATGGGCGTTGCCATGTGCGTAGAGCGCGACTGAGATATTTTTCGATTACACAGGGAGAAGAACTAGATGTCACGAATTGCAGTCGTAACCGGGGGAACCCGGGGTATTGGTGCAGCCATTTCTACAGCACTCAAGGACGCCGGTTACAAGGTTGTTGCCAGCTATGCCGGCAATGATGAAGCCGCCTCGAACTTCAAGGCTCAAACCGGCATTGAGGTGATGAAGTGGGATGTTGGCGACTATGAGGCTTGTGAGACTGCCCTGAAGAAAATCGAGAATGATTTCGGTCCGGTTGACATTCTGATCAACAATGCCGGCATTACCCGAGATTCCATGTTCCACAAGATGACACCGGAAAAGTGGAATGCCGTCATCAATACCAATCTGAATTCGCTGTTCAACATGACCCGCCCGGTCTGGGAAGGCATGCGGGAGCGGGGCTTTGGCAGAGTGGTCTGCATTTCCTCCATTAACGGCCAGAAGGGACAGATGGGCCAGGCGAATTATTCTGCCGCCAAGGCAGGCGATATCGGCTTCGTCAAGGCACTGGCTCAGGAAGGCGCGAAAAAAGGCATAACCGTCAACGCGGTTTGCCCCGGCTACATCGGAACGGAAATGGTTCGCGCCATTCCGCAGGATGTTCTCGACAAGGCAATACTGCCGCACATTCCGGTTGGCCGTCTTGGAGAACCGGAAGAAATTGCCAAGTGCGTTCTGTTCCTGGTCGGTGACGATGCCGGTTTCATTACCGGTTCGACGATTTCAGCCAACGGCGGTCAAACCATGATGTAGCCCTCGCGAACGAGGTGCGAAGACATTCAGGGGCGGCAGATAATTTTCTGCTGCCCTTTCATTTTGCTCCACGGATACCCAGATAGGACCCAGAGCAACTTGGGTGTTTCGAACCCCGGTTGCTCCGACATTTTGGGATTGTGCATTTTTGATCAACAGCGTCTGCCTGCTGAAGTTGAATGCGCGATTCCGGTGTAGGCAGGCAAGGGGCACACAATGACAATTGTTGGATTGCTGGCAGGGTTCGTTCTGCTGCTGGCTGGCGGTGAATTGCTGGTGCGTGGTGCTGCGGCCCTGGCCTTGCGTTTCGGCTTGTCCCATCTGGTGGTCGGCATCATTATCGTCGGTTTCGGCACTTCCGTGCCGGAACTTGTAGCGTCCATCCAGGCCGCACTTGCCGGTGCTCCGGGCATCGCCATGGGCAATGTCGTGGGATCGAACATTGCCAATATTCTGCTGATCCTTGGTGTCGGGGCGATTATCTATCCCATCGTGTGTTCCAAGGCAGCGGTTTTTCGTGACGGGTTCTTCATGGTGGCGACGGCCGCCCTATTGGGTGTTGCGTGCTACTCCGGCGTGCTATCGGTGAAATGGGGCCTGATCTTCATTGCCATACTGGTCTTCTACATGGGCTATCTGCTCTACTCGGATCGCCAGGACAATGGTGTGGAGCCGGCAGAACCAGATAATCTGCCGCAGCCTTCCAAGACCATATGGCTGGACCTGCTGTTTGTTGCAGGCGGAACGATTGCTGTTGTACTTGGTGGCAAGCTGCTGGTCGATAACGCGATCATTGTGGCGAAATCCTTCCATGTCTCAGATGAGGTGGTGGGACTGACGCTTGTTGCCGTCGGCACTTCGCTGCCTGAGCTGGCTACATCCATTATTGCTGCCATGCGAAGACATTCAGACATTGCGCTCGGAAATGTGCTGGGATCGAATATCTACAATATTCTCGGAATAGCCGGGATCACGGCGGTAATTAAACCGATTCCGGTTTCACATGAAATGCTGAAAATCGACATCCCCGTGATGATCGCAGTATCGCTGGTGCTGTTTTTTCTGGCCGTGGTGGTCAAGCGTTTTGGCAAGCGGGTCGGTTTTGCCTTCCTGGCAGGCTATGCAGCCTTCATTTACACGGTGGTGGCCTGACTTCAGAAGTTATCCTTGGCCTTTCGAACTTCCGCAAAACGTGCTGCTGAACCTGCGCGCAGGAACGGGTTTGTCTCCATTTCCTCCGCAATCGTGGTGGGTACAGTCGGTTTACCCGCAGCCAGAATTTGCGTGACCTTGTCTGCGCGTGCGCGCAAAGCGGCGTTATCCGGTTCGATGCTCAATGCAAATTCTGCGTTGGCTGCGGTGTATTCATGTCCGCTGTATATGATGGTTTCCGGCGGCATGGCGGCGAAAACCTGAAGCGACGACCACATCTGTTCCATTGTGCCTTCAAACACCCGTCCACAACCGAGCGTGAACAGAGTGTCACCGGCAAATGCAATACCGTCATCGGCGAAGTGCCACAGGATATGGCCCAGTGTGTGGCCGGGAGTGTGAATGATGCGGGCGGTGTGGCCGGCGAAGTCATATGTTCCTCCCGGTGTCACGGTATCGGTCAGGCCGGGCAGGCTGTTTGGTTCTTCGGAACTGCCGACAACTGCGCAATTCCATTTGTTTTTGAGTTCAATTACACCGCCGACATGGTCGTGGTGATGATGGGTGATCAGTATGTGTGTCAGTTTCCAGCCGGTATCGGTTAACGCTTTTTCCACGGCTGCTGCTTCCGGTGCATCGATTGAGGCGGTCTTCCCGGTTTCGGGACAGTGCATCAGCACGCCATAATTGTCACTTAGAGCCGGAAACAGATGATACTGAAGATTGGACATGTTGATCCTGTTGTAACGGGGTGAGTTTGCGATAGGTTGAGCAGGTTATGGATGTTGTCGATCTCAAAGAGTTTTACGCCAGCCCACTTGGCCATGCAACGCGTCGAATTATCGTGTCGCGGTTGCGCTCCAGGTTGCGCAGTCTAAAGGGCGCGCGGGTCCTGGGGCTGGGCTATTGCACGCCTTACCTGGATATCCTGGCGAGCGAAGGATGTAATGTGATGGCGATGATGCCGGCACGCCAGGGTGTTGTACACTGGCCGGCCCAGGGCAACAGTGCCAGCGCGCTGGTGGATGAGGCCTGTTTGCCGGTTGCCGACGGCAGCATGGACTTTGTACTTGTCGCCCACGGACTGGAGTTGACCGATCAGTTGCCTGATATGCTGCGTGAACTGTGGCGGGTGCTGGCACCGCAGGGACGGGCAATTTTCATAGTGCCAAACAGGCGCGGGCTTTGGGCGCGTTTCGACCATACTCCGTTCGGTCATGGCAGGCCGTTTTCGCGCGGTCAGCTGACGACTCTGCTGCGCAATGCCCAGTTTTCTCCGGCCGGCTGGACATCCATGCTGTTCATGCCACCCAGTACCCGCGGTTTTATGGTGCGTAGCGCAACGCTGTTTGAACGAATGGGGTCGTGGGTTGGTCCGGGGTTTTCCGGATTGATAATGGTCGAGGCGATAAAACAGGTGTATGCAGTTTCCGGTACGAAGCAAAAACGCCAGCTGGTGCCATCGCTTAGGCCAAACATCATTCCACAACCTGCGCGCAGCGGATTGAGCCTGCGCGCCGAGATCCAAGCGCGATGTTTCGGCAATCCTGTTTATCTTTGATTTTCTGGCCGGATATGCTCTAGAACCATGCAGCATTGCGTGGGGGCACACTGCGTCACGAACTTAATCTCACACGGGCAATTTTTCTGATGGAAAGACCGGCTATTCAGACATCGGAGCTTGATGGCATCAGGCAGGAGATTGATGATCTTGATGAACAGATCGTGGAATTACTGTGTGCCAGATTTGCCGCAAGTGAAAAGGTGCGGCTGGCGAAAACGGCAAATTCCCAGTCTGTCGGCATGCCCTATCGACCCGGGCGTGAGGCAGTCATTTTTCGGCGTTTGCTCGAGATTTCCGACGGGCGCGTGCCTGCGATTGTCATCGAGCGGGTTTGGCGCACCGTGATATCGGCGTCCGTGATGGCCCAGGCCGATGTACGCATTGTGACCGTTCCGGAGGTTATGAGTGACTTGCGCTATCGTCGCGCAATTGACCTGTTCGCCTCTCTGGTGCCGATCGAGAAAGCCACATCGTTGAAGGCTGCGCTCGGCTCTCTGTCCGACAGTGAACCGGTACTGGTTGTCGTGCCGCTGAAACTTGACTGGCGAAGCGTACTAGTTGACACGGCAGGCGGACAGGGTTCGCGGGTGGCAGCCGTTCTGCCTGCAGAGTCCGACAAACCGGCGCGTTCGCTGGTCGTGCTGGGACGGGTGATGAGCGAGCCGACTGGAGAAGACGAAACACTGTTGATTACAACCGGCAAACTGCCTCGCGATTTTGTTCCCAAGCCAATATGGCATCTCAAACTTGCCGATGATGTGTACCTCACGGCGATACCGGGATATCTGGAGATGTCGGAGCAGCCGCTGGTGAGCCTGAAGGGAAACAGCAGCCTTAGACTTAGAATTGCCGGCAGATATCCAAGCGCGACGGAGTTTTCGAAACAATGACAAATCCAGTAAACATCCCCCGACCGCGCGACGGTATTCTCGACATCGCGGCATATGTGCCGGGAAAGTCAACCGGTTCGGGTACCGGCAAGCTGCACAAGCTGTCATCGAATGAGTCGCCAATGGGTCCCAGTCCGGCTGCGCTGCAGGCATATGCCGAATGTGCGCAGAACCTGGCGTTGTACCCTGATGGCGGATCAGGCGTTCTTCGCGATGCGCTGGCCAGGGCGCATGGCATCAATCCGGCAAATATTGTGTGTGGCGCGGGGTCCGACGAACTGCTGCAGCTTCTGGCAAGCGGGTATTTGCAATCGGGCGATGAGGCGATCTACACCGAACACGGGTTTCTGGTCTACCCGATCATCATTCGTGCCAACGGCGCCACCCCGGTAGTCGTGCCGGAAAGCGATCTCACGGCGGATGTGGACGCCATTCTTGCTGCTATTACGCCGCGGACCCGTATTGTGTTTCTTGCCAATCCGAACAATCCCACCGGCACCTATGTCAGTTTTGACGAGGTCAAGCGGCTTCATGCCGGCCTTCCGGAAGACTGTTTGCTGGTGCTGGATGCAGCTTACGCTGAGTATGTCAGCCGCAATGACTATGAAGCAGGCATGGAGCTTGTGTCCACGTCGAGAAATGTGGTGATGACGCGAACCTTTTCAAAGGCCTACGGGCTGGCGGGCTTGCGTTTGGGATGGGCCTACTGTCCGGAAAATGTGGCGGATGTACTCAATCGTATTCGCGGGCCTTTCAATGTTGCCATGCCTTCAATCGCGGCTGGTGCGGCGGCGGTACAGGATAGTGCACATCTGGCAAAGGCGGTCGAACACAATGATGTGTGGCTGCCGAAGGTAACTGCCGCTGTCGAAGCGATGGGGCTGACTGTGACACCTGGTGTTGGCAATTTCGTGTTGGTTCACTTCCCGCAGGACGGTGCAAAGACTGCGGCGGCGGCTGATGCCTTTCTGATTTCCAACAACGTGGTGGTGCGGCGAATGGATGCTTACGGTTTACCGGGCGCGCTCAGGGTTTCGATTGGAGATGAGGCCGGGTGCACCGCATTCGTCGACACGCTTCGCGCTTTCATGTCGGAATGATCAGGCATGGTATTTGAGCCATTTGAAAAGGTAGCCCTGATTGGTCTGGGCCTGATCGGCTCGTCCCTGTCGCATGTCATGCGCCGGGAAAAACTGGCAAGGACGATAGCGGGCCATTCGCGTTCCGCGGAAACCCGCGACCGCGCGCTGGAGTTGGGCCTGGCGGACAGCATGCATGAGTCGGCGGCGGATGCGGTGTGCGATGCTGATCTGGTTTTCTTGTGTGTGCCGGTTGGCGCCTGCGGTGCGGTTGCCGAGGCGATAAGCAAATCTTTGAAACCGGGTGCGATTGTCACGGATGTCGGGTCGGTGAAATCGGCAGTGATCCGGGATGTATCGCCGCATATCCCGGGAAACGTGCATTTTGTTCCCGGACATCCCATTGCGGGAACTGAGTATTCGGGACCTGATTCAGGTTTTGCCTCACTGTTTGAAAATCGCTGGTGTATTCTGACGCCGCTTGCGGGCTCAGATGAGCAGCCGATTGCGCGATTGACCGCGTTCTGGCAGGCATGTGGCTCCAGCGTGGACATAATGGATCCGGATCATCATGACCGGGTGTTGAGCATTACATCTCATCTGCCACAGCTTATAGCATTCAATATTGTGACAACCGCCGCAGATCTTGAGGAAGTCACGCAACGCGAAGTGATCAAGTATTCTGCGGGCGGATTTCGTGACTTCACCCGCCTTGCGGCATCCGATCCGACCATGTGGCGGGATGTTTTCCTGAATAACAGGAAAGCCGTGCTGGAGCTGCTGGGCCGGTTTTCGGAAGACCTGTCGGCACTGCAAAGAGCGATCCGATGGGGGGATGGCGGCATGTTGTTTGACACATTTGACCGCGCCCGCGGGATTCGGAAACGAATTATTGAGGCAGGCCAGGATACGGAGAAGCCGGACTTTGGCCGGGGTGCGCAAGGCCAGGACCAGAAGGTGATGGTCAAGCGACCTGAGGAGCCTTGATGTTGTACCGAAGGTCACTTCCTTTGGTATTACTCTGACTTTGCCACCGCAAACGGGCCCCAGTACCAGGTCTTGTCTTTCAGCTGGATTGGAAGTTTGTTGTCATTTGCTTTCAACAAAGGGGTTATGACAGCCTGTGCGGCGTTCAGCTCGGCATCACCCAGATCGGCCAGATGCTGGACAATCCAGATTGCATCGAGGTATTCGGAAGGTTCGGACAGAAACTCAAAACTGCCCTCCCGGGGTATCGCCTGGTCCAGTGCTCCGGTGATCTTGAAACTGTCAAGATGGGCAGAGCCAGTTGATAGACCTGACAGGGTGGCCGCCAGATCAAGGCGCTTCGGGTTCGATGCCGGTCTGAGGTGTATTTCGATTCTTGCGATGGTGAGTTGCCGGTCGCTTGAAAATTTGACCGATTGCTTCTCGGCCAGCAAGGAAGCAAGCGCCAGAGTACCGTTGCTGGTGCGGTAACTGAACCGTATCGGTTCGCCGGATATTTCAAGATCGTTGATGCGGACAGGTCCAAACAGGCCGCCAATTATGTGATTTGGATTCCAGGCCTGCCCGATCAAGCGAAGCTTGTCGGCCGAAACACCAGCACCTTCAAACGTTGTCGTGAAACCGGTGCAGTCGAAGTGTATGCGAAACGGGTAGCCGCCCCAGCTTCTGCTGCTGCACGTCATGTTCGCGTAACTGGCCTCGATAGCTGCCAGTTTTTGCTGTGCTTTGGTCAACGCGGCATACCAGTAAACACTCCACGCCACAGCGATGATGGCAAATACTATCAGCGGTGCCAGCATTTTCAGGGGTGACGTGCGTTTGACTTCCAGGGGACTGTTCATGGCGGCGAAACTTTTGCGTCTGTTCGGGATGCAGGGTATTACAATTTCAATTTATCACGGTGATTGTTGAAGCGGAATTAATGTCGGATAAGCAGATGACTGCGGATTTTTGGGTATTTGGATATGGGTCGCTGATGTGGCGACCCGGATTTGATTTTGTGGAGCGCTGTGGTGCCGTAATGCACGGCGTGCATCGACGGCTTTGCATCTATTCGCATGTTCACCGCGGCACGCCTGACAAACCCGGCCTGGTGCTGGGTCTTGATCGGGGCGGGTCGTGCAGGGGGATCGGATATCGCGTGGCCGGCGAACGGCGTGATGAAACGATTGCCTATCTGCGCGAACGCGAGCAGGTCACAATGATCTACAAGGAAAGCTGGCGCGATATCTCGGTCGACCGGGATGGTTCACGGGAAAAGGTCAATGCGCTGGCTTATCTGGTTGATCAGCATCACACACAGTATGCGGGGCGCCGATCAGCCGAAGACCTGCTGCCGTTTGTTCTGCAGGGACACGGCAAGGGCGGGCCGTGCATTGAGTACATCTCCGCGACGCTGGATCACATCGAAGAACTCGGATTCAAGGATGGGCACCTTTCGGAAGTCCTGGCGCTTGCCCGGCGCCGGCGTCCGGCTCCGGAACAATCCTAATTCGCACTACGCCGCGACGTCGGCAAACAGTGGGAGTGAGGGTTGCGTATAGCAGACGTCGTCTGCAACAGGCAAAGCGCAGGGAGTGTCTGGTGTATCGTGTGCCTCCAGCTCAAGCGCTGCGGCCAGGTCGTCATAAACACGCACGGTCTGGATTTCATCACCTGCCAGCAGATGCACGTGGATCTCAAAATCGCTGTCGTCGGCAGCAACCGGCAAAGGAAAATCCCACAACGGCGAAAACCGTCCCATGCGAACCGGCACCCGGTTGTCATTCTCCAGACGACGCACGACAACATAGATGGCGCCTGGCAGCGGCGGGCAGTTTCCGGACCCGTAGACGGAATGAATATAGCGCTTGCCTGACAATCCGGTCCAGAACCAGAATCGGTTGCTGAACTCTTTTTCCAGTTCCATGCTTGCGCTGAATCCCATGTCTGTTCTCCTGTATGGCGATAAGAACAAAAGTAGAACAAACTTGTTGATCTGTCAAGACAGGATGGGGCCGGCTATCCGCATTTCGAGTAGCCGCAGGACATGCAGGTGGCACAACCTTCCTGAAAAGCCATAGAAAAATCGCCGCATTTCGGGCATTGTGCGCCTGAGCGCTTTACATCATCTCCAACCGCAAGCCGTTGTGCTTCAATGCTGGCTGGATCCACGCCGGACAGATTTTTGACGCTCTTGAGGAAACCGGTCGCCAGCATGTGCTTTTCTATGACGCCGCCAATGGCAGCCAGCAGGGACGGCACATAACGGCCTTCCATCCAGTGTCCGCCGCGCGGGTCAAAAACGGCCTTCAATTCCTCAACCACAAAGGACACGTCACCACCGCGCCTGAATACGGCAGAGATCATGCGGGTCAGTGCAACGGTCCAGGCATAGTGTTCCATGTTTTTCGAGTTGATAAAGATTTCAAACGGACGCCGGCGCTCATTTTCTATGATGTCATTCAGCGTGATGTAGATGGCGTGATCGCTGTCACCCCATTTCAACTTGTAGGTGAAACCGGGCAGCACAGGATCGCGGTCAAGCGGTTGGCGCATGTAAACCACGCCCCCGCCATCGGCCCCGCCAACCGGGGCAAGGGGGGCTTCCAGCGGTAATGCGGCCTGGGCTTCTGCCGTATCTTCAATTGCTGCTTCCGACAGAACAGACCCGGTGACGTCATTGGGGCGATAGGTGGTACAGCCTTTCAATCCAAGCTCCCAGGCTTCCAGATACACATTGCTGAAGTCGTCGAAGGAAATGCTTTCTGGGCAGTTGACGGTCTTGGAAATCGAACTGTCGACATGCGCCTGCAGGGCAGCCTGCATGACCAGGTGGTCGTGCGGTGACAGATCAGCCGTTGTTACCAATGCCTCGGGCAAATTGGCATCGTCTCCGCCCATCGCGCGAAACACCCGAAGCGCATAATCTTCAACCAGTTCGACACGATGACTTCCATCCGGCTGGAGCACCTTGCGGTTGTAGGTCAAGGAAAAAGCCGGTTCGACACCAGACGAGACGTTGCCCGCGAACAGGGATATGGTGCCGGTAGGCGCAATTGAAGTGAGCAGGGCGTTGCGAATGCCGTTCTTCGCGATGGCTTTGTGCACACCGTCAGCAAGGTCGCGAACATGTCCGGATGCCAGATATTCTTCAGCATCAAACAGGGGAAATGAGCCTTTTTCCGCCGCGATGTCGGAACTTGCCAAATAGGCAGCATTCTCTATGGCCTGCATCCAGCTTTTTGCAGCAGCAGCGGCCGCATCCGAACCATAGCGCAATCCACACATGGCAAGTGCATTGGCCAGCCCTGTTACCCCAAGGCCGAGCCGCCGTTTGGCATGTGCTTCGGCAGCCTGCTCCTCCAGCGGGTAGTTTGAAACATCCACCACATTGTCCAGCATTCGAACTGCAATGGCTGTTATGCGTTCAAGCTCTTCGATGTCGAGATGGGCGGTATCGGAAAACGGCGCCACCACAAGGTTTGCCAGATTGATCGACCCAAGCAGGCAGGCGCCATATGGCGGCAACGGTTGTTCGCCACACGGATTGGTGGCGTGAATGGTTTCGCAGTAAGACAGATTGTTGCGCGCGTTGATGCGATCAATGAAAATCACGCCGGGTTCGGCATAGGCAAATGTTGACTGCATGATCCGGTTCCACAGATCGCGTGCCCGGACGGTCTTGAAGACGGTGCCTTCAAACACCAGCGGCCAGTCTCCATCTGCCTGGACCGACGCCATGAACGGGTCGGTGACCAGCACGGAAAGATTGAACATGCGAAGGCGGTGAGCGTCCTGCTTGGCGGAGATGAAGTCCTCGATGTCGGGATGATCGCACCGCATGGTCGCCATCATGGCGCCACGCCGGGAACCTGCTGACATGATGGTGCGGCACATGGCATCCCAGACATCCATGAAACTCAACGGGCCGGACGCATCGGCGCCAACACCCCTGACCGGTGCTCCCCGGGGGCGCAGGGTGGAAAAATCATGGCCGATACCGCCGCCCTGCTGCATGGTCAGGGCAGCTTCGCGCAATCCGTTGAAGATCGCGCTCATGTCGTCTTCGATGGTTCCCATGACAAAGCAGTTGAACAGGGTGACGCTGCGCCCGGTTCCGGCGCCGGCGATAATCCTGCCGGCCGGCAAAAACTTGTAACCGGACATGACTTCCACGAACGTCTTTTCCCAGCGAGCACGGTCGTTTTTCTTTTCCGGGGCGGCAAGCGCCTTGCCGACACGCGCCCAGGTGTCGTCAACCGTTTGATCAATAGGGGTCCCGTCCGGCGACTTGAAGCGGTACTTCATGTCCCAGATTTCGTGGGAAATCGGATCAAGTGCGGTGTCTGTAGCCACGACGGTTACTCACAACGGGTGCTCTGAACGGAGTATCATCACACGTTTTCATGGTTTGTTCTACCCAAAACACGTTGCCAATCGATTAATCTGCGGAAGTTCGGACGTAATCTCGCACTCAGTTCTGGTCGGTTTGTACCGGGTCTGACACGGCAGGACTTGAGACAAAGGCGTCATCAAGGCGACTTTTTCAACACTATCCGGACAAAGTTGTCTTTGGCCCCTCAAACTGAATGTCCGGTTTTACCTTCCTGCACCCGGTTCTGAGCACTAAAAAACACCCCCATTGCTCAAATGCAAATTGAGACAAGTCAGAGTCCGGTCCAGCATCCTTTAGTGAATCAGCGACGCCAGCCAATCACGGATTTTGGACTCATTGTCTCCAATGGCAACAGCTTGACCCGGGGCAGGGGACTTCAAACGGTTTGTTTCCGGACGAACTCCAGCTCGATGATCTGGGTGCCCCATTTTGAGTCAGGTTCTTCATGCGCCAACTGTGTATTTCGGAACTTCCAACCTTCGGCGCATCTTGCATGATTCAAACCCTCGCAGGGAATAGTTCCGGCGGCGCCGCTCGTTCCAGAATCGCGCCGGTATCGTATTGGCCGCCCATCGCGCCGTAATGAAACCCTCGATTGCCATCGAGACGCGTGCTGACAAACGCATCGGCGACATAGCTAGGCGTGTGTTGCAACAGCAGCGCCGCCTGCCACATGCGCACCAGCCGCTCCGCCAGCCAGCGCGCATGATAGGGTGCGTTTCCAAGCCCGGCGAGGTCGGCCGTGAAGCTGTCGATCATGGCATCGAGGCTTGGATCGGCGCCCTGTGCCTTGCGCAACTCTGCCATCATCACATCCATCAGGCTCGGGTTCTGCTCCAGCGCGCGTAGCACATCAAGACAAACCATGTTCGAGCTGCCTTCCCAGATACAGTTGAGCGGCGCTTCGCGGTAAAGCCGGGCGAGCATGTGGTTTTCGATATAGCCGTTGCCGCCCATGCATTCGAGCGCTTCGGCGGTAAAACCTGAAGCGGTCTTGCACACGAAGAACTTTACAAGCGGCGGGCCTATGCGCTGCAACTGTTTTGCGGTCTCGCTGCCTTGCTCGGCTTCGTCGATAGCCCGGGCGATGCGCAGAACCAATGTCATCGCGGCTTCGGATTCCAGCGCCAGATCGGCCAGGACATTCTGCATCAGCGGCTGGCTGGCGATGGGCTTCTGGAAAGCCCGGCGGCCACGCCCGTAATGGATTGCCTGAGACAGCGCCTGGCGCATCAGCCCAGCCGAGCCGACGGCGAAATCGAGCCGCGTCAGGTGGGCATCCTCCATAGCCGTGCGGATGCCCTTGCCTTCTTCGCTGATACGCCAGGCAAAGGTGTCGCACAACTCGATGGAACTGGAGGCGTTGGAGCGATTGCCGCATTTGTCCTTGAGCATCTGGATATAGAAGCGGTTCCGCTTGCCATCCGGCAGAACACGCGGCACGACGAACAGGGTCGGGCCGGCATCGGTATAGGCGATCACGAAGAAACCATCGCTCATCGGTGCGGAGCAGAACCATTTGTGGCCGGTCAGTAGGTATTCGTCCTTGGCCCCTGCTTGGCGCGCTCGCGTGGTGCTACCGCGCAAGTCCGATCCTGCCTGTTTTTCCGTCAGCGTCATGCCGATAGTGAGCGATGCCTTTTCCACTTCGGGGCGCAGCTCGGGATCGTAGCTCTTGACGGTGAGCTTCTTCGCCCAGCTGTCACGCAGGCGCGGGCTCTGTCGCAGGGCCGGCACGGCGGCGTAGGCCATGCCCGTGGGACATCCGACACCGTTCTCGCCCTGATTCCATAGAAAACTCAGCACCGCGCGAGCCAGATGCCCGCCAGGCTTCTCGCTGCTCCAGGCAAGGCCCGCCACACCTGCGCCAAAGGCCTGCGACATCAGATAATGATAGGCCGGATGATATTCGACCTCGTCCAGACGGTGCCCGAACCGGTCATGGGTCATCAGCTCGGGCACGAACTTGTTCGCCAGATAAGCCTGATGCTGCAACTCCTGGGAGCCAACAACAGCGCCAAGCTTGCTGGCTCTGGCCTTAGCCCAACCCCCGCCTTCCCGCTCCAACGCGGCGCTGAGTGCGGGATCGCTGTCAAATGCGTTGTAATCGGTCAGCACGGTCGCCTGATTAGTGACCTCGTGGCTGTCGAGCCTTGTACCGCTCGGTGCAAAATCCAGAGTCATGTTTTCCTCCTCATTGATATTTCTGCCGTGCGGTGATCGTGCCGGCGTTTCAATCGGTCGCGTTTATCTGTGCGACCGAACTGGCGTCGTCCGACACGGGGGCGACGGCGGCACGCATACAGAACGCCGTAACCTTTTCGATCAGCTGCGCATCCTCTTCCGGCTTTCTGTTTCCAATGGGCCGGAGCGGTCCGGCAAGCGCCTCCATGAACGCGCCTGCGATGCACGATGCCGTCACCTCGACATCCGTCACACGGAACGCGCCGGTTTCGGCACCCATCTGCAGAATGTCAGCAATGCATTGCGCCAGTTCCGCACGGTATTTCAGCCGCACTTCTTCTACTTCGGGATCGCAGGGCTCGGCGATCAAGGCATAGGCCAGCCGTCGGCCCCGCAACGAACGGCGCAAAAAGGTACGCACAGCGCTGGCGAGCTTGTCATGCGGCGCATCGGCAGACCCGGCGATCTGGCGCAAAACCGCTATCTCGTGAGCTGAAACCCGTGCTACAATTTCGACACAAAGATCGGTCTTCGACGCCCAGTATCGATAGACCGTACCGGTCGCAATATCGGCACGACTGGCAACATTCGAAACCGTGGCTGCGGCCCAACCCTCTTCGGATACCAAGGCGCGCGCTGCTGCGAAGATCTGCGCGCGGCGGTCCAGGATGCGCGCTTCCATGCGCTTCGTTCGCCTGTATGCCATGCCGCCTCCGACAAGAAATGAATCATTGTTCATTAACAGTGAACACGGATTCATTCTTTCAGTCAACCGCTATCTTTTTGCCTGACCGGCCACCTTGGCAGGCGGACTGCGCCGGCCTTCCTCCGGAAACCCTACGACAATTGCTGGGTTGAGCTCGTTGATGATCTGGCCACTGTGAGCGGTTTGAGTTCACTTCAAACAACTAACTGCGACCCAATTGTGGACATTCGCTGCAAAGCAATGAACTAGCAGTTTGGGCTCAGTCCTGTCGCCTGCTGCGAACCGAACGAATGACTGTTTTCAGCGGTGGGCTCAACAAAAAGCCACGACGGTATGTTGGGCATGTACACTGTTATTGCCGATGAAAAAGCGGGATGTACGACAGCGTCGCACGCGATTGTAATGGCTGTCAGGCCAGGTCTGAAGTTCCGCAATCAGTCTGCTTGACCTTCCGCAACCAATCGGCGCGTGGAATCCTCAATCGCTTCCTGCAGGCGCGATGAAAACACCTTGCGCGCCAGGCCTGCCTCAATCGGCGGCAGAAACTCTACAATGATCGTGCCCGGCCGCCGGATGAACCGGCGTCTTGGCCAGTACAGTCCGGAGTTCAGTGCAAATGGCGTGCATGGCACGCCGAGCTGCATGTACAGGGCGGCGGCACCGGGCTTGTAGTCCGGCTCCGCGCCCGGTGGCCTCCGGGTGCCCTCTGGAAATATCAGGACCTGGCGTCCTGTGGTGATGGCCTGTCTTGCATCCGCAATCATCTTCTTCAATGCGGACGGGCCTGCCGAGCGGTCGACCGAGATCATCCTGAACTTGAGACAAAACCAGCCGAACACCGGTATGAAGGTGAGTTCGCGCTTCAGAACCAGAGCCGGGTCTGCAAGCAGCGGGAGCAGAGCGAATATGTCCCAGGCAGACTGGTGTTTTCCGGCCAGCAATCCGCCTGCCTGTGGAATGTGTTGCTGGCCGCGAACCTGCATGGTCGTGCCGGTTATCAGTTTCATCCACCACAGGGAGGCTCTCGCCCATGTCTTCAGGGCAGCCATCGACCAGCTGCGCGGGGTGAACATGAACCAGAAGCCAAGTACCAGGAACAGCACCAGGTTGATGTAGAACACCAGATTGAACAGTAAGGACCGAAACACCAGCACCTGCGGTTCTCCCACACATAAAACTGAACCAGAACCGGCCTCATGCCGGTCTGCCCAGGTCAACTTCCAATCTGCAACCGTACCAGTGCCAGCAGATATTTGACGTATTCACTGATCCAGAGGCGAAATGTTGCAATGGAACCGGCGGAGCCGTCGTTGTCTCCACTGGCGACAGGGTATGCCACAAGCTCCACATCCGGCATGGCACGAGAGAATTCAACCGTTGCCCGCAACATATGATAGTCGCTGGTGACGACCGCCAGTTTCTGAAATTTATGCCTGGCCGCCCAGCCGGCTGCTTCTGCGGCATTGTCGCGCGTGTCAGACGCTCGCTTGTCGAGGTCGACGCAACAGGTGAACAGGCTGGCTTCGGCTTGCGTCATCCGGCTCAACTGCCGGGCGGTCGTTGCCGGATACACCCCTGAAATCAGCAGCCGCTTTGCCGCTTTCTGTTCAAGCAGGCGAACACCTGCGGAGATACGCTCTGCCCCTCCGGTCAGTACCACGATGCCGTCCACGGATATTTTGTCCGGCCTGGCCATTTTGCGGGATCGTTCAGAGAACGACGCAAAACCGGCTACGGCGACCAGCAACACACACACAACGACGCCCAGACCTGTCCGCAATGCGCCATGGCGCGCGGGTGGTGCATCCGGCAGATGCGTCTGCGTGTCGGAATTGCCGGAAGGATCAGACATCAAGACATCACCGGGTTACACAAATGGAACTAACTACTGACCCTTTTGACCGGTTTTTCGCGTTTACCGGCCAGGCATGCTTCACGACTTGGTCTGGCCGACCACAAGTGGAGCATGACGATGTCCGGTGGGCGCGAAAAACCGGCCTGTAGAGCGGTATGGGTTTCTTAAGCCCATGAAGTTGCTCTACCACTTTGAAAGCGATCAGGTTTACGGTTTTTGGTGAACGACCAAAAATCATCCTGATCTTATGTGCCAAATCGGCCCATCTGGTGCGTTGCGGCGCTTGCCCGATACACCGTATCGCGCTGCGCACCGCGCCCGCCAGAGTGGACGGATTTGGCTCCATCAATAGGATCAATAGTTAGTTCCTTTGGTATAATATCGCCATCAAACCTGCTGCTCCACGATACTTCATGGCGCAGCCCACGTTTATGCCGTGTCAGAACATGGCCTTCAAGACCCGTGATATGGAAATGCGCGCTGTGATAAGCGAAATCATCGTCGCTACAACCGGAACGATAATGAATGCGGCATAATTTGCACTGCTTGTGTCAAGCGGATGGTAGAGAAACATCTTCACCGGTTCAGACAACCGTCCGCTGCCTGTGCCAAGAATAACGAATGTGGCGAATCCAAGCAGTGAACCTATGAGACCGGCTTTCAAACCGGTCAGACAAAACCGCCACAAAACCGCGCGGGAAATAAAGCTGTCCCTGGCACCTGCCAGATAGAGAACTTCAATGACCTCCCGGTTTGCTTCCATTGCCGCACGCGTTGCGTACACCACCAGAACAATAGCGGCGGTTCCGATCAGGCTGAGCACTGCAATCGCCAGCCAGGTCAGCGAGGCTGCCATGCTGATGAGTTCCGCCTGCCAGCGCCGGTGAGTATCAAGCGTGGCTGACGGGACTTCGGTAGCCAGGGTTGCGCGCAGCAATTCGAGATCGGGCGGAGACAACTTGTCGATGCTGACGTTTATCAGCCGCGGAATCGGCAAATCTTCCAGGATGCCTGATTGTCCGAGCCAGGGTTCCAGCAGTTTGCGCGCCGCTTCCCGGCTTACTATGTCAATGTCTGCAACACCTTCTGTTGCGCGCAAGATCTCGGCGACCTTTGACGCGTCACCATCCACATCCACACCATCTGTTGCAGTGATCTGAACCGTAATGTGGCTGGCAACCTGTGAAGTCCAGTTGTCGACGGCGGTTTCTGTCATCAGCAATGCACCGATTGCCAGCACCGCGAGATAACACATGGCGGCCATTGCCGTCATCAGCGTCATGTGGGGGGCGGTTGCTTCGGGGATGACTTTCGAGCGGCTGGTGCCGACAACCTGCTGCTTGCCGGGGGTGCCAGGCGGGTCGGTTTCACGTTTGCCAGGAGCAATTTTGTTTTTCATTGCCATCTTGTCCTGCCGTTTTCCAACCGCAATACCGGGGCCTTGATTGTGTCCAGCAAATGGGTGTCGTGGGTGGCAATCAGAACCGTGGTGCCGAACTGATTGAGCTGTTGAAAAAGACGCATCAATCGCAGTGCCAATGCAGGGTCGACATTGCCGGTGGGTTCATCCGCGAGCAGCAATTCGGGACTTGATATGACCGCGCGGGCTATCGCGGCTCGTTGCTTTTCGCCGCCGGACAGCACCGCCGGATAGGCGTTGGTGTGCTGGTCCAGGCCAACCCAGTCCAGCAGTTCCAGAACATTGTCGCGATAGTCATTGAGCCTGTTTCCGCGGACTCGCAGAGGTAGTGCCACATTTTCAAATGTGGTAAGGTGTTCCAGCAAACGAAACTCCTGGAAAACAACTCCGATCCGCCGCCGGACGTCGGGTACCTTCCCCCGGCGCAGTCCGCTGGTATTTTCTCCAAACAGTGAAATCATGCCGCGCGTCGGCTTGAGTGCCAGAAACAACATGCGCATCAGCGAAGTCTTTCCGGCGCCTGAAGCGCCGGTCAGAAAATTGAACGACCCCGTCTCCAGTGTGAGATTGAGATCTTTCAGGACCTCCGGTCCAGTGCCATACCGCAGGCCTACATTTTCAAATCGAACGATGGACAAGCGGGTTCCTCTTGATCCTGTTTATCAGTCCATGACCCAATGCAGTTGTGTGATACCGGAACGGCATTTACGCCGCATTAACCGTATTTCCGCTTTACTGCTGGTATCCAAAAGCAAGGTTTTCTCTGGTTTGGCGAAAATGCCGCAATTACTGGCGCCATATACCAGAAACGCCGAATCACCGGAACCGGATACAACTGATGATAGTCTCCTGCCCCGCCTGCGCAACCAGGTATGATCTGCCGAATGAAACGAGTTCAGACGCTACCGTTATGAGATGTCAGCGCTGCGGACACGGATGGATGGAGGCACCCGCAACAGCTGTCAGCGATCTGGTACCGGTTCGGGCAGACAACAGCCATGCGGAAGCAGCAGATGAAGCCGAAGCCCGGGTCATTGCCGAAGCTCGCAAGATCGCCCGGGCCGCCAGACTTGCCGAGCACAAGGCCATTACCGCACGTGAGCGGCGAGCGGTGCAGATGAGAGGCTGGGCGGGCCTTGCGGCAGGGGTGTGTCTGCTGCTTGGTGCGGTGGTATTGATGCCGGAACGAATTGTTCAGGCGTCGCCGGCAGCGGCGAAACTTTATTCGCTTGCCGGAAAGACGGTGAACATCTATGGCCTCACCATCTCCTCGATCGAGCAGCAGTACATGATCGTCAACGGCCAGCCGGTGCTGGCCTTGCGCGGGCATATTGCAAATATCACGGAGGGGGACCGTCGTGTGCCACCCTTGCGGTTTGTTCTCAGGAATGCATCGGGTGACCAGCTACACGCCTGGACGCTGAACAGCGTTGGCAAGGGACCAATCGGTGCCGGCGTTGTTTCGTCGTTCGTGACCCGTCTTGCAGCCCCGCCGGAAGGTGTGGAGAGCGTCGAAATTCGCTTTGCCAGGCCCGGTGAAATCGGCTGAACTGTCTACCAGATCGCGAGCACCTTGTCTGATCCCAGATGAGACCAACCTGACTTCGGGATTATTTGCCATGGCCGGTATTGCAATTGACGGACATACAATCGAGATTTTGTTCAGTGAGGCGAGAATTGCAGCACGTGTGAAGGATATTGCTCATGCTGTCGCCGATATGAATCCCGAACGCCTGCTTGTTGTTCCGGTGTTGAAGGGCAGCTTCATATTTGCCGCCGATCTCCTGAGAGCCATGCACGGTGCAGGCCTTTCTCCGGAAGTGGACTTCATGATGCTGGCGAGTTACCGCGCACAAACCTCGTCCTCAGGGCAGGTTGAAGTGCTGCGCGACATACAAACCGACGTGACGCGACGCGATGTCCTTTTGATCGATGACATTCTTGAATCCGGCAGGACACTTGCATTTGCCAAGGATCTGCTGGCTGCACGGGGCGCGCGCAAGGTGATGACAGCCGTACTTCTTGACAAACCGGGTCACAGGGCAGCTGAACTTGATGCGGATTTCACCGGGTTTGAGTGCCCGGACAAATTCGTGGTTGGCTATGGCATGGATATGGCACACGCGTTTCGTGAATTGCCGTTTGTCGGTTACGTCACAAACCCCGGGTGATACCAGCGGCCCTTGATATTGACCCATTTGATGGAGTCAATATCAAGGGCCGCTGGTATGAAACTTCAAAGAATGCGCGGTTGGGGGCGAATTGCACTGATTTGCTGACGCAGAACAGAAAAAGGCAGCTTTTCCCGGGAGGAAAAACTGCCTTCTCCATTATGGGGCCAACAGGAGAGGGGCAACCTGCCGGAACCTTTTTTCTGACCGGCCAGGGGAAACCGGTTAGAGGGTGAAGAAACGCGGCTGCTTGAGGGGGATGAGCTGTTCGCGTTTCTGTTGGTAATGACCATAGGCGGAGCAATCCGAAGCAGATGTGCATTTTGTCACATTGCATTCATGGAATGAAATTGCCGAATTATTTCAATTATTTAAGCCGTCATTCTCCACGATGAGCCAGGTAAATGCGGCATCGCGGCGATTGACATGGCAAGGTGCGGCAGAGACCGGGCATGCCCGGTGGGGCATGCAGCGTGGTGTCGCTGTTTTTCCAGCTTTAGAGCATAGGGCGTTAAATTTGCACCATCAATTGCGCCAAGTTCGCGCATTTGATGATGATCGCTTGATTCTGACTAAACGCCCTTTTCTCTAGAGCATGCTGTTTTCATACGGAAGCATATCCTGAGTTTGCAATGTAGTTTTCGCATTCGTTTGGTTCGAAGCGGTCCAGGAGGTCTCCGACCTTTTGCCAGGTGGCCTCGATTGTTCG
>JAHEFB010000026.1 GCA_024640405.1 Alphaproteobacteria bacterium | reverse complement strand
GGCCACGGGGCAGGCTGGTGTGTGAACCTGCCAGGTTCTGCCCATCATCCGACGGTGACTGATGGCCGGGCGCTGGTTCTGTACCTTCTGCCTGAAGGCAAGATCGAGTTCACCGGCTAGAAAACTGATGAAGGATCAGCCGGCAGCAACAACATCGAGGAATGCCTGACCGAACTGTTCCAGCTTGCGCGGTCCGATGCCGTTGATCGATGCCATCTCGTCAAGTGTTGCCGGGCGGGTGTGGGCGATTTCGTTCAAGGTGGTGTCATGCAGTATCACAAAAGCCGGGACCTTGCGGTCCTGGGCAAGTGTGAGCCGCAATGCTTTCAGCGATGCCAGCAGATCCTTGTCGCCATCTGCCACCTCCACAGGCTTTGCTTTCGGTGCCTTCTTTGTCTTTGCCGGCTTGAGCGCTTCGATCCGGCGAAGCGCGAACTCCTGGGCACCTTCAGTAACCAGCTTTGCCCGATCGGTCAGTTGCAGGGCGCCATATTTCTGAATGTTGATGGTCAGGTAGTTGCCGGCAACAGCCTGTCGAATGAATGCATTCCAGTATTCCTTGGAATGGCCGGCACCGGCGCCATAACAATCCAGAGCATTGTGTCTGCGATCGGCAATTTTTTGCGTTTCGGCTCCCCGAAGTACATCTATGACGTGCGCGCCGCCGAACATCTGGCCGGTTTGCCTTATTGCGGAAAACAGCAACCTGGCGTCGGCGGTCCCGTCTTCGAGTTGCGGCGGTTGCAGGCAGTTGTCGCAGTTGCCGCATGCAGCTGCCTCCTCGTCGAAATATGACAACAGCGCGGTTCGCCGGCAGCCGGATGCCTCGCAGTAAGCCAGCAGGGCATCGAGGCGTTTGTGTTCGCGCAGTTTATGGACCTCGTCTTCACCATCCTGCTCGATAAACTGCCGGCGCATCCGCATGTCGGACAAATCGTACAGCATCAGGGTTTCAGCCGGCAGGCCATCGCGCCCGGCGCGGCCGATTTCCTGATAATAGGATTCCATATTGCCCGGCAGGTTGAGATGACACACATAGCGGATGTCGGGCTTGTCGATACCCATTCCGAATGCAATCGTCGCAACCATCACAACAGCCTCTTCGCTCATGAACCTGTTCTGGTTGGCAACGCGCAAACCGGGGTCCTGTCCGGCATGATAGGCAATTGCCCTGAAGCCATCGTTGCAGAGAAACTCAGCGACCTCTTCGCTGAATTTGCGAGACAGGCAGTAAACGATCCCGGATGCATCCCTTTTGTCTTCAAGAAAGTCCTGAAGCTGGGTCTTCCAGTTTCGTTTGGTAGAAACCGCCAGGGTCAGGTTGGGCCGGTCGAAGCCCTGCACCAGAATGCGGCCCTGCCCGCGAAACAGTTTCTGGGCGATGTCCCTGCGGGTTGCATCGTCGGCCGTTGCCGTGAACGCGCCGATGGCGGCATTGGGGAAGCGATCGTAAAGGACCGACAACTGCTCGTATTCGGGCCGGAAACTCACTCCCCATTTGGAGATGCAGTGGGCTTCGTCGATGACGATCAGGGCGGGGTCAAGTTTTTCGATTGCGGCCAGCATCCGCTCGGTCATCAGGCGCTCGGGCGACAGGTACAAAAGCCTGCAGGCGCCCGATGCAAAGGCCCGCCAGTTATCGACCTGTTGCTCTCGGGATAGGCCTGAATGAATGGCAGCCGCCGCGACGCCGTTGACCTGGAGACCGGCAACCTGATTGTCCATCAGCGCAATCAGCGGTGACACAACGATGACGGGCCGGTCCAGCAGCAGTGCCGGGACCTGATAGCACAGAGACTTTCCGGCGCCGGTCGGCATCACGACAAGGGCGTTTTCGCCGCGGGACAACAGATCAACGACAGCTTCCTGATCAGCCCGAAACCGGTCAAAACCGAATGTGTCCCGAAGAATTGTTGCAGATGTCTGTGTCAATGGACGAGTCCAAGCCTGGCAGGAGTCAAATGGATACCCTGTGTCGCGGAACAAAAACGAGTTGCCTAAACGATCATATGAACAACTCTACCATCCAGTTCATCAGGAAAGCGAACGTCAAGACATGCAAAGCCCCGGTTCTTAACAAAAAGAAAACAATAGTCAGTTCCCTTGGCATGATTATACAATCCGCCCGCGCAAATACCGAAGGAGAAGATATGCTTTTGGATACACCGGTCTGCGACTTTGGCTGGAAGGCGCCGGATTTCGTGCTGAACGATCCCGATGGCAACAGCTTCAGAATGTCCGACCACTTGCAGGACAAGGGCCTGCTCATCGCCTTCATCTGCAATCACTGCCCCTATGTTCAGGCAATTGCGGAGCGTTTAAGCCAGGATACTCGAACCTTGATGAATGAGGGGGTCAATGTGCTGGCTGTGATGTCGAACGACTACCAGCATGTGCCAAGCGATGCACCCTCCCATATGAAGCGCTTCGCCGAACAGTATGATTTCCAGTTCCCATACCTCGTCGATGAGGGACAAACCGTCGGGCGCAACTATGGCGCGGTGTGTACACCGGATTTCTTTGGCCTGAACAGGACTGGTGAACTGCAGTATCGCGGCCGGATCGATGATGCTGGAATGGGCGACCCTGCGGGTCGCACACCGGAACTGTTGAATGCCATGCGTGAGATCGCCGAAACCGGGCGCGGGCCCCGGCAACAATCACCAAGCATGGGATGTTCCATCAAGTGGACATAGGGTGTTGACCCTGAGCCGGTCCTGGCTGCCCGGGTCAGCAGATTCTGGCCGGAGAGGTTGATTTCGGTGTGTGATTAGATTTTTCCTAATCAAATAATCAACAAACAATAATTTGCCAAACTTCGATTCATGGGCAAGATGATGTCCTGAAACAGTCTTGCGGGTGCGCATGCGCTGGTCCATTCAGCCGGGCCGGGTGCTCTGCCGCCCGTTTCCAACAAGGATGACACCCATGATCCGCACCGGTGAACAGTACAAAGAATCCATTCGCGACACTCGTGAAATCTATATCGATGGCGAAAAGGTCAAGGACATTACCGTTCACCCCAGCTTCAAGCCGATGGTCGATGTCAGGGCGCGCATTTATGACATGCAGCACCAGGCGGCCACCAAGGATGTCATGACCGTCGAAGTGGACGGCGAAACCCAGGCGATTGGCAATTCCCTTCCATACACCCAGGAAGACTGGTGGGCGAAACGCCGGGCCACCGATACCGTGCTGGAAGATATCGGCGGCATCGCGACCCGTGTCGGCGATGAAACCGTCGGCGAGATGTGGTCGCTTTTTGACGGGCAGGATGTGCTGTCGGAAATCGATCCGCAATGGGCCAAGAACATCGAAACCCACATCCATTCCGTCGTGGCGCGTGATCCGTTTCACGTTTCAGCCAACACTGACCCCAAGGGAGACCGGTCCAAGGCGCCGCAGGATCAGGATCCGGACATGTTGCTGCATGTGGTGAAGGAAACCGACGCAGGCATCGTTGTGCGTGGTGCCAAGTATGAGACAGCTGCTGCCTATGCCAACCAGGCATTCACCAAGCCGACCATCGCCAATTGGGGAAATGATGCCTATTCGGACTATGCTGTTGGTTTCATTTGCGATCTGGCATCACCAAACCTGAAATTCATCTGCCGGACCGGATTTTCAGGCCGTGCTGACGCGCGCGACTACCCGCTGACCAACAAGTTTGATGAAGTCGATACGCTGGTCATATTCGACAATGTCCTGATCCCGTGGGAAAATGTACTGTTCTACCGCCACACCAAGGCGGCCGCCTTTATCCGGGCAACCCTGCATCGCTATTCAGCGTTTGCGTTTGTACAGCGTAACCTGAAATTTTCCGACATGCTGATCGGTGCGGCGCTCTACAATACGCGCCAGACCGGTCTGGACAAGCAACCCGCGGTGCAGGAAAAGCTGGCCGAACTGGCGATGTATCGTGAAACCATAAATGCGCATCTGACGGCTGCGATCACGCTTGGCGAGCGGTCTCCGGCCGGCTTGATGATGCCGAACCAGTCACTGCTCATGACCGGCCGCGTGCATGCATGTTCCAACCTGTACGAAGCCATCAATATTACCCGTGACCTGTGTGGCGGCCAGATTTGTGTGACGCCTGACGTGGCTGCATTCGAGGCGCCGGAGACAAAGCCGTGGCTCGAAAAGTACTACACGCTCAATGATGAATGGACGTCGGATGACCGCCGCAAGCTGCTGGCATTCGCGCGTGACCTGATCTCGTCGGACTATGCAGGACACCGGCTGGCATTCCAGATGTTTGCACAAAGCCCGCGCTTCAACCAGATGGGTGCCATTTATCGCAACTTCGATTGGGATGGTCCGCTCGATTTTGTGAAAAAGGCAGCTGACCTGTCGGACCGGGTGCGACCAGAGTCCGGCCGTGCCACCGGTGATGGAGCGGTGACCAAGTGGTACGCGGACAATGCGGTTCTCAAGGCTGCCGAGTAAGGTCTGATGGAAGGTGGTGCAGACATCGACCTGAGGGGACAGTTTCTGCAGGGCATGAGCTGTGCCGCCAACACGGTCAATGTGGTCACGACCGACGGTGTTGCAGGACGTGCCGGTGTCACCGTGTCAGCCATGGCTTCGGTATCTGCCGACGGCGATGCGCCGACCATGCTGGTGTGTGTGCATCATCTGGCTGCCGCTGCCCAAACCATCCTGGACAATGGCTGTTTCTGCACAAATATCTTGCGCGATGACCAGTCGTTTATTTCCGACACATTTGCCGGGCGCCTGACCACGAAGGACGGCGACAAATTTTCCTGCGCGGACTGGATGGCAATGAAAACCGGTGCGCCGAGGGTGAAAGACCCGTTGACGGCTTTCGATTGCAGAGTGAAAAGCAGCGAGCGCGTCGGCACTCACTTTGTGTTCGTTGGCGAGGTGCAGGAGATCTTCGTTGCCTCCGGTGGCAACCCGCTGATTTTTGCCAACCGCAGCTACGGCTCGCCGGTGACAATTTCGCCGCCCCGCAAGAAACGGGCCGAAATTGGCAGTCTCAAGATCGGCACGCTGCACACGTTTGGGCCCTATCTGCTGCCCAGCATCATTCGAAAACTTCAGGACGAAGTTGGTCCGGTGGATCTGGACCTGCATGAAGGCGATCAGCGGGAGCTTCTTGAACTGTTGCGTGCCGGCACGATTGATCTGGCCTTTCTATATGATTTCGATCTTGGATCTGACGTGACAGCACTGACGATCGCCGAACTTCCCACCTATGTTTTGCTGGCGGAAAGCGATCCACTTGCGCTGAGCAGATCGGTTGCTCTCGAAGACCTGGTGAGCCGGCCGATGGTACTGCTGGACGCATCGCCCAGTCGCGACTACTTCCTGTCATTGTTTGACGGCATCGGAGAGCCCCAGGTTGCTTACAGGGCCGGGACATTCGAAATGGTGCGTGGAATGGTGGCGCACGGCCTGGGGTACAGCCTGCTGGCAACCAAACCGGCATCGGCGATGAGTTATGACGGCAAGGCGCTGGTCATGCGTCCTCTGGCCGATGCCGTGGAAACCAGCAGCCTGGTCCTGTCGCAGAGGCGTGATGTGAAGCTCAACAAACCAACCGAGGCGTTTGTCTGGCACTGCCTGCAGATATTCGGACTGGAAATGGATTAGTATGTAATCCTTAGTAACTGGTGCAATTTTCTCCATTCAACCTGAATTGAACGGGTAACCATGCCCTCGCGGGCACCTACAGGAGCTGGAAATGACGTTTTCATTGGTGGCGCGGTGTGCAAAGACCGGAATGTTCGGAGTGGCCGTATCTTCATCCTCACCTGCAGTTGCTGCCAGATGCGCCTATACCCGGGCCGGTGTAGGCGCCGTTGCCAGCCAGAATATCACCGACCCGCAACTGGGGACCAGAGGTCTCACATTGATGGAAGCCGGAGCCAGTGCCGCGCAGACCATAGCGGCACTGCAAAGTTCCAGTGCCTTCATCGAGTATCGCCAGGTGCTGGCTGTAGACAGGAATGGTGAGACAGCCATCCATTCAGGACCCAACACGCTGGGAACCTGGGCTGAGGCGAACACCGCGAATGTGGCCAGCGGCGGCAACCTGTTGGCTAGCCGGCTGGTCCCGCAGGCCATTGTTGAAGGGTTTCTGAGCGCCGAAGGCCATATTGGCGACAGACTGATAGCAGCCATGCGGGCGGCAATTGCCGAAGGCGGAGAAGAGGGTCCGGTCCATTCTGCCGGCATGAAAATTGTCGACAGGGTTGCCTGGCCGGTGGCGGATTTGCGATGTGACTGGAGCGAGGAATGCCCGATTGAGAATATCGCCGCGGCGTGGGAGGTTTACAAACCGCAGCTTGACGCCTACCTGCAGCGTGCTCTCGACCCGCGAGAGGCACCAAGTTATGGCGTGCCCGGCGATGAGTAGCAACACCAATCGGGCCGCGGCCTGCCTGGGTGCCGGCGATAATTGTTACAGGTGAATCAGATGCGGATCACCCTGAAGCAGCTTGAGTACTTTGTCGCTGCCGGCGAAATGGGCAGCATCAAGCTTGCCGCCATGCGCATCAATATTTCCCAGCCGTCAATTTCCTCTGCCATCTCGCACCTTGAACGGGAATTTGGCGTGCAGCTGTTTGTACGCCATCACGCGCAGGGATTGGCGCTGACGTCTTCGGGAAAGACCATGCTGCGAGAAGCCAAACTCATGCTGCGGCAGGCTCAGGGGCTGTACACGATTGCCGGAGAGCTGAACAACGAGATGCGTGGCCGGCTGTCGGTCGGATGCATGGTCACGCTGGCCCCGATGATCGCGCCTGAACTTGCGCATGCATTCAGCGAGCGGCATCCCGGCGTGACGCTGAACATGATCGAAGGCAGCCATCAGGACCTGTTGAGCAAACTGCGCCAGGTCGAAATCGACGTTGCCATCTGCTATGACCTTGACGTGCCGGCAGACATTCAGTTTGAGCCACTGGCAAGTCTGCCGCCACATGTGTTGCTGTCCCGCAACCACAAATTTGCCCGCAGGACATCCATTGATCTGGGCGAGCTTGCGACAGAGCCGATGGTTATTCTGGACCTGCCACAAAGCCGCGAGTATTTCCTCTCGTTGTTTGAGAGCAAAAATCTTGCACCGACCATTGTGGCGCGCGCGGCCAATCAGGAAGTCGTGCGCACTATGGTTGCCAACAATTACGGTTTCACCATTTCAAATGTCAGGCCCAGAAACCTCACCGCGCTGGATGGACGCGAGCTGGTGTCAGTCAGGCTGTCGGGGGAACACAAGGCCATGCTAATCGGAATTTCGACACTGGCCCAGGAACGCAAACCGATGATCCTGAGGGTTTTCGAAGAGCATTGCCGCACCATGATCACCCATGCAGGCATTCCGGGCATGACAGTAGGAGACGGGAATGGCACGTGATGAGCGATATGACGTGCTGTTTGAGCAAGTCCAGATAGGGCCTGTGACAGCCAAGAACCGTTTCTACCAGGTGCCGCATTGTAATGGAGGGGGGTACCGCGATCCGTCAGCCGTCGCTGCCATGCGGGGCAGCAAGGCCGAAGGCGGTTGGGGCGTCATCTTCACCGAACAGTGTGAAATGCACCATACGTCGGAAATCACACCGTACATCGAATTGCGCCTGTGGGAAGACAAGGACATTCCTCAACTGGCCAAAATGGCCGGACGCATGAAGGAGTACGGCGCACTCGCGGGCATTCAACTGGCCTATTCCGGCATCAACGGTCCCAACTTCTATACCAAGGAGGTGCCGCTGGCGCCGTCCGCCCTGCCAATCCGTACCTTCACCAATGATCCTGTTCAGGCGCGCGCCATGGACAAGCAGGACATCAGGAACCTGCGGCGCTGGTTCGTCAATGCCGTGAAACGATCACGCACCGCCGGATTTGATCTTGTATGCCTGTACGGTGCGCATGGCTTTGGGGTTTTTCAGCATTTTCTGTCACGCGCCACCAACCAGCGCAACGATGAATATGGCGGAAGCCTTGAGAATCGGGCGCGGTTCGTTCGTGAGGTGGTCGAAGACGTCCGCAGCACTATTGGTGATACCATGGGCATTACCTTGCGCCTGTCGCTGGATGAGATGATCGGTGACCTCGGATTTGCCAATTCCGAAGTGCGCGACTTTGTCGAGATGCACAAGGACATGCCGGACCTCTGGGACCTGGCGCATGGTGCCTGGGAGGATTGTTCCGGTCCGTCCCGCTTCAAGGAAGAAGCCCACCAGAAGGATCTCATCCGCGGTATCAAGGAACTCACCAGCAAACCGGTTGTGGGTGTGGGCCGGTTCACGTCACCTGACCTGATGGTCAGACAGATCAATTCAGGTTTGCTGGATCTGATTGGATGCGCCAGACCTTCCATTGCTGATCCCTTCCTTCCCAAGAAGGTTGAAGAAGGCCGCATTGAGGACATCCGCGAGTGTATCGGGTGCAATATCTGCATCACCGGGGACATGACAATGTCGATATCCCGCTGCACCCAGAACCCTACCTTTATGGAGGAATGGCGAAAGGGCTGGCATCCCGAAAGGATGCAGGCAAAGGGAGTGTCGCAAACCGTACTTGTGGTTGGTGCCGGGCCGGCAGGGCTGGAGGCCGCTCATGCCCTGGCCAGGCGCGGTTACGATGTAGCGCTTGCCGAGGCAGGTAGCGAACCGGGAGGGCGCGTTGCGCTGGAAAGCAAGCTGCCCGGCCTTGCCGCCTGGGGCAGGGTACGCGACTATCGTGTGTATCAGCTGTCACAGATGGGAAATGTCGAAACCTATCTGAAAAGCCAATTGAGCCCGCAAGATGTTCTTGAATTCGGTTTTGACAATGTGGCAATCGCGACGGGGTCCAGATGGCGTCGGGACGGCGTTGCCCGTCAGCATGTTGTGCCAATGCCGATTGATTCCGGCATGGCTGTCTACACACCGGATGACCTGATGGCCGGCAATGTTCCTGTGGGAAATGTCGTGCTGTACGATGACGACCATTACTACATGGGTGGGGTGCTGGCAGAACTGCTGGTGCAAAACGGGGCCAACGTCACGCTGGTTACACCCTCCGCTTTCGTGTCGGACTGGACCAACAATACGCTGGAGCAGGCAACCATTCACAAGCACCTGGCAGAGATGGGTGTCACAATCCGGCTCAATCGTGGTGTGCGCCAGGTTGGGTCCGATCATGTCGCCACGGACTGTGCTTATACAGGGCAAACCGAAATCATGCCGGCAACCAGCGTTGTGCTGGTCACGTCACGTCTGGCAACCGATGACCTGTGGCGCGCTTTGCAAGCGCGAAAGTCTGACTGGCCTGATGCAGGTATTACATCAATCAAGGTCATCGGTGATGCGCAGGCGCCGGGACCGATTGCCTGGGCGACCTATGCCGGTCACCGCTATGCCCGTGAACTGGACATGCCCGATCCCGGTGATGCGTTGCCGTTCCGCCGGGAGATCACCCGGCTTGAACCGGATTGACCGGGACAGGTTGTTTGGGTCAATCAACCCTTGGGGAAATAATCCTCAAAGCTGCTCTCGCGATAGACGTCTGCGGTGCAGCAATGCAGGCCGCCGCCGAACGCGTAGGCATCACGCAGTTCCACCTCGACCACCTCTAGCCCCAGCTTGTCGAACTGCTCAGCCTGGTAGACTTCCGACTTCTCAACGCACACCGTCTTGGGATCGAGAACCAGTACATTCATGCTGAGCCAGGTGGACGAGTAACAAAGTGGCGGCGGTGAATTGTGTGCCGGCTGCGCGGCATCAACAATTTCCCAGCCGTTGCGATGAAAGAATTCGCGTTGATCTTCCGGCAGGCGCCGGTTTGGATTGTTGAGAATCAGGCCCGGGCGGACCGGGGTGAAGGTTGCATCAATGTGGATCGGGTAGGGATCGCCCGGAAAGTTCACCGCATGCACCCTGTGGTCGGGAAAGTGCCGCCGCAGCCACTCTATGCCCTTCAGGTTGGTGGTAAAGCCATGTTGAACCACAAGGTCTCTGCCCATCCGCAATACGTCTGCTGCGTCAAACAGCGGTTCTTCCTCGGTGGTGACAAAAAACTTGTTTTCCGTCCATTCGAGGCGCTTTGCGATGCCGATTTTGTCAGACAGATAATCTGCGTGATAGTCGGCATCGGTCAGTCGGGGCTTGGGTGCGGCTTCATGGCGGAAGTTCGCATCCTCGTTGAAATACTGCTGCATCAGGGGCCGGTAACACAGATATTCAAACCAGCGGCAACGATACGACATGGTGGCCTCCAGGATCTCGCTGCCGACCGTCAACAGAACATCGCGCGGCGGCATGCAGCCGAACTGGCTGTCGGTGTGGAAATCCGGGGTTGTGGCCGGCAGGGAAAAATCCGTCGGGGTTGGCCGATCCACTCTTATGCCGCGCTTTTGCAGTTGCGCGGCAAAACTGTCCAACAGCTCGTTGCCGCGATCAATCATGTCCTGGGGACGCTTGCCCCATTGGCCCCGCATGTCGGAGTCCTCAGGCACTTTTGCATCCAGCGCCGGCTCTGCCGGCGGGATATGGCAGTCGGTCGCCAGCCCTACAATAACGTGCTTCAACGGATCCCATTCGTTCCAGCTGTTTACGGTGGTTTTATCGGCAGACCAAGTCATCTTCGTTCCCTCATTCGAGCTTACTTCCTTTGGTTTGAGTTCAGCCCAGATATCTTCTTTTCGTGTATGTCAGTACCTGAGACGGCGGGTTGAGCGCAACGTCTGCCACCTCGCCGATGAATATGATGTGCGTTCCCCAGGCCTGCTGCAATTTCATCCTGCAGTCGAAAACCGCGACTGCCTGGTTCAGGTGCGCACAGCCCGTCAACCCCGGTTGAAATTTCACATCCAGAAATTTGTCGGGGCCCGTCGCGCCATTGCGGCCGGCAAAGGAATTTGCCAGATCGGATTGACCATCATTCAGCACATTGACGGCAAAGACAGCGTTTTTGGCGATGGCTTGCGCTGTCAGGCTGTTCGCATGCAGGCAGATCAACAGTGATGGCGATTCGCTGTCAGCCGATACAGCGGTCATGGCGGTCACAGTTGTGCCCGTCTGTCCGCCCGCGCCATCGGTGGTAACAACACAGACTGAGTTGGTTAGCTGGCTCATGGCATCCAGAAAGGGCTGTCTGAGCGGGCTTTCAGTATTTTCAATCTGCATGGAAGTCCTTGCTGGATAGGCTAATTCTAGGACCTGGTTCAGCTATTCAGCGTTGCAAGTCGTGCTTCGATCTAGCAGACTTTACAGCAATCGCAACAGGGACATGCCCGATGAACGTTCATACCCCCTCCGAATCCGCCACCGCCGAGCTTAAGGCCAATGCCGCCTTGCCGTTTGAACAGGCACGGGCAATGCCGAAAAGTGTTTATACGTCGGAAGAATTTCTGCGGCAGGAGATCGAGCATGTGTTCGCAAAGGACTGGTTCTGTGCAGGTCGCACCAATTCTCTGAAGCAACCTGGCGACTACATAACTCTGGAACTTGCCGGTCAGCCGATCATGGTTGTTCGAGGTGCAGACGGCGAACTGCGGGCCCAGTCAAATGTTTGCCTGCATCGCATGTCCACGTTGCTTGAAGGTTCAGGCAATACCCGGTCAATAGTGTGCCCCTATCACGCATGGACCTACAATCTGGACGGCAGTTTGCGCGGTGCGCCGGCAATGACGCTGAACGAGGGGTTCGACAAGAAGGGTTACTGCCTGCCACAGGTCAGATGTGAGGAGTGGCTTGGATGGATCATGGTGTCGCTGAACCGGGATGCGCGTCCGGCATCGGAAAGCCTGTCGGAAGTTGAAGACCTGGTCGGTCAGTACGGCATGGAAAACTACACCGAAACATTTCGTGAAACCCATGTCTGGGACACCAATTGGAAGGTGCTGGCTGAAAACTTCATGGAAAGTTACCATCTCCCGGTCTGTCATGCTGGTACCATCGGCGGGTTGTCGAAACTGGAGGAGATGAACTGCCCGCCCGGCAAAGCGGCATTCAATTATCATTTCATCTTCAAGGACGACACCTTGAAGATCGCTCTGGCGCATCCGTCCAACAAGCGCCTTGAAGGCGACTGGCGGCGCACCACGACATTGCTGGCCATATATCCCAGCCTGCTGATTACGCTGACGCCTGGATATTTCTGGTACCTGTCGCTGCATCCGAAGGGAACCGGTCAGGTCAGTATTATTTTTGGCGGCGGCATGTCGCCGGAGTTTGTCCATGACAGCGAAGCACAGGCACATTTTGAACAGCTGAAAAACCTGCTGGATGATGTGAATGTCGAGGACAGGGGTTGTACTGAAAAAGTCTACAAGGGTTTGTGCTCGGGATTTGCGAAGCCGGGACACCTGTCCCACCTGGAACGTCCGAACTATGACTTTGCGCAATACCTGTCATCGCGCATGCCGGTATAGCCGGTAGAATGATTTCATTCCTGCACACCAGTCCGGTTCACATAGCGACGTTTGATGGCCTGCTGGACGAGCTTTCGCCCGGCATGGACCGGCAGCATCGCGTTGAGGAAGGATGGCTCACCCAGGCTCGCGATGACGGCATGACAGCTGATCTGTCGGCAGCAATTTCGGACGCCATGCGAGAGTTGGCCGATGGTGGAGTAGGGGTTTGCACCTGTTCGACAATTGGCGGTGTTGCCGAAGCCGCAGGCAACGACAAGGCACCGACGATCAGGATTGATCGAGCCCTGATGCAGGCAGCCCTTTCGCACGGAACCCGTCCGCTTGTTGCGATGTGCCTCGAAAGTACAAAGGCGCCCACACTTGATCTGCTGGAAGATGTCGCCCAATCGTTGAGGTGTAATGTATCCGCAAGCGTTGTCATGTGCCCTTCCGCATGGCGGCACTTTGAGGCAGATGACATGGACGCCTATGCCCGCTCAATTGCCGGTAGCATCCTGGCGGAACTCAGCAACGGCAGGCCGGACTGCATAGTACTGGCGCAAGGGTCGATGGCCGTCGCAGAGCCATTGCTGGAAGATACCGGTGTGCCGGTCCTAAGTTCACCCCGGCTCGGCGTGTTGCGGGCGCTGCAGCTGTTGAACAAGAATGCCTGATACTCGAAACGCGTTACTTTTCCGGTCGATTGTCGACGATGCGCTTTGCCTTGCCCATTGAACGCTCGATTGTCTCGGGTTCGACGACGTGAACCATCGATGTGACTCCGATATTGTTCTTGATCAGGGTTTGCAGTTCGGCTGCCATGCCGATGCGTACATCCTCTGCGGACGAGCCGGGCAGGGCTTCGACATTAACCGTCATGGTGTCCATGCGATCGGTCTTGCCCAGCTCTATGTAGAAGTGCGGACTGAGACCTTCGGAGCGCAAGATCAGTTCCTCGATCTGGGTGGGGAACACGTTGACACCGCGAATGATCATCATGTCGTCAGAGCGGCCGGTGACCTTTTCCATGCGCCGCATTGTGCGGGCCGTTCCAGGCAAAAGCCTGGTCAGGTCACGGGTGCGGTAACGGATGATAGGTAAGGCCTGTTTGGTGAGTGAGGTAAACACCAGTTCGCCCTGTTCGCCATCCGGCACCACCTCTCCGGTTTCCGGGTTGATGATCTCGGGATAAAAATGATCTTCCCAGATATGCAGGCCATCCTTGGTTTCCACACACTCCTGGGCGACGCCCGGACCGATCACTTCCGAAAGGCCGTAAATGTCGACCGCATCCATGTCAAACGCCTGCTCGATCTCCTCGCGCATCGAATTGGTCCACGGTTCGGCGCCGAAAATACCGATTTTCAGGGAGGATTTGCGCGGATCGATACCCTGTCTGTGAAACTCGTCCAGCACCGCCAGCATGTAGCTGGGGGTGATCATGATTACTTCCGGTTGGAAATCCTCGATCAACTGGACCTGGCGTTCCGTCATGCCGCCTGAAATCGGAATGACTGAAAGCCCGAGTTTCTCGGCGCCGTAGTGGGCGCCAAGCCCGCCGGTAAACAGCCCGTAACCATAGGAAATATGGCATTTCATGCCGGGCCTGCCGCCCGCGGCACGTATCGAGCGCGCCATAACGTCGGCCCACATGTCGATATCTGCCTGGGTGTATCCGACCACGGTGGGTTTGCCGGTGGTGCCGGATGACGCGTGGATCCGTGCGATCTGATCCTGCGGAACCGCAAACATGCCGAATGGATAGTTGTCACGCAAATCGGTTTTCACGGTAAAGGGAAACCTGGCCAGATCGGAAAGCTCGTTGAGGTCATCGGGCTTGACACCTGCCTTGTCGAATGCCTGTTTATAATGGGGCACATTCGCGTAAGCTTGAACCAGGGTTGTTCGCAACCGGTGCACCTGCAGCGCAGAAATTTCATCACGCGACGCCGTTTCAATGGCATCTGTCATCGGAGTGTAAGTTGCTGGATCAAGCATCAAATTTTCCTGGTTACAAAAACGGGTTCAAGAAGTCTCGATTATCGAGCCTCCAATGGTTCTGGAGAGACCGCGAAATTCCGCAATCTGCTTACCATCTTCAAGGGTTACGGCAATATCATAGATCCCGGACCGGCCGGTGCGCGAGCGCTCGACGGCGTGGGCAATCAGCCTGTCTCCCGACATGGCCGGGGCAATAAAGCTGACCTGGGCATGTTGTGCCACCGTGCGTTCGTCATAGGTATTGCAGGCAAAGGCAAAGGCAGAATCTGCCAGGGTAAAGATGTAGCCGCCGTGGCAGGTGCCATGACCGTTAATCATGTCCGGATGCACGGTCATTGCCAGCTTCGCACTGCCGGCCGAAACCGAGATCAACTGCATGCCGAGTCCCTGCGTGGCCTTGTCCTTTTGCCACATTGTGTCTGCACACTGTTGCGCAAGGGTATCTTGTGTTGGCGTCATTGGAGCTCGCGAGTTCGCTGGAAACCGGGATTGGACGTGTTGTAGTTGTGATGGTGTTTGTGTCAGCTAATGTGCCAAATGTGGAGAGCAATGGCAAAGCTGATTCTCATATCTCACAATTTTGCTGGAACAGTTATTTGGGGCGACGTACATGGAATTGAAAATCAATGGCAAGACGGTTTCCATTGAAGCCGATCCCGAAATGCCGCTGCTGTGGGCATTGCGCGACACAGCAGGATTGACCGGCACCAAATTCGGCTGCGGCATTGCGTTGTGCGGCGCCTGCACCGTGCTGATTGATGGAGAACCGACCCGCTCGTGCTCCATCGCGCTGGAGGATGTTGCAGGCGACGTTACTACCATAGAAGCACTGGAAGGTGATGATGGTGCGCTTCACCTGGTGCAGGAAGCCTGGATTGAACATCAGGTCGCGCAATGCGGGTATTGCCAGTCCGGGCAGGTGTTGTCTGCGGTCGCCCTTTTGGCAAGCAATCCGGCACCAAACGATGCAGATATCGATGAAGCCATGTCCGGCAACCTTTGCCGCTGTGGTACCTATTCCCGTATCCGGGCGGCCATACATACGGCCGCCAAGAAAATAGCGGGGACTTAGTTCATGGGAAAACTGCTCAGGCGGACATTTCTATGGGGGTCTGCGGCAATTGCCGGCGGTGTGGCCGTGGGGTTTTACATGTACCACACCCCGTACTCCAATCCGCTGGTTGCCGATGAAAGCAAGGGAGAAGGTGTTTTCAATCCGTTCGTCAAGATCGCAGCCGATGGTTCGGTGACCATCATCGTGCCGCGAGCCGAGATGGGGCAGGGTGTGGTCACAACCCTGGCTGCCCTGGTGGCAGAAGAGCTTGATATTGAACTGAGCGATGTGAAAACCGAGTTCGCGCCCGCGGCCAATGTGTATTACAACCGGGGGATGCTGGAGGAAGGCGCGCCATTCCAGGCGTTCGACAATTCCTTCATGGCAGAGCTGACGCGGGACATTCAGGGTGTGGTTGCCAAGTTTCTGGCCATGCAGGCAACCGGCGGTTCAAGTTCGACCATTGACGCATTTAACAGGATGCGCATGGCAGGAGCTGCAGCGCGGGCCATGCTGATTGGTGCTGCGGCTGACAAGTGGCAAGTGGCAGCGGCGTCCCTGAAGACTGAAAACGGCAGGGTGATTGACGCCGCCCTTGGTCGCTCCCTGGCATATGGAGAGCTGGTTGGCGAAGCAGTCAAGCAGGAAATTCCGGAAGAAATAACCCTGAAGCAGCCGGCTGACTGGCGTTATCTGGGCAAGTCGCAACCGCGCCTGGACATGCGAGCCAAGGTGACCGGCAAGGCCGGGTTCGGGATCGATGTACGGTTGCCGGAGATGCTGTTTGCCACGGTGCGAATGAACCCGAACCAGGGTGCAAAGATGACGGCATTTGACGCCGCTGAAGCGGAGAAGGTTCCAGGCGTCATCAAGGTGATCAACCTGGATACCGGCTTTGCGGTGGTTGCCAACAATACCTGGGTGGCGTTCAAGGCAGCTGATCTGGTGAAGCCTGAGTGGGCGCCGTCAAGCTATCCCGCGACCACAGATGCGATTTTTGAAAAACTGGATGCAGGGTTGAAAGCCGGTGGCGGGTTCAACATGCGCGATGATGGTGACGCGCCAGCCGCAATTGCTGCGGCATCCGGCAAGGTGATCAGTGCTCGATACTCGGCACCCTATCTGGCCCACGCCACCATGGAGCCGATGAATGCCACGGCACAGTGGAAAGACGGCAGACTTACAGTGTGGAGCGGCAATCAGGCGCCAACCTCGATTGTCACCCAGGCAGCATCGGTGTTTGGTCTTTCAAGAGACGATGTGTCGGTTCATTCCACCTATCTCGGCGGCGGGTTCGGCAGGCGGTTTGAAACCGATTTCTCGATGCTGGCGGCACGGGTTGCAAAAGAGATGGATGGCAAACCGGTGCAGGTTACATGGAGCCGTGAAGAAGACATGCGCCACGACATGTACCGGCCCGGTGCGATTTGTGAAGCGTCTGCTGTCGTCGATGCGCAGGGTGTACCCTCAGTTGCGTTCAGGGCGGCGAGTCAATCGCCGATTGCATCGGTGTTCGGGCGTATTGCCGGTGCCATAACACCGCCGGGCAACGACAGAACCATCGTTGATGGGATGTGGGATCAACCTTACGCACTGACCAACTATCGGGTTACCGGCATTCCGGTCTATATGGATATTCCCGTCGGGTTCTGGCGGTCTGTCGGGCATTCGCACAATCCGTTTTTCCATGAATGTTTCATGGATGAAATTGCCCATTCCAGCAGCCAGGATCCGCTGGAAATGCGCCTCCAACTCATGCAGCCATATCCTGCGGCGGTTGGTGTGATGCAGGCGGTCAAGGAAATGTCGCAGTGGGCAACACCATTGTCTGCAGAAGGCGTGAAGTCGCGCGGACGCGGCGTGGCGTTTTGCCTGTCGTTTGGCACCTGGGTTGCACAGGTTGTCCAGGTCGCTGACACGGACGACGGGATTCGCATCGAAAAAGTCTGGTGTGCTGCTGATTTTGGTATCGCGCTCGATCCGAAGAATCTTGAGGCCCAGATGATGTCGGGCATCATTTTTGGCCTGTCGGCAGCGATCGGCCAGGAAATTACTTTTAACGACGGGGCCGCAGAGCAGGGCAATTTTGACAGCTACGATTGCATGCGCATGAACCAGGCGCCAAAAATCGAAGTGCGGGTTCTGCGGGCTTCCGGCAAGATGGGCGGAGCGGGCGAGCCCGGGACACCACCTTCGCTGCCGGCACTGGGAAATGCGATATTCGCAGCAACAGGCAAGCGCATTCGCCAGTTGCCGCTGTCGAAAGACGTCTCGTTTGCGTAATTGAAAAAGACGTTAGAGCGCTTCAGGACCGGTCTCACCGGTGCGAATCCGTAGAGCGTTTTCCAGATCAAGCACAAAAATCTTGCCGTCGCCGATTTTGCCGGTGCGGCCCGCCTCCGTGATGGTTTCTACCGCCTTGTCTGCGACGTCGCTGTTTACCGCGATCTCAAGCTTCACTTTCGGCAAATAATGAATTGTGTATTCGGCGCCGCGATAAATCTCTGAATGCCCGCCCTGACGGCCGAAGCCTTTTACCTCGCTTGCAGTCATACCTGACACGCCAATTGCAGACAGCGCCTCGCGAACAGCGTCCAACCGGTGGGGCTGAACAATGGCTATGATGAATTTCATCGGGCAAACTCCTGCATGCTATCGGCCGGACTTGACTCCATCAGATGGGTCAATAGTCAGTTCCTTTTGGTATTACACTAATGATTGTAGCCGGTTTCACCATGCGATGCGAGGTCAAGCCCTTCGCGCTCGTCATCAACACTTACCCGCAAGCCGGTTGTCGCCCTGACGATCATGACAATGATTATACTGACGATCGCGCAGTACACTGCGGCAGCTACCACACCGGTGAGTTGTACAATGAACTGACTTCCGGCACCGGTGCCTTCATCGAAGCCTACACCCCCCAGGCTGGTGCTCATCAAAAACGCCGCCAGCAAAGTGCCTGTGGCTCCGCCGACACCATGCACCGCCATCACGTCCAGTGAATCGTCGACCTGCATACGATTCCGGATCACCTCCACAGCCACATAACAGATTGCACCACCTGCCAGACCACAAACCACTCCGCCGACCGGGCCGACAAAGCCGGATGCCGGAGTGATGGTCGCAAGACCGGCAATGGTGCCGGTGACCGCGCCAACCAGGCTGGGCTTGCCAAAGCGTTTCCACTCGATGCAGATCCAGACAAGTGTCGCCGTTGCTGCCGATATGTGGGTTACAAGCATGGCCATACCGGCATCAGCGCCGGCTGAAAGGGCGCTGCCGGCGTTGAATCCAAACCATCCAACCCACAGCATTGAGGCGCCGACCATGACCATCCAGGGAGCATGTGGCGGCTGAACATGGCTTGGAAAGCCGGTGCGTGCGCCGAGCATGACCGCCAGCACGATGGCGGCCACACCAGCGGTGACGTGAACCACGATGCCGCCAGCAAAATCCTTGACGCCCATGGTGCCAAGCCAGCCGCCACCCCATACCCAGTGTGTTACCGGGGCATAGACCAGCAGCAGCCAAAGGCAGCAGAACAACAACACAGCGGAGAACTTGATCCGCTCGACGAAGGCGCCGACGATCAGGGCAGGTGTGATGATGGCGAATGTCATCTGGAACATGAAGAACAGGCTCTCGGGGATGCCGGTGCCGTCAAACACCTGACCGCGCGTGACGCCGGCCAACATCATCTTGCCAAGCCCGCCGACCCATGATGTGCCTTCGGCAAATGCCAGTGAATACCCTGCTATCAGCCACAGCAAAGACATCAGGGAGGCGATCGCCACACACTGCATCAGAACCGACAGGATGTTTCTTGCTCTTACCAGACCTGCGTAAAACAACGCCAATCCCGGCAATGTCATGAACAGGACAAGTGCTGTTGACGTGAGAATCCAGGCCGTATCGGCACCATTTACCATCGGTTTTGCCCTTCCGCAGTTCAAAATCTGCCGAAGGATTAATCAAATCTGGGGCACGCGCAAACGGATTTTGCATAATTTCCATGCAAATTCGATAGAAACCACCATGCCCACGATTGGTTGATTAAAATATAGGCAATTGCCTAGCGCAAACGCTCAAGAATTGACACATAGTTGGCTACCGCGGCGCCGCCCATATTGAAAATGCCGGCCAGTTCGGGTGCGTCCAGTTGCATGTCTCCGGCGGAGTCGGTCAATTGCATGGCCGCCATGATATGCATCGAAACACCGGTTGCCCCGATTGGGTGGCCCTTGGATTTCAAACCGCCGGACGGGTTTACCGGCAGTTTGCCGTCCTTTTCCGTCCAGCCTTCGGTAATCGCACGGGCACCCTGTCCCTTCGGCGTCAGCCCCATTGCTTCATATTCTATCAGTTCGGCAATGGTGAAACAGTCATGGGTTTCCACGAAAGACAGGTCATCAAGCGAAGTTCCCGCCTGGCGATGGGCCTTGCCCCAGGCCTGCTCGCAGCCTTCGAAGGCAACAATATCGCGTTTTGCCATTGGCAAATAATCCTGGGCATGGGCAGCAGCGCGAAAATGCACGGCCTTGGGAAAGCGCAGGGCGGTTTCGGTGTTGGTCATGACCATGGCTGCCGCGCCATCTGATACCAGTGAGCAATCGGTTCTGCGAATGGCGCCTATCACCGTCGGGTTCTTGTCGGATATGGTATTGCAGAACTCATAGCCAAAATCCTTGCGCATTTGCGCATACGGGTTGTGGACACCATTGGCGTGATTTTTCGCTGCAATCCTGGCCATGGCCTCCGACTGGTCGCCATAGCGTTGAAAATACAGGTCAGCGATACGGGCAAACACTCCGGCAAAACCTCCTGGTGTGTCGGCTTCGGTCTTGCGGTAAGACGCGTTGAGCAGCACGTCGCCAATGACACTGCCTGGGGCAGAGGTCATTTTCTCGGCACCGACAACCAACACAAAACGGGACTTCCCGGAGGCAAGGTCGTTGAGTCCCATATGAACGGCGGCAGATCCGGTGGCGCAGGCATTTTCAACCCGGGTAGCCGGTTTGAAGCGCAGGGCCGGGTCGGCTTCCAGTGCGAAAGCTGCCGGAAATGACTGTTTTTCGAACATGCCGAAATTACCGACATAAATCGCATCGACCTCGTCAAACCCGATACCGGCGTCTTCTACCGCCTGTTTGCATACGCTTGCCAGCATGTTTTCAAGATCATCGTCTTCGAGCTTGCCGAATTGTGAATGTGCCCAACCGATAATTGCTGACATGTCTGGTATCTCCTGAGAATTTCAATCGTTGCGGTTATGGTTATCACGGCCCGGAAGGCTTGGCGAGGCCGTCTGGGCGCCATGTTTCACCAACGGAGACGGTGCGGAATTCATGATCCGCAATACCGTGCCTGGCCTTGGCGTCCTGCAGCGCCCTGGCCGGTGCATCGATCGCCTCATCGGTTAGCTGAATGGTTGCATGATGAATGGCGACTGATGTCTTCGCACCCAGCAGTTTGTGCGCCTGTGCTGCCTCGTCCGGGTTTATGTGCTGTGCTTTCATGAACCAGCGAGGCTCATATGCGCCAATCGGCAGCAGTGCCAGGTCCGGAGCACCATATCTGAGGTTGATCTGGGTGAAGTGACTGCCGGTCCCAAACCCGGTGTCTGCGCCGAAGTACACTTTGCGCTTGCCGATCTCGATCATGAAGGCAGACCAAAGCGCCCTGTTGCGATCCTTGAAAGTGCGTTTCGACCAATGCAGGGCTGGTGTGGGGGTCACCACAATGCCGGATGAATATTCAAACGGTTCATGCCAGCCCCGTTCGACAACTTCTGCCTGCCTGATCCAGCGATTGATGATGCGGCCGTTGCCATGGGGTGTCACAATCGGGGCGTCATGCTGCGCAACAAGCTTGCGCAAGGCGGGCAGGTCCATGTGATCATAATGGTTGTGGCTGAGCAGTATCAGATCAATCGGCGGCAGGTCTTTCAGGGCGATGCCGGGATTGCGAACACGTTTTGGTCCGGCAAAACCAAACGGGCTTGCCCGCATGGAAAAGAACGGATCGGTAACGACATTTATGCCGCCGGTCTGGATGAGCACGGTGGCATGGCCTATCCAGGTAATTGACAGGTTATCATCGGGTACGCGCGGTGGAGGTGCCGGATGGGGTTCATTGTCGATCCAATCCGGCCATTTCCGCTTTTCGCCCGAGGTCTGCCACTTCCAGAAGTCGCTGGTGCAATTGACCACATTGTGGTCCGGCACATGATAGCGCTCGCCGTCATGGTGCACGTCAATGTCGGCCTGGTGATATGACTTGTGGTCTTCTGGCATCTTGTGGCACATCGTGTCTTCAATATGTGAAGTCAAGTCGTTAAATCAGTTTCAAAGAGGCGCAAAGATGGCCCGTACGGTTTTTGTAAATGGTCAGTATGTCCCTGAAGATCAGGCGCAGGTGTCGATCTTTGATCGCGGCTTCGTATTCGGTGACGGCATCTATGAAGTTGTCCCGGTCATCGGCGGCAAGATGGTGGACAAGGCACCGTTTCTGGAGCGACTGAAGCGGTCTCTGGGCGAACTGCGTATCGATATGCCGATGAGTGAAGCCGATTATCTCGCCATGCACGACAAGCTTATCGAGTTGAACGGAATCGATGAAGGTGGCGTGTATTCACAGATAACCCGTGGTGTTGCCGATCGTGATTTTGCGTTCCCGAAAGGCACCACTCCGTCAGTTACCGCCTTCACCATGAAAAAATCACTGATCGATAATCCGAACGCAAGAACGGGTGTGAAAGTGGTCACAGTGGAAGACATTCGCTGGAAACGCCGCGATATAAAATCAGTTGCATTGCTGGGCCAGGTCATGGCCAAGCAGGAAGCGGTCGAAAAGGGTGGTTTTGAAGGCTGGATGGTTGAAGACGGCTACGTGACCGAAGGCACGTCCTCAACCGCCTATATCGTCAAGGACGACACCATCATCACCCGGCCGCTGTCCAACTCGATCCTGCCGGGCATTCGCCGGAGGGCCATCCTGAAACTGTGCGCCGATCACAATGTGAAACTTGAAGAGCGGCTGTTTACCGTGGAAGAAGCACTGGCGGCGGATGAAGCTTTTCTGTCTTCTGCCACAACACTTGTCATGCCGATTGTAGAGATTGACGATACCATGATCGGTGGCGGCCAGCCCGGCCCGATGGCCCGCAAGATGCGCGAAGCCTACATAGCGGAAATCAAGGCAGAAGCCGGTATCGCCTAGAGCATAGTTCACTAAATTAGAACCGTTTGATGGGTTCAAATCAGTTCATTCGGCCAGGCGCAAAGTGAAGCGCGATGTGGGGCATCGGGCAAGCTTTGCAACAACGCCGATGGGCTGATTTGACCCACCGGAGGCCAGTTTTCTGCGCCCGCTGGACTGCGTTATGGCTCCCTTGTGGTCTCCCAGACCACGGCGGGAACCGTGCCTTGCCAGCAAACGCAGAAAACCGGTCAAACGGTTCTAATTTAGTGAATTATGCTCTAGATCTGGTATTAATCCATCAGGCTCGGTAGCCACGTGATGATGCCCGGGAACGCCAGCAGTCCGGCTACGGTCACGACATCAGCGACAAAAAACGGGCCGATGCCGCGGAACACGTCCTGTAACGGTATTTCCAGCGAGTTGCCGTCTTTGTCAGTCAGGTCTCGAGAGACGCCTGCGACCACGAAACAGTTTAGACCAATAGGTGGCGTGATCAGGCAAATCTCGGCCATCTTGACCACGATTATGCCAAACCAGATCGGATCGTAGCCAAGGGCAATCACTGCCGGGTACACGACCGGCAATGTCAGGATCAACATCCCGATGGCATCCATGAACATGCCAAGCACTGCATAGGCCAGCAGGATACAGATCATGATGACAATCGGAGGTACATCCAGCGTAACCACCCAGGCGGAAAACGCTGCCGGCAACCCGGCAAACCCCAGAAAGCGAACAAACAGGAATACGCCCCAGATCAGGGTGAAGATCATGGCCGACAGGCGCGCTGTCTCGATCAGAGCCTCTTTCAGGCGGCCTGACATTTTGGACATCTCGTCCTCGCGGAATGCGCGCCAGAGATAGAACAGGAATACGACCATGGCACCGAGTGCGCCGGCTTCGGTAGGCGTGGCCGAACCTGTGTAAATGGCTGAGAAAATAATCCCGACGACGACGAAAATCGGCAGCGTGCCGGGAATACTCTCAAACCGTTCTTTCCAGGTGAAGCCGCTTATCGGGCTGCCCAGCTTCGGGTTCCACCAGCACATGCCGACAATCAGAATCACATATATTACGGCGGAGTACAGTCCCGGCAAGAAACCGGCCAGCAGCAGTTTGCCCACCGATTGCTCCACGATAATCGCGTAGATCACCAGAATGGCTGACGGCGGAATGAGTGAGGCCAGCGTGCCTCCGGCAGCAACTACACCCGCAGTGAGGCGCTTGTCGTATCCGTTCTTCAACATGTCCGGAATGGCGACACGGGAGAACACAGCTGCCGTGGCGGTTGAGGCGCCTGATACCGCGGCAAAACCTGCTGTAGCCATGACGGTTGCAACTGCAAGCCCGCCCGGCACCCAGCCCATCCAGCGGCGCGCTGCTTCAAACAGGCGTGTGGTCAGTCCGGCATAAAACGCCAGAAATCCGATCAGGATAAACAATGGCAGCACCGACAGGGGATAGGTGACCGTCTTGGAGTGTGGGATCTGCCCGGCTATCGAGGCAGCCACGTGCCAGCCCTTCAGTTCCAGCAATCCGAGAAATCCGGTTATGGCGGCCGCAGCAAATACACGTACACCGAGTAATACGAGGACGATGAGCAGGCACACCCCGGCTATGCCGGTGGAAAAGGCATCAAGACCGATGATCATGAGGTGCTGGCTCCCTTGATCTCTTCTTCGGCCTGCTGTTCAACCGACTTCATGACCGGCACGGCAACCGGAGCGTAATCGGGATTGGCAGTGAGGCGGATATATCCCAGGAGCTGGATCAGCAATCTCACCAGCAGTACGACCAGCATGACTGGCACCAGCAATTTGGCCGGCCAGGTAGGCAGTTCGATGTCGATTGTTGAATCGCCGAAACTCCACGACCGGAAAAAGTGATTGTATGAATAGGGGATCAACACGGCGACGATTACCATCTGAACGGCGACACCGATGGTCTCGGCTGCCCACAGTGCTGCGCCTTTCAGATAGCCGACCAGGATTTCCATGCGAACATGACCGCCCAGCCGCTGAACCTGCGAGATCGAGAGCAGGGCAAAGGCGATCATTGTGGCTTCAACCACGTCGATGTAACCGAACATGGGAGAGCGGAAAACCGTTCGCAGAATGATCTGCAACATGCCGAGGAACATCAGGCCGAATATCAACAAGCCGGACAACAGGTTCAAGGCGTCTTCGACAGGCGACAACAACCAGTCCGCTCGTTTCAGCAGCCTTGCCAGCCCGTCATTGTCCCGTGAATCCCCTGATGACTTTTCCACCCCTTCATGCCTCCCCGGACGAAGTTCCACTACGGTCGCTACCGACCCTGTGCCGCTTTTGGGCCGGCGGCATCAGGGTCGGTAACGCATCTTGTCATGGCTACTCGTATGTCTTGCCAACAGTGGAGTAGACCAGATCGACCAGACCTTTGGCATCGAACTTGCCTTCGTTCTCCTTGATCCAGGTATCGATGACCGGTTTGCCGGCAGCAGCCCGGAAGGCCGACAACTGTTCTTCGGTGTAGGTTACCTTCTTGAGCTTGCCCTCAAGCATCGGCAGATTGACCTTGTCGATGTCGATATAGGCTTGAATCTGGGCCGATGCAGCCTCGTCCTTCACATCCATCAGCAGTTTCTGATACTGCTCCGGCAACCCGTCGAATGCGCTTTTTGAAAAGATCAACGGGCAATCGGACGTACCTGGCGACAGGTTGGCTGTGAACCAATCGGTGACCTCGTGGATCTTGTAGGCCACATGAGAGTAGGTAAACGGGAAAGAAGCGGCGTCCATTGTGCCTTGCTGAACACCGGTATAAACCTCGGTTGCGGTTGAACTTGTCGGTGTTGCGCCCATTACCTGCATGGCCTTGCCAAGGCCGCCGCCGGCGCGCACGGTTTTGCCCTTCCAGTCAGACAACTTCATCGGCGGTTCGCCCTTGCCGAGAAATTCGTACTGCGGCAGGTAGGACGACATATAGAGCATTGCGTTCCACTGGGCGTGCTCCTTTACGATGTCGGGATGCGCATAGACCGCGTCACGGATCTTGCGATTGTCTTCCCAGCCGGACATCGGCAGGAACGGCATGGTCAATACCATCAGACCGGGGTTTTTCTGCGGATGATAGAAATTGCAGGTCATGGCAGCTTCGAATGCGCCGACGGAAATTCCATCCAGGTTTTCACGGGATTTGGAAAGCGCTGCGCCATAGTGCAGTGTCATGGTGAATTTGCCGTCGGTCTTGGCACTGACCAGTTCGGCAAGTTTTTCAAAACCGGCGGTAAAGGCACGTTTTTTACCCCACAGCGAGACGTTCCACTTGACTTCCGGGCCTTCGACCTCGGCTGCCTGTGTGATCGTCATCGTAGACGTGGTGGCAAAGGCCACAAGCGCGGTTGTGGCAAGCAGTTTCTTCATCATGTCTTGTTTACTCCCTGTCTCAGACATTGCCCGTTTGTCTTCGGGCTGGCGTTGCAAGCCTCGGAAAGTACACACACCGGGCTTCCTGTCGCGCATGATGCGTTGTACTGGCCGCTGTGGCAAGCGTGCTTCCAGTATGCGGGTCAACCGGAGATAACGCTGATGCCGCCAAGCACCAGTGCGGCCCACAAAAATGCGACTACAGTAAAGGTTCCATTCCATCTCCACGACAGCGTTGTCCCCGAAATTCCGGTAATTCGACCCAGAATAAGTGGAGTAGCGCCAAATGGTGATCCCGTGAGGTTCAACGTCCAGCCCAGAGCCAGTGCGGTGGCCAGCAGTGTCGGGTCAAGCTGGCTGTCTGGCAAGGCGGAGTACAACGTGCCTATGAAGGTGACCGTGAGCATTGGCGGCGTGGCCAGGTTTGAGGCGACCGGTACAATCAGCATGACAGCCAGATAGACAGTGACGGGTGACCAGGCCTCAAGCCCGGCAAGATCTGCCAGCACAGGCGCGTTGCTCAAACCCGCTGCAACAATGCCGATATAACCGGCGGCAGACAGGGTGACAGCTTCCGGTGATCCGGCCGGAACGGATGTGCCTGCAATGTCTCTGATACGGGCAATTGTTGCCGCAACCGGATCTTGCGCAGATCTGCACTGGAACCAGATCCATGTCAACGTGACCAGCGGGCTGGCCAGCATAAGCGCCGGGATCACATTTGCCCCGGTAGTGAACACCAACACCAGCGTAATGCCTGCCAGGGCTGCGCACACCAGGCCAAAGCGCCTGAACGCCTGCCACGGAAATTGTTCAGGTGTCATGTCGGGCCGGGGCAACGCATCGCGGGCCGCCAGGGTTTCCCGGGCGCGTTTGCCGGTGATGCGGTCTTCTCCCCAACCGATCGCAATTACTCCCAGCGAGATGAAAAACCCTATACCTGCCATCACAAACGGCCTTGACCCCATCACGACGCTGGCTACCAGTGCCTGGGTTACTGCCGTGGGAGACCAGGCGATAATCCACGAAAATCCGCGGGCAAGTGCCGACATCTGTCGCCGCTCGCGCCACTGGGCCAATTCGGGATTTGCTTCAGCATCAGCCCGGATGCCGCGCTGGATCAATGGTCCCAACAGGCTAAGGGCGCCGAAGTTCAAGATCATGCCGAGAGCATGACTGCCGGCGTGAATGGCAAGGTATCGCTGGCCTGGCGGGCGATGAGTGAGATAGCGTCCGAGTTTCAGGACGGATGGCGAGGTGACTGCACCATCACGCAATAGTGCCAGTAACAACATGAACGCTGCAAGATAGGTGGCCTGTGTGAAACCTCTTTCGATCAACGCCAGGGGCGTGTTGGAAAACAAGACAGCGGCGATGGTTGCCACGACAGCGAGTCCGATCAGGTATCGTTCGCGCAACCCCAGTCGTGCCTGACCGATCAGGAGAAATACCACCAGCAAAACAGCCGCCATTGTGCCGGCAAGACGGATATGCACATGTAGTTCGATCAGTTCGAACACGCTGATGCCAAGCAGGCAGGCTGCCACCAGCCTGTCGCTCATGTTCGTGGATCGTCGATCCGGAATGCCTGCAGTGTCTGCCCCATTGCCCATCGGGCAAGTCTATACCCGATAAAGCAGATTCAGCGTTGCGAATTTTTCCAGTCCGGATTGATCCAGGGTTGCAGGTTGGACGGCGGCAAGGGGTCGAGACCAAGAATGTGATCCGATGCCTTTTCACCAACCATCAGGGACGGTCCGTTGAGATTGCCATTGGTGATGGAGGGGAAAATCGAGCTGTCCGCCACGCGCAAGCCCTCAATGCCCATGACGCGGCAGTGCGGGTCGACAACAGCCATGGCGTCCTTGTCGGATCCCATTTTGCAGGTGCCGCAGGGATGGTATGCGCTTTCTGCGTGTTCGCGAATAAAGTCATCAATGGCGTCATTGCTGGTGACGTCGTTGCCAGGCTGAATTTCGCCATCGGCAAATTCCTGCATGGCAGGTTGGGCAATGATTTCCCGCGTCAGGCGGATGCAGTTGCGGAAATCTTTCCAGTCCTCATCTTTGGACATGTAGTTGAAGGTCAGTTTTGGTGCGTCATCGGGATTTGCGCTGACCGGGGTCACGGTTCCGCGCGACTTCGACCTGTTAGGCCCCACGTGCACTTGAAAGCCGTGCCCGCTGGTGGCGGGTTTGCCATTATAGGCGATAGCGCCGGGCAGGAAATGGTATTGAATGTCAGGGTATTCAATACCTGCCCGCGAGCGGATAAACCCGGCAGACTCAAAATGATTGGTTGCGCCAAGGCCGGTCTTGAACAACAGCCATTGCAGGCCGATCAACCCCCTTGAAAACAGGCCAAGCTTTGTGTTGAGGGTAACAGGCTGTTTTGAATACAACTGAAAATACACTTCCAGATGATCCATCAGGTTTGCGCCCACGCCGGGTAAATTGTGCACAGGCTCAATGCCTGCCTGCTTCAACATGGCTGCATCACCGATACCGGAGAGTTGCAGAAGGTGGGGAGAATTGAAGGCACTTGCGGCAATGATGACCTCGCGTCTTGCTTTGGCCGTTTTCACGATGCCGCCAATTTCATACTCCACGCCGGTGGCACGTTTTCCTTCCAGCACAATCCGGCGCGCCTTCGCCCGTGTCACCAGTTCAAGATTTTTCCGCTTCAGGACCGGTGTGAGATAGGCGTTGGCGGCAGACCACCGACGACCCTGCCAGACGGTCATCTCCATTGCGCCGAAGCCTTCCTGCTGACGGCCGTTGTAATCAGTTGTGGTGGGATATCCGGCCTGTTCGGCGGCATCGACAAATGCGTGGTAGAGCGGGTTTTCGCGTTTGCCGCGAGTGATGTGCATTGGCCCGTCGATGCCGCGCCAGCCGTCTTCGCCGCCATGTGATGTTTCCATGCGTTTGAAGTAAGGCAGGACATCGGCATACGCCCAGCCGGTCGCGCCGAGATCAGACCATGTGTCGAAATCCCTGGCGTGTCCGCGTACATACACCATGCCGTTAATTGAGGAAGACCCTCCGATCACCTTGCCGCGCGGAGCGGTGATGCGCCGGTTGTTCAACCCCGGCTCCGGTTCTGACAGGTAACCCCAGTTGTAGGTTTTGGTATTCAGCGGGATCGACAGTGCCGACGGCATCTGGATCAGCGGGCCGATATCGCTGCCGCCGTACTCCAGCACCAGTACGGTGTGCTTGCCGTTCTCGCTCAGGCGGTTGGCGAGAACCGATCCGGCCGAACCGGAGCCAACGATGATGAAGTCGAAAGTGCCGTCCGTCATGGGTATCTCAGTGTGTGTTGGGAAGTTGACCGTCGATGTAGGAGGTGACGAGGTGAATGGCCGTATCGCGGTTGTAGTCGTCGCCCAGCAGGGCAGCTCGCAGCCAAACGCCGTCTATGAGAGCGGAGACGCCGATTGCCAGCTCCACGGCTTTTTCCTGATCGGTAAGCTGCCTGAAGGCGTGGCGCAGATTGGAATTCAGCCGGGCGTCGTACAACCTTAGAATGCGGGTGAGGTTGGGTGATTGGCGGGCTGAGCCATACAGGGCCAACCATGCTGACATGACGTCCGGCGAGTACTGGCTGGGTGCGAAGTTTGCCTCGACAATCGCGGACAGCCTGGCGCGCGGCGTTGTGGCCTGCTTGAGGCTATTGAGCGTCTCTGTACGCAGCACCCGCAGCATGTGCCGCATGGTGGCGAACAACAGATCGTCTTTGCCATCGAAATAGTGATGCACGATACCCGACGAAACGCCGGCTTTCTTGGCAATACGCGCAACTGTGGTGTCTGCATAGCCATAGTCATGCAGGGAAGAAATTGCTGCTTCTATCAATTGATTCCGGCGCACCGGACCCATGCCAAGTTTCGGCATTTTGCCTCACAGAAAGAGTAATGTCGTTGGGTAGAATATTTTTTTTAATTGATCAGTCAATTAAAAAAGGATTAACTTGTGACGGGCTGTTGACTTGCGCGCCTGCTGCAGCGCACATTCCGGCAATTCCAGAACGCTGAAGATTGCTGTTTGAGGGTGATCAGGCGAAAATTGAAACAGGGAGTAAATATTGATGATCAGGACAATTTCCAAATTGATGACGGGCGCGGCTGCTGCTGCAATTTTCGCATTTGTTCCCGCGGGCGCTGCCCAGGCTGCTGACAGCGAGGCCTGCAAGACGGTTCGTTTCTCGGATGTTGGCTGGACCGACATTACGGCTACAACTGCTTCTGCCACCGTTGTCTTGAGAGCGCTTGGCTACGAGCCGGTGACCCAGGTTCTGTCCGTGCCGGTGACTTACTCGTCTCTCAAGAACAAGGATATTGACGTGTTCCTTGGCAACTGGATGCCAACCATGGAAGCGGATATAAAACCCTACCGCGAAGACGGCACGGTGGAATCGATCGGCGTCAACCTGGAAGGCGCAAAATACACCCTGGCAGTACCGAAATACACCTATGACGCCGGACTGAAGACATTCCAGGACATCGCAAAATTCAAGGACAAGCTTGACGGCAAGATTTATGGCATTGAGCCGGGCAATGATGGCAACCGCCTGATCCTCGACATGATCGAAAAAGGAACTTTCGGACTGAAAGGCTTTGAGGTGGTTGAATCCTCTGAAGCAGGCATGATGTCTGCCGTCGCCAAGGCCGGCAGGAAGAAAACCGACCTGGTTTTCCTGGGCTGGGAACCGCATCCGATGAACGCAAATTTCGAGATGGCCTATCTTGAAGGCGGCGATGACATTTTTGGGCCGAACCTGGGTGGCGCAACGGTTCATACCAATGTTCGCAAGGGCTACGTTGCCGAGTGTCCTAACGTCGGCAAGTTCATTTCCAACCTCAAGTTCACCCTGAAGATGGAAAATGAAATCATGGGTGCCATTCTCAACGATGGTACAGATCCTGAAAAGGCAGCAACCAACTGGCTCAAGGCCAATCCCGGTGTGATCGATGCCTGGGTTGCCGGCGTGACTGCATTTGATGGCGGTGATGGCATGGCGGCAGCAAAAATGGCAATCAAGTAAGCCTTGCTGTCTTGAAATGACAAACTGTTGCCCGGTCCCGCCAGCATGCGAGGCCGGGTAATCTGTTTCCTGAAATGCCGGGTGCAATCCCGAACGAGCGGACGGAACTCATGGATCCAATCAGCAGCTTACTCGAAGACAACAAAATCCCGCTTGGCAGGTGGGGCAAACAGCTGTTCAACTGGCTGACCGACAGTTTTGACTGGTTTTTCGATGGTCTGTCCGGCGGGATAGAGTTTATTCTGGAAACGCTGATAGACCTGATGCTGCTGCCGCCGCCGATTGTCATCGTGGCGTTGATCGCAGGGCTTGCCTGGTGGTTGTCGCGATCCTGGAAAATACCGACGATTGCAATTTGCTGCCTGGCATTCGTGATCAATCAGGGCTTGTGGAAGGAAACGGTTGAGACACTGGCTCTGGTTGTGGGGGCCGCATCGGCGTCCATGTTGCTGGGTGTGCCGATCGGTATCGTGGCGGCACACAATGAGTGGCTGTTTCGAATACTCCGGCCAATTCTGGATCTGATGCAGACCCTGCCGACGTTCGTGTATCTTATTCCTGCACTGATCCTGTTTGGCCTCGGACTGGCGCCGGGCCTTGTTACCACGGTGATTTTTTCCATTGCCGCTCCGATCCGCCTGACACATCTGGGGATCACATCCGTGCCAAGGCAGTTGATTGAAGCGGGCCAGGCTTTTGGCGCCACCAAATGGCAACTGCTGAAGAAGGTTGAACTGCCAGCCGCCATGCCGACGATCATGGCAGGTTTGACGCAGTGCATCATGCTGTCGCTTTCCATGGTGGTGATTGCAGCGCTGATCGGTGCCAATGGGCTGGGGAAACCTGTGGTGCGGGCGTTGAACACCGTCAACATTCCGATGGGTATTGAGGCCGGCCTGGCCATCGTGGCGGTCGCCATCATGCTGGACCGGATTTGCCGGGTCAAGGAACCCGGCAGCGGGGGGCAGAGCAAATGACCAATACGGCTGTAAGCTTCAAGAACGTCGACATCATATTCGGAGACAACAAGGCCGAGGCGCTTAGTCTGCTGGATGCAGGCGCAACCCGCCAGGAAATCAATGAGAAGACCGGCGCGGTACTGGGCGTTGCCGGTGCCTCGCTCGATGTCGCAGAGGGCGAAATATTTGTCCTCATGGGGCTGTCAGGTTCCGGCAAGTCAACTCTGCTGCGTGCGGTCAACCGGTTGAATGAAACCGCGCGCGGACAGGTGCTGGTTTCAACAGATGGCAAGAAGACAGTGGATGTCGCGACATGTGGCGACCTCGAATTGCGTGAACTTCGCATGCATCAGGTCGCAATGGTGTTTCAGCAGTTTGCGCTGCTGCCGTGGCGCACGGTTGAAGAAAACGTCGGCTTCGGCCTGGAGCTTGCCGGTGTGCCGGATGCGGAACGCAAGGCGCGTGTCGCGGAACAACTGAAGCTGGTCAGCCTTGATCAATGGGCGGACCGATATGCGCATGAACTGTCTGGCGGGATGCAGCAAAGGGTCGGCCTTGCCCGGGCGTTCACGACCCAGGCGCCGATTTTGCTGATGGATGAACCGTTCTCCGCGCTGGATCCGCTGATCCGAACCCATTTGCAGGATGAATTATTGAACCTGCAGCGCGAACTGAAACGCACCATAATATTTGTGTCACATGATCTCGACGAAGCCATGAAGATCGGCAACCGGATCGCGATCATGGAGGATGGCCGAATTGTTCAGGCCGGCACGCCGCAGGACATAGTGCTCAAGCCAGCAAATGAATATGTTGAGCAGTTTGTGCAGCACATGAACCCGCTTAACGTGATGACCGGCGCCACAATAATGCGAAAGCTGGCGAAACCGAAGAAGGTGGCAACGGGTAAGGCGGCGCCGGTCATGATGACCCCTGATGCAACCATGCGCGAGATCATTGCAGAATGCTGGCGGACGGGAAAAAGCGTCATGATCGGTACTGATGGCATCGCAGTTGGGGAGGTAGGGGAGACAGAAATCTACTCGGCTCTCATCAACCGGCCGACGGTTTGACACTTTTCAACGGGCCTTCCCAAACCGGATTTCCGTGTACCAACATCGAAGCTGGCTAATTCAAAGTCCATATTGCGAAGTTCAGTGCCGTCGCGTAACTGACCCAGACCAGGTAAGGTGTGAGCAGCCATGCTGCCAGGTGATCAATCAGCCTGAATGCCCGAATAGTTGTCGCGATGGATAGCCACAAGGCGATGATAACCACAAGACCAAGCGTGGTCGATTGGGCGGCAAAAAAAGCAAACGACCAGGCAAAATTCAATGATAGCTGTACCAGAAACAGCACCAATGGCGCCTGTGCTTCACCGGTGAATCCATTGCCGACGAGCCAGATGCGCCATGCGGAGACAGCCATCATGATGTAGAGCACAGTCCAGACAGGCGCGAACAACCAGTTGGGCGGGGTCCATGGCGGCCGGTTCAAAGTCAAATACCAGGTGGAGACGGATTGCGACGTTGCCCATCCTGCAATGCCGGCTACTGCAAGACACAATGCAATGAAGCCTGCCAGTGCAAGCCATTGACCTGCAGGATAGCTGGTGTTGTTCTCATTCGGCATAATGTCATTTCCCACGATATTGTGACTTGCGTCCAGCCTGCCGTCGGCATGACATAAACACATTCCACATGTTACTCTAACGAGTTCATTTCCTGAGGAGCTTTCCCATGTTCAAATCGATTCTTGCAGCGGCAGCTGTTTCTTTCTCCATGGCGGTTGCGCCCGCACTGGCCGGCGATATGGCCAACGGCACAATCAAGATGGAAAGCGCCCATGACACGGCAACCACGCTGGATCGGCTGGAAGCGATCTTCAAGGCAAAGGGCATTACGGTTTTTGCCCGTGTGGACCATGCTGCCGGTGCCAAGAAAATCGGTGAGGAAATGGCGCCGACCCAGCTTTTGCTGTTCGGCAATCCCAAGCTTGGTACGCCCTTGATGAAGGTCAATCGCGAGGTGGGTTTTGACTTGCCCATGAAAGCGCTTGCCTGGACGGATGATGCCGGAAAGACATGGCTGGCGGTTACCGATCCGGCTGCATTGAAAGCCCGCTATGGTCTGGACGCTGCCTCACCCGTGATTGAAAAGATGACCGGTGCGGTTACTGCCATGGGCAAGAAGGCCACATCAAAAGAGTAGTCCGCTCTTATTTGGGGGTTGCACCAACTGTGTTGCGTAAACGCCCGATGCCTTCCAGCAACACATCTACCACGTCGCCCTCTTGCAGAGCGGCGGTGGTGCCGGCGGTGCCGGTGTAAATCACATCACCTGCCTCAAGTGTAATGAACCGTGACAGCTCGGATATTATGCGGGCCGGTGAATGGATCATTTGCCTGGTGGATGCCTTCTGGACGGTCCTGCCATTGACCTGGGTCTCGAATTTCAGATTGTCGATGGTCAGGCCCGGCGATATCCAGGGGCCCAATGGTGCAAAGGTGTCGGATCCCTTGGCCTTAAGAATCGAATATCCGTCCGATCCGAAGCTGCGCTCGGTGATGTCATTTCCGGCGGTCACACCGAACACGTAAGACAAAGCTTCTTTTTCAGACACGTTTTTCGCCTGCGCGCCCATGACAATAACCATTTCACCTTCATAGTGCAGGTCGGTAGACCCAGTGGGCGGGACGATGATTTCCTCCGGACCAATGATCGAAGATGGCAACTTGGCGAAGAACTGCAGCTTGCCGCCGCGCCCACCATGGCTTTTGTAGTTCCGCGCGATGCCGATCACTTTTCCCGGAACCACCGGTGCCAGTACCTTCACCTCATCCAACGGAATGACATTGCCGGTGACCACCGTTTCCTTGTCGAAAAAGCTGCCGGTCAGGGTGTGAACGCCACCGAACGAGATGAAGCCATAATGTATCTTGCCTTCGTGTTCGAAGCGGCCAAAACGCAGCGGTCCGTCATCGCCTTCGGTTACCTGCGAATGCCCCGGGATGGCAAGACACATGAGCAGTATGAGGCCGGCAAGCAAGGTCTTGATGGAACGGGTCAATGATCTGTTGCCTTTGGAATAATGACCGCTTTCAGATCATTGGAGCGGTATTGGTGGCTGTTGCCCAGAACAGTAGCCCGCCGACGGCTGCAATGAATAGCCCGCCCAGGAACTTCAGTCCAAAAGCGGTCCGATCCAGCCACACCGCATTGTGCCCGGAATATCTCAATGCCACGTCGCGGGATTTCACGGCAAGGCTGGCAATGATGGAAACCGTAATGGCCGTGCCCAATGCCATTGCCAGGGTTGCGGCAATTCCTGCCCAATAGAGCCCCAGTGCCGACGAGAACAACAGCACCAGGATGCCACCTGTGCAGGGCCTTATGCCGACGGCAAAAGCAATGCCAATGGCCTTCCACAAATTCACCGGTTGGGAAAGCTCACTTGCCGACGGCATGTGCGCATGACCACAGCCACAGTCGCGCCCGTGTTCATGCTCATGCCCATGATTGTGGTGATGATGGTGTCCATGAGTGTCGGTAACTACTGAAGCAACTGCGAAACGAGGCCGCACAGCCTGCCAGATCAGCCACAGGCCGGTCAGTGCGATCAGGCCGTAGCTTGCAGCCTCCAGGGCAATCGCCATGGATTTGGCCGTTCTGGCAGCTGCGCTCACAGTGAGCAGCAGTGCTGACACCAGGACAATTGCCGTCATCGCCTGAAACAGGGCTGCCATGAAGGAAATCATCACGCCGCGTTTCAATTGCCGCTCGTTGGCCAGCAGCCATGCCGACACCACCGCCTTGCCGTGTCCGGGGCCCGCGGCATGCAATATTCCATAGGCAAAACTCAGTGCCATCAGGGTCAGTGCCGCCGACCAGGCAGACCCTCGCTTCATGGCGGTCAGGGCAGCGGACATTTTGCCGTAGAAGGTGCGCTGTTGCGCCTTTATCCATTCAATCGGGTCATCGGCGATGGCCGGCGCCACATCCGCGCCGCTCGCTGCCTTACGGCGCTGTAACAGCAACTGGCCCGGTTTGACTTCCGGTGCCTGCGCGGCGTCGGTCTGAGCCATAACAATGATGGCGGGAGGGTTGCCGGGTGTTGCTGTGCTGCCGGGTGCAACGAGTGCTGCCATGACAAGCAGAACGAGAATGATGCGGGTCAAGGAAGCCTCACTCTGCTAGCTGGCAGCTTGCTTGCAGGAAACCGAAACGGGTTGCGCAAACAGTGAACCAAAGTCCTGTGGCTGCTCCGGTTGCCAGTCTGCTGGTTTTTCCGCCAGTTGTCTTTTTGTTTCTTCCATATTTTCGTCAAAGGCCACAGTACCTACATTGATCACGCAGCCTTTTGGCAGATTGCCAATGGCAGCGACGGTTTCGCCCTTGATGTAATCGTAGGCGATGAAAAAATCCGGGTCGTAGATCTTGTAGGTAAACCTGGCCGATGTCAGATCAATCGGCGCTGCAAACGGCACAACAAATGTCATCGACAAGCGGCCCTGATCATTTATGCGCTGGCCGTATTCGGTGACATCCAAATAGGGGATGTCTTTACCGTTTGCCTTTGCGGCAACAAAATAACGGTATTCTTTCAGAGCCTTGATGTTTTCCGTTACCACGGGCTGCAATTCAGCCGATGTAAAAACACCGTCCTTGTCGGCATCCATACCTTCAGTTGCAGCTTCGGTATATCCCTCGTCAAAAATCCACTCCACGTGAATGGACGTTGCGCGGCCCTCATCATCCAGGATTATGTCAGAGCGCAAGTCGGAATAGACATGTGGATGGGCTGAAACAGGTTGCGAAGACAAAACTGCTGCAACCATCAGGCCTGACGATAAAGCGATCTGTCGTCTCGATAAAAAACTCATGATGCAGTCCATATGCTGAATGCTGGTTTTTCAGGTGTTAGCGCGGGTTTGCAGCAAGATCGTGATAATGTCATGCACATTATTGCGTAGCAAATATGATTTGCAAATTAACTCTGAAACACAATCGGCAATGACGTGTACCGCTATGCGCTCGTTTTCACACCGTTTTTTGGCGTAAATACAGGTATTTGATATTTGTCAGAGACAATCGACAGCCCGTCTTGTTCTAACGCATATGTGACGGCGATTTAACCTGCAGGGTGTTGCATCTTGCAGCAATTGTCAGCACTTTCTGCTCTTGGCCGTGACCGAATGAATCAAAGCACCTGACAGGCAAGGATAACATGGGACTGGACGTATCAATCTGGGCGGCTTTTTTTGCCGGACTGCTGAGCTTCCTGAGCCCGTGTGTGTTGCCGCTGGTTCCACCATACCTGTGTTTTATTGCCGGCACATCGCTTGAAGACCTGACGAACGAGAACGGTACTGACCGTACCGTGCAGCATAAGGCAGTGGCTGCATCTGTCTTATTTGTGCTGGGGTTTTCAACGGTTTTTATCGCGCTTGGCGCATCCGCCAGCGTGATTGGACAATGGCTCCGGGAGGCAACGACCTGGGAAATTACCATCGGCAGCATGAATTTTCCGGTTCTGACCTCTGTTGCCGGTGTCATCATCATCATTATGGGTCTGCATTTCCTGGGGGCATTCCGTATTGGATTTCTGTCACGCGAGGTGCGCTATCAGCAGGAGGCAAGGCCGGTCGGTCTGTTCGGGGCCTATGCCATAGGCCTTGCCTTTGCGCTGGGATGGACACCGTGCATCGGGCCCGTTCTGGCGGCCATCCTGACCGTGGCCGGTTCTGCAGACAGCGTGACCAAGGGGGCGGGGCTGCTGGCGATTTATTCTGCCGGGCTGGGTGTGCCGTTCCTGCTGGCTGCAGTGGCCATGCCGCAGTTCCTGGTGTTCATGAAAAAGTTTCGCCGCCATCTCGGCCTGGTTGAAAAGACCATGGGCGGCATGCTGGTCGTTACCGGCGTATTGTTCCTGACCGGAACATTTACGGCACTTTCCTACTGGATGATCGAAACTTTCCCCGGCCTTGCCACCTTGGGCTAGACTGTTTTCCACTCACAGTGGTGGAATGGAGAACCTAATGAAAGTTACCGTCGATATTGACTGCACTCCCGAAGAAGCGCGCACCTTTTTTGGTCTGCCTGATGTGCAGCCGATGCAAAAGGCCATGATGTCCAAAATGCAGACGCAGATGGAAAGCCAGATGGATCAACTCGATCCGACGGAAATCATGAAGACATGGATGAGCCCCGGCATTGAAGGCTTTGGGCAATTGCAGAAAGCCATGTGGGGGGCAGCAACAGGCGGAGCGCCATCAAAGACCGGCAAGGAAAAATAGCTTTCATCCAGCTGTATTGCCAGCAGTGTTCAACGGCAGTCAGTTGGGTATGTCGGCACCAAGCACGATCGGGCTGCCGTGTGGTGTGGCTTTGGCTGCGCGGTCCCAGGCGTCCTTGCGGTCAAGGCGTTCGGTCTCGCTCAGGGCGCCTTTGTCCTGGGTGATTTTTTCCAGCGCTGCCAGCCAGTGGGAGTAATAATTCTCCGCCGCATCATCAGGCCCGGCTGCGGCAATTTCACTGCTCAGCGCATCTGCCCACTCTACCCAGGTGAACAAACCCTTTTCGTGAAGTTTGACCGTCATGGCAAAGGCCTGTGCCTGCCAGGGCTCGGCAAACACCGGCTCGTCGCCATCTGTTAACAGGCCGGGAAGGCGTTTGACATCATCAGGCAGGGACAAGGTAACTCTCCCAAAGGTCGGCGTGCACGAAATCGTTGGCAGGCGCCTTTTCACCCCACAATTCACGAGCAGCAAACATCACCGTGTAGAGGTGCTGCGGGTTTTCGCCCTTGCCATGCGCATTGCTGTCTGGAAAGACGTGTGCATTGTGGTGAGCAACAATTTCGCCCTCGCAGCCGCGCAGATATCTTGGCAGGCGGGTGTGTCCTTCCGGGTTCATGCGGATGGCTCGCACCCTGGTGCCTGCCGGGAATTTTGGATCAGTGTCAAGGTCACGTGAGGAAGCTCCGCCTTTCATCAAAATGGCGGCAACTTCTTCGGCGCCCACCGGGTCACGATGCAAATCACGCGGTGTCACTTCCTGCCTGCCGAGATGCACTTCACCGGGCACCACAAACCCCGTGTCCAGCATAAGTTTGATCAGGCCTTCGGTCCATATCTGGTAGTAGCTTGATGTCATGTACTTGGCAGGATGCATGCTTTCACGGGCATGGCGGCCCTGGTCAATATTCCACTGGCCGTAAAACCCCATGGCCAGGGTCAGTGCGAAGGCCCGTTTTTCCCATTCGGCATGAAACACCGGTTCGTCTGCTTCCGGGTCGATGGGGCCGAGGCCGTGGACGCCACCCAGATCCTGCCCGCCGTTCATGATGCCACCTGCTCAGGCGTCAATGCGAGGCCGGTACCGATCATTGAATCTCGGGTTACCAGGCCGGCGAGTTTTTCCTCGCTCCAGCCTTCGGTTCCCGAGGGGCGCTGCGGAATTACCAGGTATCTGACTTCGGCGGTGGAATCCCACACTTTAACGCCGACGGCGTCCGGCAACCGGACTCCGAACTCCGCCAGCACGCCGCGTGGGTCGGATACCGCACGCGACCGGTAGGGCGGCGCCTTGTACCAGACCGGCGGCAACCCCAGCACCGGCCACGGATAACAGGAACACAGGGTGCATACGACCATGTTGTGAACATCGTCGGTGTTCTCGACGGCCACCATGTGTTCGCCCTGGCGGCCGATAAAGCCCAGATCGGCTATGGCACCGGTGGCGTCGGCGCGCAGTTTTTCCATGTAGGCTGCGTTGCTCCATGCATGGGCGACAACCTGAGCGCCATTGCGCGGGCCGACGCGGTTTTCATAGGTGTCGATGAGTTCATCCAGCGCGGCCGGGTCGACATAGCCTTTTTCGACCAGCAGGCTTTCGAGCGCTTTCACCCGTAATGCGGTTTCGGACAATTCGGAATGCCCGCCGTCATGATGGTGGTGACCGTGATCGTGAGTGTCGTGTGCCATATGGTGGGTTACTCTCTTGATTGAACGGGCATCATACTGCAATCAACTCAGCAGACCAACAACTGAGAAGATTGCGAGGGAACTCAACATGGCTGCGAAACTTGAAGGCATCAAGGCGTGTGTGTTTGACGCCTATGGTACATTGCTGAACGTTCATGCCCCGGTGGCTCAACTGGCGGCACGTATCGGCGATGACGCGGATGCGGTGTCCAAGTTGTGGCGGCAGAAACAGCTTGAATACACCTGGCTGCGGTCTCTGATGCACGCCTATGTGCCGTTCTGGCAGGTTACCGGTGATGCGTTGGATTACACCTTGGAAGCATTCTCCATTGATGACCCGTCACTGCGTGATGACCTGATGGAATTGTATCTTCACCTGGCGGCCTATGATGATGCGGTGGCCTGCCTGAAGGTTTTGAAGGAATTGGGAGTTGCCACTGCGATTTTGTCCAACGGATCACCTGATATGCTGGATGCGGCGGTAAAGTCGTCCGGCCTCGATGCCTATCTGGATGAAAACATCTCGGTGGCGGATGTTGGCATATTCAAGCCTGATCCGCGGGTCTATCAGCAGGCAGTGGATCGCATGGGCGTGTCGGCGCCTGCTGAAATCTGCTTTGTGTCAGCCAACACCTGGGACGCCCAGGCGGCCAAGAGTTTCGGTTTTCATGTGGCCCGTATCAACCGTTTCGGTCTCAAGGATGACCGGATACCCGGTACGCCTGACATGCTGCTCGAAAGCCTTGAAGAGCTACCCGGGGTTGTGCGCTAGCAAAGGGTGGTGCAACAAAAAATGCCAGACCAGTCTTCGGAAATCATCCTGCACAATTATCCCCAGTCACCGGTTGCCGAGAAGGCCCGCGTCGCATTCGGCATCAAGGGATTGAACTGGCGAAATGTGGAGATTCCCCGTCTGCCGCCGAAGCCGTTTCTGACGGTCCTGACCGGCGGGTACCGGCGCACGCCGGTGATGCAGATAGGTGCGGATATCTATTGCGACAGCCAGTGCATCATAAGGGAGCTGGAGCGACGGTTCCCGTCGCCTACGTTTTTTCCTGGTGCGGATACAGGCCTGATGTGGTGCCTTAGCCGTTGGACGGACAGCGGATTGTTCGATCTGGGTGTGAAAATTGTTCTGGGGTCGGCAGGCGACAATCTGCCGGCAGATTTTGCGGCAGACCGGGGGAGATTGTATCTCGGCGAAGACTGGGCAGAAGGACTGAAGGCTGCAAATGCAGCGCTGCCACACCTTGTGTCGCAAATCCGCGCACCGTTAATGTGGCTTGACAGGCAACTGGGTGACGGCAGGAATTTCCTGCTGGGAGATGCTCCTGCAGCGGTTGATGCGCAAATTTATCATGTCGTCTGGTTCTTGCGGGGCAGGTGGGAGCAGGGGCCGGCATTTTTGACGGAATTTCCGGCTCTGGAAAGATGGGAAGAAAATGTCTGCAAGCTTGGCCACGGCTCGGTGACGGACATGTCACCGCAAGACGCAATCGCTGTGGCCAGGGCATGTGAGCCCGTCAGCACCACTGAAGCAGATAGCAATGATCCGCAAGAGTTGAAGCCCGGCAAGCAGGTGGTGGTTTCGCCCGATGTCGATGGCGGCGAGCAACCGGTGGCCGGCTCCGTGGTGGCAGTGAATTGCGACACGATCACGCTTCACCGGTCCGATCCTGACACCGGCAATCTCAATGTGCACTTCCCGCGTGCCGGATATCTGGTCAAAACCGTCAAGACTTGAACCGACGACAAACCGGTCGGCTCTATCAGGAAGCGGCGTCGTCAACGGTTGCAGGTTCACCGGGGCTGCCTCGCACTTTCTGCGACACGGAGCGGATCGCTACGTAAAACACCGGAGTCAGGAAAAGCCCGAGGAATGTCACTCCGAGCATTCCGAAGAATACAGCAGTTCCGAGCGCCTGGCGCAATTCGGCACCCGGGCCGCTGGCGATGACCAGTGGCACCACACCGAGGATGAACGCAAATGCGGTCATCAGAATGGGACGCAGGCGCAAACGGCAGGACTCCACGACAGCCTCCAGCAAAGGTTTTCCCGCGTCTTCCTGTTGTCTGGCAAATTCAACGATGAGGATGGCGTTCTTTGCCGCCAGGCCTACCAGCACGATCAAACCGATCTGGGTCAGAATGTTGTTGTCCATTTCGCGCAACATGACGCCAAGCAGGGCGGCCAGCATGGAAAGTGGCACAATCAGCATGATGGCCAGGGGTAGGGTCCAGCTTTCATACTGCGCCGCCAGCAGGAGGAAAACTACCGCGATGGCCAGTCCAAACAGGTAGATCGCCGTGTTTCCGGTCTGCTTTTCCTGCAAGGCCAGTTCGGTCCACTCAAACGTCATGCCTTGTGGCAGATTTTGCGCTGCAAGGTTTTCCATGATGGTCAGCGCCTCGCCGGTGGACACACCTGGGGCGGTCGAACCCTGCAACGGCACTGACACGAACTGATTGTATCGCTGCACCAGGTACGGGCCACCGGTGTCGCGGATTTCCACCAGGGTTCCCAATGGCACCAGTGCGCCGGTGGTGGAACGCACCTTGAGCCGTGCAATGTCTTCCCGTTCCAGCCTGAACGACTGATCTGCCTGCATTCGCACGTCATAGCGTCTGCCGAAGGCGGTGAAATCGTTCACAAATGATGAGCCGAGATTGAGTTCCAGCGTTTCGAAAATTGCTCCGATGGAAACCTGCAACTGCCGGGCCTTAACGCGATCGATGTCCAGATAGTATGACGGACTGGCATTGGAAAAGGTGGTGAAGACACGAGATACGCCGGGTGTCTGCTGCGCCTGTCCCATCATCGCATAGGCGGCCGCAAGGGCGCGGTCCATACTGGTGCCGCTGCGCTCCTGGATCTGCATCTTGAAACCGCCACCCTGACCAACACCGCGTACCGATGGTGGTTGAATGGCAATGATGAACGCTTCCTCGATCTGCTGCACTTTTGCGAACAGCGAACCGATGATTTGCTGCGAAGACTGGCCTTTCCGGTTGCGTTCAGCAAAATCGTCGAATGTTGCGAAAATAGCGGCAGCATTGGTGGCGGACGTAAATGTCGCGCCGGAAAAACCGGCGAAGGCAACGGCATCCTTTACACCAGGCGTCTCCTTGATGACCCTGGTGGCGCGCTGGACAACCTTGTCGGTCCGGTCCAGCGATGCGCCTTCCGGCAATTGAATGGCAACAATGCCATAACCCTGATCGGTTTGCGGAATGAATCCGCCGGGCACTTTGCCAAACGTCCATACTGTGAGCCCTATGAGGCCGGCATAAATGACAAGACCCATGAAAGTGCGGCGCGACACAAAGCCAACGGCACGGGCGTAACCGGCGCTGGTCCTGTCAAAACCGGCGTTGAACTTGCCTGCCGCCCAATTGCCCATCCTGGCCAGAAAGAAACCAGACTTGGGTGCATCATGGGGCTTCAGCAACAGCGCTGCCAGTGCAGGTGACAGCGTCAGGGAGTTGATCGCTGAAATGATGGTAGAAGTGGCGATGGTGATTGCAAACTGTTTGTAGAATGCGCCCGAGATGCCAGGTACAAATGCTGTCGGAATAAACACCGCTGACAGCACCAGCGCTATGGAAATGACAGCGGAACCGACTTCATCCATGGTGCGGTGCGACGCTTCTCTGGGAGACATGCCGTTGGCGATGTTGCGTTCAACATTTTCCACCACCACGATGGCGTCATCGACCACAATACCAATCGCCAGCACCAGGCCGAACAGGGTGAGTGTGTTGAGCGAGAATCCCAGCAGCAACATCACCATGAAAGTGCCGATCAGGGAGACCGGAATAGCCACAATGGGAATGATGGCGGTGCGCCAGGATTGCAGAAATACAATGACAACAAGCACAACCAGCAGTATCGCTTCAAACAGGGTTTTGTATACCTCGTTTACCGATTCCGAGATGAACTCGGTCGGATTGTAGACGATCTGATACTCGATGCCGGGGGGAAAGGAAGTCTGCAACTGCCGCATCGCAGCGATGATTTCCTCGGCACTTTTCAGCGCATTGGTGCCTGGGCGCTGGAATATCGCCAGGGCAACGGCCGACTTGCCGTTAAGATACGAATTTGTCGTGTAACTCTTGGCGCCGATTTCAACCCGCGCTACGTCCTGGAGCCGGATCAACCTGCCGTCATTGCCGGCTTTCACGATAACATTGCGAAATTGCTCAACAGTGGAAAACCGTCCCTGTGTCGTGACGGTATAGGTCACATCGGTGTCACCCGGCGCAGGCTCGGCTCCAATCGCGCCACCGGAAACCTGTACATTCTGTTCCCTCAGGGACGCCAGCAGGCCTGCGGATGTCAAGCCATAAGAGGCAAGCTTGTCAGGATCGACCCATACCCGCAGAGAGTATTCCCGTTCGCCGAAAAGTCTCAGATCGCCAACACCATCAAGCCGCAACAATACGTCGCGCACGTTGTTGCGGGCGAAATTTGACACATAGAGCTGATCAAGGCTGTCGTCAGGAGACAGCATGTGAACAACCATCATCAGATCCGGCGAACTCTTGCGGGTCGTGATGCCGACGCGGCGAACTTCTTCCGGAAGACGTGGTTCTGCAATCGCCACCCGGTTTTGCACCAGAACCTGGGCATCATTCAGGTCGGTGCCGCTCTCGAAAGTGATGGTCAGTGCCATGGTGCCGGCGCTGGTCGAGTAGGACGACATATACAGCATGTTCTCGATGCCGTTGATCTCCTCCTCGATCGGGGCCGCAACCGTTTCGGCGACCGTTTCAGCATCAGCGCCGGAATAGTTGGCAGTGACGACTATGGTCGGTGGTGCAATGTCGGGGTATTGCCCGACAGGAAGCTGGAAATAGGAAATGGTCCCCATCAACACGATCAGAATAGAGATCACGCTGGCAAATATCGGCCGGTCTACGAAGAAATGGGCAAAGCGCATGTCTTTTCGCCCCTAGAGCGAGATGAGGTTAAATTGGATCATTTGACCGTGGCGATTTTGGTCGCCGGCCAGGCGGGTTGCGCACGGTGGTGTTGTTTCACCACAAGCGCAAGACAACGAAGCCAGCGGGCAAAATCGACCGTCCCTTTCAGCAATGGTATCAAAATCATAGCCTCCAGCAGGGTGGGGAGAATCGATCCATCGGCGTCGTTGCGCCGCTTGCCTGATGCACCACATCGCGCTGTGCGTCTCGCCTGGCCGAGTGAACCGATTTTCCGCCATCAAATAATTCAATTTAACCTCATCTCGCTCTAGTTCCTGTTTGCCACAGCGGGAAGCTCCTGCAACTGCGGATCAATGGTCATGCCGGGACGGACTCTCGCCAGGCCATTGACAACGATTGTTTCATCACCTTTGAGCCCTGTGCGAACGACACGATAGCCGTCAATACTCGGGCCGGGACTTATGGCTGTCGGCTTAAGAACATTGTTTTCGCCCACCACAAAAACAATTCGCCGGTTCTGGTCTGTCGCGACGGCCTGATCAGGTATCAACACTCCACTGTATTCGTGGGAACCAGGGATAGAGATGCGTCCGAACAGGCCGGGCTGCAGGAACAGGTCGGTGTTTGTGACTATGGCACGCCCGCGCATTGTACCGGTTGCCCTGTCGATCCGGTTGTCGACAAAATCCAGATTTCCGGTGTGTTTCGGTTCGTCCTCGTCGGTAAGCTGTATCTTTACCTCATAAGGTGTCAGCCTGCCTGAGGGTCTGGTGCCGCTGCGGGACAGTCTGGCGTAGGCCAGGTAGGAACGTTCGTCCACATCGAAGTAAAAATATATCGGATCCAGTGAAACTATCGATGCCAGTTTGGTGGAATTTGCCTGAACCAGATTGCCGACAGATACGAGGTTTCGACCGATCCGGCCTTTCACCGGCGAATAGATCCTGGTGTACCCAAGGTTCAGCTGGGCAGTGCGCAGGCGTGCCGTGGCGCCGGCCAACTCTGCTTGCGCCGCCAGGTATTCCTGCCGGCGCTGATCCTGCGCGGAGGCAGCAATTGTGCCGGATGTACGCAATTTTTGCCCGCGTTCAAATTCCTCCTTGGTTAGGTCCAGCCTGCTTTGGGCTACCTCAACGCTGGACTGGGCATTTTCCAGTTCTGCCTCGAACTGTTTCGTGTCGATGGTGAACAGCAGGTCGCCGACTTCAACCAGGGCGCCGTCCTTGAAATGAACTTCCTGCAGATAGCCTGCAACACGGGCACGAACCTCAACGTCCTCCTTGGCTTCAAAGCGACCTGTGAATATGTCCGTTTCGGTGATTTTTTTGACGACAGGTTTTGCAACGCTGATTTTCGGTGCCGGTGGCGTTGCCTTTGGTTGTTTCGGCGCCTCGTCACAAGCCGTCAGAAACAGCGCGGCTGCGAGTACCATGATGGCAGGCGGAGACAATTTACCTGTGGGCATACACAAATCCTCACGATCTCGGGTAATCCGGTCTGGGTGGATTAATACTGCGGGCGCAATGAAACATTGGCAATAGCGAACCCAACCGGTTGCAGGTTCGCGCGGTCAGGCGGGTCATGTACCCGGATTATGACGCTTTCGAGACCTGCCGGGATTATTCAGTCGGCCAGATGGTTCGGCAGCAATTTGCCAAAAACGGCTACGAGAAAGGCGGTACTCAATGCAAAACCCAACAGGCCCGTTACCGAAGCAAGTGCGGCATAAAGCCGGATGTTTTCGGCCAGAACAATGTCGCCGTAACCCAGCGTCGTGTAGGTGACGAGTGCAAAATAAACCGCCGTTCCGGGATCATTGAATGCGCCGAATGCGATGAACGATATCGCCCACAGCCATACCTGTGCCGAATGGGAAAGCACTATTACGATGATCGCTGCGCACAGCAGCACGATTGTACTGAACAGCGGTCCGGATGCCCATAATCTGCCGTTCAACCATTTCAGCAGCTTGATGCCGGCTATCACGAAGCCGACATGCAGCAGCAGGCAGATGCCCAGCATAACAGTTCCCCAGATCATTTGCCCCGACATGGTTATCCTCTTGTATTAACGGTCACTCAATCTAAGCTGCAAATCTTATGATTTCCTAACCCGGCAGCGGGATATGCAAAGCCACGCCATTGTTAACAGTGCAAGATTATAATGCCATGCAATTCTTGAGGTCACGAAAGTTGAGCGAGATGTCAGCGTTGACCAGCAATCAGTGTTGAACTCATGGGCGAAGCATTGCCGACTATCTATCACTTCTACAACCGGTTGTTTTTCGCCGGCTTCTGGTCCCCACAGTTCTGGATTCCCGGTTTCAGGACGGTTGCGGGGGACGAAGATATGCTCAATGCGGACTGCCTGGTGATAAATGTTCCAAGCGTAGTTTGTACCAATAATGTCGAACAATTGTTCAATCTGCGCAAGCTGGCGCCTGCAAGGCAGATTTGGATCGCTGAATCACTGGAGTGCGAGATCAATTACCCGGAACTCGCCGACGCTGAATTCATGGCGTTGTTTGATATAGAATTGACCTATCGACAGAGATCAGACATCTGGCAACCCTACATACCGTACGGTCTGGGCAATACCTATCAGGACATTGCAATCAGATCCGGAAGAAAGCAGTGCTGTGCATTCGTCTCGAGTGGTATCAACAAGAGCGGCCGCCGCGCCTACATGAAGGAGTTGATGCACTATCTGAAGGTTCACTCGTTCGGCAAGTTCAAACGCAACCGGTGGTTGTGGCGTGATGACGGCGAGGAGACCAAGCTGAAAGTAATGTCGAATTACAATTACACGCTGGCCTTCGAGAACAGCATCGCGCCGGATTACGTCACTGAAAAGTTTTTTCAACCGCTGATGACCGGGACTGTTCCCATATACCTCGGCGCGCCGAACATCGAGGAGTTTGCGCCGGGCGACAACTGTTTCATCAATGTCGCAGATTTTGATGGTCCGGCAGATCTGGCTGCCTTCATTCGCCAGGCAGACCCGGCCCAATTTCAGGTTTGGAGGACGCAAAGCCTGCGCGAGGGTTTTCTGCAGAAACTGGCTCGTATCAAGAAGCCATGGCAGCAAGCCTTGTCTGAAATGCTGATGTCGAAGCTTTCGGAAGAAAAGGTCATGGCCGGCAGCCGAAGCGAAAAATCCATCGCGAGCTGACTTCAACAAGGCTGTTCGATTACAAAGGGGAATACCAGACCTCAGTAACAGCAACCCATTTCCCCGGAGTTATTCTTTTCGCCGGCAAGGCGGGTGCCGCGCCGTGGTAAGTGTACCACAGGCGGCGCGCAACACAGTTGGCGGGAAAAAGCGCGTGAAGCGACATGGGTTCGGTAGAACCCGTAAAGTCGCTCCAGCACTTTTGAACCTGATCTGCCCGAGTGAACCGCTATGATCCCATGAAATGAGCCGCTGTTACTGAGATCTGGTACTAGAGCGACACGGATTCATGCAAACCCATGTCGCTCCGAGTGCTTGCCGGTCGACATCAGGCCAGATCAAACCGGTCCAGGTTCATTACCTTGTTCCACGCGGCAACGAAGTCACGGACAAAGGCCTCCTGTGAATCGTCACAACCGTAAACCTCGGCAAGTGCGCGGAGCTGGGAATTTGATCCGAACACCAGATCGGCGCGGCTGCCGGTCCATTTGACCTCGCCGGTCGCCCGGTCCTTTCCTTCGTAATCACCCGCTGAGGCCGACGAAGAACTCCAGCTTGTGTCCCTGCTGAGCAGATTGACAAAGAAGTCGTTGCTCAAGGTTTCGGGCCGGTCGGTCAAGACACCGCGGCTTGAGCCGTCGGCATTGGTGTTCAAAACGCGCATACCACCGACGAGCACAGTCATTTCAGGTGCGGTCAGCGTCAGGAGTTGCGCGCGATCCACCAGCAGTTCTTCTGCCGGACGGCTCTGGGCACCGTTCAGATGGTTGCGGAAACCGTCGGAGGTTGGTTCCAGGACGGCAAACGATTCCACATCCGTCTGCTCCTGGGAGGCGTCGGTGCGTCCCGGCGCAAATGGCACCTGCACGTCCTGGCCGGCAGCTTTCGCGGCCTTTTCGATGGCTGCACAGCCGCCGAGTACAATCAGGTCGGCCAAGGATACGGTCTTGCCACCGGCGTTGAAGGCACTCTGAATGCCTTCCAGGGTTTCCAGCACACTTGCCAGTTGGGCCGGGTTGTTGACAGCCCAGTCCTTCTGCGGCGCAAGCCGAATGCGCGCGCCATTTGCGCCACCACGCTTGTCACTGCCGCGGAAAGTTGAAGCCGAAGCCCAGGCGGTTGATACCAGTTGTGAAACCGACAAGCCCGAATCGAGGATTTTCGCCTTGAGCCCGGCGATGTCCTTATCGCCGATCAGGTCATGGTCAACCGCAGGAACAGGGTCCTGCCAGATGAGTTCCTCATCAGGCACTTCAGCACCGAGATAGCGCGAGATCGGTCCCATGTCACGGTGGGTCAGCTTGAACCAGGCTCTCGCGAAGGCATCGGCAAACTCATCCGGGTTCTGGTGGAAGCGCCGTGAAATCTTCTCATAGGCAGGGTCCATGCGCATGGCCATGTCTGCGGTGGTCATCATCGGGGCATGGGTCCTGGAGGCATCATGTGCGTCCGGCACGGTGGTTCCGGCCGCCTTGTCGACCGGTGTCCACTGGTTGGCACCGGCAGGGCTCTTGGTAAGTTCCCATTCATACCCGAACAGCGTATCGAAGTAGCTGTTGTCCCAGGTGATGGGCGTTGGCGTCCATGCGCCTTCGATACCACTGGTGATGGCATCACCGCCAACACCGCTGCCCATGGTGTTTTTCCAGCCAAGGCCCTGTTCCTCGATGGGGGCACCTTCAGGTTCACGCCCGACATATTTGTCGGGATCGCCTGCACCGTGGGCCTTGCCGAAGGTATGGCCGCCAGCCGTCAGGGCAACGGTTTCCTCGTCGTCCATCGCCATGCGGGCAAATGTCTCGCGAATATCCCGGCCGGAGGCAACGGGATCAGGATTGCCGTTGGGGCCTTCCGGGTTCACATAGATCAGTCCCATCTGCACGGCTCCGAGCGGTTCGGCAAGTTCACGGTCGCCGCTGTAGCGCTCATCACCCAGCCAGATCGCCTCAGGCCCCCAGTAAATGTCCTCTTCCGGTTCCCAGACATCCGCACGTCCGCCGCCAAAGCCAAAGGTCTTGAAGCCCATGGACTCAAGTGCACAGTTTCCCGTCAGAATCATCAGGTCGGCCCAGGAGATTTTCTTGCCGTACTTCTGCTTGATCGGCCATAACAGCGCGCGGGCCTTGTCCAGATTGCCGTTGTCCGGCCAGCTGTTCAGGGGTGCAAAGCGCTGCGAGCCGGAGGCCGCGCCGCCGCGACCATCATAAATCCTGTATGTTCCTGCGCTGTGCCATGCCATCCGGATGAACATCGGGCCATAGTGGCCATAATCTGCCGGCCACCAGTCCTTGGAGTCGGTCATCAGGGCAACGATATCTTTTTTTACCGCTGCCAGATCAAGGCTCTTGAACTCTTCAGCATAGTTGAAGCCTTCCCCCATGGGATCGGTCATCGGCGAATTCTGGTGAAGAATTTTCAGGTTCAGCTGGTTCGGCCACCAGTGCTGGTTTGCCGTGCTGCCGGTTGCCTTGGGTGCGTTTGCCCCACTCATTACCGGGCATTTGCCGGCGGTATCATTGGTCATGTCGTTCATTTTTGGCTCCGATTGTTGTGTAGGTATTGTTATCGCGTGGATACTGATGATGGATGTACCGGAAAGTGATCCGGTTGTTGCCGCCTGTGCAATGACAAAGTGCCAGGGATGTGAAGTCTGGTTGTCGCCGGCCGATAGGCAGTCCGGCGGCTCGGTTGAACTGTCCGGCTTCGGGCATCCGATCTCTGATCCGCGTGAACATATGCAACCCGCGCGGCGCCGGTCACTGTCGCGCCTGACATTTTTGACATCTACATTTCCCTGTCTTGGTTAAAGGCAACATATCAATCGTGCGTCATTAGTTGAAATTGTATTTGCTGATGGTTGCGATAAAAAATTCTTATTGTAAATTTCGCTCCCATGGTTTCTCGATCAGTTTCAATGTTGGCCTTGCCCTTTTACATGAGAGGCACCGTCCAGCTTGAGCGATGTTTTGGACAACATTGTTGATGCAGATCAAGATTTTGCGGGTTTTGACGGTCAAATGAATGGCGGAAAGCGATCCTGGCTCATCAGGCGGGTGATCACAAATAGCTGAGCGGCGTTTACTCAGGCCCATGCAGTCCGTAGGGTTGCTGCCCATGATGCTATTAAATGTCGAACGACTGGTTCTGATCGCCGTTGTACTGGTTGCAACAATAACCTCTGCAGCAGCAGATCAAATTGACGGTACCTGGTGCTCGCCGGCAGGTACCAGCATGACCATTGAGGGCTCGCAAATTGTTACTCCTGGCGGCAAGGCGATTACCGGGCGATACAACCGGCATCATGTGGATTATGAAGTTCCTGAAGGTGAAGCCAACGCCGGCAGCCTTTTCAGCGCCGATCAACTCAATGACGACGAGATCAGGGTGATCGTGCTTGGCAAGGACCCGTCTGCAAACAAGCCCAGTGAAATCTGGACCAAGTGCCAGGTGACAAGTTAGCAATTGGGAACTGGTTGAGTTCCGACAATGCCACCCTAGTTTGCCCTGCGGCCCCAACCGATATTCGACCAGACTATTTCATGTAGAAAGTAACTGAGAAACCCGGCGATTGCGCCGGTTATGGCGATGCCGCTGCTGGCTGCAATCGAATTGGTGAACAGGAACCCGATCAGCATCATCGTGGCCAGGCCAGCTACCTGCCAGGTGACGGATTTGAGGATCAGTCTGGTTGTGGTGTATGCCGGTCAATGCTATCCGGCATTTCGGCAAAGCCAACGGGTGAGATCCCTGACGGACCACTTTGACTGGCTGGTCCGCGAGGCGGTGGTGGATGCCCGTGACGTGCCTGACTACATCGGTTCGCTTGTCGGCAAATAGACGGGTGGCCACTGCAGGCCGGACTTCCGGACTACTCCGCCAGTTCGATTGCGACCGCTACACCGCGTGAAATTGAATTGCTGACCATACAGGTTTCCTTTGCCCTTTGCATTATCGGGTGTGGATCGGATCCGTCACGGGTGGCAAACGATACCTGCATTGTGGCGGCCTTTGTGATCAGCGGATCACCGTCCAGTTCTATAACGACGTTTACCGAAATATTGTCCAGCTGTACGTTCATCTCGCTGGAGACATAGCGCAAATCGTTGCAGAAGCATCCGCCCAATGCCAATGCCAGGAGTTGACCACCGTTGAAACCAAGTCCCATTCCGCCGGCTTTGCCTTCCGGGCGGTCAACCACGATTGTATGGCTTCCTGCCCAGCCCATGGCGGCCTGGGTGCCTTCCACATTGTGCAGTTCAACGGCTATGGTTACCAAGGGAATATGTCTCCTGCATCTGTCCGTGCGCAGCCGGGTTGGATACTAGGGTGTGTATTCGTTCATGAATACAGAAATCTGCCAGCCAAGCGGCGTCCGCTTTCGGGTGCTTTGTAAATATCAAGCAGCGCCGTCACTGCCTGGACCGGCAACGGCTAATCTGACGGCGTCCCGGATGTCAGAGTTCCGGATTCTGCTCGAACTTGCGGGTCCGGCTGTTCTCGGGGAGCCAGGGCAAGGCTGATTGCCGCCAGCAGTCGAAAGCAGGGGCGAGGTCGTGTCGCTGGCTTATGGTGCCGGCGTAATCGTGATGTTCGGCATGGTGGTTGCTGCCGGTATCTCGATGCTTTCCGACGTCGACTGGAACCGCCGCAACATGGTGATTTTCGCGATTTCGATTTCGGTCGGGCCGGGTCTTCAACTGGAGCCCAATGCACTGCACTTCGTGCCCGGCACCGCCAAGGTCTTGTTGACATCAGGCCTGCTGCCAGCCGCGTTCCTGGCCATCATACTGAATCTGACGTTGCCCGAGGAAATCGGCCACGACCAAACGGAAGAAGTGACCGGTGGCATGGCCGGGCGCAAGGATTATTGAGCCAACAGGCAGAACTGATTGCCGCCCCGTCCGGTGAGGTTGCCACTGTTCAAGCTGACCGGTAGGCTGGTTCCCGATCTGATGAGGGTAGGTCAACAACAGCCGATCCTTTGGGGGAGAGGGAGCCCATGACGGCGAGCGACAAGGAATTTACCGGCTCTATTCCAGAGTTTTACGACACTTATCTGGTGCCGTTGATATTCGACGCCTATGCCAGAGATCTGGCAGGACGCGTGGCTTCCCTTGCGCCGGGCAGGGTTTTGGAAACAGCCGCCGGCAGCGGCGTGGTTCCGCGCGCGCTTGCCGACAGTCTGGGGCCGGAAGCACGGTATGTGGTAACTGACCTCAATCAGGCCATGCTGGATCATGCGGCAACCAAACAGGGTCGCGATGATCGCATTGAATGGCGACAGGCCGACGCGCTTGATCTGCCGTTCGACGACAGCCTGTTTGATACCGTTATTTGCCAGTACGGGGTTATGTTCTATCCTGATCGTGTCAAGGGATATACCGAAGCTCACCGTGTCCTGAAACCAGGTGGCCGGTATATCTTCAGTGTCTGGGATCAAATTGCAGAAAACGAATTTGCGGACGTTGTCACGGCGGCTGCGGCTGAGGTTTTCCCTGAAGATCCACCCCGCTTCCTCGCCCGCACACCGCATGGCTATCATGACAAGGACGTGGTCAGGCAAGACCTGAGTGCGGCGGGCTTTTCAGATATCTCCGTTGATACAATTGAAGAGGTCAGCCGCGCACCGTCACCCCGGCATCCGGCAGTTGCATACTGCCAGGGCACGCCATTGCGCAACGAAATCGAGGCGCGTGACGCCGGCCTGCTGGAGCATGTGACGGAGTGTGCCAGCCGCGCCATTGCTGCACGCTTTGGAGAAGGACCTGTCTCGGCCAAAATCCAGGCCCACATCTTTACTGCTGTAAAATGAACCGGATCAGTTACGAGAGTTGGCCAGCATTGCTTCGCAAACTGAAGATCGGCGGCAACATTTTTTCAATGATGAAGGCTATGAAAAGTACGTTCCCAAGCAATGCCACCGGTATCGACTTCGATTTTTCGGTACTGAAACTTGTGATTGCCCGGCGGCGTCGAACTGTTATGGTTTCAAGCCAAACAACATCTGGAAATGTGGCGTCCTGCTTCCACCTCCCATCGCTTGAAAGGTAATGCCGGGATTTGTTAAGCCAAATACTGCCCATCAGTTCTCTGCTTCTTGGCCTGTCGTTCCTGCTGTTTGCCGGTGGAATCAACGGCCTGATCCTGCCGGTCAGAGGTGCGGCGGAAGGTTTCAGCGCAGTTTCCCTCGGCGTGCTCGGCACCGGATGGGCGATAGGCTACATTGCCGGCTGCCTGATGACCGCGAAACTGGTTGCCAGTGTCGGCCATATTCGCTCCTTCAGCGTCATGTGCGCTCTGGCGGCCGTCGCCATCCTCGCCTCCTTGATGTTTATTACGCCTTATGCCTGGGTACCGTTGCGGGCGTTGTCCGGATTTTGCTTCGCCGGCGCCGCAATGATAGCAGAAAGCTGGTTAAACGAACGTGCCGACAGCAATAACAGGGGCCGGATTTTCGCCATCTACACGATGATCAGCCTGGTTGCGACCATGGGTGGCCAGATGACACTCACGCTCGGCAGCACCAACACATTCCTGTTCTTCGTCGTTGGCGCCATGTTCTACTGCCTGGCTCTGGTTCCAACCGCCATTTCGTCCTCAGCCTCGCCAAAACCACTGGTTACCGTGCAATTGGACATCGGGAGCCAGTGGAAAAACTCCCCCGTTGCCGTGTTCGGAGTACTCATGGTTGGAGTTTCAAACAGCGCCTTCGGGACATTGGCCGCCGTTTACGGGAACCGCATAGGATTGGCGCTGAGCACGATTGCGCTGTTTGCCAGCATACCCATCCTGGCCGGAGCCCTGGCTCAAATACCTGTCGGTTATCTGTCGGACAGGATGGACCGGCGGCGTGTCTTGATAGGTCTGGCACTGCTGGCGATCTGTGCCGACCTCGGGTTCATCCTGTTGCAACCCGATGGCCGTTTCCTCAATCTGGTGTTGTCCGGCTTGTTTGGCGGTTGCATATTTTCGATGTATCCGGTGATAGTTGCACATGCCAGCGATCACGCACCTCCCAATACCCATATTCAAACGAGCGGCGGGCTGTTGTTTGTCTACGGCATCGGCGCAATCGCCGGCCCGCTGATTGCCGGTGTCGGCATGTATGCCGGCGGAGCGTCGGGGCTATTCATGACCACAATCTGTGCCCATGTTCTGCTGGTCGCGTTTGGGCTGTGGCGCATTCGGGAGAGGGATACGGTGTCCGACGAGGAAAAAGTACAGTTCCAGTTCGCACCGCTTGCCCGCGCCAGTACTCCCGAGACAGCGGTGTTTGGAACCACTGATCAGCCGGTTGACGGGCCTCATGTCCATTCTGATCCGGAATGACCGGCAAAGAGGGAAAACGAGCGCTTTTAGGCTGTTGGTAAAATGATCTGACTGCGGCATTTTGGCGTTGGGCCAAATGTTTGGTTTACCTGGCGGTAACGGCCAACATTACAACACAATTTGAGAATATCTCGCGCTCACTGCCATATGGCATATTCCTTCTCGGAGAAACTTGAGATGTACCGTATTCTTGCGGTTGTCCCCGCCCTCGTGGTGGGCTTTTCACTAGCCTATGCTGCAGACCAGACGATAGAATCGGTCGAACAGTGTAATGAAATTACAAAATCCCTGGTACAATTGATGGATGAGAGCAGCTCATCGATCGGTCAGAAGCAAATCGATGAAGCATCGTCTTCAATCGACATGATGCGCAACGCATGCACTGAAAAAGAGCTGGCCAAGGCGGCCGAATATGCTACCGCCGCTCGCCAGTCACTCGCTGCCGAAAACTAGAACCGCACGGCTTCAGATGAAGCCAGATAACTGATCCGGTTTTTCGACCTGTCCTGACAGGCTCGGTCGCGGGAAACGGCTTGAGGTCGTTTCCCGCAACCGGCATTTGTACCAAGGAATGATGAATTGAAACGGTTCACATTCTGACGGGTGTCAAGTGTCTTCCTCAAAACTTTGGGCAGGCTTGGGCTGGCTGCGCTGGTGACTGCCCAAATGACATCGCCCAGTGCGGCACAGGCGGGATTGCAGGCAGGGGTATTGTCCTGCCGCGGTGATGGTGGCTGGAGCGCAATCATCACGTCGAAGAAAAGATTTCGGTGTGTTTTCGCTTCTTCGGACGGTTCGGTCAGGGGAAGATACAATGCCGTCATCAGAAAGTTCGGCCTTGATGTCGGCGTTACCGGTCAAACGGCACTTACCTGGCTGGTATTCGGCCCGGCTGAAGTGGTCGGCAGCAACTATATACCGGGCTCGCTGGAGGGCGCTTATGCGGGTGTGGGCGCGGAAGCCGCATTCGGCATTGGTGCTGGTGCAAATGTACTGGTGGGCGGCGGTAATGGCTCGTTTACCCTGCAACCGGTGAGTGTACAGGTACAGACCGGACTGAGTATTGCAGCAGGCGTTGAAACCCTCGATCTGGAGTATGCCGGTACTGTCGAATGACAAGCCATCCGGCACGGCAATCCGGCCAAAGCGAAAAATCGGTCAAATGAGTCAATAATTGCTTCCGTTGGTATTACGGCCCACTTGTGGTCAATCGGACCACGGCGTAGACCGTGCCTGCCAGCAGACACCAAAATTCCGGTCAAACGGCTCAATATGGTCGGAAAATGCTCCATCCGAACAAATGTCCCGGCCTGGTGGCCGCGGATCGATTTCCGGAACGACGTCCCTCCGGTCTCTTACAAATCAAATATGGCATCTATTCTTTTGTTGAAATTGTCGGAACTGCACAATTCATCAACTTTCGCATCTGGTTCGAATTTCACATTTTGTATGATGTTGAATATTTCATCATTGCTCAAATCGTCGATGAAATGAGTGTTCGCATTATGGGTATCTTGTGGAAACTGCGCCCTTGGTCCAATCAATGCGGTCTTGTAATAAAGCGCTTCGACAATGGTCGGACCGCTTCTGGGATGGCCACTTCCCAACACGAATTTGCAATCAGACAATAATTGATGCCACTTTCCCTTGGGCAAAACGCCCAGATTAGTAACGCCATCGATGGTTATAGGGGTCTGGGATGTTGCGTAAAACTTTACGCCCCTGCCGCACAAATACCCGACAAGGTTCGGGTCTATGAGCTTTGCCTCCTTTCCCCACAAAACGCCATATTTTTTGTATTTTCTGAAGAAAATTTTTCTACAGGAGACATCCAGATTGTATCCCAGGTATGTACTATTGTCATAGTAATCAAATGGGGTAAGTACATTTTTCAGTCTTATATATTGATTATCTGGTGTTTTTCCCAATTTTTTGAGTTTGTCACAGTTCATTTTCCAGTAATGCATGCAATATATTTTGCTAATTACCCCCTGAAGGCAATGAATTAATTTTGGAATTGTTATATAATCCATCAAAAAACATACATCTGAATTATTTATATTATTTGCATAATTTGTAAGAAAAATAGATTCATTTTTACAATGAATAACTTTGTACCCTCGCATTTCCAATGTTTTCATGAGCGACAAAAACCACGTAATTTCACCCATTGTTTTTTTGCTGAAGTTTTTATTATTTATCAATTGATGCAAATCATGATATCTATTTTCGAATATTATAAATAATTTTTCTTTTTTACTCATACTTCCAATATATATTCTTATCTTCGTTCGCCAACCACGTATACACCACGTGCCGAACTGGATGGCGTCTTTCATAGAGTCTTGACCCCGTTCGGAAGAACAAGCGACGCGAAGGCAGTTCAACCTTGCGGGTTTCGTGAGGCGCAGGTTTTGATTATATCCAATATCTTGAGCAATCTGGAGAGCAGTATGGACCGTATCGACCGGATGGTCATCAAGTTTCGCGAGGCGTTGGAAACAACCGAACGGTTTGAAGCTCCAGAACTTGCAGGATACCAGCACCACCTTTTGTCATCTCTGATAATGCACGCATTCAATAACGTTCCCTATTACAGCAATATTCTGGTTGCGGTTTGCAACGGAACTGATGTGGATCTGAGGTATTGGCAGGATATTCCAATTATGACCCGTACGCAGGCGCAGTCGAATGTGGACAAGCTTAAAACCCGTTCAATACCGAGCCATGCCGGTCGCATCAGCGACGATGAGACTTCCGGCTCGACGGGTCGACCGCTACGTTTTCAGGTCAACGAACTTGTCAACGTCGCAGCGCTTGGAATGACCGACAGACTCTATCGGTGGTGGGGGTTTGATGGTTCAAAAACCATGTTCAATTTCGTATCGCCACGTTCGGAGATCGCAGGCAATGGTCAAATGATGATAATGGGCTGGCGTCCCGGCTGGAACCGGGGCCGCCATTTTCTACAACAATCCACAGATAACATGGATGCGCACATCAAGCGGTTGTCTGAAGTCCGGCCCGATTACATGATCATACCATCCGGCCTGCTGGATCCTCTTTGCAACGCCGCCGGGTCAGACCCTTCAGGGCTCAGGATGGATGCAGTGATTACACGGGGCGGAACGGTTGCTGATGATTTGCGTTCACGTTGTCAGACTGTATTTCACTCGCCGCTGATCGACCAGTACGGGGCGAATGAAATTGGTCTGATGGCTTGCCAATGCCCATGGTGCGGTGAGTACCACATTTGCTCAGAGGCGGTGTTGCTGGAAGTGCTCGATGAATATGACGAGCCTGCATCCCCCGGTGCCGTGGGACGCATCGTTGTTACCTCGCTATACAACTATGCGATGCCGTTCATCAGATATGAAATTGGTGACTATGCAGAAGTTGGCACGCGTACACCGGATTGCAGGATCAAACTTCCCACGCTGAAACGGATAATCGGACGCTATCGCAACAGTTTCATCCTGAAAGATGGCCGCATCCTGTTTCCTCATCCGCTGATGAGCGGATTCCGCCGGTTTTTTGCCCATGTGCAGCTTCAGGTGGTCCAAACGGATTTAGATCATCTGGAAGTGCGCTATGTTCCCTCCGACGAGCCGCAACAGCCAGACGAAGCGGGCCTGGAAAGCTGGTTACGAGATGAACTTGGCCATGATTTCAAAGTGAAGCTCAAGCAGGTCAGTGCGCTTGCGCGTTCTCCCGATGGAAAATTCGAGGATTTTGTTTCTGAAGTTTCAGGAGACTCTCGACCTGCAGGCAGGTAGAATCCGTTTACGGCATGGGCCAGTTGAACTTGTAGCTGATCCCCAGGCGGACCTTGTGCACGTCGAGGTTTCCGATCTTCCCGGCTTGACCCGCGACCGAGCCTTGCGGCAATGACCCGAAGGTGCCGAAGTCCTCATAGAGATATTGCCCGCCGATGACAAACGAGGGTGTAACGGCGGTCTCGATGCCTGCGCCGACTGCACTACCGACCAGTGTTTCGCTCCGTGATTGCTTCAACTGATTGCGGAGCGGACTGGAGACGGGTCCGCTGCTGGCAACATCAGACCAGTCTACATCCAGGAACGCGACGCCGCCAGTGGCATAGAAGAGTGTCGAGCCGGTCACAAATCCCAAACGGCCGCGTAAAGTTCCCTGCCAGTTGGTTTCAAGCACAGAATTGTTTCGGTGAACCCAGGTGATGCCGTCGAACTGGCTTATAACTGTTCCCGAACTGGCTGCTTCAGCCTTATTGCCCAGGTAACTCCAGTCGCCTTCGACCCCGGCAATCATCATGCTTCCGATGGCGAAATTGATGCCGCCATGCAGCCCTGCGAAAGCGCTGGTCGAGTTGAAATTCTCGGAGCGGGCCGGCAACGTGATCCGATCGCCGAAAGACATGATGGTATATGGAGCGCTTGAGAAAGTCCCGCCGCCAGTCTGGTACCCGGCATGGGTTCCGATATAGGGGCCCGCGAACAACTCTGCCGGTTCCTGGGCGCCAGCAGGCGATGCCGCCGCAATATCAAACAGCGTTAACGCAACCAGCCCTGTTGCTGCTCCAGCCCTCATGCCATCAACCCGTAACCCCTGCCAAAATGCCTATATAATTTAGCATTACCGAAAATAATTGTATATGGCTAGCGGCCATCGGGTGTCGTGGCGCTTGCTTTCAGCGCAAGCTTGTAGCCTTCATGGGTCGATTTGAAACCAAGCTTCTCGTAAAAACGCTGCGCGTCGGGCCTTGTCTTGTCCGTTGTCAGCTGAACCAGTGCGCAGTCCCGCTGGCGGCACTGTTGGATTGCCCATTCCATCATTCGGCTTCCCAGGCCGGACCGGCGCAGATCTTTGGCAATCCTGACCGCTTCAATCTGGCCGCGCAGTGCGCCGCGGCGTACGACCAGCGGGATGAAGGATAGCTGAAATGTCCCCACTATTTGTTTGCCGTTTGCAGCGACGACGAGGAGCTGATTGGGGTCGGCTTCAATCGCTGCAAAAGCGGTTTTATATTCACCGGCTACCGGCAGTCGTGTATCTTCGCGCTGCATCCCCAGCTCGTCGTCTGCCAATAGCGCAATGATGGCAGATAAATCGTCTTCTCGAGCTTTTCTGAATACCACACTGTCCAAATACGTCATTGTTCTTGTCGAGTGTTCATCACATCTCTCCAGCTTTCATTGAAATTCGAACAGTTCCGGCCAGGACCGTTGAAACACCTGTATTCTACAGCACGGTGAGGTGCAAGGTCGGTTCGGCGCAACTAAAAAACCCCGGCACACTGGCCGGGGTTTTGAATTCGTGAAAGCCGGTTGGCTTATCGTTTCGAGAACTGGAGTGTTTGAAAAACTAATGAAAATAATAGTTTAATTACGCTATTTTATTTTGTTACGAATTTGTCAATGAATTTTTTCTGATCGAGTGGTTTCCACCTAAACAAGCCTAATCCGGTTCAGAAGATGAAGAGGGTGGAGAACCGGGTTCGGCTGTGGCATGATACCTACGGCTACAGGGGTAACAGATTGAATAAAAACCACCATAGCATTACTTGAACAACCCATTATCACGGAAAAACTCGAGCATCTGGTCGGTCAAAAAACCGCGTCCCGTGGCCATTTGAATTAACTCGAAAGCACATCCATTATTGACCTCAATAACTACCGGACCACTCTTTGTCAGCGCAATGTCGGTTGAACCGAAACGATTTGCACCATGAGCCAACGCTACACGTTGATTCAGGCTGCGCAGACTTTCCCAATCCGGCAAATATTCTCCGACAAGGGATCGCTCGGATTCAGGCAAGTTTTCCAGCTGGACGCGTCTGCCATCTACCTTGTCCACAATTGAGCAGATTTTGCCAGTTTCATTGTCCAGATCGCATAGCAGATTTCCAGTCCTCCAGAAATTGTCGGCTATATTTTCCCCTCTGGGAAGCTTTAAAATCGTGTGGGGTACAGTTACCCTGTCCTGAGTTACGAGGTTAAGGCATCGGACTGTCGCGACGGAATTGGTGATACCGTCAAAAAAACTGTGGGGTTCTACACAGACTTGCAAAAGATAGGGTGTATCTCCAAAAACGTCATTAAACATTTCAACGAAGGTAACCGGATCGCGACCGTCAATTTGCACATGAGTTTCGGAGCATCCGGAAATCCGGATGGCACCGGCACTCCACATTCCGTTGATCGGTTTTGCAAAAACCGGGAATTTGAGAAACTGGACAAAGAACTCTTCTAGGTCCTCAGCGCTGGAGAGTTTAGGCAGGTCAGAGTACAAACGTGGTCCACGGTCAAATACTGCTACGTTTTCCGGTACCGGGAAGCCGTGATGCGCTAGGAAAATTGACGACAACCATTTATCTTCCGTGACAGCCCACCAGGTTTGATCGTTGCATTCTTGAGCGATCGGAAAGTGTATATGTGCCGACAAAAAACGATCTCGCTCGTCTTCACTCCACCGTTCCTTGTCGTCCAGTCCATAAAGAAAATACTCATAAAACTGCAGTTTACCCCGACCGCGCCGGAGCCGTAAGTGGTCGAGCACCATGCCAAGTGGATTTCGACCCGTAGTTCGATACACTCGGGTTAGCTGATCTCTGACGTCAATCTGCTGCTTGCTGTTAATTTTTTCAACATCGTCTGCTAAAGCACTCATCAATATTCCCGATATTACAAATCGGGCCCCTTTATCGACCTTCAATCCCCAACAACAATAGATTACCAATCGCAACAAAGCGTTAAAGCTCAGTGGAGTGCCTCCATTGAAGTGGTCCACCCATTGGGATCAATTGATCTCGTTTTTAGGAGGACCAGACAATGGCTGGAAAGAGAGACAAACCGGAAGAGATCGTTAACCAAGCTTCGTCAAATTGAGATGTTGCATGGGCAAGGAATATCGATTGCAGATGCTGTGCGACAAATCGGTGTCACGCAGCAATCCACCTCGTTGCAACAATTCTATCAGCATGATCGGCTGGTAAATCTGGGACATCCTCATGTCGTTTAGGATAAAAGTCTTGAGAGCTTCATATCTTGTGGAACTTACCATTGGTGAAGCGTGCTTTGTTGTTCTGTTGACGAGAAAGATTGGACTATATCAGCCAAATTACACCCGCACCTAGAATCTCCGGAATCTATGTTATGGTTCTGCGATCTTGAAAGGGGTGCATTATGTCTCGTCTCAGCTACCTACAAGACCATGAACTGGCCATCCAGTCGGTTTTCTGAGGAATTGGATTTCCTGAAACGGTGTCTGGCTTCAGGTGGTAAAATTGCCCCTGAAGACATGCGAGGCTTGTCAAAATGCCTCAAACAGTTGCAACAAATCTTGGATCGTTGTCAGCAACAGTCACCCGAAGCATGGCAGGAGGATCAAGAGCCGTTGCCTGCATGGTTGCGGCCAAAACAAACCCAATTCAATTCAGACGATGAAGACAGTGGAGAGTCGGGTTCGGCTGCGGCCTGACTGAACCGACTGGTGATCAATTAGTGTTCCAAATTTTTGTTTGAACCTGCACAGCAAGCAAGGGGCAAAATCCATCGTCACCACGGGCATTTCAATTTGCGAGTGTATGCATGAAACGAGCCGATTG
>JAHEFB010000025.1 GCA_024640405.1 Alphaproteobacteria bacterium | reverse complement strand
ACAGCTTGTCCGCCTGCGGCGGGCCGTTCTCATTTTACTGGTCGAACAGCTTGTCCGCCTGCGGCGGGCCGTTCTCATTTTACTGGTCGAACAGCTTGTCCGCCTGCGGCGGGCCGTTCTCATTTTACTGGTCGAACAGCTTGTCCGCCTGCGGCGGGCCGTTCTCCGACCCTGAACAACCGTAGTGATGAATTCCATTACCGAAGCACGAAGTGCTGAGGCAAGGCCGACTGGCCGTCATGCGAAGCATGCCCCCGCGGAGCGCAGCCGTCAGGCTGCCTGCGTGAGCGGAATAAACCAATCCCGGCACTCAAAATCTTGCGGCTTTTTCGGCCAAGGCCTCGATACGTTGTCTGATGTAATGCCGGGCATTATCGGATGTATTTATGCCGGCGCACTCCTGTTCCGCGATGCGGGCCAGGTCCGCTGCAATTCCCATGGCGGTGGTTGCCATGTGCTGACAGTCGGAAATCAAATTTGTGCGAAACTGGGTAGCAGATGCAGGGCTGTTCATGCGCCTGCCTCGTGGCTGGTTGAAACATTCACCGCGTCGAAGGCGGCCGGCCGATAGTCCGCTATCAACCGCATACCATGCGTGGGCGTAAAATTACGCCAGTTCAGATACCACCCCTGCTTGGAGGTGCGAAATTTGCCGCTTGCGCAACGCATTTCGAAGAAACAGTAACCTGGCCCGCCAAAGCCGAATTCCCGTGCTGTGATGCGGGATTCGTGGCCGGAAGTACACGCCTGCCAGTCACCGCGCCAGAACGCACAGCCATACCGCTTGACCGGTTCGCATTCTATCGGGTCTTCGTTCTCAGCCAGTTCCACAGCCGGTTTTTTGTGGAAAGCCGGAACGTGCCACTCGGGAGGCCTCTTTTTCGTTTGTAGCGAAAACTTGCGCAGGAAAATTTCACCCATCGATCGTGCCTTTCCCATAGGGTCGGATTGTGAAGGGTGTATACATGTATAGTCCTATATATGTCAATAGGAAAAATCCTATATCAACGGGAATGCTCCTACCGAAAGGGCTGAAAGTCATTCGAAACTGATTGCGCAAGAGGCTTTTAGAGGGTTGATTCTATCGTCCGACACGGCAGTGCAGTCGTTGCATGGCTGTGGTGGAGTGGAGGGGCTGGCCTGCAATCCCTGGCAGATGGCGAAGCGTCCGCCAGTGGAGGTTTACCTCGTGAACCTGCCGACGTAGCGTCCGACAATGGAGATTTCGTCAAGGCGCAGGTCCTTGGTCATGTGGTTCGGGTTGTCCGATCCTACGCGCACCATAATATCCTCATCGCCCGGATTGCTGGACACTTCCAGCCGCTTGACGATGACCCCGCCAAACTCGTCGGCCAGCACGAACAGGCCCGGGGGTGACGGCTGCCGCACGCGGGTGTCAACGAAAACCACGTCGCCGTCCATCAGGGTTGGTGCCATGCTGTCCCCTTGCACCGGAAACGCCGCCAAATTTCCTGATTTGGCATTGAGGCTAAAAAGGATCCAGTCGGGCAGCCGCCAGTGGTCGCGTACCACCTCACGGCTGAAGGTCATGCCATTGGATGAATGCGACTCAAGGGCTGTGAACCCGCCGCCGCCGGCGCCTGCATGAACGTCAATCTCCGGTATCTGCTCCTGGTCCGCGGCGGTGGGCTTGCCCTGCCAGGCGGCGCGTGGGGCGCCCAGCTCCGCCTCATCCACATCAAGCTGCTCGGCCAGCAGCATGCGTGATTTCTCGTTCAGCTCTTTGGGAATGCCGCGCTCGAGGTATTGCTGCAGATAGGCGTGGTTTTTGCCAAGCGCCAGCGACAGGCTCTTCAAGTCAAGGTTCTTTTCGCCAATCAGCTGGCGGATGCGTTTACGTACAGGATCTGTCATAGGAACAATCTTACCGATAATAGGAGAAAAGGCCAGTAGGAATTTACCGCTTGACTATAGGAATAGTCCTAATATGATATGCCGCCATACCTTAACAGCAAGTTAGGCGGACTATGACAGCAGGTTCAAAACCCTCAAAGTGGACCCCGGAACGGGTCGAGCAGGTCAGACGGCTCACCGCCGAAGGTCACAATTCCCGTCAGATCGGTGAGAAAATGGGGGTAACCCGTAACGCGATTGTCGGTATCTGGCGGCGGTTTGGGATCAAGCAGGTCAGGATGCGCAACCGCTGGGACGAGACGGCGATCGCCAGGGTGGCGAAATTGCTGGACGATCAGCACAGTTACGCCGATGTGGCCGCCGAGTTCGGTGTCACAATCGCCACCATATCCAATGTCGTGTCGCAGCACAGGCTCAGGCCCAGAAGGCGCAAATTGCGGACTTTCACCATGAAGGCGCCGGATCTCGATGCCGCTGTTGCGTTTGACAACAGTCCATTCAAGCCGCTGTTTGCCGAAGGATATGCGGGCCAGACGGGCAGGCTCGCCATGGCAGATCTTGCGGATGATCATTGCTGGTTCCCGATCGATCAACCGGATGGATCGGTCAGGTTTTGTGCGCAAACACAGCAACGAGGTTCTGCCTATTGCCCGGTCCATCATGCCAGATGCACCAATGGCCCCGCTGTCATCTTCAAGGCCGCTCGCAGAACGGCCTAGAACATCATGGCGACGGTAACCCGGCAGACCGCAAATCCAGGAGGTTTTCAATATGACCCGACCACGCGGGAAAATCGATCAACTGGCACGTGAGTGCGGGGTGGAAATCCTCCCGTGTCACCGGGCGAGGAGGGGACGCAAGTACAAGGTCACCCATGCCAGGCGTACTCTGCAGCGCATGTTGCGCGTACATGGACCGGGCCATGTCCGGCTGACACTCAGGTGTATCGTGGATTCCAGCCGTGCCAATGCATCGGAACTTCATGACGACGTCATCGGGGCGGTATCCGACGTGTTGTCCGAGAACCCGGAAATAGCCGATATGGAGGGTATACTGGACGCCTTCGAGGCATTGAATCTGGCGAAAATCCGCCGCTCCCAGTCAAGAGCATTCAGAACTGCAAGACGCCACCGCATTGCTGCAATACTGGCGGATCGCTTGATGGAGGAGGAATGAACAATTCCTGTGGAAACCTTTGATGGTCGCGCCCTACGATTTCTTGATTTCGTCCGCGCAATTCAGTTTCAGGACAAACACAGGAATATTGTCGAACACCCATCACACGGCAGTTTTCGGGTGAAGATCGTTTACAGGTGTGAAAATCGCCTTGCGTTGCCTCCGACCCTATCGACGACGCGGCAATTTTATTTCCTCGTGTTGTTCGGAAGGGCGCCGGCTAGGCCTGCGCGCGGGGCGGTTCTTGAATGCCGTCCAGGCACGATCCAGCAGCCGCACGCAGTACAAGGCAACTGCTGTGCACACCAACACCCCACAGATTATCAATATCTGTTCCATGGCGTTGTAATTTAGAGCCAATGCCGTGTCATTATCATAACAGCTTGTTTTTAAAGTTAATTATACAGAAAATCCAGAGACTTGTTGTCACGCCATTTTGTTGAAACCAAAAAGCGCGGCCAAGGCGGCCTTGCCTCAGCACTGCGTGCCGGGATTGGAGTTCATCACTCTCTATTGTCATCCCCGGCCTTGTGCCGGGGATCCATGAACGGTCAATGCAAGTTGCGATGGCTGGATCTTCGGGACAAGCCCGAGGATGACATTTTGGATTGTACGGGGATTGGACTATTCCGCTCAAGCAAGCAGCCTGACGGCTGCGCTCCGCTAGGGCGCACTTCGTATGACGGCCGGTCGGCCTTGCCTCAGCACTGCGTGCCGGGATTGGTTTATTCCGCTCACGCAGGCATCCTGACGGCTGCGCTCCGCGGGGGCATGCTTCGCATGACGGCCAGTCGGCCTTGCCTCAGCACTGCGTGCCGGGATTGGAGTTCATCACTCTCTATTGTCATCCCCGGCCTTGTGCCGGGGATCCATGAACGGTCAATGCAAGTTGCGATGGCTGGATCCTCGGGACAAGCCCGAGGATGACATATTGGATTGTACGGGGATTGGTTTATTCCGCTCACGCAAGCAGCCTTTCGGCTGCGCTCCGCTAGGGCATGCTTCGCATGACGGCCAGTCGGCCTTGCCTCAGCACTTCGTGCTTCGGATTGGTGTTTATCACTACGGTTGTTCAGGGTCGGAGAACAGCCCGCCGCAGGCGGACAAGCTGTTCGACCAGTAAAAAAGAACGGCCCGCCGCAGGCGGACAAGCTGTTCGACCAGTAAAAAAGAACGGCCCGCCGCAGGCGGACAAGCTGTTCGACCAGTAAAAAAGAACGGCCCGCCGCAGGCGGATAAGCTGTTCGACCGGGAATTCAAGATTGAAAGTGACAGCATGTGACGGCGGCGATGTTTCTCTGCAAAGAAGAACTCACCTCAAGACCTGCACCTGGGGATGAAGATTACTCTACTCACCGCAAGCCCTGGGTCACATGCCGTCCCTTACAACTCGTAGCCAAACAGGGGCCAAAAGATGATGCTCGGATGGCAACATGATGGTTTCCCACACCGGTGTTGTACGTGCGGCCGGAAAACCCAATAACGCAGTTTTCACTTGTTGCTCGTCATTATTGCGGCAATTCTTCTTCTGTTTCATCCTCACTATCCAAATTGTTGTCATCGGGTCTGTCCCGAGGATCCACCCGTTTCAACCTGCCACGGGTGTTCATGGATTCCCGGCACAAGACCCGGGGGTGACAATAGAGCAATTTTCGCCCAGATAGAATCGTTTGACCGTCGCACGGAGCGCTCCAGCGCAGCGCAGCCGTCAGCCTGCCGGCGTGAGTTCTGCGAAATGTGGCCGCAAGCTGAACGCTGGATGAACATGAATTTCAGTTAACATTCAGCTGACTTCATCCAAAGTGCTGATCAACGGGTCGGGCATGAAGACCTAAAGACCAACAAACAGGAAACCGAAGTCATGATCAACAAGACCAACATTATAGCAGCAGCGATTGTCGCAGCTGCCGCCTTTAGTGCCGTACCTGCGGCCAATGCCTCTGTTGCCGCCGGCATGTCTGCTGCAACTGCTGCAACCACAACCGCAGCCACAACAAGTGCACCTGCCGGCATCGTCCTGGCGCACGGCTATGGTGGTCACTGGCATGGTGGCTGGGGTGGCTGGCGCCCATACGGTGGTTACCGTCGTTGCCGCTGGCTGAAGCGTAAGGCTCGCCGCACCGGTCGCCGCTACTGGTGGCACCGTTACTACAGATGCCGCAACGCATTCTATTGAGCCGTTAACGGCAATCTGAAACGCACAGCAAGGTAGCCCGCATCATTCGGGCTGCCTTCGACGTCCTGAAGGCCGGCTCGTGGACCGGTAACCTCTGCCGTGAAATGGCGAATGGCCTTATTGGCAATTGGTTGCTAGTCTCGATTCAAACGGGAGGCGGGGCATGGAACGGAGACTTGCTGCGGTACTGGCAACAGACATGGTTGGCTACAGCCGGTTGATGGAAGCTGATGAAGTCGGCATCATCTCACGTCAGAAGACCTACCGGCATGAGGTGATTGATCCCGAGATTGAGCGCGGCCACGGCCGCATCATAAAAACGACCGGTGATGGTCTGCTGGTGGAATTTGCCAGCGCGTCGGATGCCGTACGCTGTGCCATTGATATACAGACCGCAATGCGCGACCGCGAACGTGAACGGCCGGTTGACGAGCGCATACAGTTTCGCATCGGTATTAATGTCGGTGACATCATATTCGATGATGGTGATATGTTCGGCGATGGGGTGAATGTTGCATCGCGCCTTGAAGGACTGGCTGAACCAGGTGGCGTCTGCCTGTCCGATGCAACCTATCAGATGGTGCAGGACCGGGTAATAGACCCTTTCATCGATCTCGGTTCGCAAAAGATAAAGAACATTTCGCGTACCGTGCGGGTATGGCAGTGGACACCTGATACATCTGCTGCAGACGTTTCGATCACCGAACCGGAGCTGAACCAGCGGGTGCAGTTTTGTGTTGCTTCCGACGGTGTTCAGATTGCCTATGCGTCGGTCGGCAGAGGACCGGCAATGTTAAAGGCGCCGAACTGGCTCAACCATATTGAATATGAATGGCGCAGCCCGATCTGGGGTCCGTTTCTCGCCGGGCTGGCAAAGAACCATGAATTGGTCAGGTTCGATCAGCGAGGCGGCGGATTGTCGGATTGGGAGGTTGAGGACATCTCGGTTGACGCAATGATTTCAGACATGGCAACAGTGGCAGACGCGGCAAAACTGGAACGCTTTGCGCTGTTCGGTATTTCGCAAGGCTGCGCATTTTCGGTTCGCTATGCGGTGGAACACCCGGAAAAAGTCAAATGTCTCGTCCTGCTCGGCGGGTTTCTGCGTGGCGCCATGAAACGAAATTCACCGGAGCATGAACAGCTTTTTGAAGCCGCCCAAACCATGATCCGGCAGGGCTGGGGATCGCCGAATCCGGTCTACCGGCATTTCTTTACAACATCCTTCATACCCGATGCCAAGCCCGATCAGTTGAGCGGGTTTGACGAACTCCAGCGGGTGTCGATCGCACCGGAAAATGCCGCCCGGATAAATGAGATGAACTCACGGGTGGACGTTGCTGAACTGGCCTGTAAGGTTCAGGTGCCTACCCTGGTATTGCATTGCGACGGTGACCGCCGGGTACCGCTGGAGGAGGGGCGCCGCATCGCCGCGCTTATCCCCAATGCGCGTTTCGTGGCACTGGAAAGCAACAACCATGCATTGCTGGAAGGGTCTCCCGCATTCGATGCCTTTTTTACGGAAGTGGACGCGTTCCTCAAACAACATGCCGGCTGATATTGACGGCATTGACTACTGTCGGCAGCAACCGTGAATAAGGTTGAAATCGCTGAATCATATTCTCGCATCTGGTGATAAACATGTTTATTAACAATGTGTTACGCGTAATTTTTTAACAGCCAAAAATTTGCAGGCAAACTTGCAGGGTCTGTCTTCCATCTCGAATATAACCAAATTTCGTGCTTGAGTTCCACAATCTCAATTCAAGCGCGACACTGGCCGGGGCCGCTGTGTGTATCCGGGCGCGCGATGACAAACGGCATGAAAATGCCGGCTGCTTTATGTGCTACTGCGTCGAGTCGTCCGTGAGGAAGGGGTATTATACGTGATCGTTGAGCCGACAGACAATTCCAGACAGGTCGCGACTTTGCTCGCCGTTTTGATCAAGTGATGCCGGCACGGGCAGGGACCCGGCGCCAGCAGGTTGGCTGGCGGGTATGGGCAGGGTTCTCGGCCATGTGCGTCGGCATGTTCATGGCTATTCTGGATATCCAGATCGTCGCCACTTCGTTGCCGGCAATCCGCGACGCGCTCAACATTTCATCTGACCGGATGAGCTGGATCCAGACCTCCTATCTGATTGCGGAGGTGATCGCCATTCCGCTCACCGGACTGTTGTCGCGCGCCTTGTCCGGACGCGGACTTTTTCTGGGTGCACTCACGCTGTTCACGCTGGCTTCGATCGGTTGCGCCTTCAGTCCGGATTTTTCGACCCTTATTTTTTTCCGCATCCTGCAGGGGCTGGCGGGCGGATGCCTCATCCCGCTGGTGTTCTCCGCGGTGTTTTTGATGTTCCCGTCCAGCCAGCAGGGTATCGCGACGACCCTGGCCGGGGTGCTGGCGGTACTGGCACCCACGCTGGGACCTACGGTTGGCGGGTATATTACCCAGACCTTCAGTTGGCACTGGCTGTTTCTGATCAACGTGTTGCCCGGTATCGCTTCGCTCGCCATCGCGGCAATCCTGTTGCCGCGCGCCGCGCGCGATCTTCAACTGTTGAAACGCATGGACTGGCTGGGCCTTGCGGCCCTGGCACTCGGCCTCGCCTTCCTGGAAATAGCGCTCAAGGAGGCACCTGAACGCGGGTGGACTTCTGCGTTGATCCTGTTGCTGCTGGCAACGGTCGGGTTGTCACTGTCAGGCTTTGTCAAAAGATCGCTGCGCCGTGACTTGCCAATTGCCGACCTGCGGTTGTTTCAGGACCGCAATTTTGCCATCGCCTGTGCGTTGAGTTTCATTTTCGGCATGGGATTGTTTGGATCGGTATACCTGATGCCGGTGTTCTTGGGTCTGGTGCGCGGGCATGGCCCGCTGGATATCGGACTGGTGATGCTGGTGACCGGTGTGGTCCAGTTTCTCGCGGCGCCGGTGGCGGTGCAACTGGAACAGCGGCTGGATGCGCGGTATCTGACGGCGGGCGGATTTATTTGTTTCGCAATAGGTCTGGGATGGAGTTTCGACCAGAACGTGGCCACCGATTTTGACGAAATGTTCTGGCCCCAGGTGGTGCGTGGTGCTGCCATCATGTTCTGCCTGTTGCCGCCGACCCGTATTGCGCTTGGCCTGTTGAACGATGCCAAGGTGCCGGACGGCAGCGCGCTTTTCAACCTGATGCGAAATCTGGGCGGTGCTATCGGCGTGGCCCTGATTGATACGGTTATCTGGCAACGGGTCGAGACCCATTCAAGGACAATCGGCCTGAAGCTGGTTGAGCTGGATCCGGAAGCTGCCGCATTCGCCAACATGTCGATACACGAAATACCTTCAATCGCATTTGTACCACCTGAATCGGTTGTTGAGATGATCCGGCCTGAGGTTGAACGAGCCGGTCTCACCATGGCCATCAACGAAGCATGGGCTCTTGTCGCGGCGCTGACAGCGCTCGCAGTCCTGCTGATTCCATTTGTGCGGCGAATAGAAAGGCCGTGGTAGTCAGGTTTCGTTCATTGCCGGTAGCGCTGCAAGGCCACTTCTTCGGCACTGATGCGAACCGTCAGCATGGCCGCATTCAGGGCTGAGAACACTGCCGCTACCACCGGCAGGCCGAAAATCATCGGCACCACCAGTATTTCAGCTATCACAACCAGATAGTTGGGATGCTTGAACCAGGCGAACGGTCCCTTGGTAACCAGCGGCCCTCCCATCACGATGATCCGCGTTGTCCACCTGCCGCCCAGGCTGTGGATGATCCAGGCCCGCAGTACCTGCAACACCGTAAACACTCCCAGCCAGGTAATGGAGACGGGCTTATCGATACCGAAATAAATCAAGGTGATCAGCCATGATGCGTGCAGGCCAACCATGACGGGATAGTGCTCTGCGCCGGCCTCGTATGCCCCTCGTTCCAGCAATCTTCTGGTGTTGCGGCTGGACAGGACCAGTTCTCCCAATCGCTGCACCACGAGAAAGATCAACAGCAACAGGGCAGGGATGGAAATTGACATTACTGGAAATTACCGGCTCGGTTCTTACTAGGCTCTTGTTATCGGCAAAAACGACGCTGTGAACCCGGGGCCCAGCGCGCACATCAGCATATCGCCGGTCTGGTCATTGTCCAGAACCTGCTTCAGGACAAACAATACCGTGGGGGCGGACATGTTGCCGAAATTGCGCAAGACTTCGCGCTCCTCACCAAGGCTTTCGGGTTGCAATTCCAGACACTGTTCAATTGCCTGCAACACCTTGGTACCACCGGGGTGGCAGACAAAACGGTCTATTTCGCTGATGTCCTTGCCAAGCTTTGCCAGCGCGCCGCTGACCGCAGAGGAAAAATTGTCTTCGGTGAAGCTGGGAATGGATTTGTCGAACACGACACCGAGGCTGTCCTCGTCAACTTCCCAGCCCATGATGGACAAGGTGTCGGGCCACATTTTCTGCGAGCCCTTTCCGATGTAAATTTTCTCACTGTTATGACCTTGCCGGCCGGCGTGGCCGTTACGGCCATTGCGACCGTTAATGCCGCCACAGCCGTTGTGCCCGTTGACGGATCTGTTTTCGCTGGTAACGCATACTGCAGCCGCACCATCACCAAAAATGGCAGAACCGATGATGTCGGCCTTGCGCGGCGTGCCGGCGCAGAACGATACCGTGCAGGCTTCAACCGCCACCATAAGTACCCGTGTGCCTTCCATGGTAGCCGCAAAATCACGTGCAATGGCCAGGCCGGAAACACCGCCTGCACACCCCAGTCCAAAAACCGGGATGCGGGTTACGTCTTCGCGAAATCCCATCTCCATCCAGGCACGCGCTTCCAGCGTTGGTGTGGCTATCCCCGTTGAAGACACGGTGACAATGGCGTCAACCTCATCAGCATCCCAACCTGCGTCGTCCAGAGCATTTGTTGCGGCATCGATGAACAGCCGGGTGGCTCCTTCAAGATAAACCGAGTTTCGTTCCGGCCAGGATTTTGCCGTTTCGAACCACGACATGTCCGCCACGGCATAACGTGTGTGGATGCCTGCATTGTCGAAGGCTTTCGACATTCTCTCAAACTGGGAAAACTTGCTGCCCAGGGTTCGGCGAGCCCAATCCAAAACCAGGGTCTGGGGCAACTTGGCGGCCGGAACAACCGTGGACATACCTGCTAAAACGACGTCCACCCAATTTCTCCGCTTCGGGAAGTCTGTGAGCCTTTTGGCATATACAGCAAATACGCTGAAATTGTGCTGTGTCGGCGGCGATACTGGCCATATCGCCATCGTTTCAAACTACTGGCGGTAAACCTTGCAGATCGCACTGTTATACAGCCGGTTAAGGTTTGATTCATTATTTTAAAAAAAACAATAAAACTACATTAAAACAATAACTTGCCAGCTCTGCTTGAATCGTTGCGATTTGTTGTTCAGGTCGGGAGCACCGTTGCTGAATCCGTTGCGGCCACTGCAAACAATCCGGTGGTCCAAGGCCCTCTAGTCATGATCACAGGGTCAATCGGTACTGATATGTGGCAGGTCTTCTCGATAGTCTCGGCTGCATTGAAACACCGGTCTTCATCGAAGCGCCGCCCGATGATCTGCACACCGTGGGGAACACCATTTTCAATCGTGACGGGCAGGGCAATCCTCGGCAGGCCAAGCAGATTGCACAGTTCCGTCAGGCGAAACGATCGTATCAGCCGCCGCATCGCTTCTGCGCCACCGACATCATAACCGACCTCAAATGCCTCCATGGTCGAGACCGGCCCGAGGATTGGCGGATGCCGCCGGTTGAGGCTCGTGACGATGCTGCCTCGCAATTTGGACATGACAACTGAATGCACCCAGGGTTGCAGGCCTGTTCTCCGGCCGTAGCGAAACCTGCTCTCGAAAGCGGCTTCCTCAGACTGTGTGCTTCATTGTGACTGCACCACAAACCGGTCGCACAGGCAATTTAATGCGGTCTGCCTGGCAACACTGTTTTGCCCGTGTGACAGGATGCACAGACTGGATTGGTCCTGCCGATAAATAATTGCGGTGTAAATCAGTCGGTCGACAATGGAGGCCACGGCGATGAAGGACAGCCCGATTACCCAGGCAGAGATTATTCACATTTTCGGTGAAGCCATACCGCTGCAGGCTGTCCAGCTGATTGTAGATATGCCGGCAGGCATGACATTCGGTGAGGCTCGCAGACAGTTGCATGCGATTGCCCGCGCCAGATCGGCCGCGCCATCTCACGGTGCCAACATGCTGTTGTCGCTGCATCGTCGGCACCTGCAGGCCATGCGCCAGGGCAACGGAGAATTGCGTGACAGGCTGCACAATCTGATCCATGAAATCGAATGGGCCTTTCCTGAACATGCTGCGGAATTGAAGACCGTATTCTCAGGACCGGATGGCAGGCCCTGAACTTCAGCGGCGGCTGAAGCCGGTTGACTTAAGTTATCAGGAATTGCGACAAAAATGTTTAAAAAAAATAGTTTGCATTGCTTGTGTGAGCTTGAGAGAAGTCAGAATGATTGGCTACATGAAAATGGCCGGCGTTGATGAACGCCGACCACCTTTCATTGCTTGGCCCGATTTTTTCGGCTTATGGTTTTTGTGCTTCCAGCGCTGCTGCCGACTTGGCCAGCCGCACCAGATTGATGAATTCTGCCCGGTAACCGAAGCGGTCTTCACCTTTGGCGGACTGGGCAAGCGCAATCACGTCGTCGTAGCTGAAAGAGGAGGTATAACGCCCACCACGCAGGATCTGACCAAAAGCGGCTACTGCGGCTGCAAACCGTGACGAGCGTGGAGCCTGTGTAATATCGGATACCTCCGATGTCCTGGTGACAGGCGTTTCAATCAGCGTGCTTGTGCTGCTGTCCGGCAGCTTGTAACGGATCTTCATGAAGGCGTATTCGTTGCTGTTGCTACCGGTCGCCCTGGCGGTGTTTTCAGACTGATAACGCAGGCCGTCTACCTGCTGTGATGCGGATCCGGCAGGTGTAATTTCGTAAAGTGCGGTCACTGAATGTCCCGCTCCGATATCACCGGCATCGACCTTGTCGTTGTTGAAGTCTTCCCGGTTCAACAATCGTGTCTCATAACCGATCAACCGGTATTCGCTGACCTGTGCCGGATTGAACTCGAGCTGCAGTTTCACATCCTTGGCTATAGTGAACAGGGTGGAACCGGCCTCCTCGACAAGAACTTTCCGGGCTTCGTTGAGTGTGTCGATGTAGGCAGCATTGCCATTGCCGTTCTGGGCCAGCGTCTGCATCAGCTGGTCATTGTAATTGCCGTGACCGAATCCCAGTACCGACAGGGTGACGCCGGTCTTGCGTTTGCGTTCAACGAAACTCTTCAACTCTTCCGGGTTGGAAATGCCGACATTGAAATCACCGTCGGTTGCCAGGATCACCCGGTTGACACCCTTCTTGTCCAGATTGCGCTCGGCAAGCTGATAGGCCTGGCGGATGCCTTCGGCACCGGCGGTCGACCCGCCCGAATTGAGCTGGTCAAGCGCAGCCAGTATCTTGTTCTTGTCCGCAACCCGGGTCGGTTCAAGTACCGTGCCGGCAGAGCCTGCATAGGTCACGATTGCCACCGTGTCATCGGGTTTGAGTGAAGACAGCAGCAGCTTGAAGGAATTACGCAACAAGGGCAGCTTGTCGGGCGAGTTCATGGAACCTGACGTATCAAGCAGGAAAACAAGGTTGGCTTTCGGTGCATCGGATTTTGGCAGGTCGAAACCCTTGATGCCGATACGCAGCAGCTTTGTGTTTGTGTTCCACGGTGTCGGCATCACCGACACATTGGTCTTGAATGGTTCAGCTCGATTGTCCGGTGCGGCATAGTCATAGTCGAAGTAATTGATCAGTTCCTCAACCCGAACCGCATCCTTTTGCGGCAGCACGCCACGGTTCAGGGCGCTGCGCACAAAACTGTACGATGCGGTGTCGACATCGACCGAGAATGTGGATACGGGTTCACTGGCGACGAGCTTCAGCCTGTTCGGTGTCAGTTTGGAAAACTTGTCGCGTCCCTGATCCTGGTAGTATTGAATCGTATTGTCGCGGCGGTTTCGAAAACCGGTGGTCCCAACGGCCTGTTCGCTCACCAGTGCCGACATCGGTGCGGGCGCGAACTGGCGCTTGGCCTTGCCACCTGCCGCAAGCTGTTGTGCGACACCCATACGCTTTTCTGCGGACTTCTTCGGCTCTACCTTGTTGAGAGCCAGTTGATCAGCTTCGGGTACTTGCCCCGCACCCGGTAATGCAGCGATCTCTTCCTTGTCATTCAACACTTCGGCGTGTTCTGCCAGGCGGTCCGCCGGTGCCGTGAACATCTGCGGGTTGAGCACCTGCAGGTTGACGGCAGCGATCGTCAGGACGGCAAGGCTTGTTCCGCCGGCCAGCATGTAGGACAGTTTCGGGTGTGCAAAATTCATTGTCAGGTTCCTTTTCAGAGCGGTTATGCAGTTATTGCCCCGCTCTTTAGGACGGTTCCCGATGCCGGTTCCTTGGTGGGTTTTTGAACTTTCTTCACCAAAGGCCTCCATGGCGGCGCGCAGCGTTTCCTGACGCGCTGCATCGCTGGGCCGGTCAGCTTCCAGTTGCTGCCGAAACGCCTGCTCCATTCTGTCCAGTTCGTTGTTCATAGTTCTGCTTTCGCCAGCGCCTTAAGGTTTTTACGCAATTCGTGCATGCGCCATGACACGGTTGACTCCTTTATCTCCAGAACCCCTGCTGCCTCGGCATGGGTCATGCCTTCCGCCACCACCAGAATGGCTGTTTCACGCAAATCCTCGCCAACCCGCTCCAGTGCGTCATAGAGCCAGGATTGTTCGCGCGCCGCCTCGGCATGTTCATCACGCATCAGTTCGGAAACCTCGCCATAGGCCGCATTCAGCCGCGAGGTGGCCGCATTCTTGCGATGAAAGTCCTGCGCTGCATTGACGACAATTCGAAAAAGCCACGTGCTGAAACGGGCTTCACCCTTGAATGAACGCAGTTTGACTGCCAGCGACACGCACACGCCTTGCGCAATGTCTTCAGCATCTTCGCGCACGCCGGTGAAGCGATAGGCAATGCGATAGATGCTGTCATAATGGCGCCCCAACAGCACCTGAAATGCCGTTGCATCGCCGTTTCCCGCCTGGGCGGCAAGCTCGTTATCGCCTGTGTTCATTCGCATGTTCGTCTATAGGACGCATGACAACCCGGATTCCTTGGTCGGGATCAAAAAAATTTTTGGCGCGTGTGTCTGGCGTCCCGCTACATCATCATATCAGTTCACCCTAATCATGCGAGGCATCAATAGCTGAAACCGCCGGTCTTAATCATCCTGATCTGAAATACTGGGCTGGCAGGAAATCGCCAGGGATGACCGCTGCCCCACAAATTCCATCACTGATGGCAAATTGCGCCTGACGCTTTGGCAGGCAAACCGGGACATGCAGGTGACGGGTTGCGACCGGCGTGCCAATGTCGGCCTGCATCATCTGGCAATGGAGATCGAAAGCGAAGCGAAATTGGCCGAACTGGCCGACAAGGTTACAGCCTGGCCCGGTGTAACAGTTGAGTTCATGCCTGAAGCGGTGGGTTCAGGCCCGCGCAAGCACATGATGTTTGCCGAACCCGGCGGCATCCGGGTTGAGCTGATCTGGCCTGGATAGGGCTGGCAACATCACGTTTGGCAGATCCAGCCGGTCGCCAGGGCTTCGGCCCATTTGTCGCGGCCATTCTTGCGGGCAAGCTCCGCCATTGCCAAATTGTCGTACGGCACCTGCCGGAATGTGGTGCTCCAGCCCGCAGGGGTCTTTTCCAGTATGGCATAGCTGGCATCCGGAGTTCCGGTTTGCATGATGTGGCGCACCGGATTGACATCATCATATGCCGGGCATCCGACGCTGCCCGGGTTCACCACCATCCGGCCGTCGCGCAATCGGACTGAGCGGGGGATATGGGTGTGACCACACAGGATGAGTGACGCAGATATTCCCGCCGCCTCGCGTTCGACCTCTTCAACAGGCGTGGCCATGACAACAGCATCTTCGGTCACCATTTCCAGCCAATACCTGGTGTCTCTTTGCGGTGTTCCATGACACAGAAAAACTTCGTCGCGATAGGTCAGTGTGGACGGCAGCGCGCTCAGCCAGTCGAGATGCTGTTTGCCCAGCTGCTTGCGGGCGATGACATCCGATCCGGTCATTCTTGCCAGATCGTCGCGAACCACCCAGCGATCATGATTGCCGCGTATCGATGGAAAGTTGCGCTGCATCAGCAAATCTGCGGTCCGGCGCGCCTCCAGTGGCCCACTGACGTGATCACCAAGATTGACAACCTCGCTGACACCCAGTGAGGCCATGTCTTTCAGCACCGCTTCAAGGGCCGTGCAGTTACCATGAATGTCGGCAATCGCTGCAAATTTCATGGGCGATACCTATCGCAATGCGAACCCGGGCACCATACATTTCAGGTCGCCGCCGGTTTTCTCGCCAGATGCACTCTACTTCGGACAGGTTTCAAATTCCGGCGCTTCAGTGGATGTCCGCTTCAGTGCCCATTTACAGCTCTCTGCCACCAGCTTGCCTTCTGCGCCAGGCAGAGCTTCGGACACAAAGATGGTGTCGGCAGCGAAACTGAATGACCCGCCGGAAGAAGACGCCGGGAAAATTCGCACCAGTTCCTTGTAGTCGAAACGGCCCTTGCAGGCTTCCAGGTATCCGCTGGTCACAGCACCGCCCGCAGTCTCCTGCAACTTGCCGTAATACAGGGACGGCTTGCCCTTGGTTTCGGGGCTGATCAATGCGAAAGTCTCCACGTCTATGGAGGTGCCGCTGTGCCTGACGTGGGCGGAGAACGATCGGCTGAAACCGCCCGCGGTGCCGCCAATGACATGGTCACAGACAAAATGACCCTCATAGGTTCCGGTCCAGGAAACAGGTTCTGCGCCCGCGGTGCCGCCGAACAAGGCGAGCAGGACTACTGTGGCATTGAGATATTTCATTGTGGTTCCCCGTGCGCCTGAACTCCGGATTTACTGGTGTGCAGGCCAATAAAGTGTGACTTTCTGCGTCACCGATGTAACCCGGTATTCCGCCTAAAGACAAGTTCGCTCAGGGCAACACAGCCAGATTTATTTGCCAACCCCTGTAGGGTTTTCTAATCTGGGCTAAAGCGAAGGCGAGGGATTTATGATTGAAGCAGCGGACGCAGCAGATAGCGCCGGAATAATTGATACTCTTGTGTTGGGTTTCGCCGCCGATCCGGTCATGCGCTGGCTATTTCCTGAACCGAAGGATTATCTTGCCGCGTTTCCGGACATACTCCGACTGTTTGGTGGAGGCGCATTTGGCCACGGCGGCGCCTATCACAACAGTGACAACACTTGCGCTGCGCTGTGGTTGCCGCCCGGAGTGCACCCGGATGAAGATGGCCTGGTAGCACTGTTTGAGGCAAAATTCTCAGGGGCCAAGCTGGGCCAGATATTTTCACTGTTTGAGCAAATGGATCATTAGCATCCCGATGAACCTTGCTACCACCTGGCGTTCATTGCAGCTGATCCTTTCCTGGTGGGCAGGGGGCTCGGGTCTGAAATGATGGAACACACGCTGAAGGTGTGTGATGCAGCAAAACAGGTCGCTTACCTTGAATCCACCAACGCTGCCAACTTGTCGATCTACAAGCGGCACGGTTTTGAGCTACTTGGCGAAATAGAAGCCGACGGTGCCCCGTCCCTGTTCCCTATGTTGCGCCAGCCTCGCTAGACAGGTTTAATTGATTTCAGTCCCGTTTCAGATGTTCAAGCACAAGGTCAGGAGCCTCAAGTTGCGGCAGGTGACCGACGCCGGGCAGGGGGGCGAATGACCCCTTGCCGAGCAGCCCGTGCAGGGCCTTGCCACGGTCCAGCGGTATCCACGGATCATCTTCGCCCCACAGTATTTTGACAGGGCAGCGGGTGTCACCGAACAGCGGTTCGACTTCTGCAGTGTAGCGCTCATCAGCCTGTGCAAACTGGCGGTAGAAACTGCCGCGCCCGTCCTCGCTCAACCAGGGTGCGACCAGGGCTTCAAAGTCTTCAGGAGCAATATCCGAGACCAGGGCACCCTTGATGTACGCCTCAACCACCGCCTTGTGGATGTTGGGTGGCAACCCGGAAAATGCCTCTACATGCCGGCCCACGTGGTCAAAGAACGCAGAACCCCACGGCCGCATGGCAACGACATTCATCAGCACATAGGATTCAAATTCACAGCCGTGCAGGAGGTGTGCCCGCAATGTGGTGGCTCCACCAAAATCATGTGCAACGACATGTGGACGTTCTAGCCCCCAATGGTCGAGCATTTCAGCGAAGACCTGGCCTTGTACATCCAGCGACGTCGCCTGTCCGGCGGTCATTTCAGACCGGCCATAGCCCGGCATGTCATACCAGTGCACCCGGTTGTTCTTCGCCAGTTCGGGGATGATCCGGTGCCAGGAAAAAGACGACCACGGCCAGCCGTGCGCCAGCACCAGATCAGGCCCGTCACCAGCCCTTCCCGCTGCCACCCGTCCGGCGCTTGTGTGGAAAGTTTGTTCAAGATTCCAGGTTATGGACATTGCTCTGGGGAGTATCGTGGGTGAAACAGGAGTTCGTGCCGGTGGAATTTATGATCAGGCACTAATTTTTCAGATCAATTTCAGTCAGCGGTTTCAGCGTTACTCCGGCTTGCAGCAGCCCCTGTTTCACTGACCTGCCAAGTGTCACGGCGGTCGGCTCGTCGCCATGGATGCAGATGGTATCAATCTTGCGGGAAATCGTGGTTCCCTGGCGGGTGACGATTTCCCCCTCGTTGATCATGCGCAAGACCTGTTCCAGGGCCACTTTCGGATCCTTATGGACAGAGCCTTCCAGCTTGCGCGGCGTCAGGTTGCCGTCTGCTTCATACTGCCGGTCGGCAAAACCTTCGCGCGCAAGTTTCAGTCCCAGGCTCTGTGCGGCCATTTCCATTTCGGACCCGGCAAGCGCCACAAAAATCAACTCCCGGTCAACCGTCCTGATGCCCCGGCCTATGGCCATCGCAAGATCGATGTCTTCCGCCGCCATGTTGTTGAGTGCGCCGTGAGGTTTGACATGACTGACCCGCTGATTGCAGTAACTGGCCATGCCCTGCAGGGCGCCGATCTGATAGGCAACCGCATATTCCAGGTCTGCCGGCGCCATGTCGATCCGCCGCCTGCCGAACCCCCAAAGATCATTGAAGCCGGGATGCGCCCCGATCGAGATACCGCGATCGCTGGCGTCAATGACCAGGCGGCGCATGGTGCCCGGATCACCGGCATGAAAGCCGCATGCAACGTTGACGGAACCGACCACATCCAGCAATGCGGTATCATCACCGATATCATAGGCACCGAAGCCTTCACCGATATCTGCGTTGAGATTGGTTTCAACTGACATGGCTGGCCCTCTTTGTACAATTGCAGCAGTCGATATTTCTTCTGACAACAGTTCACAATATGATGCGCTTGACAAGTCCCGGCCGGGCAGGTCCAGTGACATTCCCGGCACACTCGCAAGGCCATGGAACGGAAGCGTGATTTGACAGCCTCGGCAGAAAACCCACCCCGTCTGCTGCCCTATGGCGATGGCGCTTTTCTGATGGAATTTGCGGACATAATCGACCGCAGGATCAGCGAGGACATATTGCATCTCAATCAGCAGGTGCGTCTGGCCAGGCTGCCCGGTCTGCTGGAAACGGTGCCGACCTTCCGGTCTCTCCTGGTGCGCTATGATGCCGGAAAAACAAGTTTTCGCACGCTGTCCGGACAGGTCATGGCCCTGCACAAAGCCGGTGGTTCCGAGCCGCGATCATCCAGGCTTTGGCAGGTCCCGGTTTGCTACGAACCTGATTTTGCCCCCGACCTGGCTGATGTGGCAGATGCGACGGGACTGTCTCCAGACGAGGTCGTAAAGCTGCATGTCGGTGTCACCTATCATATTTACATGATCGGATTTGTCGCGGGCTTTCCTTATCTGGGCGACCTGCCGGAAGCCCTGTCCCTGCCGCGGCGCACCGACCCGAGACTTCGGGTGCCGGCCGGCTCGATTGCCATCGCTTTGACCATGGCGGCGATTTATCCGCTGGTCTCACCCGGCGGCTGGCATCTGATCGGACGCACGCCGATAAAGCTGTTTGATCCCGGCTGGCAGCAACCGGCCTTGTTTGCACCCGGTGACAGCATTGATTTCGTCCCTATTGATGCAGCGAGGTTCGAAGAACTCACACAGGCAGTGGAGACTGGAGATTATCAGATTGAGCCGCAGGTGACTGAGGCATGAGCGCAGTCCTTGAAATTACTGCGCCCGGGGTGTTCACCACGGTTCAGGATCTGGGTCGCACCGGTTTTCTTGATATTGGTGTTCCGCCGTCCGGTGCTCTCGACCCGGTTGCACTGCGTCTGGCAAACCGGTTGGTGGGTAATGATGAGACTGAAGGAGCATTGGAGATACTTCATGCAGGCCCTGAGTTTATTGTGCGCGCACCAACCGCCCGCATTGCCTATGCAGGTGCCGATTGCACAATTGAGATACTGCAGCCTGAGCCCGTTGTTTACCCGGCAGGCCGTTCGCTGACGGTGGTCGCCGGAGACCGCATCAGGTTGGGTGCCATGCGCGCCAGTATGTGTGGGTATCTTGCCGTTGCCGGCGGCTTTGCCATCGAGCCGTGCATGAACAGCTTGTCCACATATGTGCGTGGAGGTTTCGGTGGTTTCCAGGGCCGCACCGTTCAGGCCGGCGACCATCTTCCTTTGAAGCGCGAAACCGCGCCTGTCGGACCGGACTTATGTGTAAAGTTCAACCCCGGCGGGAAAACAGTAGCGAGTTCACAGATACGGGTGATTCTGGGGCCGCAGGACGACCACTTTTCCAAAGCCGGGCTTGAGACCTTGCTCACCTCGGAATTTGTAGTGTCGGCAAGTTCGGACAGAATGGGCGCAAGGCTTGATGGCCCACAGATTGAATTGCTGGCATACGAGAATTTCATCTCCGACGGAATTACTGCAGGCGCCATTCAGGTGCCCGGCTCAGGACAACCGATTGTCCTGCTGGCAGATCACCAGACCACTGGCGGCTATCCCAAGATCGCGACTGTGATTTCGGCTGACCTGCCCGTGCTGGGACGAATGCGTCCGGGCAGCAGGTTGCGGTTCAGCGAAATCGATGTCGAGGCAGGCGAGGCGGTACATCGCCAATACAAGACAGAAATCGCCAAACTTGTTTCCCGGATCACTCCTGTAACCGAGGTTGCCGATATCGACATCGACGAACTTTACTCCAGCAACCTCATCAGCGGTGTCATTGATGGTGAAGGCGAACAGGAATAGTGCAGGGTTTCGACTGTGACCGAACCACAGGTTTAAGTGGCTTGAAAACAATGTCTTAAGCAACAGTTTTGACTCAATCCGTCAATCTCCGTTGCGCGCTGGAAGTTTTCTCCGGCGCCGGTATCCCTCCCCTAAAGCGCGTCGGCCATTTCCTCCAGATCACCCACGACAAGATCCGGTTGAAGCCCAAGATCATCCAGAGGTTGGCCGTAGCGGCGAACCCAGATGGTCGGAAAGCCGAAATTCTTTGACCCCAGAACGTCGAAGGAGTTTCCGGAAACGAAACCGATCTGCTCGGCAGGCAGACCGATGGCCGTCACGCCGACTTCGTAGGCACGCCTGTGAGGTTTGTAGACCGCTGCCTCCCGGGTCGTGAGAATGTCGACGAATTGCCGGTCTATCCCGGCGTTGACCTGAGACTTCCTGATCATCTCGGCAGACCCCATGGACAGCACATACAGCTGATATTTTCCGGCCAGTCGCGACAAACCGTTGCAGGCATCGTCATAAACCGGCAGCGTCTCGTCAGCAGCTATCAGTTCGTCGCGCAGTCCATCGGGAACCTCCATCTCCGACTCAAATGCTGCAAGTTTGAAAGCCGCACGGGTCAGATCTTCCCACGGTGTATAGCGCTCCATCATGCCGTTTTGAAAACAGTAACGCTGGATGGTTGCAAACCAGAGTTTGGTGAATCCGATGCCCTTGCCCGGATAGTGCTCATCGACCATCGGGCCCAAGGCAAGCTTGTCGCCGATTGTGCCGAAATAGTCGAAGGCCAGAGCCTTTACTTTACTGAAGTCAGTCATTTTCCGTATCCGCCCTGTTTCGTTACATCATTTACTCTTCACGCTTGTGGATCTCGGTTTCAGAGTCAACCGACCAAAATCCGGTGCAGGCGGCCACCACCTGCAGTTCCTCTGAAGCGACCGCTGTCGTTATTTGGCTAGGTTGAGACGACTTGAAAAACATGCCTGTGCCCGACAATATTGCTGTCGTCGTCAAAACGGAAGACGTCGTTACATCTCCCAGCGGCTTCGGCCAACAAATGGTGATGCGGACAACATGAGTATTCTGGAAGATTTCAAAATTGCAGGCGGTCACGGCGGTCATGTCGGCCTCACAGCCGGCGAAAGCCTTCGTATCGTGAGTATCGAAGGGTCGCAGGTTGTTGACGTCTGGGCCTTCGTGCAATCAGAGCCTGCAGAATTTCTATCAACCGAACATACCCGTTCATGCCTGCAAAAACTTATGCCTTCACCGGGCGACATGATTTACAGCAACCTGAGGCGGCCGATGTTTTCGATAACCGAAGACACCTCACCCGGTATCCACGACATGTTGCTGTCTGCCTGTGACGAACAGCGCTACGCATTGCTGGGACATGTCGGATATCACAGGAACTGCGTGGATAATCTGAGCGACGCCATGCAACAGGCAGGGGTTTCCCTGCCGGAAATTCCAAGTCCGTTCAATGTGTTTGAGAACGTATCGATTGGTGAAGGTGGTCAATTGTCGATTGAAGCGCCGGTGGTCGGGGCGGGCCAGTCAATCACGATGAAGGCTGAACTGGATGTGCTGGTTGTATTGTCGTCATGTCCGATGGATTTGGCATTGACCAACGGTCCGGACAAGCGATCCAAGCCGGTTCAGGTCCAGCGGATAAAATGAAATTCGTTCGATAAAGGCTGTTTGCCGGTTTATTCGGCGGCGGAAGCCTGGATTTGTTGATCAAGCAATCCTTCTGCGTGGATCTCGTCAAACATCCAGTCCCTGAACCGGCCGATATCCGGACATTTCCTGCGGCCTATCGCATAGGCGAATGAGTAGATTACTGCTGATGGGCTTTCGATGTCGAAGACACGTTGCAATCGCCCGTCTGCAACCGAGCCTCGCGCCATCGCGTCATAGGCCAACGCTACACCTTGTTGTTCTTCAGCAGCCGTCAGGGTCAGGTCGCAATGAGCCAGCCGCGGTCCAGGTGGAAGTCCGGCCGCTCTTAAACCGGCTTCTTCGAACCAGGCGGCCCAGCCGTCGTCAACTTCGTCATGCAGCAACGTTGTATGAAGCAGGTCACTCGGTTGGAGGATGCCTTCCCGTTTGACAAATTCTGCATTGGCAACCGGATATCTGCCTGAACGCATCATGGGTTCCACCCGGGCCCCGGTTACTGGTTCCGACCCCCAGTGAATGACAATGTCTGCCTCGTTGAGCGAGAAATCCATGCACGGAGCGCCGGTGGATACGGACAGGACGATGCTCTCCTTGTCCGAATAGCGGTGCAGACGGGGTATCAGCCAGCGCGCTGCAAAACCGGGCGTGGACAGGACGCGAAGTGCACCGGCCGGGCGATTGGCAGAGATACGCCGGGTACTTGCATCAAGGGCATCAAGAATGGGTGTCAGTTCTTTCAGATACGCCTTGCCGGCATTGGTCAGCGAGAGGCCGTGTGGCTCGCGGACAAACAGGGCGGTACCCAGATAGGTTTCAAGTGATTTGACCTGGTGGCTGATGGCGGAAGCCGTTACGGACAGGTCGCCAGCAGCCTCGCGAAAGCTCATATGCCTGGCAGCAGCCTCGAACGCGCGAAGCGCAGCTTGCGGCGGGAGGTGCCGGTTTCCCGGGGGTGAATTTCTTTCAGCAGCCAATGAAATACCTTCGTTTGAATGTCGTCTGCCTGCAAGCCTAGCATTTAATCTGCATCAACCAAATCACCATGGGAGGCATCAGATGACAACCCTTTGGATCAACAGGAACTATTTTACAGCGGCGGTTTTTCTAACCGGCCTGGCGACAGGCAGCCTGGGCATCGCCGTAGTTGACATGGCTGCCAGTGCGGCTGCTACGGCGCCCACTGAACACAAGGGCCTGAAAGTTGCAGCGCTGGGGGTTGTTTCCGCCAGGTCGATGCAGGAAACGCTGGGCCTTGAGGGCCATAAGCTGCAGCTTCGCGCGATTACCATTGAACCCGGCGGCCAGATCGCCAGACACAGTCACGAAACGCGTCCCGGACTGGTGAAGGTCATTGATGGCGAATGGATAGAGGGACGCCAGTCCGGTGAGGTGGGATATTCCGCCGGCAATGCTGAAGCCATCATCGAGGATGAGAACACCACTCACTGGTTTTTCAACCGCGGTAACAAGCCCGCAACGGCAATAGTCTGCGATATCGTTGCCGAGTAGACGGGGCAAAACAACAAAATGAGCACCAATCACTCGACACAGTTGCGGCGGCGTCTGGCGACCATCCTTGTGGCAGACATTGCCGGCTACAGCCGGTTGATGAGTGAAAACGAGGAAGCAACACTGCTCGAAATGCAAAAATTCAGGTTTTCACTGGTAGACCCTACTATCGGTCAGCACCACGGCCGCATCATCAAGACGATGGGTGATGGTCTGCTTGTGGAGTTTGCAAGTGTCCATGATGCGGTTGAATGTTCGCTCGCGGTGCAGCGTGGCATGGTCGATAGAATGAGCGGTGTTCCCGAACATCGCCAGTTCAGATACCGGATGGGCATAAATCTCGGCGACGTACTGTCGGAAGGTGATGACGTTTACGGTGATGGTGTCAACATTGCAGCGCGGCTGCAGGAGATCGCAGAGCCCAATGGTATTGCCATATCAGGCGTAGTGCTCGGCCAGCTGGATGATGAGGTTCAGCACACCTTCGCCGATATTGGGGCCCATGAGCTGAAAAACATTGCCCGGCCGGTACGCGTCTATCACCATTGCAGCCAGAGCCAGAACAAGCCCGGCAATGTGGCTTTTCGACCCTTCATCGACGTGCACGACGAAAAACCAATGCTCATTACCGGCGGCTGCCTGTGCGGCGGTGTGCGCTACCAGGCGACGGCAAAACCGCTTGGCTCGATGCTGTGTCACTGCAGCATGTGTCAGCGGTTTTCCGGCGCGCCGATCCTCGGCGGCACGACTTTTCTGACCGAAGCTTTGTCATTTACCCGTGGCGAACCCAAATACTACACGTCCTCGAAAATAGCCCGGCGGGGCTTTTGCGCCAACTGCGGGACAGCACTCGTATACCGAGGTACACTGGGCGTGTGGACCAAGTGGATCATGATATTTACGGCCAGTCTGGATGAACCGGAGAAATTTCCGCCGACCTACCATCTCGGTATCGAAAGCACCATGCCGTGGCTCGACATACACGACGATTTGCCTCGCACCATGTGCAAGGATTCGCCGAGCCTTGTGGAAGCCTACAGAACCGTCGATGAAGAGGTACCCTAGGGTTTCCGGATTGCGTGTCCGGTGCTCAATATGTTCCGCGAATGGTTTGTGGATATGTACTACATCTTAAACTGGTACACGGAAACGCATTCCGACACGCCATACCAAGGGAACATTATCGTGGCGCGTCCAGGACCAAACGGCAGCCGGCAGACCATGTACAATGCACGCGTGACTACACGTAATGCCGAAGGTGGCTCTCACAGGCGCTATCTGACAAAAGACTCCGAGTTCCGAGACGTTTTGGTCGATGAATTTGGATTGAATTTGTCTAACGAAGAAGTCAGACAGTGCGTCGCGATCATGAACAAGAAAGGGACTGGTGACAATGCCCACCCGTTCTTTACATGACCGATTAGGGTCAATATGTACCGTATCGAGACTGATCCAACAACGTCCGAAGTACCACCAAATCCGAAATATTTGGACCAAACGACTGGAATGCCCCCGAAACCAGAGTCCGTTCGGCGCCTGTCAAACTGATGAAAATTTGCCAGCAAGGGCCGCTTTTGATGGTTCGTTTGAACAACCGTTTCGAGCCCAAAGAGAGCTTATGGCGCATGATGTGTCTGGAAGGACCTGGCGAGTCAGGGCTATTCCAGGCTGGGTGAAATACTCAATAGATACGCTATGACAGCGATTCGCTCGGCACGGTCGTCATAACCGCCGCGGCTCATGGAGGTGCCCGGAACCACGGCCAGCGGATCTGCGAGAAAGACATTAAGCTCTTCAACCGTCCAGGCCCCTTCCTGGGTCTTCATGGCTTCAGAATAAGGGAAGCCGTCAAGCGATGCCTTGACGCGGCCGACGATGCCCGCAAGATACGGGCCGGGATGCTGGCCCTGGCCAATCTCGCCATGCTCCATGCCGTGACAACCGGCACATTGAAACGCCAAAATCCGCCCGTCCTCAACATCCGCGGCGTCCAGTTCACCTGGCTGCAATGGATAGACCGTCTTCGGCGCAGCGCCCATTTCACGCAGAAACGCCACCATTCCGGTGCGTCCCTTGTAGGCTGCAAAGTGGATCGCCGGCCATCCGAACCGGACCGCTCGCGCATTGACATCCGCGCCATGTTTCAAAAGCAGTCGCGCCGCTTCAATCGCACCGCGTTGAGCGGCGAGGTGAAGGGGCATCTCACCGTCTTCGCCGCCGGCCAGATTCGGATCTGCTCCGGCAGCCAGAAGCGCTTTGACGATTGCGGTATGGTTTCCCCGCGACGCGGTTGCAAGGGCGGTCCCAAAGTCAGTGGACGCATTGGCCGGCGCCCCCTGTTCGAGCAGGTATTGCACAGCGTCCCCGTGCCCGCGTTGAGCTGCGAAATACAGCGGCCTGACCAGTGTTTCGGGATCGGGGTGCGAGCCTGGAGGCAGCGTAGCCTTCAGGGCCGCGATATCACCGGTTTGAGCCGCAGTGACGAGGTCCTGTGCTATCGCCATTGCGGGCATATATGCAACGAGGCAGAGGACGCGAACTACAATGTTAAGTTTGGACAACATGGCGGCCCATCCTATCCGAATTGGAAGAAGGTAACACGAACATTGCGCAGCGCCAAATTAACCCAAAGCCGCTGTTCGCTTGCCAGCAGTTGAGCTGACATTCAGACCACCCCCGATTTGCGCAAGGCACTATTCAACGCCTTGCATCGAGATGGGTTCAACAGACTCAAGCACCGTCTGCAAAGCCGACGCTGATGCAAAGTGAGGTCAACGGCAGCTGTGGGTCAGCAACCAACCCTATGACGTCAGCTGCGGTGGGTCCACTATGTGCCTGAAGGGACATTTGGCAAGATTCACAGACAGCAGATGAGTGGACAATGTGGACCAGTAAGTCTTCCGCTTTCAGTCACGACAGACTGCGCCCCTTCGTGTAAGGTAGAGCGTGCCATTCCCTAGATAGTTGAGTACACAATTGGAACCCTATCAATTCGCCTTAACCGATGCCGCCGAGAGAATTAGAACTGGAGAAATTTCTTCGCAGGATCTCGCCAGTTCGCTTTGTGAGCAAGCAGTGCGACACGCCGACCTCAACCTCTTTATCCATTACGATGCTGAGTGTCTTCTTGAAAATGCTCGCAAGGCAGACGAAAAGCAGGCGTCAGGAGAAGCTGTTGGCCCACTGCACGGAGTACCTTTGGCGATAAAGGACTGCATTGACATAGCCGGATTGCCAACGACAGGCGGCACACCTTCGTTACGCGATAATGTTGTTCAAACTTCGTCGCCTATTGCCCGAAAACTGTTCGATGCAGGCGCGCTTCTGATGGGAAAGACAAACTTGCATGAACTTGCTTTTGGTATAACCAGTAGCAACGAGTGTTCAGGGGCCGTTCGGAACCCTTTTAATCCAGACTATTCAGCAGGCGGTAGCAGCAGCGGTTCAGCAGCTGCTGTAGCAGTAAACGTTGCACCCGCCTCACTTGGAACCGACACTGCAGGCTCTATCCGTATTCCAGCTGCCCATTGCGGAGTTTTTGGTTTTCGACCATCGCACGGACGTCTTGTTAATCTTGGTGTGATGCCGCTGTTCCCGACGAGGGATACACCAGGGACAATAGCACGTTCCGTCGAGGACTTGTTGTTGTTGGACAGTGTGTTGACTGACGAATGGGCGATACCGGATCTGAATGGACGTAGACTACGCCTTGGAATACCAGGTGAGTATTTTTTAAGTGATCTGGAAAATGAAGTTGCGGTGGCGACGGAGGTGGAGTTCAAACGGCTTGAGGCCTGTGGCGTTGATCTTGTGGAAGCACCACCACATGATTTTGCAGCGGTTGTACTAGAAGCGACCGGACCAATCCGCGCCTGGGAATTACCTCGCAGCATGGCCAAGTATCTCAAATCCTGCGGCGGGAGCACAAGTTTTAATGATGTCATTTCCGGAATTGCCGGATCCTATGTTCGCGAGGAGTTCACTGATGCGCTAAAAGATGTTGACGCTCCGGGACTCGCTGAGGCCTATCACCGTGTATTGACCGAAATCCTTCCTCGTCATCGGCAACACTACTGCGAGTACCTGCGAGAGAACCAGTTGGATGCAATTGTATTTCCAACGGTCCCTATGTCGCCGACAAAGCTGAACGATAAAGTCACGACGATGCTGAACGGAAACCCGGTATCGATATGGCATACGATGCGTAACGCTCTTCCCGCGACTTTTTATGGGGCTCCGGGAATTACTGTTCCGTTTGCCCGCACACATGATGGTTTTCCCTTGGGACTAGAATTCGACGGGGCTCCTGGTGCTGACAGAAAGTTATTGGCCGTGACGGCAGAATGGACCCGGACTTTTAGCTGAGGTTCCAGCGAAAACGCCCCGTCTGCGATGGTGACAAGTCTGCTGTGGTCAGAAAACCTCGGCTTCGTGAGGGAGTGTTTCCAAAATTCAGCAGGGGTACGGTCATAATAGCCAAATTCTTCTGTGTGATCGTGTCGGGGACAGCGGTGGCAAATTTAAGTTGGAGAATGGAATTTGCTTCACTGCTCCGAAAAAGTCGACTCCCAAAAATTACAACTTTATCAACACAAGCTGCCAATATCTGCCTTGGTGTTGCCCGTCTATCGCCTGCAAAGTACTTCAACAGCAATCATGGTTCAGGCAGCCGCACTGCAATCGTCTTGGTTAATAATTTTCGCAAGCACACCCATGGGCTAATGGTTTCAGATCATGTCGGCTTCAATTCCCACGACATGTGGTTTGAGATATTTAGACCTAAAATTTCCTGCAGCAGTTTGCGTTTGATAGCGTCACCGTAAGCTTTATAGTCGTTTGCGACGACCACGAAGTTTCCTGCACCTCCAACAACGTGCTTTTCAAAGTAGATATCAAGGTCGTCGACTTCATTCAGAATAGCGAGCCCGTTGATTGTGATACCGGCGGCAACGGCACGGTCGCGAGCGGCCTCTGGTCTCTCGACCCCACTATTGTTAACTCCGTCACCGGAGATATCAATAACGTGACGACGGGCGGAAACCGGACTGTTGACGAGCTGAAAAATTCCGAAGTTGATGACTCCGGAAATCGAAGTTTTACCCGCTGTCAGACGTGGCGCTGCTGATACTGCCCCAGCGACTTGATGTGCGGATTTGTCATCGCTGACAATCGTCCAGGGGACGACGACCTTCTGGTTTTGTAAGCCTGACCACTCGATGACCATAATGCCGATACGGCCCATTTTGCCTTGCTTGATGGCAGCAATCACTAACGGATCAACAAAAGCACGGGCTAGCCCCTGCATTTGCAAATCAAACTCCGAGCTGTCAACACTATTGGAACAATCGACTGCAAGTATCAGAGCCAGATCAACTTCAATGCTCTTTTGGGCAGAAGTCGGCGGTGCGGAAAACCAGGTTGTCAATAACATGCACACCGCAATGGCGAGTGGAATTATGGCTATACGGATTGCCGGACAGACCCGGCGGAGCGGCGCAATGCGGCCAGTGGTGATGGATTGCCGTGTTCTCTGCATCAAAAAGGATCATGACCACACCTTGGACTAAGGTCAACTGCGGCCAGCAGCGATACGTGCCAAGATCTGGGAGCAAGCATGCTCAGAAGGTCGTCGAATGACCCACAGATCATCTGATAGACGGTATTAAGGCCATGACGTCCGTACGTGACCGCCAATCAGCACGGTGAATTTGAAGAATGTCGAGGCCATTGCGCCTCCATGGAATCGAGTTTCATAATGGATATCACTGAGCCTGTTCACGCTGACGCACTGGGATCTCACACCCATGATTTCACCCCACCACTTAAGCTCATAGCAAATTTCATCACCAACGATTTTCCAGCTGCCAGTGTCTGAGCATTCGCCGTTTTGATCAAACAAACGAAGGCAAACCGAGTTATCCGCGTTCCAACTCCAATAGCCGCCCCACTTATCTCGACCCGCCCACACGCCTTGATGTGCCAGTTTCCTAACTGATGCGCCATCCAGCGTCTCAGCTACTGCCTGGGTGCCGGCAAGTACTCCGAGTACCAACACCAATCCCATGCCTGTCAGTCGCTTCTTGCAACTGCTTGATTCTGAATGCGTTCGTGTATGATTTGGTTTCGGCGCATTACCCACGGAAATTTCCTCCCACTCTATGGGCGCATGTCGATTGAACCCCGAAACAGTGATTGTAGCAAGTGCAACTGCACGGTCAAAACTACGAGCAGTTTCTTGCAAATGGGGCATTAGCGGCGGTTCTCACGATTTGTTCCAATGTCATTAGTTGGCATAGCCCTGATATTTGAAAGTTGGCATATCCCTGATATTTCAAGAAGATGGACGAAGGTCTCAAACGGGTTCGAAGCTGTCAATCGGCCACAAGCAGACCCGGCGAATAGCCCTCAAATACCCTGCAGCGGGTTGTCATTCCCCATTCTCATTGCACGTCTCGCACGGGCTCACGATACCGAGACACCGGTCTGGCCCTTCGATTGCATGTTTTCACCCGGAAAGTGCGGTTGGAGAAGAACATGCGAGCTCATTCGTCTCAATTCGAAACAGGTTGCCCACGGCCTCTGGCCCGGTTGTGGTTAACGGTGGCGTTGTCGCTGTTCGTTCTGCCGGTGTTCGTGGCCGACGCGTTGGCGCACAACGTCACCGAGGGGGACAAGGGCTACATCCAGGAGATTGTCGGGCCGCATCTGGTGCCGTTCATGTATCTCGGCGCCAAACATATGGTCACCGGATATGATCACCTGCTGTTCTTGCTGGGTGTGATCTTCTTTTTGTATCGCCCGAAACACATCGCCGTTTATGTCAGCCTGTTCGCGCTTGGGCACTCCATCACCATGATTTCCGGGGTTTATTTCGGATGGCAGTTCAATGCCTATCTGATTGACGCCATTATCGGGCTGTCGGTGGTTTACAAGGCGCTGGACAATATCGGGGCGTTCCAGCGCTGGTTTGGCTTTCAACCCGATACAAAGCTGGCCACCTTGATGTTCGGCCTGTTCCACGGCTTTGGCCTGGCAACCAAAATACTCGATTATGACATCGCCCCATACGGGCTGCTGCCGAATCTGCTGGCGTTCAATGTTGGTGTTGAACTCGGCCAGATCGCAGCGCTGGGGCTCATGCTCATAACCATGGGCTTCTGGCGCCGTACCGGCAGTTTCACCAGACACGCCTACACCGCGAACGTGGCGGTCATGACCGCCGGTTTCACGCTGATCGGATATCAATTGACCGGTTACGTGGTCGCTTAAACCTCATCGGAGATTAGTCATGTACAACACACCAGTTCCGCCAAAATCAGAGTTGCCGAGCTCTGCCCAACTGCTGAAATCGACCATCGTCGCCATCGGCCTGTCTGCAACCGTGCTGGTGACCGTCGTGCTGCCGTCCGAGTATGGCATCGATCCGACCGGGATCGGCAAGGTGCTGGGCCTGAAGGAAATGGGCGAAATCAAATCGCAACTTGCCGATGAGGCAGAAGCCGACAGGCAGCGCAGTTCCGGGCTTGACGGCCGGTCCGGGTCCGCAACGGGCCGGCAGGCAAGTATCATCGGGCAATTCCTTGCCTCGCTGATAGCAACCCCGGCCTACGCGCATGACGGTCAGGACCAGTATGACCGGCAAACAGACGAGACATCGCTGACACTCGTTCCCGGTGAAGGCATGGAACTCAAGCTTGAGATGCACAAGGGAGATGTTCTGGAGTTTGGCTGGAAAACCGGCGGAGCGGTGGTCAACTTCAACCTGCATGGCGAGGCGGAAGGCCAGTCGGTGACATACGAAAAAGGCCGTGCGGTTGCCGGGAAGACCGGTCAGTTCACGGCCCGGTTTGATGGCGAGCACGGTTGGTGGTGGCGCAACAGGACCGGTAAGGATGTGACCATCATCCTGCGTACCAGCGGCCGGTACGGCGACATCAAGCAATACCGCTAAACCCCGGGGCGACCAGCGACCATCGGCAGCAGGCTGATGAGTAAAAGGACACCAGCCAACACCAGCGGCAAGGAAAAACCGCCGGTTGTCTCAAAGGCCCATCCGGCAACAATGGGCCCGGCAATCTGGCCGATCGCAAATGCAAGCGTCATGGCCGCGACATGGCGTTGCGCATCTTCAGGCCCGGCAATCCGGTGGGCTTCCTTCATGCCTGCCATGGTGATGACCATGAAGGTTCCGCCAACGCAGAGCGCAGCGAAAACGATGGCGAAAATCGAATTGAATATCACTGGCGCCAGAAGGCCAAGCGTCATGACAGTCTGGCTGACCGACCATATCTGCCCGTTGGAAAAGCGCTCTTGAGCTCTTGCCATGAATATGGTGGAGACCGCAGCGGCGATACCGAAAATGGGCCAGCCCAGTCCAAAGATCAAAGGCGACGGAATGATCGCCTTCGCCATCACCGGCAGGTAGGTAGCCGGAACAATGTAGCCGAAGCCCATCGCCGCGTAGGGCAGGATGATGGCCCACGATAATGGTGTCCGGCGTCTTGCCGGATCAGCAGCAACGGCGGTTGAAGACCCGGTCCTGTCGGCCTGTTGAACAAACAGGTACATTGTCCCCAGTCCGGCCAGGCCGCCGAACACCAGCCAGATGGCGCGGCTTGTGACATCCACCACCATCATGCCAAGCGTCAGCAATCCGACTATCATGATGCCGGCGCCGACGCCTGCGAAGACCCAGCCTTGAAGATTTCTGTGCTGCGGATCGGACAGGCGTTTGAGGTGATGGGTGCTGACGATGATCAGGATTACAGCGCTGCAAAATCCCGCCAGCCATCGCGCGACAAACCACACGGTGTGGTTGTCGGACAGGCCCATGGCTGCAGTTGAAACGGCGACAGTGACCAGCGAACCCAGTAACATCGCACGGGGGTTCGCGCTGAAAAAGGCGGCAGCAAATGCGCCCATGGCGTAGCCGATGAAGTGTACCGATGCGATAGCGCCGGCAGTACCGATGTTCACAAGCTGCTCATCCAGCATCGCCGGCAGCACGGGCGTATAGGCAAACCGCCCGATCCCCATGGCAAGGACCAGACACACAAATCCGCTAATCGCGATCAGAACTGGAGATTGTCTTTCCGTCATTCGTACACTTTACAGATTTAGAGTTATCTGAAAAAATGAATTATAAAGAACTTATAATTCCAGAAATGAGAACATAATGAAGTTGGACATTGCATCGCTGGAAGTGTTTCAGGCCGTCGTGCGGCAGGGTGGGGTGTCAAAGGCCGCTGCGCAATTGAACCGGGTGCAGTCCAGTGTCAGCACCCGCATCCGGCAACTGGAAGACCAACTGGGCGAGGCCTTGTTCCTGCGCGACAACAAACGCATGACCCTGACCGATGCAGGCCACAACCTTCTGCCCTATGCTGAGCGCATGCTGACCCTGGCGCGCGAAGCCGCCGACGCGGTGCAGACCAAAAACCTGAATGGGACCTTCAGCATAGGTGCCATGGAGAGCACCGCCGCAGCCCGCCTGCCACAGGTGCTCTCGCAGTTCCATGCAGAGAACCCCGAAGTTTCAGTTCGGCTCACAACGGCGACCGCCGGCGCTCTTCAGAACAGCCTGAGCAATGAGGAAATAGATGTTGCCTTCATCGCAGAGCCGGTTGGCAACAGGGGTTTTCAGACACTGCCAGTGTTCAGCGAAGAGTTATGCCTGGTCGCAGCCAGGACCTACACCTCCATCAGCAAAACCGCCTCGTTGAACGGCCGGACGGTCATTGCCTTTGAGGAAGGTTGTGCTTACCGCCGCTACCTCAATGACTGGCTGCTGGGTGAAGGAATTGTGCCGGGCACGACGCTCTCGGTCGGGTCCTATCTAGCCATGCTGTCTTGCGTTTCCGCCGGTACCGGGTTTGCCGTAATCCCCAGATCCGTCCTGTCCATAATCGATGTGCACGGGACACTTCAACATGGCGAATTGCCCGGGAGGTATTCGCGGGTCCAGACGTTGATGGTTTGGCGAAAAAACTACACGTCACCAAAATTGAAGGCCCTGCAGAGCCTGTTGGCTGGTAATGAATGAACGGTGGCTATGGTTCTGCGCATATGTGCGAGATATGGGGAAAAGGCATAAAAACAACAGTTTAACCTGTCTCTCTGAATCATTTCATCAATGAAACCTGGCATCATGAGCCCATTTGAACTCATGATGCCCGGTTTTTTACGTGCCTCAGTGGGTCCAGCCGGCAGAGCGTACTACAGACAGTCCGCCGTCGACCATATGGATGAAGTGGTAGCCACTTCCATTGCCGTGTGCCGGCCAGAAACAGCCAATGTCATAATCGGCGAAGGCGTGTTCCTGATCGCAGTTGTAGCAGTATTCGTCGTCGGTATCACCGGCGGCCCGGGCATAGGCCCGTACGTATTGAATATTGGTGTGCGGCTTCGGAGAGTTGCAACTGCCGCCGGGTCCCGGACCCCAGGCATAGGCATTGGTCCATGCCCGGTAATCGCGGCAGAATCCACCACGATACTTCCACTGCCATGACCAGCTGTAACAGCTCCACGGGAACGGAGAGGCGGCCTGTGCCTCCGAGACCGGGTTAAGGTTGATGCGCTTGGCAAGGTTTTTGATCTTCGCCCAGATGCCCGGTTCAGGGAGGCCCGGATGCGGACTGAACAGCCCCTGTTTGCCGTAAGGTTGCTGCTCATCTGTCTTGCTCGGTGGTGCCGGGCTTTTGAAGATGTCGGATGGGGGGCCGATGGTTTCGGGCGTCAACTGAAATGTTTCCGGGCGCACGAAGAGCGTGATCGGTTCACCTTTGCGGTCCGTGAGTTCACCCTTGTCTGTGAGCCGGTAACCTTCGCGCTTGAGCTGTTGTGTCAGGCTGGTTGGAATATAATCTGCATCAATGATGAAAAGCCCGGTCTTGGGAATGTCCTTCATGCGGGCCAGGTCGCGCATTGTAACGCGCTTCGCGCCGGGCAGGGCGCTGAACGCGTAACCGGCGTCGGGCCCGGTCATCAGCTTCGCGGTTCCGCCCTTGACCTGCAGGGTTTCCGTAAGAGTGCCCTTGCCGAATTTGGTCACTGTCCGCGTTTCGGTCGTCCCGTTATCGGTATACCGGGTTGATTGCTCGGTTTCCTGGGCAATGCCGGTGCCTGAAACCAATGCAACGAGAGTGGTGGAAAGAAAGCATCTGATTATGATCCGCATGATGAGTTCCTCTGCTCTGCAGCCCCATCAGCCCACAACATGAAAATACATAAGTTGCCGCTAGGTCAGAGTTGTAAAGATTCTTTGTGGCGGCATTCTGACGGTGTGCGCTGTCTCAACGAATTTTGGCAGAGCGGTGTTGTCGCCGAAACACGTGCAACGCTGTCAAGTTGACATTTTTCGGCGACATCTTCAGCGGCTGGATTCCAGTTCCGGGTCTTCAAGGTCGGTTTGAATCCATCTGTCACTTACGTGGAGGTCCGTGGTCTCCAGCAGGCCCGGACCGAGATTGCTGTATTTGTGCGGGATGTCTGCCGGGCCAAGCAGTATTTCGCCCGCTTTGGCCTCGATCTTGGTTTCGCCGATGGTGAACAGGGCCCGGCCGGCACGGACTATGAAAATCTCATCATAGGGATGCACATGCCATTTGGGGCCAACACCAACCTCTTCGGTTGAATAAAACAGGATTGTAACATCCGTCCCCATTGCCTTGTCCTCCAGCACGCCTTTCCAAAGGCGGTCGTCGGACGCCCATTCGCTACGCTTCAGGTGGACGGGTTCGCCACTCATTGCCACGTTCCTTTCATTGAGCCTCTCATAAAATCCATAACTAGCGATTGTTACCGAAACCCGAACTCCTGCCTACGCACCAATTGCTGCGCGCAAAAAGGTATACAGATTAACCTGATCGAACCGGGCGTGTCCTGTGCATTTTCTGAGCCAATGGTTCGATGTAAAGATGCACATTGTAAGGGCAGTCAATTCTCCTTTGCCCTGATCGAATTATGTTAACATCGATTGGCTTGGTACTACGACTCGATCATCAGGGGTGGTTATGCACATTGGCTTGATTGGCGGCATCGGACCCGCTGCGACGGATTTGTATTATCGCGGCCTGGTCGATGCCATGAAGGCGTTGGATGCAGAGCTGCAGATGACCATCGTTCACGCGGATGCGCCCACGCTCGTCCATAATTTCGAAGCACGGCAACCGGCACCCCAGGCGGAAATATTTGTTCGGCTGACAGAGAGACTGCAGGCCGCCGGTGCTGAAGTTGTCGCCATTACATCAATTGGCGGGCATTTTTGCATGGACGAGTTCTGGCCACTGTCGCCATTGCCGATTATCGACTTTGTTGAAGAGATGGATAACTATCTTGCACTGAAGTCGTTCAGAAAAGTTGGTCTGCTGGGCACTGATACCGTTATGAAGACGCGGTTCTACGGCGGCATCAAGTCGACCAAGGTTCTGGTTCCTGATCCGGAAGAAATAGACCAGATTCACCGCGCTTATGTGGACATGGCACTGACCGCAAGGGTTACCGACGAACAACGCGCGACGGTGTTCGAAGCAGGAAGGGCATTGGCTGCAAAAGGAGCTGAAATCATTCTGCTGGGCGGAACCGACCTGTTCCTGGCCTTCGATGGTCACCAGCCCGGTTTCGATACGCTGGACTGTGCCCAGGTGCATATAGACGCCATAGCGCGCATGGCGAGCAATTCATCCTGAAGATTGCCGTGGCATGGCAGAGTGCTTTACTGACCCGACTTCGGTATTGCGCCGAGATCATGAACCCAGTCCAGCGCTGAACCGCACCAGGCCTGTACCGTGGGTTTCAATTGATCGCGTTGGCGGATTGTTCCGACGCGAAGACCGAAGAACTTTGATTTGTCGCCGGGCGTAGTGGCATGAATGCGGTTGCCGCATTCCGGGCAGAAGGCCAAAGCCCGTATTGTGCCGCTGTCGGCGGTTTTCTCATAGACCTTGAGAGTGCCGTGCAGCAAGTTGAACTGCTGTTCCACAACCCCGACAACGATGCCATAGGCGGTGCCTGAGTGTACCTGGCAGTCCGTGCAATGGCAGATGGCCACCATGGAGGGGTCGATCACCGCCTCATATCTGACGTGGCCGCACAGGCAGTTGCCGTCAACTTTCATTGTTGGGCTCCCGGTTTGGTTTCCGCAGATCAGAAAACAACGTTCAGCATGACCAGCGAGACAATCAGGAACAGGACTGTCATGATGCCGCCACTCTTGACGAAGTCGATCACCTTGTAACCGGCCGGTCCCATGATCAGCGCATTTACCTGGTGCGTCGGTATGATGAACGAATTTGAGGTCGAAATCGCCACGGTGAGGGCAAACAGGGCAGGGTCGGCTCCTGCCGCGACGGCAATGGAAACAGCCAGCGGCACCAGCAGCACTGTTGCGCCGACATTGGACATCACCAGCGAGAACACTGTCGCCAGCACCGCCACGCCCACCTGCAGCGACCACACCGGCCAGCCGTGAAGAATCAGCAGGATCTGCTGCGCCAGCCACTCGGCGGTACCTGTATTCTGCACCGCCTGGCCAAGCGGGATCAGGCTTGCCAGCAGGAACACCGTATTCCAGCCGACAGCACGGTAGGCTTCATCGATACTCAGCACTTTTGCCAGCAGCATGCCGACGGCGCCGGTCAAAAGGCACAATGACAGGCGCACGTCGGTGAACAGGATCATCGAAAGAGACAGCAGGAAGAACCCCAGTGCCCAACTGACCTTCTGCGGCCGCAATTCCTCCTGAGGATAGTCGGACGTCACTACAACCCACGAGCGGTCTTGCTTGAGACGCGTCAGCATATCCCACTTCACATGCGCAACAAGCATGTCTCCGGCCTGAAATTCCACTAGTCCGATCGCTGTCGGCTGGTGTTCTTCGGTCTCTACGTGGCTCAGGATTTCCTCGCCGCGATAGATTGCCAGCAGGCTGAGGCCCGTGGTCTTGCGCAACAGAAGGTCGCGAGGGCATTTTCCGATAACGTTTGACCCCGGCGGTACCACCACTTCGGCTATGCCTGCATTGGTCAGGGCAAACTCCTCGCTGAACACATCAAGCTCCGGGCGCATTCGCAGATTGTATTTGCTGGCAAATTTCGCAACAACCGATTTCTTGCCGATGATCGCCAGACGGCAGGGTGCTTCGATCTCGGCGGTCAGCACCTGCACCATCGATACCTTGCCCTTGTAGTAGGTACTTATGATGTAGAGGTTGTTCTTGAGATTGATGTCGGCCAGTTGTTGCCCGACCAGCGGGCTTTTGGCAGGCACGTCTACTTCGAATACGTCCGCTTGAAGGCCATAAACCCGCTCAAGATAATCCGACATGCCTTGCCCGGACGATACGTTCATCTTGGTCTGGCCGCCCGGCAATACCCAACGTCCCAGAAGCAGAAAGTAGGCAATGCCGGTGGCAATCAGGGCCATCCCGATGGGTGTCACCGAGAAAAGCCCGAACGGTTGCATCTTCTGGTCAGCCGGCAGGCTGCCATTGGCCGTCTGGATCAGGTCATTCAACAGGATGAGAGGTGATGATCCGACCATGGTCATGGTACCGCCGAGGATTGCGCAGAAACCCATCGGCATCAGCAACCGGCCGGGAGGAATACCGGTTCTGGCAGAAATGCGGCTGACGACGGGCAGGAACAATGCTGCTGCGCCAACATTCTGCAGAAAACTTGAAATGACACCTACTGTGCCAGAAATTATCGGCAAAACGCGCGCTTCGGATGTGCCTCCGCGTTTCAGGATGACCGCGGCTACCTTGTTCATGATACCGGTCTTGTCCAGCCCGGCTCCGACAATCATGACTGCGATGATCGAGATGACCGCGTTGGATGCAAAGCCGTCAAACAGCCTGGTAGGTTCCGAAAGGTTGTCGAGGCCGGGCACATAGCTGAGCAGGCCCAGCAGGACCAGGATCAGAATTGCTGCAAGGTCAATACGGATAACTTCGGAAACAAAAAGGAATATCGTGAAGCCGAGCATCGCAGCCACCACACCCATCTCGAAATTGAAAACAAGCCCCTCCAATGCCAAATCCCTCCTCATGCCCGATCAACAGGACCGGCCCGCAGAAGTCTTTCTAGAACGAAAAACGGTTCATCCTTCGTTTAACACATGCCCCAAGCCAACTGCCGGCAATCCACCTGGAGACACTGTGCACCTGCGATCACTTTACAACAAGTGTTTGTATAGGCTCACAGGGTCAGGACCTTCTCCTGCCCGGGAGTGTGCCTGCCGAAGATGAGCTTTCGCAATTGCCTGTAATTGCGAAATATACTGGATTGAGACTGTAATGTTGGAGACGCCTGAACCCGAGGCAATCATGGAACTCGCAGGTGGAAGATTTGACCATTGGAGTCAGCTGGGCGAAAGTTGCTCCAGTCGTTTTTTGATTAGAGCCATGCCGACGATAGCAGCTATTATGGCGCTGATCATACCGCCGCTGGGCAACGCGAATGATTGGCTCAGCCTGCTCGCAACAGCTCGATGACCGTGGCGATGTCCCGGCTGCCATGGCCCAAGGCAATAGTTCGCCGGAAGAGGCTGGAAATTAGTTCCGGAATCTCCTGGTTGATCCGGGCGGTGTTCGCATGCTCGACGATTCTGTCGAGCGCGGCATTCCAGACCTCGAGCGTCGCACCCGGATTATCATAGTCTTGATTGTGGATGCGCCAGGCCAAATGCGCAGCTGGATCGTTTGTCGGCAACATGGATGCAAAAACATCGACCCCAAGCCCCTCCGCCTCGCAGACCCGCGCGCCGTGCCAAATACCGAGGTAGTTCGAGAGCTGATGGGTCAACAGGGCCATGTCCAGGACCGCTGCCGCACCGATCTCTTCACTGACGTATCTGAGGTCGCCACCCAGACAGTCAAGAAGCGGCTTGCATGTGTTGTAGAGATTGGGCGGTCCGGCGAACAGGATCTGCGCGTCTTCTGCGCCAATCCCGTCCGGATACGGCATGATGGCCCCATCCAGCACGCTAGCGCCATGCGGGGTCAGCCAGTTCGACAGATCCCGCGCTTCTGCTGGTGTGCCGGTACTCAGTTGAACCAGCGTCCGCCCGGCAAGTGGCTCAATCAAGCCGGCGTCTTCGATGAGACGGCGGGTGGCCCCGTAATTGTCTATACAGACGACGATGACCGGACTCGCCAGTACCGCTTTGGCCGCGGATGTTGCCCTATTGGCCCCAAGTGCCGCCAATGGTTCTGTTCGAGCCGCCGTCCGATTCCAGATTGTGACGGAATGGCCCGCCTTGACGAACGCTTGCGCCAACGCTGAGCCCATAGCGCCGAGCCCGATCATGGTAACGTCCGTCATCGCTGCCTCCCGAAATGAAAGTGAATGCGATCAATTCACCCACCTCTCGCTTATCATTCAGTCTGGATTATGATCCATGCGTAGTACCTATTATATGCGATGGAGATGTCAATTGTTGGCTGCCGAGATTACAACCTTGCAACTTCCCAGGCACTACCAAGGCGGAACTTTGTTAGCTATATGACTCAACCATCATGCCGGTTTGACGAAGACGAAAGTTATGAACGAGCCACTTAACAAGGCGTCCATTATAAACCGGTTGGCAAAGGTGCACGCTTACGGGGCCTACCTTGAATTATGTACGGCGACTGCGGGGCATCGCTACAGCGAAATAGACACAAGAGTTCTGACCGGCAGGCGACTCTTGTACAACTGTCCCGAGGGCTTCGACGATGGCATGAAGATTGACTATCGATCTCCGGACATCGACATAACGGAATGCTTGGAGAGCATCCAACGTGAGGGCCGTTCCTTTGATATTGCCCTCATCGATCCCTTTCATGATTACGAGACTTCTTTGCGGGATCTTGATGCGGGATTTGGCCTGATACGGGAGGGCGGGATCCTTGTGGTTCACGACTGTCTGCCGCGTAAGGCTGATATCGCTGGTCCTAAATTCAGAAGCGGAGAATGGTGCGGGGTCACTTACCAAGCATTCATCGACTTCGTTAACACCAGAGGTCCCCTCGATTTCTATACCGTAGATACCGACTACGGCTGTGGCGTTATCAGAAAGCGTGGACATTTAAAGCCAATAGAGAAAATCGGAAGATGGGCCTCTCAGGTCCGCAACGTCATTTACCCGGGCGCGAAATCTGAACTAATGAGGCAGTGGACTGGATCGCAGGAGAATCACAACCGCCGATTTGAGTTGTTGCAGGCTCACGACAAGACGTTGCTGAACCTGATCTCTGTCGAGGACTTTCTTGCGACAGAGCGTTTGCCGGATCGTTAGGAACGTCTCACTTGTTTGCCATCGCCTGCAAGTGCGGGGCGGACGGGGCGACAAATAGCCCGCGTACGATCACCTGGATGCCTGCACTACAGCCCGCTGGGTAAGGTGCAGACGTGCATTATTGGCACATTTTCACCGGATTGGACGTCGGCAAAAGCAGTCCGCTGTTGGATGTAGTCCGGAAGTGTTTCATTCTCACGTAAAAAGGGAAATGTGATCCGATGCGGACTCTCCGAGCAACACAAAAGCGGTCTCGACGGACCGCTATGTCATTTCCCGGGGTGCAGATTTCTTTAACCAGGCAGCAACTCGTTTTCCAAGCCAGCCCGACAGTCCACCCAATCCAATGCCACTTGCGAACAGGGGAAGGGTTGCTGGCAACGGAACGGAAGCAATGGTAAGGGTCTCCAGTGCACCCGAACCGAGCACCAACCAATCCGGCCCAGCGTCCATATGTTAGAGATTGGCCCGCGAGTGTGACAAGTCATTGCGGGTAGTGGGGAGTTATCGGAATGATCAGGTGATAGAGACGGCGGGATGGTTGACTTGTCGGACCCGCTGCTCTTTAACACCGCCCAATTTCATGCCTTGCATCAATCAAGCGAAGACAGCTCAGAGGAAAACGGTGACGGCGAAAATCGAACATCTTGAGGGATGCGTCATTCCACAAGCCGTCCCGCTGGAACGGGAGCGCGTTCATGCTGTGCCCGACAGAACTGAAGATTACGACGAACAGTATGACTTCAAGACCTTGTTCTATGACGCTTTCTACACTGCGTCCCGGGGCACCGTTACGCTGATCGCGCCCAAGCTGCTCAACCTGCAAGAGATTATCTCATCCGGCACGCTCCAGTTTGATGACGTGACCGTTTCCAGCAAGCGCCTGCGCAAGGCGGTAGGGTTCGACCGCCTGGTGTTGCGGACCGGGTTCCGGCCACAGGTCATGCGGCTGAACTGGCAAGACCTTGAGCTGTCGATGCCGGTACGCGATGACGGAGCGAAAGAGTTTGCCGGGCTGAACTGTCTGGTCACCGTGTCCAGGAACAACAGGTTGCAATGGATTGAAGACTGGGCTGCGCATCACGTGCACAGGCAGGGCGTGGAAGCCATCCTGTTCTTCGACAATGGCTCGGACACCTATTCGCCCGCTGACATTGCCGGCACGTTGTCAGGTATTGACGGCCTGAAGAGGTTCAAGGTCGTCTCGGCACCCTTCAAGTACGGACCAAATGCACTCGGCAAGAGGTGGGCCAGGGCAAAGTTCCTGCAAACGGCTCTCTTCAATCTTGCCCGCTTGAGTTATCTGCGTGAAAGCGCTGCAACGCTTGTTGTGGACATTGATGAACTTGTTCAAACTACCGGCGGCAAGACTGTTTTTGACTACACAATGGCAAGCCTGCTCGGCTACACCAGAATCAGGGGGCGGCACCGGTATGCTATTTCAACCAAGCGGCAGGACACCATCCGGCACAAGGACCATCTTCATATTGACGCGGATGACCGGGGCAAACCCCCGAAGTTCTGCATTGTTCCAGGCGGACCGCTCAGGTTCTTTGACTGGACCGCGCATGGCCTCGACAGGTATCCTTCCGGCAGGTTTTCATTTCATCGTTGTGTAAGTTTCGATCACTTCTACTCCATCTCCACGAACTGGAAGTTTGACAGAAGGTGGCCCGTATACGGGAAAAACTATGTTGAAGAAAAATTCTTCAGCAGCTCAGATTGCTGACATGCAAACGTTACAGCAAATGGCGAGCCCAATGGTAAGTTAGTCACGCACGAGGTGTTCCATGACATTCAACTGGCAACAAAATGCGCGGATGATCAAATGTCCGGGTTGACGCAGATCAACTCGAATATATTCAGTCCGGCAAATAGTCTGTTCCTGACCCGAAGCCGCCGGCCATACGGCGCTTGTTGAAGACGGCTTGTGTTTGACGAGATCACTCACCAGTTGGACAACGGAAACAAGGTCCTGGTTTTTGGAACTGATCCAAACCCATCTATAAAACGTTGGCTGGTCAGTGATAAATCGGAGCCTCATCATGTTGAGAATAATCAGCATTGCACTTGCTGCAGGTATCGGACTTCTGGCAACACTTGGGCCTTCACATGCGGCCGGCGATATAGAGCAACCGGCCTACGACAGCGTAAAGCAGTCGGATGGCGTTGAGCTTAGAGGGTATGCGCCGCATATCGTTGCTGAGGTGACCGTGGAAGCGGGGTCCATGCGCGAAGCGTCCAGTAAAGGTTTCAGGTTGCTCGCGGGATATATTTTCGGTGGCAACCAGGGTGCCGACAAGATCGCCATGACAGCGCCGGTTACAACGCAGGAAAAGACACAAGGCACCAAGATTGCGATGACGGCACCGGTCACGATGTCGGAAAAACAGGACGGTGCTTACACGATACGGTTCTCCATGCCGTCAAAATGGACACTGGACACGCTACCTGTTCCGAACAACAAGAGCATCGAGCTGAAACAGATAGAAGCGCACAAACGTGCCGCCTACCGGTTTACGGGCGATAGGTCTCAGGCTCAAATCGATGCAGCGAAGGTGAAAATTGACTCCTTCTTGGCAGAACAGGGTCTGAAAGCCGTCTCGCCCATCATCATCGCCGGCTATGACAGCCCGAATATGCCGATCGAAAAAAGGCGTTGGGAAGTGATGCGGATAGTTGAATGACGTGCGCACGCACCACGTGGAATAACGGGCTCAGAAAGCCAGCCAATGACCACTAAACGAACCACACTCGAGGCCCGCCAGGGCGAAACCAATGGTGCAGGCAGACGCATTCTGCTGGGTTCGCTGGCGCTGGCCGCCGTTGCCTCACTGGCAGGTGCGTTAAACCAATCCCACTCCACCACCTCATCACACGCGGCGGCCCAGTGAGTGTTTTTACACAGTCTGGACCCACTGCAGACCTTGGCAGGCGCAAAACGTTTCTTCCGCCTGCGCCAGAGCCGTAAAACTCGAAGCTGAAATCTCGAGAAGCAGGAGCAGCTCCGGCCAGCGCGCCTTGGCACGGGTCAGCTATACGCGCCACAGCCCCACCTTGCGCTTCACCTAGCCGTGTGAACTGATTTGGTGCCATCAAACGATTCTATATAAGCGTGAACCGCTCTAGGATGGGATAACCACCAGGGATGGCAAGCCTTCCGATTGAGATACGAAACGGCACCACACAATAAGTGTGGTGCCCTTTAGAATGGTTGATATGCTCATTGAGGATTTCGATGCCGATTTGAACCCGACTCAAGATCGAGCACTCAGTTCAATCACAATTGTCATACCTCATGCATCCCCAGTAGTTACTATTGTTGTAACCGTAACGAGCAGTGCATTGCCGACTTACATGGGCACATCGGCCACTAGCTGCAGCAGCAGCACCGGCAGCAGCACCGACACCGACACCGAGCCATACCCAATTCCCCCCACGCCAGCCCCAGCCGTAACCTCTGCGACCTGGGTAACCTCTGCGACCTGCGTAACCTCTGCGCCCTGCGTAACCTCTGCGCCCTGCGCTGCCTCTTCGCCCTGCGCTGCCTCTTCGCCCTGCGCTGCCTCTTCGCCCGGCGCTGCCTCTTCGCCGCTGTTGTACGTGAATAACATTACCCTCAATCGAAGTCGATAATTTGTCCAAAGCACCAGCAGTACTGTTGATGACAGGTGCCGCGCTGGCCGTCCCAAAGGTTAGTGATGCAAAAAGCAAATTCACAACTGCGAGAAGGCAACTAAAAAAAATTCTTCTATGTCTCATTTAAGTTTTCCATTGTTACAATCACCGCCAACTCTCCTGTGGAATGGTGGCAGTTTTCGCCCACATTAGCAATAGAGCAGGCCTGCCGCCGGTTCAGTGGGCATCTGGCCATATGATATTGCAGAGCGGAAAGTACTGCGATTTAGAGCAAGGTGCGGTTATATCGAATCGTTTGACCTTGTCGGCGGTGGCGGACAGGTCTCCTAGTCGCGAGTCGAACGTATTTTGCATCTACAGTTTGCTGCGATTTTCGGCGACCCAGTTGTAGATCGGAATGCCAAAGAGGCGGCTCAGGCCTGGAATGTAGAAAAATGGTACCTGCCACCACAGCCCGGGCACCCGCAACACCGCATAACGGTAAGCTTCGAAGCCAGCCAGTGCGGTTCCGTCCGCACTCACCATATGCAGCGCCTTTTCCATCTCCTCGTCGCTGACCACCCGCGAAGGGCTATTGCGAAAATCTCTGGTATTGATCTGGCCGAGATTGTCGAATGCCAGGAACCATGCCATCGAGCGCACACAGAACGTGCAGCGCCCGTCGTAGATCATCTCCATAATGCCCATCCGTCTCTTCCACCACGCACCGAGACTGTCGAGCCACTCCTGCCGCAGGAAGCTGGCATGGCCCATTATCATCACCCACGAGAAATAGTGCAGACCGAGGAAGAAAAAAAACAAGAGATGCAGGAACACCGCACCAATCAGGAGCCAGGCCCGCGTGCTTCGTTGCCAGATCAGGAAGGGAAACGCGATCTCGATCAGCACGGTGCCGTAAGTGGCGATATTGACGATCCAGAAGTGTGTCGCGAACAGATCAAGCAAGGTCGCGTTATAGTACTCGCTTGTAGTAAACACGTGCCAGATCGCGTCACCCTGCCACCAATCCTTCTCGCCGAGCTTGTGGGCGGCACTGAAAAAGAACAGCACTGCCATCTGCAGCTGCATCAATCGGCGGCAGGCAAACGCCCACCGGCTGGTGAACACCGGAAGTTGTGCATCGAGATTGTCTTGTTTCGCGTTGTACAAGGCACGGACCCGGTCGAGACTGATCGCCTTACCGATTGGTGCCAGGCACAGGAGCATGAGCAGACTAGCTAATATTGCATCGACACCATATGTTACCTCCGGACTTCGATGAACATATGAGAGGTGCCCGATGAGCACGAGCCACTTCACCCAGTTGGTCCGCCATCCAACCATGAGTGCCGCACAGCAAAACAGAAACATGAAGTGCACGGCGGAGAGTTGCCACGGCTGCGTGATGTAGAATAGCGGCGACTTCATAAATGCGACATCGGCAGGAAGGGTTGCAAGCAATTCGGGCGGAAACCACCCTTGATTGCCCCAGATCTCGAAGAGATAGGCGCTGCCGAGACCATAGTGACACAGCATCCCGAAGCCGAGCCCAATACGGACCAGCTCAAGTTGCGTAGTCGGACGGTCTTGAAACCAGACGTCATCCCAAGCGCGCTTGAGTGACGACCTCAAGGCCTGGAACATTTCTTCGTCCTCAGTGTTTCCGTTGTCGCGAACTCGGGATCAAGTGGGTTCTTTCCCGCGAAATGATCCCAAGGCAGAAAGGCCTTTTCCTGCACCACTTGCAACAGCTTGATTTTGACCGGCTTGAGAGCGATTCTCTTGCGGCAGTACTCGGCGATCAGCCGGTCGCCATAGACATCCGGACGCTGCACGATCGCTCTATAACGGTCGATCGTCCACAGATTGCCCGGATGATACCAGGCGAGCCCGGATGTTGGCCGAAACGTGTGCGCCTTGCCGACGTTATCAATGACGAGGTAGCGGAATTCGGTCGCGTCCCCGACCGGTGCGAAGAATCCCCATTTGACGTTGAGGGAAATGAAACCTAGATAGGGATTTACCAGCGGTCGCAGCGCCTGCGCGATCATACTTCCCTGTGGCGCTGGGCCGACAATCAGGCAGAGCGAATGCCAGGCCACAAACACCGACATCAATACGTACATGACTGGTCCGTGCCAGCGTTCGGGAACAATCGAAGCAAACATGCCGCTTCCGTGCTGCCGCCTTGTAATCAATCCGTTTTACCCCAATTCCGCAGGACACATATACACCCGATCATCCGCGATCGCCGGCAGCTTGAATACCTCTTGAGAGGCCGACAAATATATCGTCGGTGCCAGGCTGTGTCATGCGGATTCGTACAAACTTCAGCGGAACAGCGTTTCTTTCCCACTGGAAGCAACAAAATCCGAGGCCATGGTAGATTCAACCCAAGTTTGGAACGGTTAGACCCGATGATCCTCCACCGATGAATTGGCCCAGCCGGAATGTAGTCAAGCGATTCTGGCGTGACTCGTAGACTACCCAGAATTCAGGCATTTTTTAGCGCAAGATCAATGCCGTCCTCGTTCGCTCAGCCGACACCAAGGTTTGGCCTAGAAATGGTGCTATTGGCTCATTGCAGACATTCTGTATGTGAATAGTTACGCCAGCTTGCCGCTAAAAGTGGTTATCGGTCGAACGGTTTGTACTGGGCGAAAAATTTGCACCATCGATTGCACCAAGGTTGCGCAATTGATGATCCCTTGATTCTTGTAAAACGCCCTTTTCTCTTGGTCAGGATGTAAACCGGAAACCTATCGATCTCTCATTTTGAGCAATTTGTGCCATGAAAAGTCGCTCGGCAATTCTGCAGCGAATAACCGCCTGGAGACCAGGTTGGTCAATCGCGAAAGTTATCCCAAGGTGTTCATTTCCAGAGGGTTGGCTTGCTTAAAATGCCGATTTCAACCCCGTTGCCGTGTTGAAAATAACCACCTTGTCATTTTCAGAAACGAGCCCGGCTGCGAGATCGTCTTGATAAGCTGCAAGGCAGGCCGCACCTTCGAGGCACAGGTGGATACCGTGTTGCCGTGCCAAATCGGCGTGGCATCTAAAAACCGCGTCATCTGAAACCGCACAAGGATGCCCATTTGATGCGCGTAGAACAGACAAGATCATCCGCCCTCCCAATGGCTTTGGCACACGTACACCAGGAACTGCCGTGGTCACGGGTTCAAATGGTTTCAGCACATCCCGATGCCCTGAATCAAAGGCCGTTTTGATCGGACTGCATCCGTGCGTTTGAACCGAAACCATGCGTGGCAGGCGATCACCTATCCAGCCCAGTTCCCGAAGCTCAATGAACGCTTTCCACATCCCGATGAAGCCGGTTCCTCCACCTGTCGGATAGTAGATGAGATCCGGCAACGACCAGCCCAGTTGCATGGCCAGTTCGAGCCCCATCGTTTTTTTACCTTCCAGACGATATGGCTCTGCAAGTGTAGCCAGGTTGTGCCAGCCATTCTCCGTCGCGGCGGCTCGGGCCAATTCACCACATTTATCGATCAATCCATCGACCTGACGGATATGCGCCCCAAAAAACTTCGTTTCCTGAATTGTAATCTGCGGTGTGTCCTCGGGGGCAAAGACATGCACCTTCATTCCGGCAGCGGCACCGTAGGCTGCGGCTGCCGCACCTGCATTTCCTGCCGTGGGCAGCACCAGCTCAGATTCCTCAAACCGGCGGGCCATGCTCACTGCGATTGCAAGTCCGCGCGCCTTGAAGGAGCCTGTCGGAAGCCGCCCTTCGTCTTTCACATGAACGCTTCCCGCGCTTTGTGCACGATGCCGGGGTACGGAAACAAGCGGCGTGACTGTCTCGCCCAGGCTCACAACAGGGGTATCCGTATCCAGTGGAAGAAGTTCCCGCCACATCCACATGTCATGAGGGCGTTGCCCAACCGCATTCCGGTTAAGCGCTGATCGGATCCTGTGAGTATCATATCTTACGAGAAGCGGCGCAGCGTCATCCGACAGTCCGTGCAATCGATCATGCTCATAACGTCGTCCTGTAAGGCTGCACTCGAGATGTGAAACAAATGATCTCATTCCTGTTCCAATGCCTCATACGCGCGAGCCCGGATGTGACCACATTGTAACTATGTCGGGAAGTCTTTTGTTCCCACGGAAAAAGGGAACAATGACCCAAAGCGCAAGTGCGGCAACCGCCTTGCGTTGATCCGTTCAGGTTGGATTTCTGTGTTAGAAGTATTTCTGTTAAGTCTAACATATCTGGTATTTGCCCGGAGTCGGAGAACGAGATGATCAAAACGACAATTGCAGGCAGCCTGCCGAAACCTGGCTGGCTGGCCGAACCGGAAAAACTGTGGGCTGCGTGGCGGCTTGAGGGGGATCAATTGATCGAGGGCCAGCAGGACGCGGCGCTTTGCTGGCTAAAGATTCAGGAGGAGGCCGGAATCGACATTCAGGCTGATGGTGAACAGTTTCGCAGACATTTCGTGCATGGCTTCCTTGAGGAGATTGAAGGTATCGACTGGAACCTGATGACCACCATGGGAATCCGCGATAACCGTTACGACGCTTCCGTGCCGACCGTGACAAGTGACGTCGTCCGCAAGAAATCCGTGCACGGCGACAGCGTGAAATTCCTTCGCAAGCATGCAAAACGCGAACTGAAATTCACACTGCCCGGGCCGATGACGATCTGCGACACGATTGCAGACAAACACTATGGTGAGCGCGCAAAGATGGCTAAGGCTTTTGCCGGGTTGCTGAACCAGGAGGCGCTGGAACTGGAAGCACTGGGCGTCGACGTGATTCAGTTCGACGAACCGGCATTCAACGCCTTCATGCACCTGGTGCCGGAATGGGGTGTGGATTGCCTGCATCGCGCGACTGAGGGGCTGAAGTGCAAAACCGCAGTGCACATCTGCTATGGTTACGGCATCAAGCAGAATATCGACTGGAAAGAGTCCTTGGGCGCAGAGTGGCGGCAGTACGAGGAATTTTTTCCCGCACTGAATGACAGCCGGATTGACCAGGTGTCGCTGGAGTGCGCGGACAGCCATGTTCCGTTGTCGGTGATGAAGACGCTGAGGGACAAGGAAGTGCTGGTCGGCGCAATCAATGTCGCCACGAACACCGTGGAAACACCGGAAAAGGTCGCTGCCACATTGCGGGCGGCTTTGGAATTCGTTGATCCGGAACGGCTGATCGCCTGCACCAATTGCGGCATGGCCCCGCTGCCGCGTCATGTAGCAGAGGGCAAGCTGAACGCCCTTGGCGCAGGAGCCGAGATCATCCGCAGGGAACTGGCCGGCAAATAAGGTTCCGGTCAAGGCATCCTGTTTCGGACGCAGCCAGGCCATTCTAGTGCATCAGGAAAGGATCAAACAAAAGACATTCGAAACCCGGCGCTGGCATTACCGCAAATCCGCTGCCCCTAGAGCATGATTCACTAAATTAGAACTGTTTGATAGGTTCAAATCAGTTCATTCGGCTCCTCCAAGAAGATTTGAAGTCTGGTAACTCCAGTCTCCTCGGTCAGGGCCGAATGGACAACCTGTTGAAAGCTCACATCTAGCGTATCCCTGCAAACGCATCTGTGTTCAAGTACTTTGCACCCAGGTGAAGCTTATTCCATACAACCTTCCAGCTCACCTGGTTGTGTCCGCCTCACAGGTCGTTTGTTCGCACACCTGACGCTGGCGCTGTACTCAGTGAATGGCTGTTGATGGCAGATTTCCAACAGTTTGACGGGCACCGGAATGAGTCCGGTTTTGAGGGTATTCCAGACAATTTCGCTAAAGGAGTCCGTAGTTGCAGGTACTCCGGACGCTCGTGGACCCGATTCAAAAACGGGGTTCATGACCCGAACCAGAAGTCAGGCTGCAGGTCACGGATACGTCAAGCTCCCACCGCTTGTCCAAATACAACGATTGACACACCAAGGAGGGTAAGCGCTGCAAAGCCAAAACTTCGCCAGCGATGTTTTTGAGTCCAGGATGTTATTCCGGCAATTGAGGCTTGAAGAGTGTAGTAGATCGCGAACGCGCGTGACGCGTAGCTGATTATTTCAAACACATTGGCTGACCACGTCAGGACTAATCCGACGAGGGTCAAAAGCAGGTACGCCATCCGCGGCGTCAGACGATTGGCCGACAGTTCCGTAATCAATCCTCCCGAGCCACTTGTGTCCGCGACAGCGGCGCTGAATTGCGCTGCCAGCGCAGCAGCGACCAGAATTACAGGCAGAATTGGTGCGACCACAGACATCATGTCCACGATTGCTGTTTCGGTAAGTTTCAGTTCACCCCTCTCAAATACATACGCCATCAGCAGAATGTAACTCATGTAAATCGCGGCCGAGACCCACTGGGACCACTGCATGGAACGGATACGGGTTTTGCTGTCGTAGTCGGCGCCAAGATAGCGCGACGTCTCAAACCCCTGAACGGTGACAACAAGACCGAATGCCAGTGTTATGGCAGACAAGCCAATCCGTTCGGGCGGGTTGAAGATCAACCCGCCATCTGCTGCCCTGCCGTAAAAATAGACTGCCAGGCCAACCAGCAGTCCGGCAATGATCGCAAGCTTTGCCGTAACCGAAACATATTCCATGTGTTCCAGAGACTTGAAGCCATGCGTCCAGCCCACGAACAGGATAACCATGAAGATGGCCGAGGTGAGCAGCTGGCCGAAAAATGGTTCACCAGAAGTGCTGAGACTGACACCGAACGCTCCAAACAGGTTTAAATAGTAGGCCACAGAAACAATGTAAGCGAACCCAAGCGACCATGATGATGCAACATCCAGTCTGGCGGTGAAGCCGTTTGGGCGAATGGCACCGGATTCTATTGCCGTCATGTTGTAGCGAATGGCGGCGCCGTAGAGATAGGCACCAAGACACAGTGAAGCCATTACTACAGGGGCATACTTGCCATACTCGGCATCCAGTATCGGGCCGAGGACCAGAAATCCACTTCCGATGATGGAAGCAAGCGGCGTGGTCATAGCTCGCCAGGTGATCGATCCATGAACTCTTGGTGACCAAAGCAGGAGCGCCGTGATCAGTACAGTCAGAACAATTGCAAAGTTGAGCAACATCACCTCAGGACCTTTGGTTTTATTCTCACATCAAACGATAGCTTTCCGCCCGCAACCTTTGCTAACGCGGCCTCTGTCGCAACTTTCATACTTATTGGCGCAGCAGCGATATGAGGTACATCGACGCGAGTTGCCAAAGAATGCCTTCCCTCTGGTAGAAGGCGATTTGTGGCGTCCAGTAGACTTCCGCAGTTGAGGATAACAGCAGCGGTTTTCGACGCCGGGACAAATGGCTCGCCTGGGTTGGCGATCCATGCTTTAAATCACCAGCGACGATTTGGCAGGACATGGTTTCCATTTGAGGGGGAATGCGTTGGAAAAGATCAACATTCAGTTCACGTTGTTTTCAGCGTTCTATTCTCCCCTGATTTCAGTCATGTCCGGCGGCTTCCTTAAAGAAGAAGGTCTGGAAGCGGACTGGTCCGTCTCTCCTCCTGGAGTTTCCGCCATCGCTGCACTGGAGGACGGTTCGGCCCATGTGATCCAGTCAGCCCTGAGCCAGGGTTTTTCCGTCCTGAACCGCGGTGGGATACCGGGCGTTGTCCATTTTGCCCAGGTGAACGAGATGGACGGTTTCTTCCTGACAGGCCGATCACCTGATCCGGATTTCACATGGGACAAACTGGAGGGGGCGGAAGTGGTTATGTTCAAGGCAGGACAACCGCGCGCCATGTTCGATTATGCCTGCTACAAGGCCGGGATCGATCCGGGCAGGATAAAGCCGATTTTCCCCGGAGGTGCCGCGGATATAGACAAGGCGTATCGCGATGGTCAGGGCCAGTATGTGCAGCAGCAGGGTCCATTTCCCCAACAGCTGGAGGCCGACGGAGTTGGCCACGTGGTAGCCCAGGTTGGTCCCAAGATCGGGCCTTGTGGATTTTCAAGCCTTGCCTCAACGCGTGCGTGGCTCAAGACCGATATGGCGAGGGCCTTCATGCGTGCGTACCGCAAGACACGGGTCTATATGAACCAGACACCTGCCGCCGAGATCGCGCGGGCGGAAAAGCCGTACTTCCCGAACATAGACGAGCCGGTACTTGCACGCTGTATCGAAACCTATCAGCAACTTGGCTGCTGGACGCCACATGTTGAAATCACTCAGGAAGCCTATGAAGTAACGCTCGACGTGTTCGAACATGCAGGCCAGCTGAATGAGCGCTATGCTTACGAACGGGTCTGTTGCAAGCCGCCGTCGTGAGCGCGTCAGGAGAGCTCTTATCTAGTTTAGACAACCGTTGGCTGCGGCCTGGCAGGCTTTATGCGAGTGGGCAAACTGCTCATCCTAGGGGTGTTTTCAGGTTGATCAATTTTCCTGAAGGAATTTTTCGAGCCTGTCCTGATATTCCTGGTTTCGCTTCAGCGTGTTCATGAGATCAGCTGAAGCTACTCTTTCGAGTTCGGAAGGGGCTGTTCCGTCGCGCAGAGATTTGAGCGTGTCATAAACGGCCTGTACGGCTGCAGCGAATGGCTGATGACCCTGAAGTGCGAGCCGGACTTTGCGGCTGGCGAGATATTCACGATCCATCATGTCTTGCCCGATTCCGCCAACAATGAGCGGCAAGTCAAGCTTCGCTGCGATCAAATCCAGGTCTTCGCGGCTACGAACGCCGACCGCAAACAGGGCATCCGCACCGGCATCCTGATAGGCTCTCAAACGCTTTGCCGCATCTGCGGCACTGGTTATTGACGCAGCACTGGTTCGCCCAACGATCACCAGATCCTTGTCCTGGCGCGCCTGCAGCGCTGCTTCGATTTTCCCCCGCCCCTCCTGTAGAGATACAAGCTCTGCAATATCCGGTGCACCGAAACGTGCCGGCAGTGAAGTGTCCTCTATAGACAGGCCGGCAACACCTGCATTTTCCAACTCCTCGACCGTGCGCATTACGTTGAGTGCATTGCCATATCCGTGATCTGCGTCACACATCAAAGCAATGCCGCTTCCGCGGCAGATGCGCCTGGCTTGGGCGGCAAATTCGCTTAGCGTCAACGATATGTTGTCAGGCGCTCCCAATACCGTCAAAGAGGCCACGGAACCGGCAAACATGCCGACCTCGAAGCCGATATCGTCTGCAATCCTTGCGGAAATGACATCAAAGACCGATGCAGGATGCACGCAAGTGGCACCGTTGAGTACATTACGGAAGCGTTTTCTCGCAGCATTGGCGATGGTCATCTGTGGGTCCACACCTTCAACGTTCCAGCCGACTTCCGGGCCGTAGACTTTGAACTTACTTAATTCACACGCACCGTCCCACACCAGGTGTTGCGCCAAAACCGTGTGCAGGAAACTTCTGGATATCCTTACCCTTTTGAAGACTTGCGACGAGAATGGGCCAGACGCCCTATGCGGCTCAAATGCAAAAGGTAGATAGAATTATCTATGTTGGCAACTCGGGGGCCCGGCAGAAACCGTTTCAGAGTTGCAGCCTGAGTTGCGGTTCACCATTGGAGGTCTTTTCAATTGTCTTGCCGTCCCGGCCAATGAAGCAGGAGACCCGCTGGCGATAGGCTGAAAAACTTTCAAATGTGACGACATCAACCGGCTCGTCAAAGTGCAACGCAATCCGGAACCTGTCGGTTTGCGAATATGATTCCAGCGCCCGGATTTCACCGTTGAACGGTTGCCCGAGGTAGTACCCGCTTACTCTTTGCCCTGGCGTGACAGGGCAGGCAGGCGACTGGTTTCCGATAGTTGCGTGCAGCGTGTTCCAGTCTTTGAAACCAAGCTGGCGGGCCAGTAATTCCAGCGAGCGGCTGTGATTGATTGCCGTGCCGGCGGCATTGAGTTCGGCGCGCAGCCGTCTGGCCTGTTGTTTCAATATCTCGATGGACGGAAGGGGAGCTGATCTGTTCATTTGCAAACCTCATTCAGGTGTTGAATGCGGAAAACCAATGGGGCTCACATTGCCATCAGACCGCACACATCTGAAGTTGGTGGCGAGATCATACTCAAGGCTTCACCATGGCGGGTAGCCAGTGAGCGGCAGGGGCCTTGTCCCTGTCCGGTAGGTATGCAAACGCGGCTGAAATGTCAATTGCATTGTCAGTGAACAGGTGACAGGGCCGCTTACAGCACTTCAACGTTGCCGCAGATACTGATGGCCTGACCTGAAATGTTGTGGCCGAGCGGCGAGCAAAGATATACCGCGTGGTTAGCAATATCCTGAGCAGTTACCATCCGGCGCAGCGATACCTTGTTGATGTATTCGCGCTCCATGTCTTCATAAGACACACCGGTTGCCTTCGCGCGAGCGGCAATAACCTTTTCTATGCGCGGACCCTCTACCACGCCAGGCAACAGGGCGTTGACACGGATACCGTCGGGGCCCAGTTCGATGGCCAGGCTCTTGGTCAGGCCGACAATCGCCCACTTGGTAGCGGCATAAGGAGTGCGCCAGGCATAACCCAGTCTCCCGGCAACCGAGGAAATGCCGATTATCGACGCGTTGGAAGACTGTTTGAGCAGCGGCACGGCTAACCTGGCGCAGTAAAACTGGCCGTTCAGATTGACGTCGACAGTGTTTCGCCACTCTTCAGGGTCGAGTTCGTGGATGCCACCGGTGGGACCGGCAATGCCCGCATTGTTGATCAGCACATCAAGTCCGCCGAGGGAGTTCCTGACATCTTTGAACAGTGATTCGACCTGTGTTTCGCTGGCGACATCGCACAGGCTGAAGCCCCAGCCGGGTTGTTCGGTCTGGCAGTCGTCCAGCGCTGTTTGTGAAATGTCGCAAACATGCAGCCGGGCACCTGCTGCCGAGAAGGCATCCGCTGTCGCCCGGCCTATGCCGCTGGCACCTGCAGTTACCAGCACACGCAAGCCCGGCTGCAAACCCATTGTTTCGGTCATTGTTCCATCCGTATCAATGTCGTGGCTAAAACCCCACCTGATCGCCGCCTTTCAGTTCCAGCATCTCCCGGGCCTGATCAGGGGTCGCAATGTCCAGCGACAGACCTTCCAGAATCTGGCGGATTCTGGTGACCTGGTCCGCATTCGAGCGCGCCAGTTCGCCGGGTGCGATCCACAGGGAATCTTCAAGTCCGACCCGGACGTTGGCGCCCTGCGCTGCACCCATGGAAGCAAGCGGAATCTGGTTTCGGCCAGCGCCGAGGATCGACCAGCGATAGTTGTCACCGAACAATCTATCGGCGGTGCGCTTCATGTGCATAAGGTCTTCGGGATGCGCCCCGATGCCGCCGAGCAGGCCAAACACCGACTGGATGAAAAATGGCGGCCGGACCAGGCCTCGCTGGACAAAATGCGCCAGATTGTAAAGATGCGAGATGTCGTAACATTCGAACTCGAACCGGGTGCCGTTATCGTTGCCAATGCGCATGATGGTTTCGATGTCGTTGAAGGTGTTCTTGAAGACCAGGTCCCGGGAGTTCTCAAGATGCGCGCGTTCCCACTCATGGGTGAACTCGGAAAACCGATCCAACATGGGGTACAGACCGAAGTTCATCGAACCCATGTTCATTGAGGCAACTTCGGGCTTGAATACAGCGGCCGGCCGCATGCGTTCTTCGACGGTCATGTGCGGACTGCCGCCAGTGGTGATGTTGATTACTGCATTTGTCGACTGCTTGATACGCGGCAGGAATTGTTCAAACACGGCAGGATTCTGGGTTGGCCGCCCGGTTTCGGGGTCGCGCGCGTGCAGGTGCAATATGGCAGCGCCGGCTTCGGCTGCCGCAATTGCAGATTCGGCGATTTCGTCAGGGGTAACCGGCAAATGTGGTGACATGGACGGTGTGTGAATGGCGCCCGTAACGGCGCAGGTAATGATGACCTTGCGGTTTGTCTTTGCCATGAATGTCCGGTTTCCTGTTTGTCGGTGCAATGTGGGGCGTGATGATGGTGTCAGCAACTTTCGGGGTCAATGATACTTTCTTTTATTAGAGCTGTCCGGCTGGTGATCACAAGTTGCGAAGCTGGAGTTATTCATCCAACTTACCCGCGGAATGGATAAGATTAATGGGTCCTGACCCCAGAGTCCTGATCCTTAGGTATCCGTTTTGATAAAGGCGGATACTTTAGGTTTAAACAGGCAATCGCCAAGGGTTCATGCAACAGATGCGGACGATTGTGATAAACTACTCCGACCAGAACTTCCGGCGCAGGCAGCGCTGCAATGCCCACTCTGCGATCGCGAATGGGGGCGTTGACCGATGCATCATGTACCGCGCTGATGACCTGGACCATGATTTTTCGCACACGAACAGATTTCTGCTGAGCATGTCGCGCGGAGCCGGGCTCTGGTTGTGGAAACCCTACATAATTCTGGATGCGCTGCAACGCGCAGAAGAGGGCGATGCGATCATCTATTGTGACAGCGGCTCCAGGATACTTCAGAAGCTTGGTCCCCTGGTGGAAATATGCAGCGGCCTGAAACACGGCGTGCTCGGGTTCGAGCTTGGAACCGGGTTTCCCGAGCGCTGCTGGACCAAGCGCGATGCCTTTGTGGTTATGGATTGCGATCAACCCCGTTTCCATGACACGCCGCAAATGAAGGCTGGAAGTCTGGTGTTTGTCAAATGTGCCCCAAGCATTGAGTTCGTGCGCCAATGGTTGTCGCTGGTGTGCCAGGTGCGTCTCGTATCCGATCTGCCTTCGGTATGCGATGAACCCGAATTTTCCGACTTCCGTGCGCATCGTCACGACCAGTCAATCTTCAGCCTTCTTTACAAAAAGCATGGCTATCGAAGTTGTTCAGACATGACCGGGGTTCAGGTTGAAGAGTTCGTGAAAGATCACGTTTCACTGGAGCCCTCCCTGAGCAGGCTCTGGCCAACTTTCGTTGATCCATCCATGTACTTCAATGTTGGCAGGCCCGGTTGATAGAGCATCATGGGTTCAGTCGAACCCATGCTGGAGTTTGTCAACAGGACATTAACCGTGACACGCTTTAAAGCTACCCGCCTTAATGAAGCCGCCACTCCGTATCGACCATGCGCATCTCGGCAGGTCCGATGAGCTTGTTGTGGGCAACGCGGACTTCAGCCAGAGGCCCGTCCAGGTTTTCATGCCAGAAATCCAAAAACTTGATCAGGCGGGGAAAGCGGGGTGCCAGATCATATTCCTGCCAGATGTAGCTCTGCAACAGATTGCGATGATCCGGCATTCTGTAGGTAATTTCTGCCGTTGTCAGGCTCCAGCCGAGGAGTTGACGTTGAAGGTCCTTTTCGATCATGGCGTTCCTTTCAGTTTGAAGGCAACCGTGCCCGTGTTCGTCCCGAGCAATGAGTCGCTGCACACAAAGCCTGCAACAGATGGCTTAAAAAGAAAATACACATATTATTCAAATATTTAGCAGCGAATGAGGTGGAGTGCTAACAGGGGGGCGCCGATTTGCCTGAAAACGATCATCTTGATACCTGCAGGACGGCATCCCGACATGATAGATATGTTTGCTTTCTGCTGTTTCTACTTGCTCCGTCTAATGATATTTGCTTGTTTGACTTGGGCAGATGTTGAAACAAGTGGGTTGCAGCATGTAGTCGAGGGGAGCGCAAGTGAGCTATCAGAATCCTGAAAGGGCAATTTCGCTGGGCATGGCATGTTTCATGCTGGCGGCGTGTGCGTCGTCGGACCTGGTGAAGGTGGAGCCGGTATCCAGGGGGCAGATGAACTCGATAAAGGTGACCAGAGTGGAGGTGGTGATAGATACACCGCGCCCCAACCCGGAGTTGCAAAGCACCTTGAAGCGGGAACTGAAAGCGCAACTTGCCACTTGTGCCCGAGGCAACACACCACATGTTGCACATGTCATAATAAATGAATTTGAAGAGCAGAACGTGGCCAAGTCGATCCTGATAGGTAACGAGATTGAGCTTGGCGGAAGAGTGCGCTTCACTGATGCGGCGTCAGGTGCGCCGGCCGGCGAGTATTATGTCAAGGAAAGCTTTTACTGGGGCGGACTGGTCGGCGCGGCGATCATGTCGAATGCCACGAAGAACCTGAGCCGTGATTTTGCCAAGTCTGTCTGCAACAAGGTGCTGAAAGGTTGAGGCGCCTTTGGTGTACCTGTGACCAAATGGAGTTTCCAGTGATATACCCAATTCGAAGTGTGTTTATAGCAGTCATATGCCTTTCATTTGCAATTGCCGGGTATGCCGGTGCCAGCGAGGTCAGGAACCCCGGATTTCTGAAAGGGACGGTGTGGGAGGCAAAGGACCCCCACAAACGCATGTCGATCGGGCCTGACGGCAAGATGAAGACCGCAATCGGCCAGAAGGTCTATGTCGAGTTCCTCGATTATGTAGAAGGCGTATATGCAGTGAAGGTGCACTGGTGGAGCGTTGAGGACAATCTCAATGTGGTTGAATACGGTGTGTTGGTGCACGAACTGGAAACCACCTATGCCTATATCGAGGCTGACCACCCCAAGGACAGTAATTTTCCAGGTATCTCAGGCGGCGGATACTTCCGTGTCATCAGTGGCGAGGACGGCAGCAAGGCGGAGTTTTCGCAGATCGGCCGCATGCTCAATGGCCACGCCAGCGCGTTTCTGAATGTACTGGAAAAGGTTGAAAGAGCACCGGATGTGCCGGTTGTGCAGACTTATCCTCCCGTGCAGTGAGGCAATACACCAACCGATAGAAAACAGTTCATTCGCTACGAGCTGTCCTGGCCCCGGTCTGGAGACGCAATCGTGGCGGGGGTAAATTGCCGGCAATAAATTGTGCCGCAAGAAAGGACCCCCACCCATGACCTGGACTTCCGAAATTGTTGTTTACCGGCTGATCCGTGCTGCCGACACCATCCGGCGCCTGCCGGGTGGCGGGCTTAGGCCCGCAGGCTTTAAATCTGCCTGGCCGGATCTGCGCGATGAATGGGCCGATCAGCTGGCGCGTGTCGGATCGGAAGAAACCAGGGGCAGGGACCGGCCACGGCTTTCTCCGCCACGTCCCGGCGAAATTGACCGTATGTATCAGTGCATGGACTGGATGGCGCATGTAACCGATGCGGATCACCGCAAGGCACTGATGATTTACTGCCGCGACAAGGCGCATGGCCGGCGGTTTTCCAGAACCTGCAAAAAAACTCGGCTGGAATCGGCGGACCGCCTACAACCGGAAAGACAAGGCGGCTCAGGAGGTTGCGATTGCCCTGAACAACAAAGCCGTTCCCTTGCCCCAGGCCGACATTGACGTGGTTGCACAAATTGCGGCAAACAACATGCACATCACCGCTACAACGAGAAACCGTGCGCGCCGGCCAAAGGCATGGATTGCAGACGGCGCGAAACCGCAGATGTTTGTACCCGAACCCGCTGATTAAAAAGTTTTTTGCGCTCACGCCAGCAGCCTTACGGCTGCGCTCCGCTGGGGCGCACTGCGTGCGACGGCCAGTCGGCCTTGCCTCAGCACTGCGTGCTGGGGATTGGTTTATTCCGCTCACGCCAGCAGCCTTGCGGCTGCGCTCCGCTGGGGCGCACTGCGTGCGACGGCCAGTCGGCCTTGCCTCAGCACTGCGTGCTGGGGATTGGTTTATTCCGCTCACGCCAGCAGCCTTGCGGCTGCGCTCCGCTGGGGCGTACTGCGTGCGACGGCCAGTCGGCCTTGCCTCAGCACTGCGTGCTTCGGATTGGCACTCATCAATACGGTTGTTCGGGGCCGGAGAACGGCCTGAGCGCAGCGAAGAAAGCTGTTCGACCACCAAACAAGAACGGCCTGAGCGCAGCGAAGAAAGCTGTTCGGCCACCAAACAAGAACGGCCTGAGCGCAGCGAAGAAAGCTGTTCGGCCACCAAACAAGAACGGCCTGAGCGCAGCGAAGAAAGCTGTTCGACCACCAAACAAGAACGGCCTGAGCGCAGCGAAGAAAGCTGTTCGACCAACCAAAAAGGAAACAATCCATGATCATAAAAGATGGCTACATCTATGTAGCCGGTACCCACAAATCCGACTCTGCCGACCTGCCCAGAACGGCATCTGCGGTGCGGGTCACTGTTCCATCGAGCGGATCCGCAGTGGTGCTGTCTGTGTGGATGGACGGTGACGATAGTGCTGTCCCGTTGACGTTTTTGCCGGGCTACAATGGCTGGGAGCCGGTGCGCATCCGGCGCATTCTTGCTACCGGAACATCCGGTGATGCCGAGGCAGGTGTCGAGATTGTGCTGGGTACTGCCGGAACACCTTCATGATGCATGGCAGGGACGAACAGATTGACAAGTCTTGAGGCATTGCGATGCCGGCATTCAGGCCATCGGAAAGCGACCGGCTCAAGGTCATGATGCTTGTGGTGTGCGGCATCGCACGCGACAAGATTGCCGAGCACTTCGGCATTTCGAAACCGACCCTCTACAGGCACTTTGCCGACGAACTGGACAATGGCAGCGATATTGCCAACGCCGCCGTTGCCGGCAGCCTGTACCGCAATGCCGTGGACGGCACCGTGAGTGCCCAGATTTTCTGGATGAAAACCATTGCCAGATGGACCGACAAGGACGCTGGCGACGCTGGCCTTGCAACAGCCGCAGAAGCCGAAACGGACGAGATAGAGGTATCAGACCGCGAAGTCGCGCGTCGCATTGCATATGTGCTCGACAAGGCGGCGAGAGACCAGGGGCCCGAATCCATATGACAGGCCTGCTCGATGAACTGCTGGCGCGCATCAAGGCGGCTGATCCGGAAGAATTCAAATTGGTGCGGCGCGAGGTCATGCAGCGTACCAGGAACATGGCCTGGATACCCAACCCCGGTCCCCAGACTGAAGCCTATTACTGCGAGGCCGATGAATTGCTCTACGGAGGCGAAGCAGGCGGCGGCAAGACTGACCTGCTGCTCGGCCTGGCGCTGACGGCGCATCGCAAAAGTCTGGTTCTGCGGCGGCTGGACAAGGAGGTTGAAGGCCTGGAACAGCGCATGGAAGAAATCCTGGGCAACCGCGATGGGTACAACAGTCAGAAGCGGATTTGGCGGCTGCATGTTCCCAAGCCCGGCCTGATCATGCTGGGCGGCTGCCAGCATCTAAATGACCGCGCCAAGTATCAGGGAACGCCGAAGGACTTCATTGGCTTTGACGAATTGGCCAATTTTCTGGAGGCGCAATACACGTTCATCATTGCCTGGGCCCGCTCGACGCTCAAAGGCCAGAGGGTGAGGGTGGTGGCTGCATCCAACCCGCCGGTGACACCGGAGGGCATGTGGATCAACCGCCGCTGGGCACCGTGGCTGATGCCGGATCATCCCAACCCGGCCTTACCCGGCGAACTGCGCTGGTTCACCACCATCAAGGGTGAAGACTGCGAAGTGGCGGGGCCAGGACCGGTTGAAATTGATGGAGAAACCCTGCTCGACAAGAAGGGCAAGCCGGTGCTGCCGAAGTCCCGCACCTTCATTCCAGCAGAGTTGGCCGACAATCCGGATCTCGAAGAAAGCGGCTATGCCTCCATTCTGGCGGCTTTGCCGTCCGGCATGCGCGAAGCCATGATGGAAGGCGATTTTTCCATCGGCCAGCGCGACGAACCATTCCAGGTGATCCCGCAAAGCTGGGTGGAAGCGGCCATGGACCGCTGGCATGAGGCGGGCGGGTCATCCGCCATGACGGCGCTTGGTGTCGCTATTGCCCAGGGTGGCAGCGACATGACAGTGCTGGCGGCACGCCACGGCGGCTGGTTTGCGAAACTGAAAACCTACAAGGGGGTCGATACTCATGACGGGCCCAGCGTGGCCGGCTTGATTTTCATGCAGCTTCGTGACGGCGCGGAAGTGGTGCTCGACATGGGCGGTGGCTATGGCGGGTCAACCTATGATCATTTGAAGCAGACCCTGTCGCCAACCCAGTTCAACGGGGCTGCGGCAGGTCCGGGCAGGGACAAGTCCGGCACCCTTGGTTTTCTCAACCTGCGGGCCGCTGCCTGGTGGGCGTTGCGCGAGGCGCTGGACCCGGCATATGGCGGCCAGATCGCCTTGCCGCGCGATGCGGAACTGAAAAGCGACCTGTGTGCTCCAGCCTACAAGGTGGCGCCGGGTGCGAAGATCCAGATTGAGGACAAGCAGGAGTTGAAAAAGCGCATTGGCCGGTCTCCTGACAGGGGCGATGCGGTGGTCATGGCGCATTGGGCATCAGGGTTCGACAAGTTGAGCGGGTATCGGTCGCATGACCTGCCGCATCGGGCGGTGGGGACGCGGAAATAAGATGAAAGTGGATCCCCTGGCGGACAGCAGGCCCCAGCCTGCAATCGTGACTAAAGTACTTGATAACGGACAAGCGGCAGCGTCATATCCGGCCCTTTGCCGCCGTTTGGCATGCCTTTGTAGAATGTCCGTTTCACTCCCAACAACGGACATTTTACTCGGAAGGGCGTAGAGTCCGAAATGTGCCGATACTGTTGCAAAACTCCCATTGAATTGAACTGCGAACAGTGATTCCGTGTCTATGACGCAATCAGCGGCGGAGACGGACAATGATGGGGCGACAAGCGCAAGGTCAGGAACGGCTGTTT
>JAHEFB010000108.1 GCA_024640405.1 Alphaproteobacteria bacterium | reverse complement strand
GTATCCCCATGGAATTGTGGTTATTTGTATGGGTGAAAATTGTACCTTGTCGGTGCGGGGTAGACGCTGGCGCTTACGGCCCTTTGCGGTCGTTGAATATATAACCAACCAACTTCCGCTTGCGCCAACTTCTCACAAGTTCCCGCCTGAGAGCCGACGTACACTTGTCAGAAAAAATAGTCTCTTGAAGCAACCGTTTTTGCGGCAGCAAGGTTAGCTTCCGCAAAACGGCGGCTAATCAGGCCTCGGTGCAAACTCGGCCAAAGCTTCGCGGTCAATCTCAATGCCCAGCCCAGGCCCATCGGGAATTGTGACCCATCCGTCTTCATGCTCGATAGGCGATTTCAGGATCGCCTGGCGGAATGGATTGTGGGTGCGGTCGAACTCAAGAATCGGATCAATCGAATTGTTGCGTGGCGGATCGGGAAGCTGTGCAGCCATGAATTGCAAGCTGGCGGCAATCTGGACACCGGTACCCCAAACGTGTGGAACAAGCCGGACACCGTGCAGGGATGCCATGTCGGCGATGCGCCGCATCTCGGTGAAACCGCCGGTGCCGCACAGATCAGGCTGTGCGATATCGATAAGGCGCGTTTCAAGGGGTTCCTTGAATCCGAAACGGCCGTGCCAAGTTTCACCGCCGGCGATGGGGATCGGTTGTCCGTCCCGTACTGCGCGATAGGCGCCAAGCTGTTCGGGTATGACCGGTTCCTCGAACCAGTCGATTGCGTATTGCGCAGCCGCATTGCCGACCGCAACGGCCTCGCAGACATCGTAGCCGTGGTTTGCGTCGATCATGAGTCGCGTTGCCGAACCGATTGCCTTGCGCACCGCCTCAATCACTTTCAGATCTTCTGTCGGGTCAAAGCCGATCTTGATCTTGACCGCATGAAAACCCGCAGCAGCGTGCCCGGCACATTCCTCGGCATTGTCAGCGATGCGATTGACACCATCTCGACGAAAGGACCCGGTTGCATAGGCTTGAACTCGTTCCCGCGCCCTGCCACCCAGCAATACAGAAACGGGAACGTCAAAATGCTTGCCTTTGATGTCCCAAAGCGCAACATCGATGCCTGACAAACCGGTAATTGCAAGACCTCGCTGTCCTTGGTCGCGGAACAAGTTGTACAAGTCTTGCCAGAGGACTTCTGTGGCAAGTGGGTCGCGGCCGATCAGCCGATCAGCATAAGCCTCGACTACGGCATCATTCAGTAGTGCCGGGCCAAGACATTCCCCCCAACCGGTCGTGCCATCGTCGCAAACAATTTCAACCAGGATGTGCTGGCGCCGGTCAAAGCGCATACTCGCGCTCTCAAATGCCGTGTCCAGCTTGTGTTCGAGCAGATGGGTATGAACAGCCTCTATCTTCACGTGCTCTCCCTTCCAACCAATCGCCACCGTTGGCAGTTGAAGCGGCCGTTACTGCAAGAAACATCGCGGTAAGGAATGACAGCCCTGCACAAGATCTGTTTCATGACACCTCACAACTCGACATCAGTTCCAGTGCGCGAACCAGCCCAATGAATCCGACCTTGCTCATTAACTTCTCCTCTATTCCGCGTTCAGTATGAGACCTGATCCGGCTCAGGCACACCTGCTCGCATCACGGACAATATCTGCTGAGACCCGGAAGCCATCAGGCGAGCATCGGAAGATACCGTGACAAATTGATACCCCATCTCGATCCGCTTCAGTGCAGCCTCGGGCGTGCCATTATGGATGCCGGCAATCTTTCCATGTTTCTTAGCCATGGCGACGATCGACGCAATCGCGTCGGCGACCGGGGGATCGACGTCGTCGAAGGTCGGTCGACAGCCAAGTGCCAACGACAGGTCAGACGGACCCACATAGACGGCATCCAGTCCCGGGGTTCCAAGAATGTCTTCGAGGTTGTCCAAACCTGCGCGCGTCTCGATCATCGCAAAGATCACGACAGTGTCATTTGCCTGCTCGGGATAGTCAGAACCACCATAAAGCAGCCCGCGGATCGGGCCGAAGCTTCGGGTTCCGAGCGGCGGGTATCGTGTGTAGTCAACCAGCTTCTCAGCGTCCTCGCGCGAATTGACCATTGGACAGATCACCCCGTATGCTCCCGCGTCGAGGATTTTCATCAGGTGCGATGGATCAAGCCAGGGGACACGGGCCACTGGCACAGTTGATGTTGACGATATTGCGGTGAGCATTGATACAGCAGCCTGGTAATCAACTACGCCGTGTTGAGTATCGACCGTCAATGAATCCCAACCCTGATGGGCCATAGTCTCAGCCGAAAACCCGTTTGGCACCGCCAGCCAGCCATTCACGGCAGCACCACCGGAAGCCCAAATCTCTCGCAATCTGTTCGCGCGCATTGTCATTGCCTCGACTATCTGACGACCGCACTTGTACGGCCCGCTAGTTCTCCAGATCAGTCCTCGTGAATACCGTCTGTGCAGAAAAGGCCGCCTTGATAAACGGCGTCCGGCTCGTCGCGCTTTGGCGGAGTCTGCTCAGCATCGAGCTTGGCGCGAAACTGCTCTGAACTGTCTTTAGGACGCCAGCCGAGATAGGCGACACTACTGTTGTCCCACCATGTCGATGCGTTGTCCGACACGCCGTAGATAATCGGGCACCCCAACCTCGGCACCATGAAGATGCGTTCGATCAGTGAAATCATATCATCAGCACTGAGCCAGGAAGATATCATGCGATGGCTTGGCGGTTCGGGGAAGCAAGAGCCGATCCGAACACAGGCAGTCTCAATTCCGAACTTGTCGAAGTACATTCTGGCGAGCGCCTCACCAAACACCTTTGATACGCCGTAAAGTCCATCTGGACGCGTTGGACTCCTGCTGGGATCGATACGTGTCGTTTGCTCGTGAAACCCCGTGGTGTGATGCGAAGATGCAAAGAAAATACGCGGCTGGACTGAGGACTTTCTGGCTCCTTCATAGAGGTTGAACATGCCGTCAATGTTAGCGGCCCTGACTTTTTCCCAGCTTCCTTCGACTGCCTGTCCTCCCATGTGGACGACACCGTCGCAACCTTCAACCATGGCTTGAACAGCGGCCTTGTCACTGAGGTCACAATAAACGATTTCTTCATTCGGGCCCGCATCGCCGAGGTCTCGCCTGGCACTGAGCCTGATAGTTTTGGCGAGATGACCAAGCCGTTGCCGACAGATGGAGCCCAGACTCCCATTGGCACCAGTGATCAGCAGTCTTTGCAGCATGTGCCATTTCCTTAAAATGCAGTGGGTAGGATCGCAGGTTCAATACCGGCTGTCATGAAGAACGCGGGCGGCTTCTCACCGCCCGCGCTTGTTGGTTTGATCAGGAAGAGGTGTTCTGCACCGCTTCGAGAAGCTCCGCACCATGCTTGGTCTTGAAGTCTTCATAGACCGGACCCATTCTGGCACGGAATGCATCGACGTCCGCATCGTTGACCTTCATGCCTTTGGACTTCAGCTCTTCCAGTGCCTTTTCACCGACCTTGGCGGTCAGCTCGATTTCGTAGTCTTGGAGCCGTGCGCCTTCCTCCACGAGCACTTTCTGTTGTTCTTCAGACAGTCCTTTCCAAGTGCCCATGCCGATGGACACGATACCTGGTGGACGGAAATGCTGTGTCATCGAGAGATAGCTCGTCACCTCGTAAAACCGGTCGTTCAGCACGTTACCTGGCGCATTCTCGCCGCCATCAAGAACGCCCTGCTCGAGTGCAGTGTAAAGCTCGCTGTAGGACATCGGCGTCGCCGAACCACCCATCGCGTTGACGGTGTTCACCATGAGCGGACTTTCCATCACGCGTATTTTCAGGCCGTCCAAGTCCTCAGGCTTGACGATCGGACGCACCTTGTTGAAGACATTGCGATAACCGTTGTCGAACCAGGCCAGGATCTTGATGCCACGCGCCTCGGCCAACTCGTTAAACTTTGAACCGACGGGCCCGGAGACAACCGCTTTGAAGTGGTCGGTATCGCGGATCAGGTAGGGCAGGCTGAACAGATCAAACTCAGGCACGAAACCACTAACCGGCGCAGTCGAAACCTGTGCCATCTGAATGCTGCCCAGCATCATGCCTTCAATATAGTCACGCTCACCGCCAAGCTGGCCGCCGTCGAGAACTTCGATTTTAAGTCCGACGTTGCGCGCGGCCACCTGTTCGGCGAACCACTGCAACGAAATATTGTGGTGGTGTGACGGCCCGGTGACTGAAGCCACGCGGATCGTTGTGTCAGCGGCAAGCACAGGGCTAAGCGTTGCCGCCATCGACAAGAATGCCGCCGCTCCCAAACCCTTCAACAGTGATCTTTTATTCATCGTTGTATTCCTCCCTTTAGAGACCGATAGATCGATGTGTTTTCCGGCCATGGGCCGGCTTTCATTTTGGCGCGACGCGCGTTTGCGTCGTGCCGGCAAACCCTAGCGCTGCACTGCAAAATCATCCGGTTCCGATAGAACAAGCTTGTTTAGCGGCCTTACGCCGTCTTCGGTAACAGCGACTACAACTTCAATCCGGTACCCGCCGCCAGGTAGGTTGTGAAGATCAAGCTTCACCGCCATCGTCATGCCCGCCTCGAGCTCGAAATCGCTGTCCGAGCTGAGGTTTGGTGGTTCGACAACATCAAGGCCCACAGCGTGTCCCACCCCGCGAAGACCCTTTGCAAAGGGCGTAAAGTTCTCCGCGAAGCCATGGGGCTCGAGTTCTTCCAGTAGTGTGTCGAAGATGGAGCGTGCGGTGATGCCAGCCCGTATGGTCGGGATCACCTTCTTCAATGCGCGGTGACCGACGACGAGGGCGCGCTCCTGCTCGGGATCTGCGCCTGGCGTCAAGATTGTGATGCCGCCATCATTGCAGTAGTGACCAATGGCGGGGTTGAAATCCAGCATGACGAACTCGCCCGACTCAATCTTGCGTTCAGTCGCGCGCCAGGCGGGGTAGTTCGTATTTGGCCCGGACATAACCACAGTCGCCGATCCAATGTCGGCATTCATCTGGCGCGCGATGGATTCTGCCAGTCCGGCAACCTGGATCTCTGTCATGCCAACCTTGACCGCCTTTGCGGCCTGCTTAAGCACAGTATCGTTGACTTCAGCGGCTTGCTCCATCAACGCAATCTCCGCTTCGGACTTGATCTTGCGCAAATCGAGCATGATATCGTCGCGCGACTCGATCACGGCCTCTGGGACGGCACTAATGAGCTGTTCGTAGATCTCGAACGGAAGAATGTTCTTTCCAATCAGAGCGATCTTGCTGGCACGCCCGACAATTGGCGAGAAGACCTGTGGGAAATCGGAATAGGGGCGGTGAATGCCACGCACATCTTCGATCCAACACATGTCTTTGGCCGCATAGGCATTTAACCGTCCAAGAAAGACAACCGGCTCTTTGTCACCAACGATAAGAACAAGCTGGGGTGACTCTTCGATCACATTGATCGGTTTGTAGTTGGTGACGTAGCTGGAATGCCCGGACCGGTATTCGTCAGAATAGATGATGAGAGCGTCATAGCCTTCCGACACCATTCGGTGACGTAAATTCTCGGTCCGTTGTTTCAGTTCTTCACGTGAAATGGCCACGGCGGGTTTCCTTTTGGTGGATTCGTCAGTTCCCGAAGAGGTTCGGTATTGTCATGATGATTGCGGGGAAGATCGCGCAGATCAGAAGGACTGCGATCAGCACCGCGCAGAACGGCAGCAGCCCCCGCATCGCTTGCGATATCGTGATGCCGCCAATGGAGCATGAGATATAGGTCAGGATACCGACCGGCGGCGTAACCGATCCGATAACCACAGACATGACCATGATCACGCCAAAGAACACAGGATCTATACCCAGACCCAGTATGACCGGCAGCAGCACTGGCGTGAAAATGATCAGGATCGGAATACCTTCGATGAATAGTCCGAGAATCAAGATGAACAGGACTATCAGCAGAAGCGCGATTGTGGGATCGCTTGAAATGCCGCCAAGGACTTCAAGTACGGCCGCACCAAATCCTGCCCAGGCCAGCAGCCAGGCAAAGGATGTGGCCATGGCAATCAGGAACATCGCAGCTGCGGTGGTGACCGCGGCATTGATCAGAAGCTCGGCGACCAGTTTGAAGGTGAGTGTCTTGTAGACGAAGGTGCCGACAAGGGCAGCGTAGGCGACAGCTACAACCCCGGCTTCGGTCGCAGTGAAGACGCCGGAGAAGATCCCGCCCAAAATGATCGCTGGCATCGCCAGCGCCCAGCCAGCGTCTCTCAACGAAGCAAGAATCGGCGGCAGCTCGCTGCGGGGCGGTGCGGGGTAGTTGCGCTTCTTGGCGATGTAATAGGCCACGCCCATCAGCCCCAGGCCCATAACCAGCCCCGGGACAAAACCGCCCAGAAAGAGCTGTGCGATCGAGACATTTGCAATCGATCCGTAAATGACCATCATAATGCTCGGCGGGATGATCGGGCCTATGGCGCTGGAAGAGGCATTTACCGCGACGGCATAATCTGCATCAAAGCCGTTCTTCTTCATCGCTGGAATGATCATCGAGCCGAGCGCGGACGCATCGGCGGTTGCCGATCCCGATATACCGGCGAAAAACATACTTGAGACGATCGACACATGCGCAAGGCCGCCGCGAATGAAACCGACCAGCGACCGTGCAAAGGCAACGATGCGTTCGGTTATGCCGCAGGCATTCATCAGTTCGCCGGCGATAATGAAGAAAGGAATGGCGAGAAGGGTAAAGGAGTCCACACCGACAAACGCCCGCGTCACGATGCTGTTGATCGGCAAGGTGTCGTCCACCAAGAGTGTCGTTGCTGCCGCGATGCCAAGTGCAAAGGCGATCGGCATGTTGATCAGCAGGAGGACCAAGAATGTCAGGAAGAGGACTGTAAGCATTGATGATCAGTCCCTCTGCCCATGGCCGGAAAAGAGGTATCTGAATATGCGTTCGGCACATATCAGGAAGATCAAGCCCATTGAGATCGGTATGGCGATGTAGATCCAGGACATCTGCACGCCAAGCGCAGGGGAACGTTGGAACATGTTCATGTTGATGACCGGGTAGCTTGCGTAAATTACCGTAGCTGCAAAACCGGCGATCAGCGCGTTGATCAGCGCATCAAGACCTCGCCGTACCGGGTCTGGCAACGTGTTGACGAACAAATCGACGCCCAAGTGAATGCCGCGGGACAATCCGAGCGCTCCCCCTAAAAAAACGATCCAGACAAAGCAATAACGCGCCAACTCTTCCGACCAGGGAAGCGGTGCCGCGATCACATATCGGAAAACGACCTGCGCCAGCGTGACGATCACCATCACGACGGAAATCGAAATAATTGCGTACTTTGCGAAATTCAGCAGTGCATTGAGCACAACCGAATGCTGCCTAGTTTGCATTGCAGGCACCTCCCTACTGCCTCTCTGCGGAAGCACGTATTATTATTATGAAATCGATTTCATAATATTTCACCCTGTGAGTCAACATCTTTCTATTCATCCACGCAAACACCTGATATTGTGAGACTTATAGGTTTAGAAATAAGTATGACGATATTGAAAGCTGGAAATCGATTGCAAGAATCCACTTCTCGGGTGCGATTGACGGATGTCGCAAGGCTCGCCGGCTGCGCGCCTGCGACGGTGTCTCGTGTGCTCAATAATCCAGAAAAGGTGTCATTGGAGAAACGCGCGCGCATCGAGAACGCATTGCAGGAACTTGGCTATGTTCGTAATTATGCTGCGCGAGCTTTGCGATCGCAGCGCTCAAACATGGTTGGTGTACTGATACCAACACTCGATTATGCGTTATATGCTCGAATGGTGGGTGCAGCGCACTCGAAGTTCTCCGAAGCGGGGATCTCCACCTTGATTGCGACTTATGATTACAACCTTGATACAGAGGTGAAAGAAGCCAGGCTACTTCTGGAACGAGGCGCGGAAGCATTGATGCTCGTCGGAGACATTCACCGACCAAAACTTAATGACATACTGGATCAGTTCGATGTGCCACACGTATGCACGTATGTCTCTAGTCCCAGAAGTCCGCATCCCACAGTCGGTTTCGACAATGCAGCCGCCGCGGCGAAACTTACGCAACACTTGGTGCATCTCGGTCATAGAAACATTGGAGTCATAAGTGGGTTGACCGAAGACAATGATCGAACAATGGAGCGTCTCAAAGGAATTAAATTGGAACTTTTGCGCAACTCAATTGATTTGCGAGAATCTATGATTGCTGAGTGTCCCTATTCCATATCCGATGGCCGCAAGGCTTGCGCTCTATTGCTGTCGCGTAATGATCCGGAACCGACCGCGATCGTTTGTGGCAATGACGTTCTAGCCCTCGGCGCGCTCGTGGAGTGCAATGCACGTGGTTTCAAGGTACCGGATGATATCTCCATCGTTGGCTTCGACAATCTCGAGTTCTCGATGCACTCTAATCCACCCCTGACAACAATCGACGTACCAGCCGAAGAAATGGGGATAGCGGCAGCGGCTTACATTCTTGGAAACTTGAGCGGTGAAACTGTGTCACCGCACAATCCTGTCGAAGTGGAGTTGATACTACGGGGATCTTCCGCTCCGCCGCCGGTTGATAGGGGCACAGCATAGACCGGAGCGGTCGAATTTCCCGGTAACCAATGAAATGCTGTGACTGGTCGCGCCTTTTCACAGTGCGGACATTCATTGTTTCCGCCGCGAAAGTCCGGATTCCGCCCATCTCCGCCATTTCAGGCAGTGCAGCAAACAACTGACCCAGGTGACCAGCAATCGTGAGAAAGAATACTGTTCGTGGACTCCGCGACAAGATGTTGCCTCTTCAGGTGGCGCTCTGATGCGCGGTACGCGTGTTTGTCAATCACCACTCGATTGTTTTGAGCTGCTCGAACTCTGACACAATACGTGGCCAAGTGGCGATGATAGGGGCTTGAGCCACGGGCTCCCAAACCAACTCGCTCTCAGACAGGGGCGGCGCATAATCGTCCACGGTTAATTCGTCTTTCATCATAAACTAATTCTAGCATGGGGGACCTGCCTCGAACTCTTGACGAAAGAGGCGACCTGGTGTGCACCCAAGCCGCCTCTGCTCCTATGCAGGAGTGTCGTGCAGGTCAGACTCGACGGTCAATTCGCAGTTTGAGCCACTCCAGTATTTCATCCTCAATCCATCCCACTCTGTTGGGGCCCAGCTGTACCCGCTTGGGGAATTGGCCTGCCGCCTCCAGACGAGCGACGTGTTGTGGTGAATACAGAACAAGCTCCTTCAATTGCCGTTTTGACAAGATCCTCATCTCGATTTCTCCCGATTTGGGAGCATCTCGAGATGCCCAGGTTTGACAAATTCCCTTGGGACAAGTTGAGGCTAGCATCAGCTAGGAAGATTTGGAAAGTGCCAGAAAGCTCGAAGGAAGACTCTCAATAAAGACGGGTGGCAACTTATTTGATCACTCTTAAGCGTCAAACATTTTGCTACCTATATGCTACCTTTTCTTATTTGACGATAACATGGTTCTGTTAAGGTATTGATTTAATGGTGATCCCGACAGGATTCGAACCTGTGACCCCCAGATTAGGAATCTGGTGCTCTATCCAGCTGAGCTACGGGACCATTGCTGACGCGTGATTTGCCTTATAACGCCTTTTGGGCGACCTACTCAAACCTGAAATCGGCCATAGGCTATCAAAAACACCCCGCCGGAGGCGGCCTCGGGCGGGGGTGCGAAATTCGCTAAGCCAGACTGCTTGCAGACGTTTGATCGGGTCTGAACAGTCCTGCAGCTGTTTTTACGCGGCTTTTTCTTCCGCGCCAGCAGCAGCAGCCTTTTCACCGCGATGCGAAGACTTTTCCAGCACGGCTTCAATTTCACTGACTGCGCCTGCATCATCCAGCTTCTTCACGCAGGCAATTTCACGGGCCATGCGGTCAAGAGCCGATTCATACAGCTGACGCTCGGAGTAGGACTGTTCCGGCTGACGGTCGGAGCGGTACAGGTCGCGGACGACCTCAGCCACCGAAATCAGATCGCCGGAGTTGATCTTGGCTTCATATTCCTGGGCGCGGCGCGACCACATGGTGCGCTTGACACGGGCCTTGCCGGTCAAGACTTTCATGGCATCTTCGGCCATGTTCTTGTCCGACAGCTTGCGCATGCCGACGCTGTCGCACTTGTTGAGCGGTACACGCAGACGCATCTTGTCCTTTTCGAAATCGATCACGAACAATTCGAGCTTGGCTCCGGCAATTTCCTGCTCTTCAAGAGCCACGATCCTGCCAACGCCATGGGCCGGGTACACCACAAACTCACCAATCTTGTACTTGAGCTTGCGTGAAGCCGTCTTTTTTTCAGTAGCCATTGTTTTTCCCTTGTAACTCGCCTGTTCAACCTGTCGTTCAGCAAAACCCATTTCGCCGCATCCTGCCTGTTGCCGTCAGGCGTCAACCAGGTTCACCTTCCTGCCCGGAAGGCATAACCACCCTTGCTGGTGGAGGGGTGCGATCTGATGGCCAGTTTATCTTGATACGGTTAGATATGCAGTTTCAGGTTTTACCCGCATTACGCCTCATGTTCGGGCATGTCAGGTCTGATTGAATTGCTGTCTTTCGTTTCAATACTGGATCAGGCGAAAAAAATTCCGAGCCTTTCGGACCCGGGCATCAATGCTTTGCTGTTTATTTCATGTCATTACCAAGGCTTATAACACAAATTTACCTCTTGTTAAAGCCTCTCTCTACCATCCAATTGCCGGATTTCTTCGAATCCAGCGAAAGTGTAAAGAAATGGTTAACGCGCCTTAACGTAAGGTTTTGGGCAAGGCAGCTTGGCTGCAATCGCCTCAATCGCCCTCGCCGGGTTCCTCGGAGAAGTACTTCTCGAATTTACCCTCTTCGCCATCGTGCTTTTCGGCGTCGGCAGGCTGGTCGCGGCTTTGCGTGATGTTGGGCCAGATGTCGGCAAACCTGGTGTTGATTTCAAGCCACTTGTCGAGATTTGGTTCGGTGTCCGGCTTGATAGCCTCTGCAGGGCATTCGGGTTCGCACACGCCGCAGTCAATGCATTCGTCCGGATGGATGACGAGCATATTTTCGCCTTCGTAGAAACAGTCCACCGGACAGACCTCCACGCAGTCCATGTATTTGCACTTGATGCAGTTCTCGATGACAATATAGGTCATGTGCAGGCTCTCAAAATTTCGATAGTTGTCTTTGTGAGGGAATTGCCGCTGAACTTGCATTTTCTTGGCGAGCCGTCAAGCTCACTTATGTGCAGATCAGGCATAGCGTGACGGACTGGCTGGTCCTGACGATGTGTCCGGATCCAGATTTATCTCGGAATACAGCAGTCGAGCTTCTGCAGCGGGGCCCCTGCGGGTGCCGATGGCCAGCACCTCGACCACTTTTATGTGATCATGTGCCATGAAGCTGACGATATCGCCGGGTGACACGGTATGCGCCGGCTTGGTGATCTTGCTGCGGTTGACCCGGACCTTGCCTTTGACAATCAGACGTTGGGCGAGGGCGCGGGTCTTGACGAACCGGGCAAACCACAACCACTGATCGGCCCGTTGAACTGCCCTGTCGGTTACGTCCGGCATGCTACTTCTTGGTCAGCCCCTGCTTCAGTTGGCCCAGTACGGCAAACGGGCTGTTTGGATCGATCGGCTTTTCCTTGCGATGCGGCGGCTTGCGCGGACCTGAAGACTTTTTGGGATCGGAACCCTTCTTGTAGCGGCTGCGATCCGGCTTGCCGGTATTGCCCCTGGCGCCTTTTGGCCGGTTGGCCGGCTGCTGCCGGTGCTGGCGGAACGGGCCTGTGTCCTTGGGCCACCAGACGTCGATCATTTCAGGTTCTGCCGGTTCTGGATTTGCTGTCGCGCCTGTTTCAGATGCATCGGTTTCAGTCGCGGCGGCCACCGGGTCAGGCACAGGAGCTGCTGCCGCAGTATCTGAAGGTTCGCCCCGGGCCGGTGCTTCGGCCGGTGTCTCGGTCGGCTCAACCTGACCGGAAGCGTCTGCAACGGCTGTTTCAGGAGCCGTCTCTGCCGGGGCTGTTTCGGAAGGTGCGTCGGCAGGTTGCTCTGCGGAAACGTCAACCGGAGTTTGCTCCGGTTGCGGTTTTTCAGGCGCTTTGCGCTTTTGTGCAGAAAAGCCGAGCGATTTCAGAATTGATGAAAACTCATCACCTGAACACCCCACCAGGGACATCATGTCCGGGACAACCGTGAACCCGCCTCCGTCCACGGAACCGTCGGGGCGTTCTTCGCCTTCGCGTTGAGCCCGCCAGAACACGCGGGTGCGGATCATGTCGCCCAGTCTTTCCAGCATGTCGACGCGCACGGCTCGCTCGCCGCACACCCGAAATCCCACAACCTGATAAAACCCGCGTGGTGTCGACCTGTCGAACGGAACCGACGTCAATCCCTGTTGCGGCATGAATTCCGGCAACCCAGACGCGTCCAGGCCCCGTTTGTCGGCATCATGCAGCGCCCACAACAGTAACCGCAGCGAGGTCGGCGCGGGTTTCAGTATGGTCGGCACAAAGATATGAAAAGCGCCGAACCGCACGCCGTGCTTGCGCAACAAGGCGCGTTCGTCCTGATCAAGCGATTTGACCTCGCTGGCGACCCTGTCTCGCGGCAATACGCCAAGCGCCTCAATGATCTGAAAAGCGACGCCGCGGGCAATCCCGGTCAGTTCTTCTGCTTCACCAAGTGAAACCAGAGGCGCCAACAGGCCTGCTATGTGGCGGGACACAAATTTGGACAGGCGCAACTGAACTGCATCGCGGTCCGGTCCGGACAATTGTTCGTCAGCCAGCGTTTCCACGCGCGGCTTCAACAGATTTTCACTGCCCGTCAGACGGCCGACCGCATGTGATTTCCAGATAATGTTTCCGGCTGCATCAACACTTAAATCCGGGTCCGGTGCGGCGACCAGAGACTGCGCCCGCCCGACCAGTGTTTCGGCCACCGTCTGCAAGGCAGCGGCAATCAGCACCTTGGAGTGTTCACCGCTGGCAGGTTCGGCAATGAACCGCAGGCCTTCAATGCGGCCGGCATACTCGCCTTCCACCAGCACGGCACCTTCTTGATCGACACTCGACATCAACTCTTCCCTTTCACGCAGCCGCTTCATCAGGACGCTCGTGCGCCGGTCGATAAACCGCTGGGTCAGCCTTTCATGCAAGGCATCCGATAATCTGTCTTCCATTGCCCGGGTGAGTTCCTGCCAGTGGCCCGGGTCATCCAGCCAGTCCAGACGGTTGGCAACGAAGGTCCAGGTCCGCACATGGGCAATGCGATTTGACAAGGTATCTATATCGCCATTGGTATTGTCGCAATACGCCAGCTGCCGGGCAAACCATTGTGTGTCGATGCGGCCGGTGTCAGCAACGTATCTGAAAATGGCACCAACAAGGTTGGCATGTTCGCCGCCGGTGATGTTGCGATAGTCCGGCAACTGGCAGGTCTCCCACAACAACTCGACATTGTCTTTCCCCGTTGCGCGGTCGATTATCCCGGGATCGCGCGCAACGAGGGACAGTGTTTCAACGTCCGCGCCAGGCCTGATGCGGGTCAGGCCTTCGCGGCCGGGCAGGGCGTTCAGCGAGCCCAGAAGGCGGTCCACCGAAGTAAAATTCAGGTTCCGGTTGCGCCATTGCAGAACCCGCAGCGGTTCAAAGCGGTGATTTTCCAGCTGTTCGATGGTTTCTGCATCCATGCTGACGGCGTCGGCGGTCAGACCGAACGTTCCATCATTCATGTAGCGGCCGGCCCGGCCGGCAATCTGACCCATTTCCGCGGCAGTCAGATTGCGAAACTGAAAGCCGTCGAATTTTCGTGTCGCGGCGAATGCCACATGGTCGACATCCATGTTCAGTCCCATGCCGATGGCATCGGTAGCTACGATATGATCCACGTCACCTGACTGATACAGTGCCACCTGTGCATTGCGAGTGCGCGGGCTCAATGCACCCAGAACCACCGCGGCTCCGCCCTTCTGACGGCGTATCAACTCTGCGACGGAATACACCATGCCGGCGGAAAACCCGACGATGGCGGTGCGTTTGGGCAGACGGGTTATCTTTTTCTGACCGGCGAAGGTGAGCTTGGAAAACCTTGGGCGGGAGACATAGTTCACGCCTTTCAGCAGTTTCTCCAGCATCGGCTGGATGGTCGCTGCCCCGAGCAGCAGGGTTTCGTTCAGTCCGCGCGCATGCAACAGCCGGTCGGTGAAAACATGACCGCGTTCGGTATCCGCAGCGAGCTGGATTTCGTCTATGGCCATGAATGACACCGGAATGTCGTTTGGCATGGCTTCAACAGTACACACCCAGTATCGCGGCGAAGGCGGGATCTGCTTTTCCTCGCCAGTAACCAGCGCGACAGACATCTGACCGGCGCTGGCGACAACCCGGTCATAAACTTCGCGTGCCAGCAGGCGCAGCGGCAGGCCGATCATGCCGCTGGGATGAGCCAGCATTCGCTCAACGGCGTGATGGGTCTTGCCGGTGTTGGTTGGCCCGAGAAGGGCGGTGACGTTTCTGCGGGCGTCCATGTGTGCTCTATCGGGGATCCGGGAAAGGTGAGTGAAGAATTATGTCAATCGAAGCAGGGTCAATCGTCGGTTCCCCTCGACTTACATATCATGAGAATTGAGACATGTATGTGGTCCAACACATAGTGGTTGCCGGTATGTTGAAGTCAGTTCCTGTTGGTGGTGCTGTCGTGCTGCGATTGAGGATTCTAACAGGAACATGTCATGACCGAATCATGAATCAGTCCAGATTCATGTTGTGTTCACCCCCTACATCTAGTGGTTACGGTAATGGTCAGGCACAAGCAGCATCGAAAATCGGCTATCTCTTTGCCAGGGATTGTGTGTTCAGCGGGCGGCCGGACAATGTAGCGCGATTGGCATATGCCACAAAATCCTTGCCCTTGATCTTGCCGGTGGCAGCAACCAGCACGTTGATATCTCTCCCCAGCACCGGTGAGCGGACCGGCGCAAACCACACTCTGAAGACCGGTGGTGTCTTGCGGTATTTTGCTTCGGTCCTGGCTGACAGGCCAGCGAGAGTGGAATAGGTCATGCTGCACACTATGGCAGGACCGCGATACACCCCGCCATCCTTCTTGCTGAACACATCGTTCTTGATTTTGCGCAGCGCCAGCTGAAACACTTCCTTGCCGTTATAGACACGGTATTTGGCATTGCACGGATTTTCTTGCGGCGATAAAGACAGGTTCAGGATCGAGGCAAGTGTGTCGCGGGCACCTTTGGCGGCTGCGGCGTCGATCTTTGCCCTTTTGTTACCCTTGACGGCTGGATCGCGCTTGCTGGAGACCGGTATCAATCCATCGAAATTGACGGTGTACTTGCCGTCACGGCCCTTTTCCTTGACGTTCATGTTGAATACGCCGGACTGGGCACCGTCGGGTGAGACGGTGCCGGAAGATTTCATGTCCATCTTCAGGTCTATGAACAGGGAAGCCAGACCCTTGGGCCGCAGCGTTGCGGATGCGTTGAAAGAGTTCGGCTCAATGTCTACCGAATAGTTGAGCGCGAATGCCCGGATGCCACGGGTAAAGAGATCATATCGAACGTCAAGCTTGTCTGCAGCCGATGCCGCGTCCGGTGTTGCAGCAAGCGCAGATGCAAATGCGGTGGCAGCGAGCGTCATCGCTGTGGCTGTGTTGATGAAGGCCGTCTTCATTGTGGCTGTTGTGCCCCTGATCTGTGTTTCGGATATAGTGTTTGCGTGATTATGGCTGAACCGGTGATGAACAGGCAATAACCGCCCTTGCTGCTAGCGCCGGTTTGTGCCGGCAATATGACTGCTCCGGCGCAGTTCACAATGTTATGAAGCGGAATTGTGACCGGATTGTCCGCCGGTGAATGTTTTACATGATGTGATGCGGCAATACCGGGCTTGACGGGTGATGCAGGCTTGCCTATAGACACGCGATGAATTTGATCCGGCCCGCTGGCGCCGGACTTTGTGTTTATGGAGCTTTTCAGGTCCTGCACACAGGTTCGCCTCGAAATGTGGCATGCACGGCAACCGGACGACCCGAACAAACTGGAGTAATTATCATGGCCCGTCGTTGTGAATTGACCGGCAAGGGTGTTCTGGCAGGTAACAATGTCAGCCACGCCAACAATAAATCCCGCCGCCGCTTTTTGCCCAATCTGTGCCAGGTGCACCTGATGAGCGAAAGCCTTGGCCGGGATTTTGCGTTCAAGGTATCGGCCGCGGCATTGCGTTCGGTGGAACATCGCGGCGGTCTTGATGCATACCTGCTCAAGGCCCGCGACACGGACTTGTCACTGTCGGCCAGGCGGGTGAAACGCCAGGTCGAAAAAAAGCTGGCAACCGCTGCTGCGTGAGCTGACGGCATTCGCCTTTAGCCGTTTACCTGATACACTATTCAGACCGCTCCTGACGGGGGCGGTCTTTTTTATGGTTGGTATCGGCAATGAACGGGAAAACCGGAAACGAACCGAAACGGCATTCGCCCGGCGCCAGCCGCGACGGTGAACCTGTCATCCACACGTCGGCATCACTGCATGATTGCAAGCTCGGACGGTTCTGTGAGGTCAAGGAACGTGTCCTCATGCGCTCATCCACGCTGGGGGATTACTCCTATGCCGAACGCCATTGCGAACTGATTTATACACAGACCGGCAAGTTTTGCGCCATAGCGGCCGATGTGCGTCTCAATGCCCTCAATCATCCGGTTCACCGGGTCAGCCAGCACAAATTTACCTATCGGGCCAACGAATACTTTGTCGGCAAGAAACTGGATCACCAATTTCGCGAGAAACGCATGCAGGAAGGCCGGGTTGTGCTGGGTCACGATGTCTGGGTGGGTCATGGCGCCATTGTGCTGCCCGGCGTTGAGATAGGCACAGGTGCAGTCGTTGGTGCAGGTGCTGTGGTGACACGCAATGTCGAGCCCTACGCCATTGTCGCAGGAACACCGGCACGGTTTGTACGCTGGAGGTTTGAACCCGATGTCGCGAAACGATTGCTGCGGCTGCAATGGTGGAACTGGAGCCATGACCGGCTTGCGGATGCCGTAGACGACATGGCCGGGCTGGAAGTTGAAGAATTCCTCGACAAGTACGATGGTGGAATTGAAATCTGAAACTCTGCTGACAGGTAGTTGTCAGTAGACTTGTGACATTGTCAGGCCGTCAAGCAAGAGGGTATGCATCATGGCTACAGGCAAGAAACTTACCGGCGGTTTTATCAAGTTCATTGAGCGTCAGCCGTTGTTTTTTGTGGCAACAGCGGCGTCTGACGGCCGGGTTATACCAGATCTCAGTAACAGCGACCCATTTCACCGAAGCGATTTTTTCCGCCGGCAAGGCGCGCGTCGCGCCGTGGTACGCGTACCACAAGTGGCGCGCAACGTAGCTGGCGGGAAAAAGCGCCCGGCCCTTCGGGTGGGTCATAGCGGTCCATCGGGTGCGTTGCATTGCTTGTCCGATGCACCGCATCGCGCTGCGCACTGCGCCTACCCGAGTGAACCGCTATGATCCCATGAAATAGGCCGCTGTTACTGAGATCTGGTATCAATGTCTCTCCGAAAGGACTGGATTGCTTGCGGGTGCTGGGGCCCAACTGTATTGTCTGGCTGAGCCTGTCCGGCAGCGGCAATGAAACGGCTGCCCATTTGCGGGAAGTCAACCGCATGACCCTGATGTTCTGTGCATTTGACGGCGATGCGCTGATTTTGAGGACATATGGCCAGGCACGTACTCAGTATCCACGCGATGATGACTGGGAAGAGCTTGCAAAACTGTTTCCGGTAATGGCGGGCAGCCGCCAGATATTCGACATGACCATTGATCTTGTGCAGACATCCTGCGGCACAGGTGTTCCGGTGATGACCTATCAGGGCCAGCGCGGACCTGAGGAGCTGCTGCCGTTTTACGAGGAGATGGGACCAGAAGGTGTGGAGCGTTACTGGGCGAGAAAGAACGCAGTGAGCATCGACGGCAAAGATACCGGCACGATCGCATCTTAATGAAGATTGCAGCGGTCGGGCAAAACCAGCCGGAACAGCAAGTATCGTCAATTCAGACGGAATTGGAACATCACTGTAGATTGAACGGAGTGGTTGAAATTATCGTCTGAAATCAGGGTAATAACCGTACCGCGCTCGTCCTGATGAGCGGCAATTCCTTCCATATTGTCGATCTGGAATGTGGTCAGCTTGCCGGAGAACAGAAGTTTTCCGGGTCCGGTATCGGTTTTTTGAAACTCGTCCACCGAGAACCTGCGCAAGGCCATGCCCACCAGGACAGGTGGTGTAAAACTGCGTTCAACCGTAATGATCTCTTTTCCGCCCGGCAAGATTGCAAGCCCGGTAATCAGATAGTCTTCATGGCGCGGTATGTGGAATTCGTGGCTATTTCCCTTGCGCCACAACCAACCCCGGAGGCGGCCGCCTTTGGTCTGATTGCGCTCTGAAATCGCTATGAGCCGGCCTTTCAGCGGTCCTTCCGTAAACCGGCCCAGTGCCTCGACTTCACCGTTATACTGGCCCTGGGACAGGCCCTTGGGGCTTTTGATACGCCGTGGTTTCGCCGCAAAGCCATATTTCCCTAAATTGAATTGCTCAATGCGCTGCTTGCGCTCAAAACCGACAAGCAGTTTGCCGTCAAGGCCTTTGGAACTCCAGGCTGCCACGGCTTCGGCGTCCGCGCGGGAACCGCGAGCGAGCGCTCTTCCCTTGCGGTCCAAAATCGGTGCAAGGCGTGCATCGGAGATGCCCGCCAGGCGGCCGTTCCTATACACAAAGCGCCCGGTCATCCAGTTTCCGCCGTCACTGACACTGACAAATCGCTTGCCGTCGCGCGATACCTCCAGGCCGGAAAACCCCCCGAAGCCGTCATTGTTGCTGGTCAGCGTCAGCCCGCCCAGAAAGGTAAGATCTGAGTTTATGTTGCCGATGCCAAACCGGGTGAAGCTTCTTTCGGTTGTTGTCAGTGAAATCGAGTGATCAGCGGCGACGGCATCGTGACCGTCAATGACCAAAAAGATACTCAAACAACCCGCAACCAGCCGACTGACCTGTTTCACGGTTTTCTGCCTCACCAAGATCAGCCGGCCTTGCGCATGGCGGGGTTGCCCCGGCTTGCCGGTTGAACCGCCGGACGTTCCTCAAACAATTCGGCAAGCTTCTCGGTCATTGCACCACCCAGTTCCTCGGCATCGACGATGGTGACGGCGCGCTGGTAATAACGCGTTACGTCATGTCCGATACCGATGGCAATCAGTTCGACCGGCGAGCGGTTCTCGATATCGGCGATTACCTGGCGCAGGTGCTTTTCCAGGTAGTTGCCGGAATTGACCGACAGGGTTGAATCATCCACCGGCGCGCCGTCAGAGATCACCATCATGATGCGACGTTGTTCGGGTCGTGCCAACAGCCTGTTGTGCGCCCAGATCAGCGCTTCACCGTCAATGTTTTCCTTCAGCAGGCCTTCGCGCATCATCAGGCCGAGATTTCGGCGGGCACGCCGCCAAGGCTGGTCGGCGGACTTGTAGATGATGTGGCGCAAATCGTTCAGCCTGCCCGGCATGGCGGGCTTGCCGTCAGACAGCCATTTCTCGCGTGCCTGACCGCCTTTCCAGGCGCGGGTTGTAAAGCCAAGAATTTCAACCTTAACCCCGCACCGCTCCAGCGTGCGGGCCAGAATATCGGCACAGGTGGCAGCGACAGTAATGGGCCTGCCGCGCATGGAGCCGGAATTGTCCAGCAGCAGCGTTACAACCGTGTCACGGAACTTGGTGTCCTGCTCGACCTTGAATGACAGGGCATGCATCGGATCAATCACCACCCGGTACAGCCGTGCGGCATCCAGAATACCTTCTTCCAGGTCAAAGTCCCAGGAGCGGTTCTGTTGCGCCATCAACCGGCGTTGCATGCGGTTTGCAAGTCGGGCCACCACGCCCTGAAGGCTTGCAAGCTGCTTGTCCAGATAATTGCGCAGCCGGGTCAGTTCTTCAGGATCGCAAAGCTCGTCAGCTTCGACAGTTTCGTCAAACTGATTGGTGTAAACCTGATAAAACCTGTCGTTGGACATCGAGGCAAACGGCAATTCGGGGCGCCATGGCTGGTCGCCGTCGGGCTCTTCTTCACCCTGCATATCGTCCAGGTCCTCCGACCCGTCCATCTCCATGGCGTCTTCCATGGTTTCGTCCTGGTCGGCTTCGCCCTGTTCCATGTCGTCAGATGCAGATGTTTCTGCGTCTTCCTGGCCGGTTTCCGTCTGCTCCTGTTCACCTTCGGCATCGTCATCGCTGTCGTCGTCATTGTCTTCTGCATCGTCCGGGTCGTCACCCAGTTCGTCAGACATTTCCAGGCGTGCCAGCAAATCCCTCGACAGGCGCGAGAAAGCCGTCTGATCATGGATGAAATCATCCAGACTATCGAGTTTCTCGCTGGCTTTTTCTTCAATCCAGGGCCGCCACAAATCAACCAGCCTTGCTGCCGCTTCCGGCGGAGCCTGCCCGGTGAGGCGTTCGCGAACCATCAGGGCAAGCGCCTCTTCAAGTGGCGCATCTTCGCGTTTGTGCAGTGGGCCGGTGACCATCTCGTCGAACCGCTTGTCCAGCATGGCGTTCAGGTTTGTCGCCATCCCCGGCATGGCGCGCGCGCCCAGGGCCTCTACGCGCGCCTGCTCTATTGCCTCGTAGACAGTTCGCGCCTGCTGGCCCTGCGGCAGATAGCGTGCATGGATGCTGGTAGAATGGTTGGCAAGACGCATGGCCATTGCGTCGGACAGGCCGCGGGTAACAGCGAGGTCGGCTGTTGTTGCGTCGCGGGTCACCTGTGGCAGTCGCGCGCGTTTGTCGGTAATACCGGGATGTTCGGCACCAAAGGAACAGGTGAGCTCGGGTTCCTGGGCAAGCGTCTTCATCGCGAGCGTTAGAGCGCGCTTGAAGTCTTCTGCCGGTGCGTCACGATCGTTTGCCATTGGTTCTTTTGGTGGTTCTTTTTTGTTCGCTGTTTCAGGTCACAGCCAGGACAGCGGATGATTCGGGCAACTCTTCTCCAAAACAGCGCTGGTAAAACTCCGCCACCAGGGCGCGCTCCAGTTCATCGCACTTGTTCAGGAACGTCATCCGGAATGCCATGCCCACATCGCCGAATATGGTCGCATTTTCTGCCCATGTGATGACGGTGCGCGGGCTCATGACCGTGGAAAGATCGCCAACCATGAAGGCGTTGCGGGTGAGGTCGGCCAGACGCACCATGTTTGACACAACCTTCTTGCCGGCAGCGTCATTGAACGGTTTGTTCTTGGAAAGCACGATGCCGCATTCCTGCTCGTGGCTGAGGTAATTCAACTGCACGATGATTGACCAACGGTCCATCTGGGCCTGGTTGATCTGCTGGGTGCCGTGATAAAGCCCGGTCGTATCGCCGAGGCCAACGGTGTTTGCTGTTGCAAACAGGCGGAATGCCGGGTGCGGCTTCAGCACACGTGCCTGATCAAGCAGTGTCAAACGACCGGAACTTTCCAGCACACGCTGAATGACGAACATAACATCGGGGCGGCCTGCATCGTATTCGTCAAATACCAGTGCAACGTTGTTCTGGTAGGCCCATGGCAGAATACCTTCGCGAAATTCGGTAATCTGCTTGCCGTCCTTGATGACGATGGCGTCCTTGCCAACCAGGTCGATACGCGAAATGTGGCTGTCGAGATTGATACGCACCAATGGCCAGTTGAGCCGGGCTGCAACCTGTTCGATATGGGTTGATTTGCCGGTACCGTGGTAGCCGGACACCATGACCCTGCGATTGTGGGCAAATCCGGCAAGAATCGCCAGAGTGGTTTCCGGGTTGAACAGGTAATCGGTATCAATTTCCGGGACATATTCATTGCCTTGAGAATAGGCCGGGACTTTCAGATCTGTATCAATGTCGAAGAACTTGCGGACCGGAATGGTCGTGTCAGGCATGCCTGGTGCTTCGATCTTTGTATTTGCGTTCATTGGAAAGCGGTCTCCGGGAAATCAACACCCGGTCTTCGCACATGGAAAACCGGGGCTCAAGGGTCATCAGCTAAGAGGTTTTAGTCCGAGAAATGCAACCCTAGCAAGGGTCACTATTGCTGCAATTCAGCACACACCTGCGTCCCGGAGGTAATTGTAGGCCGAGATGATGTCGCGAAGCCTGTCTTCGGTCTCCCGGCTGCCGCCGTTCGCGTCCGGGTGAAACCGTTTGACCAGCAGTTTGTACTGCGCCTTGATTTCGTCTGCGGTTACTCCAGGATCAAGTCCCAGCGTGTCGAGCGCCTTACGTTCGGCATTGCCGACCCGGCGCCGTGACGTCGCTGCGCGCTGGGTGCCGACGGCTTCTTCAAAAATCGAATGCGGATCATTGACGTCGCTATCGTGGCGATAGCCGCTTTGCCTGGTTTTTGCCGAGCCGGACTTTGTAGCGCGAGCGCGTTTGTTTTCGGCCCATGAGCTGTCACCCAGTTTCCAGGTTGGGCGATGACCCGTCTGCGACGCCTTGATCCAGGCGCCGATGTCATTGTCGGCCATGCCGTCAAAATAATTGTAGGACTTGTTGTATGCCTTCACATGATTCACGCAGAATCTGAAGTATTCGCCTTCCGCATTGCGCCCCTTGGGCGCTCTGTGATTGCCCACGGCTTCGCAATCTGGCCATTCGCAAGTGAATGTCTCAGGTTCCGCCTTGCCGCCCTTCGGCTTTATGCGGATTCCGTCAAAGTATTTCGAATTCAGTTTCATCTGTCGCCTGGTTTTGTCGTGCGTGAGTTGTCATGCCTGCCGAAGCAGCGTGACAGTATAACCCATTGTTGTGGACATTTGGAATTCACTTAGCCCATAAAACAGGATCAAGTCATCAATGTGAACCTAGGTGTCGCATTTTGTGCCGAAAAAAGGAACACCAAGCCATGCAGCTGGGCCAGGTTGGGCAGACAATTACTGAAAAACTGACAAAGGCGTTTACGCCGCACTCGCTGGAGGTAATCGACGAATCACATCTTCACGCCGGTCACTCCGGCGCGCGGCCCGAGGGAGAGACCCATTTTCGGGTCAAGGTTCAGTCTGAGGCGTTTCAGGGCAAGTCACTGGTCCAGCGGCACCGGATGGTGAATGAAGTGCTGGCAGAAGAACTGGACGGTCCGGTGCACGCCCTGGCGATTTCCGCAAGCACGCCGGCTTCGTAATTCTTTTGGGTTGCTATCAGCCGGCAGGTTTCAAAGGCGTAATGCGCATGCGGGTGATCTGGTTGCGCTTTTTTCCGGCGACCTCGAATCGAAACCCGTGAAATGTAAAAGCCTGGCCCTTTTCCGGAATCATCTGGGCTTCGTGGATCACCAGGCCGGCCACGGTGTTGGCTTCTTCATCCGGCAGTTGCCAGTCATTGGCGCGGTTCAGATCGCGTATTTGCAAAGATCCGTTGACCACCATGGAGCCTGAGGCTTCGCGTGAAATGTCAGCGCTGATCACGTCATGCTCGTCGGCAATCTCCCCAACGATCTCTTCCAGAATATCTTCCAGCGTGACAAGGCCCATCACCTCGCCGTATTCATCCACGACCAGTGCAAAGTGCGATTTGCGTCGCAGGAATGCAGAAAGCTGGTCATTTACGGTTGTGGTGTCGGGCACAAACCAGGCTTTCGAGCATATCGCCTTTATATCAAGTTTCGATGCGTCGCCCTTGTGACCTTGCAACGCAGCCAGAACATCCTTGGCATGCAGCACACCTATGATGTTGTCCGGAATGTCCTGCCATACAGGTGCACGGGAAAACCCTGATTTCAGCAGTTCCGCTATGATGTCGTCGTTCGGCATGTCGACATCGATGGAAAACATCTTTGTGCGATGAACCATCAAATCCGACAGTTCCAGTTCGGACAGATCCAGAACACCGCCAAGCATGTCCCGGTCGTGTTTGACGACGGCACCTTCCATGTGATGCAGATCAATGGCGCCGCGAATCTCTTCCTGTGGTGAAAGGATATTGCCGGTGTTGGCCAGATCAACACCTGCAAGCGACAACACGTTTTTCACGATTACCTCGACACCGATCACGATCGGGCCAAAAACCCTGACAAACAGCGAGATGACCGAACTGACAGCCAGCGAGAACCGTTCCGGATAGACAATGGCATAGGTTTTCGGCAGCACCTCGCCGAACACAAGCACCAGTGCAGTCATGATCAGGGTTGCCCATATGACGCCACTTTCGCCAAACAACTCCAGGAACACCGTTGTCGCCAGCGCGGAAGCCAGAATATTGACCAGGTTATTGCCCAGCAGAATGCCGCCGATCAGGCGTTCGGGCTGGCCTTTCAGGTCCAGCACGGTGCCGGCGCGCTTGTCGCCGCGTTTCTGCAATTCATGAAGGCTCGGGCGCGAAGCAGTGGTAAGTGCGGTTTCCGACCCTGAGAAAAACGCAGACAAAACGATCAGTCCAAGTACTGCTCCGGCCATGATTCCCAGTGCAAACGTCATTGCAATTTCAACTCGGCCTCAAGAAATTCGATCAGGCCGTCCTCTTCTATTGTCTTGTCGATGTAGGCATTGCCGATATCTTTTACCATGACAAAGTTAATGCGACCGGCTTCGGCCTTTTTGTCCTGACGCATGATATCCACCAGCTGGCGAGCCTCAGGAAGATGTTTTCTGATGCCGGACACATCTGTCGGCAGACCGACCGACTGCAGATGTTTTTCCATGCGCGCAGCAGCGCCCGGCGTACAGATGCGCAACTGTTCGGAAAACCGGAAGGCCTGCGCCATGCCAATGGCGACGCCTTCACCGTGCAGGAGCGTGTCGGAATATCCTGTGGCGCTTTCCAGCGCATGACCAAACGTATGGCCCAGGTTCAACAGTGCGCGATCTCCGGCTTCGCGTTCATCGCGTGCGACAATATCTGCCTTGGCCTGGCAGGATGTGCGAATTGCCTGGATGCGGGCTTGCGGGTCGCCTGCGAAAATTCTTGGTGCATTTTCTTCCAGCCAGTTGAAAAAACCTGCATCACCCAGCAGGCCATACTTTGCAACTTCAGCATAACCTGCCGCCAGTTCACGGGCCGGCAGGGTGTTCAGCACGCCAATATCAGCCAGCACCGCAACCGGCTGGTGGAATGCACCCACAAGGTTCTTGCCGTGGCTGGAATTGATACCCGTCTTGCCACCCACGGAGCTGTCGACCTGTGCCAGCAGGGAAGTCGGTATCTGGATGAAGCCGATGCCGCGGCGGACAATTGCCGCTGCAAAACCGGCAAGGTCACCGATTACCCCGCCGCCCAGGGCAATTATCCGGTCGTTGCGCTCTATGCCGGCAGCGATGATATCATCGCAAACCCGTGCGAGATGAGTGTAGCTCTTGGTGGCTTCCCCGGCGGGAAGAATAATGGACGAATGGCGGATGCCTGCTTCAGTGAGGCTGTCTGTTAATGTCTTCAAATGGTGACGGGCAACGTTTTCATCCGTGACGATTGCGGTTACCGGACGCGCCAGAAGCGTTGCGATCGTACGCCCGGCATGGGTCAGCAATCCGTCGGAAATAACAATATCGTAACTGCGTTCACCCAGCGCGACATTGATCTCTGCCCGGATCGTGTCAGCTGTTTCCTGGTTGGTCGATTTCATGGGCTTATCGTTTCTTCGCGACGTAAATGACGCGCCAGGCTCTCCATGCAGGCTACAACTATCTGATCGTGCGGCACATCCTCACTCTCGACAATAACATTTGCTTCGCTATAGACCGGATAACGTTCCTCGATCAGTTTGTGCATGACGGCTTCCGGATCGTCGGTTTTCAACAATGGTCTGTTTGAGCGTCTGCGAACCCTTTTCATCAGCAGGTCAAAATCTGCCTTGAGCCACACGGAAACAGCATTTCTTGCAATGGCTGTCCGGGTGTCTGCGTTCATGTATGCACCACCGCCGGTCGCCAGTATGCGGGGATGTTCATTCAGCAGCCGGTCGATGACCCTGCGTTCGCCGTCGCGGAAGTATTGCTCGCCATGTTCGTCGAAAATTTCCGGAACCGTTTTGCCGGCCGCTTTCTCAATTTCCGTGTCGGCATCGGCGAACGGCATTTTCAGCTTTTTTGCCAAGCGCCGTCCAATGGTTGTCTTGCCGGCTCCCATCAAGCCGATCAGCACAATGGAGCGGTCATTGAGGCGCGACAAGATTGTGGCAATATCGTCATTGGAATCGCTGGTTTCGGTCACTGGTATCTGAACTCTGGTCAGGATTGAAATCCGGGGTCAGGGCCCCAGATTATGAACTGAATTACGTTGTGGTTTCCTGGTTTTAGGAGAAAATCACCTCCGATGCCATAGAACATGCAGCGTTCAGTTAAAATCAGCCAATGGGACGGTACACATCCCTGTCGGGGTTGCGGGCCGACGTGGGTTCATCCGAACCCATAAAGTCGCTCCAGCACTTTTGAATCGATCAGTTTAATGGGTTTTGATTGGTTCAATCAAAAACCATATTGATCCCATGAAATGGGACGCTGCTACCGAGATCTGGTATAACCTGCCAACCGGTCGATGTCGGGGTCGGCGCTCAAACACTTTGCGATTTGGCCGGAATTGTTGCACATTGCAAGGGTGCCGTGGGCACAAATCATGCGGTGTTTCAAGGAATTCAGTAGCTGCCATGCCTGACAGTCTTCGCTTTCTGTTAATCGTAATGTGCTTGGCTGGTGCCGGGTACGCTGTGGCTTGGGGACTTGCCAATTTTCCGCCAGAGCAGAAAGAAGTGGTAAAGCAGCTTTCAAATGGTGTCTTTGACAACTGACAGACGCAACGATCCGGAAACGCCAGCCGATGGAGGCAGGGTCATAGCCCTGTTTCTGGAGATGATGAGCGCAGAGCGTGGCGCAGCGGGAAACACTCTTTCAGCCTATGCGCTTGATCTGGACAATTATCATGACTTCCTGAACAGGCGGGGCTGCGCTTTTGAAGCAGCCGGTACAGAAGAAATCCGGACATGGCTGGGCGAACTGCAGGCCGATGGTCTGGCAAAATCCACAATAGCGAGGAGACTGTCCGCCGTACGACAACTGCACAAGTTCGCGTTTGCTGAAGGTATCGTGCCGGACGATCCTGCAGGTGGAGTTGCGGCACCTCGCAAAGCACGCAATTTGCCAAAGACAATGAGTGTCGGGCAGGCGGAGAAGCTGTTGAACGAAGTGCGTGAGCAGGCATTGCGCGCGCGCGGCAAGGCGCGGCTGAAGGCCCTGAGAATGGTTTGCCTGATTGAGGTTCTGTACGCCACGGGACTGCGGGTATCGGAGCTCATCAGCCTGACCATCGGCATGGTTTTAAGTGATGACCGGTTTATTTCAGTGCGCGGCAAGGGCGGCCGGGAACGACTGGTTCCGCTTTCACCTGCTGCGCGCTCAGCCATCAACGCATATGTTGGTGTTCTGAAACAGGAGATGAACCAGGTTTATCTTGCACCTTCGCAATACCTGTTTGCGTCGCCGGGCAGGCAACGACATCTGACGCGCCAGCACTTTGCCCTGTTGCTGAAACAATTGGCGAGGGACGCCGGACTTGAAGCCGGCAAGGTATCTCCGCATGTGGTGCGCCACGCTTTCGCCAGTCATTTGCTGCAGGGCGGAGCAGATCTCAGGTCCGTGCAGCAGATGCTGGGCCATGCGGATATATCGACGACGCAGATATATACCCATGTAATGCCGGAAAAACTGCGTGAGACGGTAGAAAGTCATCACCCTCTCAACCGTTAAGTTGCCGAAAGTGCAAAGCAATTAGCAGGTTGACATACCAGCGTCATAACGCCAGTTTGCTGGGCAGTTCCAATCGGGTTCAGGCGAGGGCATGCACTGTGGATCCGGCAGTCGCGGTCGTATGATACATGCAGACATTTCTTGATTTTGAAACACGCGTTGCCGAACTGACTGGCAAGATCGCCGAATTGAAATCCATCAATGACGAAGATGGTTCGGTATCAATTTCAGACGAAGTGAAGCAGTTGGAGGTCAAGCTTTCGAAATCGCTTGCTGACCTGTATGCTGATCTTGAACCATGGCAGAAAACCCAGGTGGCACGGCACCCGGACCGTCCTCACACACAAGACTATCTGGATGCCCTGATCACCGAGTTCACGCCGCTTGCGGGCGACAGGAAGTTTGCCGAAGACGAAGCTGTTCTTGGCGGGTTGGGCCGATTTGAAGGCGACCCGGTTGTGGTTATCGGTCAGGAAAAAGGTGCTAACACAAAGTCCCGCCTCAAGCACAATTTCGGCATGGCACGACCGGAAGGGTACCGCAAGGCAGTCAGGTTGATGGACTTGGCACAGCGGTTCGGACTGCCGGTTCTGACTTTCGTGGATACTGCGGGTGCCTATCCGGGGATTGGTGCTGAAGAAAGGGGCCAGGCTGAAGCGATTGCACGGTCGACGGATTGTTGCCTGGGGCTTGGAACGCCGATAATCTCGACGATTATCGGGGAAGGCGGATCCGGCGGGGCTGTTGCCATTGCAACAGCGAACTCGGTGCTGATGCTGGAACACTCGATCTATTCGGTCATCTCGCCGGAAGGTGCTGCGTCCATTCTGTGGCATGATTCAGCGCGTGCCAGTGAAGCTGCCACCGCTATGCGCATTACAGCAGCTCACCTGAAGGAGATGGGTGTGATCGACACAATCGTGCCCGAACCCGTCGGCGGTGCCCATCGTGGCCGTGATGTGGCCATGCAATCGGTCCGCAAGGCGGTCGCGGCCGCTCTGCTGCCATTCAAGCACATGTCGGCGGATGAAGTGCGCCAGCAGCGGCGCGAAAAATTCCTGGCCATCGGGCGCACGCTTGGCAGCTAGGGAAATTTTCGCCGCAAACTCGCCGTTTTGCTCGGCGATGTTGCCTGCTGACAATCATTGATGCTTTGAGGACAGATGCGGCGATTCTTCAAACTTGTTCTGGTGCTCGCGATAATGGCCTCCACAGGTTACGGACTGTATCGTGTTGGTGAGAATACCCGTATCGGGCAACGCATGTTCTCGCCGCATATTGAAAATTTCAGGAAACAGGCCTGGGCGGAACTGAGTGCGCGGCAACTGACGCCCGGCATGCCGGTATTTATCCGTATTTTCAAGCAAAGTTCGGAGCTTGAGCTGTGGCTGAAAGGTCAAAAGGGCTGGGAGCTGTACCGGACCATTGAAATCTGCAACTGGTCGGGAAAACTTGGACCAAAGCTGAAAGAAGGCGACCGGCAGTCACCGGAGGGCTTTTATACCGTGACAAAGAGCCGGTTGAACCCGAACAGCCGGCATCATCTTTCATTCAATCTCGGATTCCCCAACCGGTATGACCGCTCGCTTGGCCGGACCGGGTCGTTCCTGATGGTGCATGGCGGCTGTTCGTCGATTGGATGTTATGCGGTACGCGATCACCAGGTGGAAGTGGTCTACCGGCTGGTTGAAGCGGCATTGAACAATGGTCAACAGGCGGTGCGGGTACATGCCTTTCCTTTCCGCATGCATCAGGCCGCACTTGATCGGCAAAAAGGCTCCAAATGGCACGGTTTCTGGTCTATGCTGAAACGCGGATACGATGAGTTCGAAGACAACCGTGAAGTGCCCCGGGTGAGGGTGGCAAACAAATCTTATGTGATTAATTGAGCGTTAGCGTGTTCTGTATCACAATAGGGACTGAGACTGTGGGGACGGTTTCGAAAGTTGGGTTTGTCAAAAAATGAACAACGACAAGACGATCGATTGGCAACTGACGCGGCGCGGATTCTGCGCAACGGGTCTGGCATCTCTGACGGCGTTGTCTGCCTGCAGCAGTACGGACAAGGCGCTTGAACCATTGTCGCCGAAGATCATGGCCGACCTTCAAAGGCAGGACCTGAAGGTGGGTGCGCCGCTCTTTGTCCGGGTGTTCAAGGCAGAAAACCAGATGGAAGTCTGGCTGCAGCAGGCTTACGGGCCATTTGTGCTGTTTCGCACCTATGATATCTGCAGCCGTTCCGGTGTGCTGGGACCGAAGTACCAGGAAGGTGACCGGCAGGCTCCCGAAGGCTTCTACATGGTGTCGCAACGCCAGATGAACCCGAAGTCGGAATACTATCTGTCATTCAATATCGGATTCCCAAACGCCTATGACAAGTCGCTGGGCCGGACCGGCTCACATCTGATGGTGCATGGCGGGTGCCGTTCGGCCGGTTGCTATGCGATTACCGACGATCACATCAAGGAATTGTTTTCACTGGCCCGCGAGGCGTTCTTGCATGGCCAGAAGGAGTTTCCCGTGCATGCCTTTCCGTTTCGCATGAGCGAGCAGAACCTGCTGCGCTATGCCGGGCACCAGCATGAACCTTACTGGCGGGATCTGAAAGCAGGCTATGACTATTTCGAGCTGATGCGGCAGCCGCCTACCGTTGCTGTGAAACAGCAACGTTATGTGTTCCTGCCGCACAATATCAGCGTGCCGCCGGAATTTGAGGTGCAGCAAGCATCAGCCGATCCGCTGGCGCCGCAGCTTATTCGCGGATGGCGGGCCGGTGAGTGGCAGTAACGCCACGCGCGCAGACCCGGCAATTTGGCCGGATGACGTGCTCGGATGTTGAAATTCTCTTAGAGCGGCCAGACGATCAGGATCATTGGCAGCGAAACTGCCAGGATCAGGATTTCCAGCGGCAGGCCCATTGGCCAGTAATCACCGAAACGATAGCCGCCCGGGCCCATGATGATGGTATTGTTTTTATGACCAATGGGCGTCAGGAACGCGCAACTGGCCGATACTGCGACGCCCATCAGCATGGCATCGGGATTGACGTTCAATTGCTCGGCGATCTTTATCGCAACAGGGGCCGCCACCAACACTGTCGCGACATTGTTCAGAACGTCTGACAGGGTCATGGTAACGGCCATGAGCAACAGCAGCACGGCCCAGGCCGGCCAGCCTCCGGTTACATCAACAATTGCATTGGCTATCAGTACTGTGCCGCCTGACGTTTCTATGGCTGCGCCGATCGGTATCAGTGATGCCAGCAGCACAATCACCGGCCATTCGATGGAGTCGTATATTTGCGACAGGGTGACCACTTTCAGCAGTGCGTAGATCGCTACGACAGCGGCCAGCGCGACGGGCAGATAGACCAGGCCGAGGCTTGCAGCTATGATGGCGATGGCGAATATTGCGATTGAAAATCCTGCCTTTTCCCGCTGGGTGACCTGCAACCCGCGCTCAGCCAATGGCAGGCAGCCGAGCCAGCTCACAACGTCCGGCATGGCTTCCTTGTCTCCCATCAGGAGCAGGACGTCACCTGCTTTCAGCTTCAGGTGCCGGACCCTGTCGCGAAATGGGCGGCCCTGGCGGGCAACTCCAAGCAACATGGTCTGCTGCCGGTTCAAGAGCCTGACGTCGCGGGCCGACCGTCCCTCCAATCTGGATCCGGAAGTCACCACGGCTTCATTCATGGTCAGTGTGCCGGTCAGAGCACCATTGTGGCGTGATGACGATGAGTACGAAAGCTTGAGGGCATTGGAAAATTGTTCGAGACTCTCAGGATCAGCCTCTAAAACCAGAATATCACCCTTGCGGATTTCAACACCCCGCGCAGAGCCCGGCATGCGCTCGCCGCGCCGGATCAGGCCGAGAATGTAGACATCATTTTCCTCTGCCACTGGCGACAACCCGCTGACTTTCTGATCGATCGCGGGGGAACCTTCGGGAACCTGAACCTCCATTACATAGCCTTCGAGGTTTTCAAGATCGGCTGCCGAGCTGGATCTGGCCTTGTCCTGCGGGATCAGGCGCCAGCCGACAAACGCGATGTAAATCAGACCTGCTGCAGCACACGCCAGACCAACAGGTGCAAAATCAAACATGGAGTATGCGTCGCCGAGCGGTTCGCCATTGAATGTTGCACTGCCGCGAAACTGGGCAATCACAATGTTGGTCGGAGTTCCGATCAGGGTCACCATGCCACCCAGAATGGTGGCGAACGACAATGGCATCAAAGTTGCCGAACGGGATCTTTTTGCCTTGTCGGCAGCCTGCATGTCCACGGGCATCAACAGGGCGAGTGCCGCGACATTGTTCATGAAGGCAGACAGCGCGCCGCCGACCAGTCCCATGATGGTTATGTGCGCCTTCATCCCGCGCTGGGCGGAAATGATGTTGCGGGTCAGCAGGTCAACTGCGCCGGACTGTGACAGGGCCCGCGACACGATCAGCACCAGGGCGATTATGATGACGGCGGGGTGGCCAAAACCCGAAAAGGCAGCGTCCTTGTTCACCACTCCCAGAATGACGGCGAGCGCCAGTGCTGAAAAGGCCACCAGGTCGTATCGTATACGTCCCCAGACCAGCAGTCCGAGCACGCCACCCATGATAGTGAAAAGTATGATTTGCTCGTTGGTCATTGTTCCTGACCCTAGCAACTGTGACATATTTGCCAAGCAACTAAATCAACCACGGCGTCAGCTGTAGTGTTTGGTCACAACGATGAAGTCGGTGCCCTTGCCGGTTTCAGGTCCGAGACCGGTGTCGGATATGGCCATGGAGGAGTGCGGGCCCAAGCGGTATTCGATGCGATGGCGCACATCGTCAGGAATGGCAAAGCGCAAAAACGCATCCAGTCCGGCCTGGGACATTTCATGTTCGAGACTGACCGACAGCCATTGCGGCTTGTCACGGTCACCATGTTCTTCCGGGAAGGTCAGCAGATGGGTGCCGAGTGGTTGTTCGGCGTCCTTGAGCGGTATGGCGACGTCAAACACGGGCTTATAGCCCTGCCGCACGTAAAGATGGCCCTCCGGATAGTCTTCTGCGCCATTGGATGAGCGCAGCGCATGATAGGTCACATCGTTCAATACACCGTTTGGCGGCAGCCCGGCAGATTTCTGAAAATTGTGAATGGCCCGCCACGTCCTGCGGCCCACATAGCCGTCCGGCTTTCCTGCTTCAAACCCGAGCTTGTTCAGGATTTTTTGCGCATTGAGGGTTTTTTCGCGACCGGTCAGGCGGGTTAGCAGAACCCGTAAAGGTGGTTTTGGGTCTATCGTTGCGTATTTACCGGTCTCCACCACGGACGCGGGCTTCAGCAGGCCGGCATGTGCCACGCTGACCGGCTTTGCTGGCGTATCGGCTATGATGACGTGCCGGTCACTGGTTTCCAGGTCAAACAGCTGTTTTGCAAACTCATCCGGCATTCGCACACAACCATGCGAAGCGGGGAAGCCCGGCAACTCACCGGCATGCAATGCGATACCGCTCCAGGTCAGCCGCTGCATAAACGGCATCGGCTCACGTACGTACAGGTTCGACCAGCGAAACTTGTGCTTCCGCAACACCGAAAAAATACCGTGCGGAGTTTCCTTGCCGGGCTTGCCTGAGGAGATCGGGCTGAAGCCAATCTGACGTTGGCCTGAAAAGACCTGCAAGGACTGCTGCTTGATCGATATCAAAACCTGCAGCGTTTCGGCTGTTGAAGGTGTCCGGATGGGGGTAAACGGCGGCACCGGTTTCGGGTTTGCCGCCAGCAACCTTCTGCGATGAGATGGAGAATTGGCGGCAGAAGCAGCACCTGAGCTCAGGAACAGGCAGGCACTTGCAGATACGCCTGAGATCAGGCGCCTTCTGCTTATGCCTGTTCGTTTTCTCAAGCAAAGGCTCCATGGCAGTGCTTGTACTTTTTGCCAGACCCGCACGGGCAGGCCTGGTTACGCGCCACCTGTCCCCAGGTCGCGGGGTCTTCGACGTTGAAGCCTTCCGGTTGATCCGGCGCAGGTGAAATGGCTGCTGATTGCAGGCTGCCGGCCGGCAACTCGTTGCCATGTTCATCGAAGTCTTCAATAAACATGTCGGGCAGTTCCTCATCGTCCGGGAACATGTCGTCCGCGCCGTTCTGGCTGATCTCAACTCTCAGGAGCTGGCCTGTCACGAGCGCGCGCAGCCGGACGATCATCTGTTCAAACAGCGCAAATCCCTCTGTCTTGTATTCGTTCAGCGGGTCACGCTGGCCGTAACCACGAAGTGCCACAGCCTGGCGCAAGTGCTCCAGTGTGATGATGTGTTCACGCCACAACTGGTCAAGCGAGCGCAACAGAATTTCCTTTTCGATATACTCCATGAGCTCAGCGCCATACTTTTCGCGCTTCTCCGCATACAGGCTGTTGACCGCTTCCATGACCCTTTCGCGGATTTCCTCATCCGCAATACCTTCTTCGTCGGCCCAGTCCTCGATCGGGAAATCAATTGCCACATTCTCACGCAGTTTTTCGCGCAATTCGGTTGAACGCCATTGCTCCGGATAGGCGCTCGGCGGAATGTATTCCGCCACGGTCGATTCCACCACTTCGTGGCGCATGTCATCAACCGTGCCGGCAATCTCATTGCCGTTCATGATGTCGATTCGCTGTTCAAAAATGACCTTACGCTGATCGTTCATCACATCGTCAAATTTAAGGATGTTTTTGCGGGCGTCAAAATTGCGCGCCTCAACCTTCTGCTGGGCCTTTTCGAGCGCCTTGTTGATCCATGGATGGACAATCGCCTCGCCTTCTTCAAGGCCCAGCTTCTGCAGCATCGAATCCATGCGTTCGGATCCGAATATGCGCATCAGGTCGTCTTCGAGAGACAGGTAGAAACGTGACCGGCCCGGGTCACCCTGACGACCCGACCGGCCTCTGAGCTGATTGTCGATGCGGCGGCTTTCGTGGCGTTCGGTCGCAATCACAAACAGCCCGCCGGCGTCAAGTGCCTTTTGCTTGTGTTCTGCAATCTCTGCATGAATTTTTGCTTCGGCAGCCTCGCGCTTTTTACCTTCCGCCATGTCGCCAAGTTCACTGGCGATTCGCATGTCGGGGTTGCCGCCCAGTTGAATATCGGTGCCGCGGCCAGCCATGTTGGTGGCGATGGTTACCGCACCTGGTACGCCCGCCTGTGAAATGATCTGGGCTTCCTGTTCGTGGTAACGGGCATTCAATACATTGTGGGCAATGCCCAGTTGCTTGAGATGCTGAGCCAGGTATTCAGACTTGTCGATTGAAGTTGTACCGACCAGAACCGGTTGCCCGCGCTCCCGGGCGTCCTTTACGGCCACCACGATTGCATCGAATTTTTCGCGGACAGAACGGTATACCTCGTCATCTTCGTCGACACGCATGACCGCAACGTTGGTCGGCACCTCAACGACATCCAGCTTGTAAATGTCGAGAAACTCGTCTGCTTCAGTAGCTGCTGTGCCGGTCATTCCGGCAAGCTTTTCGTAGAGACGGAAATAATTCTGGAAAGTAATGGAAGCAAGAGTCTGGTTTTCCGGTTGAATGGTAACCTTCTCCTTGGCTTCAATGGCCTGATGCTGACCTTCGGAGTAGCGTCGGCCGGGCATCATCCGCCCGGTGAACTCGTCAATGATGATGACTTCATTGTCCTTGACGATGTAATCGCGGTCCTTGACAAAAACCTTGTGGGCGCGAAGAGACTGATTGACGTGGTGGACCAGGGCCACATTTTCCACATCGTAGAGAGAGCCCTCGGTCATCAGCCCGGACGACTGCAGCAACTCCTCAATGTGTTCGTTGCCCGCTTCCGTCAGGGTGACTGACTTGGTTTTCTCATCAATTTCGAAGTCATCCTCAACCAGTTGCGGGATGATGGCGTCGATGTCGGTATACAGGTCCGAGCGGTCTTCCAGTGCACCGGAAATAATCAACGGTGTTCGGGCTTCGTCAATGAGGATGGAGTCGACTTCGTCGACGATCGAGTAATAATGTCCGCGCTGCACCATGTCTTCGACGGCGTATTTCATATTGTCGCGAAGATAATCGAAACCCAGCTCGTTGTTGGTCGCATAGGTGACATCGCAGGCATATTGTTCCCGGCGCTCGTCGTCTTCCAGCCCATGCACGATTACGCCGACCTTCAGACCCAGGAATTCATAGACCTTGCCCATCCATGCAGCATCACGCTGAGCAAGATAGTCATTTACGGTGACGACATGAACGGCCTTTCCGGTTATGGCATTGAGGTATACCGGCAGAGTTGCCACCAGCGTCTTGCCTTCGCCGGTTCTCATTTCGGCTATCGAATTGTCATTCAAGACCATGCCGCCAACCAGCTGCACGTCAAAGTGGCGCAAACCGAGCGCCCGCCGGGAGGCTTCCCTGACCGTGGCAAATGCCGGGACCAGCAAATCATCCAGTGACGTTCCGTCGCTGAACTGCTTGCGGAACATGTCCGTACGTGCGCGAATATCGTCATCGCTGAGCGCTTCCAACTCAGGTTCAAGCGCGTTGATTGCGTCCACGCGGGCTTGATACTTTTTGACCTTGCGGTCATTTGAGCTGCCAAAAACCTTGGAAGCTATAGAGCCCAGTCCGAACATTTGGTGTCCTTAGAATTGCGTCTTGTTAAACCGTGGAGCGCCGGTTTGGCTACCGGGCCGGCCATATTTTCAGTGTACTCAACAGGCCCTAGAACCATGCCGTAATGTTTAATCAACTTGTCTGCACGCCGCAACAGGTGTGGCAAATAGGCAACATCTGCAAGAAAAATGTAGCATTGCAACATCAATGCATAGTGGCATCTGGGGTTGTATGGGCGGCAGATAGTGCGGATAAGCGGCTGTTTCAAGGTGAAAATATCGGATTGAACGAAATTTGGTGAGACAATCTGCAGGTCGACAGCACCCTTGAATATCGTGGCGAATGTAAGCATTGTGCAGCGCATTGGCGGTGTTTGCCGTCCGGGAGATGCAAAGTGATCATGTTGAGTTGGCTTAATGTCGCCTGAATTGGCGAGCATTGAGCGTTCATGATCATGTAAAATTGATCTGGAATTATGACAGTCCTGTTTATGTATTGCATGTAACAGGCAGTCCAAGAGGTTGGTTGGGTACTATGAGAATGTTTTGCTTGAAGCTGGGTTTTGCGTTGGTCGCTACAGCACTTGTCGCGGGTTCGACGTCTGCCGGAGCGCAGGGTGCCGACAAGGTGATCGCCAAGGTCAACGGCTACAATATCACTACCAAGGAAGTTGCTCTGGCGTCGGATGATCTGAGACCGCAGCTGGAGAAGGTTCCGGCGAATTTCAGGTTCGCATTTATTGTCGAGTATCTGATCGAACGTCACCTGCTTGCTCAGGAAGCGGTGAAGGCGAAAACGATTGACACAGAAGAATACACGCGTCGCCTTAAGTACTATCAGGCCAAGGCGTTGCGCGATGCCTATTTTACCGACCACCTTGCAACATCGGTTACTGAAGAAGCCGTCAAGGCCGCCTATGCGAAAGAGGCCTCGAAGGTAACCACCGAGAACCGTGCGCGTGCACGCCATATTCTGGTGAATTCCGAGGAAGATGCAAACAAGGTTATGGCCCGTCTCGAAAAGGGCGAGAAGTTTGAAGAAGTCGCCAAGCAGGTATCCCTGGACGGATCGCGCGATTACGGCGGTGATCTGGGATTTTTCACTGCAGCTGAAATGGTGCCGGCGTTTTCCAAGGCGGTTTTTGCCCTGAATAAGGGCGAGGTTTCCAAACCGGTCAAGACCGATTTCGGATGGCACATCATCAGGCTGGAAGATATTCAGGCCGGCGGTGCCCAGCCTTATGATCAGGTCAAGGACCCGATACGGCTGGTGCTGTTGCGGAAGGCTGTTCAGGACAAGGTTCTGGAACTGCGCGGGTTGGGTAAAATCGAAATTCTGGATGAGGATCTCAAACGGCTGCAGGAACAGGCGGAGAAAAAGCGCAAGGCGCTGCAAGCATCCGGCCAGGTGGCTCCACTTGACAGTGGCGGCACGGCGGTTCCGCAGTCGACCGGTGGCAAATCCAACAAGGGTGACGCACAGTAATTGATGCGACTGCCGATATTCAATTCCCAAGCCCGCAGCGCCGATGAAGGTTTTGCGGGCTTGATCTTTTCTGTCGCTGTTGCAGAGATCTGGTGTTACTGACGAATTGATAAACCTGTCGGGATGGGCAACTGTGCTGGCGAGGGTATGCTTGCACCTTTTCCGAGCGACCTGAAAAACAGCGTGAAGAGGGCTACCACAGGACTACGTGCCATGGCCAAGACATTACCGATATCACCACTTGCCCCGAAAAGTTTTGCCGAATTGCCCCAGATTGAAGGTGTGCGGCTGGCGACTGCCGCTACGGGGGTGAAATACAAGGGCAGGGACGACCTGTTGCTGTGTGTGCTGGACAGAGGATCAACGGTTGCGGGAGTACTGACGACCTCGAAAACCTGCTCTGCACCCGTTGATCTGTGCCGGGCCAATCTGAAAACCGGCAAGGTGCGCGCGATTGTCGTCAATGCCAGCAACTCCAACGCGTTTACCGGCAGCAGGGGTTTGCGGACCGTCAATGCCACGGTTGATGAAGTCAGCACGTTAATCGGCTGTGAAAAATCGGAAGTCTATCTGGCATCGACCGGTGTAATCGGTGAACCGCTTGATCCGCTGCCGATCACCTCCAGACTTTCCGGTCTGTATGAAACTGCCGGCGGTGATGCCTGGATGCCGGCAGCCCGTGCCATCATGACCACGGACACGTTTCCCAAGCTTTCAACCGCCACGGCGAGGCTGGGCGGCAAGACAGTAACCATTAACGGCATTGCCAAAGGCTCCGGCATGATAGCGCCGGACATGGCGACAATGCTGGCCTTTGTTTTTACCGATGCAGGCATGCCGCGCGGATTGATGCAGAAGTTGCTGTCAGATGCTGCTGATCGCAGTTTCAATTCCATAACCGTTGATGGAGACACCTCCACATCGGATACGCTCTTGCTGTGTGCAACGGGTAGGTCGGGCGTCGCCCCCAAAGGCATCCGCACAATAGATGATGCCGCATTGAAGTCCTTCAGAAGGGCGCTCGACAAAGTGTTGCAGGATCTGGCGCATCAGACGGTTCGTGACGGCGAAGGGGCGAGCAAGTTCATAGCAACGTCCGTAACCGGGGCCGAAAACGATGGTGCCGCGCGGCGCATCGGACTGGCCATTGCGAATTCACCGCTGGTCAAAACGGCTATTGCGGGTGAAGACGCCAACTGGGGACGTATTGTCATGGCGGTGGGCAAGTCAGGCGAAGCAGCAGACCGTGACAAGCTGAAAATTCGCATTGGGGGTATAACAGTCGCCTCGAAAGGCAGTGTGCATCCAGGTTATGACGAGGCCCGGCTGGTCCCCCACATGAAGGGTGACATGATCGATATCGCCGTTGACGTGGGCATCGGCACGGGCAGGGCGGTGGTGTGGACCTGTGACCTGACGCACGGCTACATAGATATTAATGGATCGTATCGAAGCTGAAATGCCGGTTGTAATTTGGTAACCCTGCCAGCACAAAGGCTGTTGCGAGCAGCCAAATTCATAAACTTCGATCAAGCCTGTTAACTCTTACACGCCAAGGTGGTTCCCGGACATGAACGGAAAGAAGCTCGTTCTCGTCGTTGCCTGCGCGTTGGTCGATCCGGACGGTAGAGTTCTGATAGCCCAGCGCCCTCAGGGAAAGACACTTGCCGGACTATGGGAGTTTCCCGGTGGCAAGGTCGAACCCGGAGAGCAGCCGGAAGCCGCGTTGATACGTGAGTTGAAGGAGGAGCTGGGTATCGATGTAACGGAAGCCTGTCTGGCACCAGTGACGTTTGCCAGCCACGCCTATGAGGATTTCCACCTGTTAATGCCGGTATATGCATGCCGCAGGTGGAATGGCGAGGTTGAAAGGCGCGAACACAGCAATATCCGCTGGGTCAGACCGGTTAAATTGCGCGAGTTTCCGATGCCGCCGGCAGATGAGCCGCTGATTGCTCATCTGATAGATCTGCTCTGACAGGGCAGCGGCAGCTTTCACCGTTTACGTTCCAACACAATCGATCCGTCAGACAAGGCGGGCAAATGTGGTGTGTAAAATGAGTAACGGGGAAGTAAGTCAGATGTACAATTCAAAAATGCCACCGGCGCAGGCCGACCGACGTCCGATCATGCGTGATTACACGGTTCTGGCGCTTGGCATGGCAGCAGCCATTATCGCTACGCTGGCAGTGATCGGCGGAACGCTGGGCAGTTTGTGATAGCGCACTTGTCGCGTCCACATTGGCCGTACAGGTCACGTGCGGCATATCGGGGGCATTGCACTGACTGGTTTAGCGAAAGGACCGGACAGAGTCCGCTGGACTCGATAGCGGAAAGGATGTACTCAGTCATTAATTGAGAGCGCCGATTTGAGCATCAGCTTGCGGGCGCCAAACAAATGCAGCTAAAGCGAAGAGAACATCCCGTTTTCTTCATCTTCAATACGCCTGTCAGGCGGAGGAAACGCGATGAATGTTCTTGCTCCCGAGCTGTCCGCCACATCCGGCATACCAGTTGACCGCATCTTTGAAGCGCGGGCATCGTTTCCGCATTGCGGCTTGTCCTTTGAGGTCGAGTTCGAGGTGGTACAATGGACCGCCCTGTCAGACCTTGTCCTGCTGATTGCCCGCAGCGGTTTGACCTGCGACCATCTCCGTTATCACGGCAGCGGGACTGTCCTCGCCAGGATTTGCGACAGCAAGTGTTCGAATTTCCGATTGATGGATAGCGCTTTGGCCCGGTCGGCGTCACTGAGACTGGTCCGGTGGACAACCGTTCTGTCAAGGTCGGGCGATTGATCTGATCGGAGTCAGGGGCTCCACAGGGCCGGTTGCATCCACGGTTCCGGCAGGGTCAGTGTTCCTGCTGCCAGAGGTGCGCGTGCCGCAAGCGTCGTCGATTGCCAGGCATCGGCCCATTGTGCAGGAAGGGGGTAGGGAGACAGCACCTGCCGTTCGGGTGAAAAACCGAAACACCGGTAATAGCCGGGATCGCCGAGGACGAAGACTTGTTTGACCCCGTTCTTTTTCAGTTGTTCGAGACCGGTGCGGACCAGCGATGAGCCCACACCCTTCCGCTGATACGATGGTAACACGCCAAGCGGCCCAAGAAGGGCGCCGGGACGATCTCGCCCGTCAGTCCAGCAAGTGGTGAACAGAACATGCGCGACCAGTGCATCTTCCTGAAACCCTGCCAGCGACAGAACTCCCTGCCCCAACTCGAGAAGGGCCGAGACGACAGGTCTCAACTCTTCTTCAGGAAAAGCCTGCGGATAGAGCACCAGAACATGCGCCAGGTCGCTGGATGTGGTTTCGCGGATTTTCAATTCGGCCTCATCCCCGTCTAGTCTCGCGGCAGCTTTTTCTCATCCACTTTCAGGGCGTCTGCCAGCCGGGCTTTGGCCGAGCCTGGCCGTAACGGTTTGGGCTGGCTTTCGTGCGGTGACCAGCCGGTCAGGTAGAGCAACTGGAATGTAGCGCGAACGCGGTTGTCCGGGTCTGCAAAATTCTGATCGTAATGCGCGCAGGCGGTTGCCATGAGATTGGGTGTCACCAGCGAGCGATGGCGCTCGGTTAAAATGTTTGCCAGCCCGTGCGCCTTCAGATCCCGCACAAGTTCAAGTGCATTGGCGTATCGAACCGTGAGCCGGTCGGTGTCGACAACGGGCAGGGTGAAACCTGCGCGCTGCAATAATCCGCCTGCATCGCGAATATCACAAAACGGGGCAACGCGCGGCGATGCGCCGCCGATCACCGCCGTTTCTGCCTGTAGCCAGCTTGCACGCAATTCATGCAGGCTTTCGCCGCCCAGCATTGCTGCAAGCATAACCCCATCCGGTTTCAGTGCACGGTGCAACCGGGTGAGGCTTCCTGGCAGGTCATTTACCCATTCAAGCCCCGGGCATACCAATATGCAGTCGAACGACTGCTTCGGCAGGGTCGGATTATTCAGAAAAACGCCGTTGTTCAACAACATCGGGATTTCAGTTATTGCGCTGTTGTCGGGGAGGTTCGGTTTTATGGCGCTGATGATCGCGGATGCATCGTGACTAATGATCGCAATATCCGAGAACCTGCGTGAAATGGACTCAAAACGATCTATCAACTCGCTTGTGGCGGCGTCATCCAGAAAGCCAGGAAGGTTTCCACTGGCCGCGGCGCGCGACAGGTTTCGATGCAAGGCCAGTTGGTCAAACAGATAGGGAACTTCGGCGGCGGAAGTGATCATGGCGTCAAATAAGGCGAGCAGAGTAGTTTGTGCAAGTGGGTCTGTGCGTTTTAAGATGAGCAAACGACCGACAAAAAGAAACCTGAAGGCAGCCGGAAAGCCATGCGCAACACTGTCAACGATATCGCCCGGGCTGGCAGACGATTTGCCACTGACCTGCTGGATATGGTTGTGCCGGTGTCGTGTTCAGTCTGCGCGCGGCCTGTATCAGGTGCCGGTGGCTTGTGCGCAGTTTGCTGGGCCGGCCTGGAGATAATATCACGACCGGTATGCGACGCCTATGGCACGCCTTTTGTGTATGACGAAGGTGAGGGTGCGGTGTCGCCGCGGGCAATCGCAAATCCTCCCGCGTGGGACAGGGCTCGTGGCGCGGTGATGTTCAACGACTGCTCGCAACAACTGGTTCATGCCCTGAAATACCGTGACCGGCATGAAGTGATACGGCCCATGGCGCGAATGATGGGGCATGCGGGCCGTGATGTAGTGTCCAGTGCCGATGTAATTGTTCCTGTGCCCTTGCATCGTTGGCGCCTGTGGTTCCGGCGATACAATCAGGCATCGCTACTGGGCGCAGAGATAGGTGAAATTTCCGGCGTCAGCATGCAATCCGATGTGCTTGCCAGAACGCGTAATACCCGCTCCCAGGTGGGGCTGGGAGAGGCGCAGCGCGGTCGTAATGTGAAAGGGGCATTCGCAGTGCCCGAAACAAGAATTCCTGTAATACTGGGTCAAAGGATACTGCTGGTCGACGATGTTCTGACATCAGGCGCAACCGCCAACGAGTGTGCAACAGTGTTGAAGCGTGCGGGTGCCGTTCACGTGGATGTGCTTGTTTTCGCGCTTGTCAGCCAGGGCAGTTGATATCATATCTACGCAGACTGAGCGCAACACTACCGGAATTAACCAAAATGAAGCCTGTCACAATATATTCGAGCATGATGTGCTCATATTGCGCTGCCGCGAAGAACCTGTTGACGCGCAAAGGCATCGTGTATGAGGAAATCGACGTGACATTTTCACCGGGCAAACGGTCCGACATGGCAAAACGTGCCGGCGGCAAGCGCTCGGTGCCACAGATTTTCATAGGTGACGTTCATGTCGGCGGTTGCGATGAGTTGCACGCTCTCGAATATGCCGGGAAACTTGACCCGATGCTGCAGGGCTGACATTTTCAAATACAGCCGAAGCGTCGGTGTGGAATCTTGAAGCTGATGAAAAAACCAATGGCAACATCATTTAACGCCGCATGTGTTCAAATGTGTTCGGGCCGCGATCCGCAATCCAATATCGAGATTGCGGCTGAACTGGTGCGCCGGGCGGCCGGCGATGGTGCAGACCTGATCATGACGCCGGAAATGACCAACATCATCGACAGTCCGCGCTCGTCCGTTGCGGCGAAGGTTCAGGTTGAGGAAAACTGTCCGGCGGTGGCGAAATTTGCCGATCTGGCTGCAGAGACCGGCAAGCACATTCTCGCAGGATCATTTGGAGTGCAGGCGGGTGCCGGTAAACTGGCCAACAGATCGTTGCTGTTTGCGCCGGACGGAACTGTTCTGGCGCGGTACGACAAGGCGCACATGTTTGATGTCGATCTGCCGAACGGGGAAAGATATCGAGAATCCTCAACCTTTGCAGCCGGCGACAAAGTCGTATTTGCGGATTTGCCGTGGGGCAGGCTGGGCCTGACCATCTGCTATGATGTGCGGTTCGCCTACCAGTACCGGATGCTGGCGCAACAAGGCTGCAGTTTCATTTCCGTGCCGGCCGCCTTTACCGTGCCGACCGGAACCGCTCATTGGCACATCTTGCTGCGGGCCCGGGCGATCGAGACCGGATGCTTCATATTCGCTCCTGCTCAGTCTGGGTCCCATGAAGAAGGCCGCAGAACGTATGGTCACGGCCTTATCGTATCGCCCTGGGGCGAGGTCCTGGCCGATGCCGGAGAGACAACCTCAGGCATTGTAATGGCTGAAATCGACCCCGCAAAAGTTGTACAGGCACGCAGCCGCATTCCGGCGCTCTTGCACGACAAGGCGCTCGGTATTGCCGACGGTGTGTCACAGGAAGCCGCAGAATGATCCGTTATGACATCATATGTGAACGCGAACACCAGTTCGATGGATGGTTTGCCAGCAGCGATGGCTTTGACGATCAGGTCGCGGGTAACCTCGTCCAATGTCCCGTATGCGGGTCGCACAATGTTCAAAAAGCGCTGATGACACCCGGTGTGCCTGCCAAAGCCAACCGAAGCTCCGAACCGGTCGGGGCTCTGCATGCCCCGCTTGATCCCAGGGCGAGGGCAATGGCTGAAATGATCCGCAAACTTAGATCGCACGTTGAGGAAAATGCCGACTATGTGGGGGATAAATTTGCCGAGTCCGCCAGACGCATTCACTATGGCGAAGAAGAACAGCGCGGCATTTACGGTGAGGCGACCATAGATGAAGCCAAGCAGCTGCATGATGAAGGGGTCGAGGTGTTGCCGCTTCCCAGGCTTCCCGAAGACGGCAATTGAAACCAATCTGATCAGGTGACCGGTTTTTGTGCCACGGTCATGTAATTGACGTCGGTATCGGCGGCTTTGCGCCAGGTGCCTGATATCGGCGAATATGTTACGCCGACGGTTTCAAGCGCGGGACAATTGCAGGCTGTCAGCCAGCCATGCAGTTCGGCAGGGGTTATGAACTTCTCCCACTGATGGGTGCCTTTCGGCAACCAGCCCAACACATACTCTGCGCCCAGAATTGCCAGGCCAAACGCTTTCAGTGTGCGGTTCAAGGTGGCCACAAACATAATTCCACCAGGGTTGAGCATGGAAGCGCAGGTCGCGGTAAAAGTGGCAGGGTCGGTGACGTGCTCGATGACTTCCATATTCAAGATTACATCGAACCGGGCGCCCTGGGCGGCCAGATGTTCTGCAGTTGACGCCAGGTACTGGATATCCAGACCCTGTTCCCGGGCATGAACGGAAGCAGTCCTGATATTCTTTTCTGAAGGGTCAACCGCGGTTACATCGGCGCCGAGACGGGCCATGGGTTCAGATAACAGACCGCCGCCACAACCTATGTCGAGAAACTTCAAACCGGCAAAGGGTGCGCGCTGATGCGGGTCGATGCGCATTCTTGCGGTGACCTGTTCACGAATGTAGTCGAGCCGGACCGGATTGAACTTGTGCAAAACCGCGAACTTGCCATCCGGATTCCACCACTCTGCCGCCAGAGCAGAAAAGCGTTCCACCTCGGCACTGTCTACGGAAGCAGCGGATTTTTTTTCAGCAGTTTGGGATACAGTCATCGAATTTCCGATTATCGATCATTTGTGGTCACGGTACTTGCACAATACGTCAATATTGCACAATGACAGTGTTTGCGAGTATGTGTTTTACGCGTCAGGTGGCGATTACCCACGATTCGATGATTGATTGGCTGCTGCGCCGGATTTTTTGCTATCCGGTTGGCGTGGATTTTGTTTGACGAGGCAGGTTGATCTTGGGACGGCTGGTTCTGAAATTTGGTGGAACGTCTGTTGCTGACATCGAGCGAATCCGCAATGTTGCGCGCCATGTTGCCCGTGAGGTAGCGGCCGGCCACGAAGTTGCCGTTGTCGTCTCTGCCATGTCCGGCACGACTGACCAGCTGGTTGGCTGGGTCAATGAGGCCGCAGCCAGCGGTGGTGCAAATCAGATTTCCGCCGATATGAAGGAACATGATGCCGTGGTGGCCTCCGGCGAACAGGTTACTGCCGGTCTGCTGGCGATCGTGCTGCAGTCCATGGGGCTGAAGGCACGGTCGTGGACAGGGTGGCAGATCCCCATGCTGACCAGTGACGCGCATGCTGCTGCCCGTATCCTCGATGCCGATTGCCGCGACATGATCACGGCAATGGCAGACGGCCAGATTGCCGTGGTGGCGGGTTTTCAGGGAATATCGTCACAGGGGCGCATTACAACGCTGGGCCGCGGTGGTTCCGACACCAGTGCCGTGGCATTGGCCGCTGCACTGCAGGCGAAATGTGATATCTATACAGATGTGGATGGGGTTTATACCACCGATCCGCGTATCGAACCCAAGGCGCGCAAGGTCGATCGCATTTCCTACGAGGAGATGCTCGAACTGGCATCGCAAGGTGCCAAGGTGCTGCAGACCCGTTCAGTTGAACTTGCCATGGTGTATAAGGTGCCATTGCAGGTGCGTTCCAGTTTTGAAAGCCCGGAGTCGGATAACCAGAACCGCGAAGACGGTACCGGCCCCGGCACTCTAGTTTGCGACGAGGAGGACATGGTGGAGCAACAGGTTGTCAGCGGTATTGCTTATTCTCGCGACGAGGCCAAGGTGTCCATTCGCAAGGTCAAGGACAAGCCGGGCGTCTCGGCTGCCGTATTCGGCCCGCTCGCCGAAGCCGGTGTCAGTGTCGACATGATAGTTCAGAACGTGTCCGCCGACGGGGACACCGCCAACATTACGTTCACTGTTGCCAACAAGGATGTCGAAAGAGCGATGGCTGTCATCGAGGATGCGCAGCAGGATATCGGTTTTCTTGAACTGGAAGCCTCCAAGGGTGTTGCCAAAGTGTCGGTTATCGGCATTGGCATGCGAAGCCATGCAGGTGTTGCCGCTGTGATGTTCAAGACGCTTGCCGACAAGGGAATCAATATTCAGGCGATCACCACTTCGGAAATCAAGATTTCCGTTCTGATCGACGAAGACTACACCGAACTTGCCGTGAGGGTTTTACACGAAGCCTATGGCATGGAGGCGGCTTAGGACGATTATGCCGATATTGTCCAAATCTATGACGATATGGCGAAAAACACTGAAAGGTGAGGCCGCGAGCTAATGGTACTTCCAGTCCAGGGCCCGCGAGTTTTGCTCAGACGCATGCGCGAGGTCATGGCACGACCGGAAGCTGCGCAAGCAAGACTCGACAAGATCGTATCGCTCATCGCGGCAAACATGGTGGCCGAGGTGTGCTCAATCTATGTCGTGCGCCCCGGTAACAATGAACTGGAGCTGTTTGCCTCTCAGGGACTGAAATCCTCAGCGGTTCACAAATCAACATTGTTGGCTGGAGAGGGCCTGGTCGGTTTCATTGCGCACCAGGCGCAACCGCTGTCGCTTTCAGATGCCCAGTCACACCCGGCATTCAAATATCTCCCCGAGACAGGTGAAGAAATCTATTCGTCTTTTCTTGGTGTGCCGATCATGCGCCATGGCGTGGTATCGGGTGTGCTGGTCGTGCAGAACCAGGTCAAGCGCAGCTACGCCGAGGAAGAAGAAGAAGCCCTGCAGACCGTGGCCATGGTCCTGGCAGAGGTTATCGCAACACCTGATGTGCAGTCAGAGTTGAAGGTGGCGGGCAACGGCGCTCAACTCACCGGTTCATTCCACATCACCGGAGAAGGACTGGTCGACGGTGTTGCGCTTGGCCATGTGGTGTTGCACGAACCGCGGGTAATCGTGACCCGCTTCATTGCTGAAGATCCGGAAGAAGAGCGCAGCCGGCTTGACGTTGCCATAGATCAGTTGCAAGCCAAGTTGGATCAACTTGCGGACAAACGGCCAGGCCAGTTCAACCGCGACTTTGAGGACGTGCTGGAAACGGTGCGAATGTTCGCGCGGGACAGAGGGTGGCTGCGCAAGTTGCGCGAGGCAGTTGCAACCGGACTGACTGCAGAAGCGGCAGTGGAACGGGTGCAGTCGGATACCCGCGCACGCCTGGCGCGTCAGCCGGATCCATATTTGCGGGAACGCCTGCATGATCTGGATGATATTGCCAACCGGCTGTTGCGCATTCTGACCGGAGCTGAAGAAAAAGCATCGCGCACGGAGTTGCCGAAGGATTCCATCGTTGTTGCGCGTTCGATGGGACCGGCAGAACTGCTCGATTATGATCCCTCCAGGCTGCGTGGTCTGGTGCTGGAAGCAGCCGGTTCGACCTCCCACGTGGCCATTGTGGCTCGAGCTCTCGGAGTGACCGCGGTTGGCTCTGTCCGTTCAGTATCCGATCTTGTCGAGGACGGCCAAGAAATCATCGTCGATGGCGGATCTGGAGATGTCCACGTGCGGCCATCGCAGGACGTGCAGCAGGTCTACACCGAAAAGGTCAGGCTGTATGCAAAGCGTCAGGCGCAGTATGCCAAGATGCGGGACAAGCCTGCCGTCACCCTGGATGGACGTCATATTGATTTGTCGATCAATGCGGGGCTGATGGTCGACCTGCCGCATCTCGAGGCGGCAGGGGCCCAGGGTATAGGCCTGTTCCGTACCGAGTTGCAGTTCATGCTGGCCCGGCATTTTCCGAGATTTGGTGAACAGAAACGGTTTTACGAAAGCATTCTGGAAGCTGCCGGCGACAGGCCGGTGGTGTTTCGTACACTCGACATTGGTTCCGACAAGGTGCTGCCCTACCTGACGTCGGTGAAAGAGGACAATCCGGCGATTGGCTGGCGTGCCATTCGGATGGCGCTTGATCGTCCGGCATTGTTGAGATTGCAGTTGCGGGCATTGATATCTGCGGCAGCGGGCAGGGAATTGCGGGTCATGTTTCCGATGATTTCTGAAACTTCCGAGATGGTGCGTGCCCGCGAGGTGGTAGAGGCGGAGCGTCAGTTCCTCGCCGACCGCGATTATGAACTTCCTCGCGAAATCAAGATGGGTGCCATGATCGAGGTGCCGGCGCTGGTGTGGCAACTGGATCAACTGCTGCCACATACAGACTTTGTCTCCATTGGTTCCAACGATCTCATGCAGTTCATGTTCGCGGCCGATCGACAGCACCCAAAACTGGCAGGCCGCTATGATGTCCTGTCGCCAGCCTCGCTCAAGGCCCTGGATACCATCCGCGAAAGCTGCGAGCGCCACACCACCGCGTTGACGTTATGCGGGGAAATGGCAGGCAATCCGCTGGAGGCCATGGCATTGATCGCGCTGGGGTTTCGTTCCATTTCGATGGCACCAACCTCCATCGGTCCGGTCAAGCAAATGCTGTTGAAACTTGATTCGGTAAAGGCAGGCGCATTTCTGCGTGATCATTTCGAAGATCAGGCCAATTCGCTGCGGGAGCCGCTTGTCAGCTTTGCCAGGCAGCACAAAATCCCGCTTTAAGTGCGAAATTCCAGTTTTTGCGAGCCAGGATCAATGGCCTGCTTTCCGGGACTGGTTAAAAAGTTGCCCGCGTTCACTAATTGCTAACCCTGTTTGTTCATTCTGGGTGTCGAATAGTCATGAGCTCCAGGCGGCAGTGTTTTGGAGCATGGGTGTTCCGGTTGTCAGTATGAGTTGCTTTGACCATAGCTCTTACAAAGGTCACGCATGCGACATTCAAGGCGCCGGATCAAGCAGGAGTACCCGGCGATGAACCAGCATACGCACGGCAACTTTGACCACAGTTTTCAGAGCTACCGGAGCAAGCCGGACGGCTCCTCCGACCCGGCAGGCGAAGCGGGTTGGTTTTTGCAACGCGAACGCGAACGCCGGAAGGTCAATCTTCGAGATGTGGCGCGGGCGATAAGAGTTCATCCAATTCACCTTGACGCGATTGAACGTGGTGACCTGACCCGTATGCCGCATCGCTCCGATGCCATTGGCATGGTCGGTGCCTATGCGGAGTTTCTTGGGTTCGATCCGCAACCGATGATGATGCACTATGCGCAACTGCTGCCCCGTTCGAGTACGCCGAAACCGCAAGGGTCACGCAAACCTACACCGCTGGGCAGTGCGCGCATTATAGATTTTCCACTCGCGCGGCGGCTCAAGGAAATGGCCAATGGGGGCGGGGGTGTCGTCGCCTCGGTGCTGGCTGCGGTGGTGCTGTTCGGCGGTATCAGCTACGCCGTGCTGCCCGGTGGCGACCCTGATCCCGTTAAAGTTGTGGCCAAGGCTCCGACTGGCAAGTCCGGTGATGTTGTTTCGGCCAATGGAGGCAGCAGGACCAAGATTTCCGCCACGGTCAGCAAGACAGAGCGTCCACTCGAGGACACTCCCCAGACTGCGGAATCCATAGACCCGGCGGTAGATCCGATTGGCGCACTGCTGGCGGCGGAAGCCGACCGGGCCGCAAACAGCCTGAACGGTCTCGGCGAGCTGATTGCCAGCAACGGCGAAATTGCCAGGCTGGCCGACAATATGACCACAGCAACGACCAAGCCGGTCAAATCAGTCGACAAGCCTTTGGCTCGTGACGGAAAAGGGCGCATTTTCGGTGCCGACAACGTCAATGCCCGACTTGTGCTGCGTGCAACCGAAAGAGTTTGGGTGCGCGTCGAGGACGGCAAGGGCAAGACAATTCTCGTCGATACTCTCAATGCGGGAGACCGCTTCAAGGTGCCAAACCAGGAAGGTCTCGTGGTCATAGCCCGTGATGGAGGATTGCTGGCGTTTGAAATTGACGGCAAACCGGTTGGAACTCTCGGTAACCCCGGTGAAGTTCTGGTGAACCGTGCCCTCGACATCAACAAGCTGATGAACCGGGGCAGTTGAATTCCCAAGGCGGGTCTTTGCGCCGCCAGGTGTCACAACCTGATTGCGCAAAGACATGATGGCGTATCTGTCCGCGTTGCGGCGGAATTGTAAAACCGGCTATACATTTGCTCATCGTGTTGTAGAAGTAGGTTTGTTTCCCGGTCTAACAATACTGGCGCCATGTCTCTCTCTGACAGTCCACAGATTGATAAAATCCTGCAACGCTTCGATGCAATTGAGGCGGAACTCGGCTCTGGCGTTGTCGGCGACGATTTCGTTCGGCTGTCCAAGGAATATGCCGAACTGGAAGCAACCGTCACGGTGATCCGTTGTTTGCGCTCAACGGTTGAAGAACTGGCCGGCGTAGACGAGATGATGCGCTCGGGTGATGCTGAATTGGAAGAACTTGCGCGTTCAGAACATGACGGCCTGAAGAAGCGTCTGGAAACGCTCGAACATGATCTGCGGCTGCAGCTGCTGCCGAAAGATGCTGCCGATCAACGCAACGTCATTCTTGAAATCCGCGCAGGAACCGGTGGCGATGAGGCGGCCTTGTTTGTTGGTGATCTGTTTCGCATGTACCAGCGCTACGCTGGTCTGCATGGCTGGAAGGTGGAAGTGATGTCGGCCAGTGAGGCTGAGCAGGGCGGGTACAAGGAGATCATTGCCAGTATTTCCGGGGCGGGCGTGTATGCGAAGCTGAAATTCGAGTCCGGCGTGCATCGTGTCCAGCGCGTTCCGGAGACTGAAGCACAAGGTCGCATTCACACCTCAGCGGCGACTGTAGCGGTGTTGCCGGAAGCCGAGGAAGTGGATGTTGAGGTGCGCAATGAGGATATTCGCATAGATACGATGCGTGCATCCGGTGCCGGCGGTCAGCACGTCAATACAACCGACTCAGCGGTTCGCATTACGCATGTTCCCAGCGGTATTGTCGTGGTGCGAGCGGAGAAGAGCCAGCATCAAAACCGTGCCAGCGCCATGAAAGAACTGCTGGCAAGGCTCTATGACATGGAAAGGACCCGGGTTGACCAGGAGCGGTCAGATGCCCGGAAGGGTCAGGTAGGCTCGGGTGATCGCTCCGAACGCATCCGCACCTATAACTATCCGCAAGGCAGGGTGAGTGATCATCGCATCAACCTTACATTGTACAAACTCGACGCCATTGTTGCCGGTGAAGGACTTGACGAAGTCATAGACGCGCTGGTGGCTGATCATCAAGCGACTCTGCTGGCATCCGAAGGCGATGAGTATGCCGCTTGAGGCATCCAGACTGCATCTCGATATTGCCGCGAGATTGCGTGACGCGGGTATCGATACGGCCATGCTGGACGGGCGAATGATCATCCGCCACGTGACAGGACTAAGCGACATTGATCTGATTTCCAGGCCCGAAACACCGGTGAGTGACCGGCACATTGTGCAAGTCGACGAATTGATTGCCCGCCGTGAAACAGGTGAGCCGATTTCACGCCTCATCGGTTACAAGGAATTTTTTGGCCGCGAGTTCAGGGTAACGCCAGCTACACTGGATCCGCGTCCGGATACGGAAGTCCTGATCGAAACGGCCTTGAAGTTGTTACCTGAGCAACAGAACGGTAAGGAATTGCGAATTCTGGACATCGGTACCGGCACAGGCGCCATTGCAATCACGCTCCTCGCCGAGCGGTCGTTTTTGAAGGGCGTCGCAACGGATGTCTCGCGCGAAGCCCTCGAGGTTTGTTACGGCAATTCCTGTAAACACGGTGTTGAAGACCGCCTGGGGCTTGTCTGTACCAACTGGGCTGACGGAGTGGACGGAGAGTTTGATGTGGTGATTTCCAATCCGCCCTACATAGCAAGCCAGGAACTACCCCACCTCGAAGCGGGTGTTCGCAATTATGATCCCCGGGTGGCGCTCGATGGTGGTAGGGATGGCCTAGACGCCTATCGGTCAATCTTCAAAACGGCTGCCGGTCTGATTCGAAAAGATGGGCATTTGCTGGTCGAGTTTGGCAAGGGTCAGCATGAAGAGATTGTAAAAATTGCCGGTCAGGAAAACCTGACTCTGGCGGCCTTGGCGGATAGTCTGATCCGCGATTTGGCGGGCATTATCCGGTGTTCGGTTTTTAAAGTTTGTTGATGGTGTGTGCCATATGAAAAAAATTACTTGGAATGGCGAGCACAAGCGGCTATTTTCTTTTCAGCGAGGTCATGCGGCGCCGTTATGTGTTTGACACATTTGGCGTGAGACTTCATGGAGCGAATAATCGCCGGCGCGGGCAGATGTGCGCCAATCTTGTCAAGGCACCTTAAAATCATACTGATATCCAGAGCATCGAGGCTTGGAAGGTGGCATTTGCGGATTAGTGGCGGTTAAAGCGTTCGGGGCTTGAAAATTGCAGGGGTTATACAAGGCACATTTGCTTTGAAATCATTTTTGAGAGGTTTTCCTGTATCCGGTGGGACAGGCAGGCTGGTTTGTAGTTCAATTTGCAGGTGACATTACGGAATGAGACAAGGACAGCAGCACAATAAAAACAGATCACGCGGACGTGGCGGTGGGAACCGCGGCGGCGGCGGTGGCGGCGGGCGCCAGTCCAATCCGCTTAATCGTGTGTTTGAAAGCAATGGTCCTGATGTGAAAGTGCGCGGAAATGCTCAAACCATCGCAGACAAGTATTTGCAGTTGGCGCGTGACGCGATTTCGTCCGGCGAAAACGTGAGCGCGGAAAATTATTTCCAGCATGCAGAACATTACCTGCGCATAGTGGCAGCTGCCCAGGCTTTCAACCAGCAAAACCAGCAGGCGCAGCAGGCACAAAACCAGCAGCGTCGCGAAGACAATGACAGTGAAGGCAATGCAGCATCCGGTAACGCCGGCAATGCTGACGGCGACAAGGAAGCAGCGTCTGGAGAAGACGGTGGTGCGGGTGATAACAATCACCAGAGCAGTCGCAGGGGCAACCGGGGACAACGCGGCAATGGCCGTCAGCGCCCGACAGCTGCCGATGGCGAGGAGACAGCGACCCGAAGTGAAGAGGCGCGGGATGCCGCGTCATCGGAAGGTGATGACAACTGGCAGTCACAGGCACCGGACTTCCTGCGCCGAGAGACTGGCGAACGTGATGGCAATGCAGGCGGAGATGGCGACGATGCGCCAGCTGAAGTCAAGCCCAAGCGTCAGTCTCGCGCCCGCAAGGCAAAACCGGTTAAGGCAGCAGATACACCAAGTGATGAACAATCAGCAGATGGTGCCTCGGCAGTTTCTTCAGAAACCGCAGCATCCGGTGACGCATCTGAAGATGTCAGTGCAGCTTAAAGCCGGTAGAAGATCCGTTTAGAGCATGATTCACTACATTGGAATCGTTTGACCGGTTTTCTGGGTTTGCTGGCAAGGCACGTTTCCCGCCGTGGTCTGGTAGACCGCAAGAGAGCCATAACGCAGCCCAGCGGGCGCAGAAAACTGGCCTCCGGCGGGTCAAATCAGCCCATCGGCGTTGTTGCAAAGCTTGCCCGATGCCCCACATCGCGCTTCACTTTGCGCCTGGCCGAATGAACTGATTTGAACCCACCAAACGGCTCTAATTTAGTGAATTATGCTCTAACCTACGATGATTTGCTGGCCGACCGTCAAATTGGCATCTGCAATCGCGCTGGCATAAATCCCGCAGTCATCATGCTGGAACGCTGACATCAGTGTGCGTGGCAGGTTCATGTCACGCTCGGCTGTTTGCGGATTTACACTTATTGCGGCACATCTCTTGATGCGTTCTGCCACCCGAAAAACCGGTGACCCATCAACGTGCAATTGCTTGCTCAACCAGCCGAACTCCGCCCATGGTTCAGCACCGTCAATGTGAATATTGGCTCGAAACCTCAAGGGGTCGATCGGTTTTCCAACCACGCGCTCAACCTCACGAACGCTTGCCAGATTTAGAATCGAGATGAACTTTGCCGGCACATCAGTGAAGTGATGGCCCTCGGCATGAACCACCCGGGGACCGCCGCGCAGTTCATCCTTCATGTATGCAGCCATGAATTGTTCGATAATCTGTCGCCCGACGGGGGTTGCAAGATCGCCGCGCGCGACCTGTTTGCCGTTGCGGCTTATTGTCAGAACCGGGGTTCCCGCAGAGACATCCATGTGTGTCTCAAGGGCTGCAATTTTCTCAAAGCTCATCAATTGGGTAAATGCGGTCTTGGGCATGTATGCCGGCGAAACCGGGTCAAATTTTCTGCCGCCGGCCTCGATCGCCCAGCTTCGATCCAGCGGCAAATTTTCCCCTGTGCTGACTTGAACTGTTTCGTGGGTTTGAACGGACATTCCTTTCACCGGAAAGGTGTTCAATGCGCGAATGGTAATCTTGTTGGCCATATTTGATGTGCCTGAAACTTGTTATGGACTGAAGCGTTACTATATCTGGCAGGAAGCATCCTGTTTGGCCAGTGGTACATGAGTGTTGGCTGATAGCGGCACTCGGGCATGGCTGGACAGGGAGACAACATAAGCAGGGTGCAGACCCTGAATCCAAAACCGGATATCCAAATATCAGCGCTGCGATGGTGGGCTGTGAGAGCGGATATGCCAGAAGGAGGTTTGAAATGGATTTTGAAAAATACACAGAGCGCGCCAAGGGCTTCGTTCAGGCTGCCCAGAATCTGGCGTTGCGCGAAAATCATCAGCAATTTTCTGCCGAACACATTCTGAAGGTCCTGCTTGATGACGACCAGGGTCTGGCGGCGGGGCTGATCAAGACGGCCGGTGGTGACGCAAAAGCGATTTTGGCCGACATAACCGCACGGATTGCCAAGTATCCCAAGGTGGACGGTTCCGGTGCCGGCAAACTTTATCTTGCACCTGAAACGGCGAGGGTGTTTGAGACTGCACAACAGATCTCCGGTAAAGCGGGCGACAGCTTCGTTACGGCTGAGCGCCTTTTGCAGGCATTGTCGATCGAAAAATCGGGCGCGCAAGAGGCGTTGAAGGCCGGTGGTGTCACGCCAACCGGACTCAACAAGGCAGTTGATGAACTGCGGCAGGGGCGCACCGCCGACAGTGCGTCGGCTGAAGAAGGCTATGATGCACTCAAGCGATTCGCTCGTGATCTGACCGAAGCTGCCCGGGAAGGGAAACTCGACCCGGTAATCGGCAGAGACGAGGAAATCCGCCGTGCGATCCAGGTTTTGTCGCGCCGCACCAAGAACAATCCGGTGTTGATTGGTGAACCCGGTGTTGGCAAGACAGCCATCGCGGAAGGTTTGGCCCTTCGCATTATCAATGGCGATGTGCCCGAAAGCCTGCGCGACAAAAAACTTATGGCGCTGGACATGGGCGCGCTGATTGCCGGTGCAAAATACCGCGGCGAGTTTGAAGAACGCCTCAAATCCGTGTTGTCGGAAGTGCAGGCAGCTGCTGGAAACATCATTTTGTTCATCGATGAGATGCACACGCTGGTGGGTGCGGGGAAGGCTGACGGTGCAATGGATGCATCAAACCTGTTGAAGCCTGCCCTGGCACGCGGCGAATTGCATTGCGTTGGCGCAACAACACTTGATGAGTATCGTAAACATGTAGAAAAGGACGCCGCACTGGCTCGGCGTTTTCAGCCGGTGTTTGTGTCTGAACCGACAGTTGAAGATACGGTTTCGATCCTGCGCGGTCTGAAGGAAAAATATGAAATGCACCACGGTGTGCGCATTACGGATGCTGCTCTTGTGGCTGCTGCCAACCTGTCCAACCGTTACATCACGGACCGGTTTTTGCCTGACAAAGCTATCGACCTGATGGATGAGGCTGGCTCACGCTTGCGTATGCAGGTTGATTCAAAACCTGAGGAACTGGACGAGCTGGACCGGCGCATCATTCAGATGAAGATCGAGCGCGAGGCATTGAAGAAGGAGGCCGACGAAGCGTCAAAAACAAGGCTCGGCAAGTTGGAAAAGGAACTGGCAGAGCTTGAAGAACGAGCCTCTGCGCTTACCCAGACCTGGCAGGCGGAAAAACAGAAGCTCAACGAGGCCCAGAAGATCAAGGAAGAACTCGATCACGCCCGGCTTGAACTTGAGCGTGCTCAGCGTGGCGGCGACCTGGCAAAGGCCGGTGAACTTGCCTATGGCACAATTCCTCAGCTGGAGAAAAAACTTGCCGATACAGAGGCAGTTTGCAAACCGGCCAACCCGTTGATGGAAGAGGCGGTTACCGCAAGTCATATCGCCGGCGTGGTGTCGCGCTGGACCGGTATTCCGGTTGACAAGATGCTGGAGGGTGAACGCGAGAAACTGCTGACGATGGAAGCGGAGCTGGCAAAACGGGTTGTTGGCCAGGCTGATGCGGTTCGCTCGGTCTCCACAGCAGTTCGGCGGGCGCGGGCAGGGCTTCAGGATCCCAACCGGCCAATTGGTTCGTTCATGTTCCTGGGCCCCACCGGTGTCGGGAAAACCGAGCTGACCAAGGCGCTGGCTTCATTCCTGTTCGACGATGAGCAGGCAATGGTTCGCGTCGATATGTCCGAGTATATGGAAAAGCATTCCGTTGCCCGGTTGATCGGTGCCCCTCCCGGTTATGTCGGGTACGATGAAGGAGGCGCACTGACCGAAGCCGTCCGCCGTCGGCCATATCAGGTCATCCTGTTTGACGAGATCGAAAAAGCACATCCCGATGTTTTCAATGTTCTCCTGCAAGTGCTTGATGATGGCCGTCTGACCGATGGCCAGGGTCGTACGGTGGACTTCCGCAATACGCTGATCATCATGACGTCCAATATCGGGTCGGAATTCCTTGTAGCACTCAAGGAAGACGAAGCAGCAGAAGCTGCACGGGGACAGGTTATGGAACTGGTCCGGTCGCATTTCCGGCCGGAATTCCTCAACCGTCTGGATGAAATCATACTGTTCCACCGGCTCAAGCGGGAAAACATGGGTGCCATTGTCGACATTCAGCTGGCCCGTCTGGCAGCCCTGCTGGAAGATCGAAAGATCGTGCTGGATCTGACCGGCAAGGCCCGCGATCATCTGGCTACCCAGGGATATGATCCAGCTTATGGCGCGCGTCCGCTAAAGCGGGTGATCCAGAAGCTGGTTCAGGATCCATTGGCGGAAGCCATACTCGACGGGCGGATTCACGATGACCAGACTGTCCATATCGATGCCGGCAAGGCGGGTTTGACCTTCAATGGTGACGTTGCCGGTGGCCTGGATGCTGCGATGGTTGCCTCCGGTGCCGGAGATGACCCTTCCAAGCCTACCAGCGTTCACTAGCCTGTGGGCGATTGACCGGGGCGCTTTGGATCGCCGGTGTTCATGTCAGGACACCAGGCTCGCGATGTGTGACCGGTACGCAATGCCCTGTGCGGGTTTTTCGTACCGGTCCGCGCCATGTCTTGACAGCGACGATGTCAACGCAAGGCCTGCATGTGGCCCGAAAATGCTCTAGCATGCGGCGATGACTTATCCCTTCAATACGCGGTTGCGTGAAATCATCACCCTGAACCTGTTAACGCATGATCGGGTTGTTGTTGCCGATGCGTCCCTGCGGCCTGCTGCCGTGGCGATTGTTCTTACTGCAGCATCGATTGACGCGCCGGCTGATATTGTTGTGACGCTGCGGGCAAGCAAGCTGAACCGGCATAGTGGCCAGTACGCCCTGCCCGGCGGGCGGCTGGACGAGGGGGAAGGCGTGATCAATGCAGCCTTACGCGAAACCCATGAAGAAGTCGGTCTGCAAATCGCGGAAAACTCGGTCCTGGGATTGCTGGACGATCTGGTGACCCGGTCCGGATTTGTGATTACACCGGTGGTCGCCTGGGCAGGTGAAGGTCCGAGATTCGAGCCGGATCCCGGCGAAGTTGCGAAGATTTTCAACATTCCGCTGAGTGAGCTGGACCTTCCCTCCATTCCTGAAATGGTTGCTGACAAGTCCGGCGGCAAAACAGTAATGTCGGCGGTGTTTCCGACAATTGGACACCGCATGTATGCGCCGACGGCGGCACTTCTGTATCAGTTTCGCGAGGTCTGCCTGCACGGTCGTGCAACGCGTGTTGGCGATTTCGGCCAGCCGGAGTTTACACGGAGGTGATCGAATGAATGCTGCACTGAGACAGCGCTTTACCGGAATGTTCCTTGCCATCGTCCTGCTTGGATCTGTTTTACCCGCTGTCGAAGCGCGGGATGTCTCTACGCTTGAGGTTGCGCGCAAATCGGTTGTAACCGTCTTGCCTGTCTGGCCCGGAAGGCCGGCAAACGCCAGTGAACCTGAGGGCAGCGGTGTGGTTGTTGGAGATGGTTTTACCGTGCTGACGGCTGATCATGTGCTTGGGCCAGTTGAAGGGCAGGTGCCGGTGCTTGTGCGTGACGATGATGGAACAAGTTACCGGGCCCGGGTGATCGCCCGCAACAAGGCAAGCGATGTGGCGATCCTGCGGATTGACCGGAAATTGCCGGTACTTGCAGGACGCGTTGACGAACTGCGTCTGGGTGAAGAGGTCTGCGCCATCGGCAATGCATTCGGTGTCGGGTTATCGGTCAGTTGCGGAAGAGTATCGGCGGTGCACCGTGCCGGTGTTGGATTCAACGCCATCGAAGATTTCATACAGACGGATGCAGCGGTGAATCCCGGCATGTCCGGCGGCGCACTGGTAGACTTGCAGGGGCGATTTGCGGGAATGTTGTCTGCCATCTTCACCAAGCAGTCGGATGCAAACATTGGAGTGAATTTTGCTGTAGATGCAAAACTGGTGGGCGTCATTACCGATGCACTTGTGAAGACCGGCAAGTTTGTACCGGCCAGGACAGGCGTGCTTTTGCGTGCCGTTCCGCGCAAGGGTGAGCCGGGCCGACAAGGTGTGCTGGTGGTGAAAGTTGTGCCGGGACTGGCTGGTGACAAGTCAGGTTTCAAGCCCGGCGATATCGTTTATCAGGCCAACGGGAGGCGCATTCGCAAACCGCAGGACTGGCTGTCGCTCATGGCTGGTAGGACGCCTGACGAACAGGTCATGGTGTCAGGCGAGAGAGACGGCACAACGCGCGAGTGGATCTTGGGTGAATAGGAAAAAAAGTCCCCGGCTGCCAAATCGCCGGCCAGGTAGCGGATAGGGGGTGGACGGCGCTACTGGCCGTTGACCTGGGCAATCTGAATTGAAGATGGCGCTTCCTGCATGAGTGCGAGCAGTCTCCGCTTCTGTTGCTTGAATGCCCGCAATTCCTCGCCGGTCAATCTCTTGACAGATGTCGCGACCTGCACGCGGCGTGGATTGACGGGCCGCTTGCCCTTGCGGACTTCGTAGTGCAGGTGAGGTCCGGTGGAACGGCCGGTCGTGCCGACATATCCGATAACCTGGCCCTGGCGGACCTTCTGGCCCTTTTTGAGTTTGGCTGTTTTGCTCATATGGGCGTAAAGCGTCGAATACTTATCAGCATGTTTGATGACAACAGTGCGTCCGTACGAACCCCGCCAGCCGACATGCTCTACCCTGCCATCGCCTGCGGCCTTGATCGGCGTACCCCGGGCTGCACCAAAATCAATCCCGGTGTGGAGTTTGTTATAGCCGAGTAGCGGGTGACGGCGCATGCCAAAACCCGAAGTGATTCGGGCGCCGGAAATGGGGGTGCGCATCAATGCCTTGTTGGCCCCTACGCCGTTCTGGTCGTAATAAGCGGTTTTGCCGCTGGAATCGGTGAAGCGGTAATAGATATGATCGCGTCCGGAAGTCCGCAACTTGGCATAATGCAAAACTTTGCGCTTGGTCGATGAACCACTGAGTGGATTTCCATAGAACAGGTCGATCTGATCACCGGAATGAATTTGGCGTTGCAGGTCGATATTGTGTCCCAGCACTTTCATAGCTGCGTTTATGACATAGCCTGGAACGCCGTTGTCCCGTGCAGCTGCATAGACGGAGGATGATACCTTTGCCCTGGCTCGATAGTGCGGGGCACTCGCGATGCGCGAGTACGGCTTCGCCTTTTTGCCTCCGGCGGTGGCAATATAGCGGCCATCATCATCAGATTCGATGATCAGTTCCTCGCCACCCGGCGGCGTAAAGGATACCCGCACAGGTGCAATAACTTCATTGCCGTAGAAATCCTGCTGCTTGTCCAGAGTGACGGAGTACTTCTGGCCGGTTTGCACAAGGCGTCCGGGAAAGACCGGTTCAATTGCCGCTGCAACCGCGCGGGCACTTTCTATGGTGACGCCAAGCTCGACCATGCGGCCGATCATGGTATCGCCCTGGCGCAGCACGAATTCTTCATCCACCGGTTCAGGCGGCAGTGTCTTGGACACACTGGTGGAGTTGCTCGTATCCGGCAAAGAGGCAAGCTCAATGCTGTTTTCAAGTACGGTCGGCTCGCTATAGGTCAGTGCATTGCTGCCAGGGGTCGGGTATCCGTTATGCGACAACAGATCGCCGGTCGGATTTACGCCACTTGTATCGGGCTGACCCTGAATATAGGCGACTGACAATGGCTGCATTGGGCTGGCAGATACCGCCTTGGCGATCTCGCCGTTGAAATTGCCCTTGGTTGATGTCTGGATGAAATTTGATGGTTGAACGGAAGAGTCTGCCGATTCGACATTGGCCATTTGCCAGCTGTTGGCAATGACACCTTCAGTTGTTGACGGCCAGCTTAGCGCAAGACCGGCTGCTGCTGCTCCGCCGAACAAGGTAAATGCCACCAGGCCCACAAGCTGAAGGTTGTTGGTCTTCGGTTTCGGGACCAGAAAGAAATCAGTGTTGTCGACAGCAAGGTCGTCAATGGAGAGCTTGCGAGCGGTCTCTGCCAGAGAGCCTGCCGAGTGCGGCCGCGTCTTCTTGAACATTGACTTCAAATCCGTCGAACCCCTTGACCTGACTGGATTGTGAATACCGCCTGCACAGCGATTCACATTCCCGTTTCAAACATCGGACCAATGAGAATTCACCCACCCGATGCTGCCTTGTCGTCACGCAGTCACCCAAACCTGACAAACGCTATACCGAACGCAGTTGAACACTGCAGATCAGCCGTCCCCACCAGCTGATCGGACAATGCCCGTCAGTAGGCGTTCTGTCAACCTTTGCAGACGTTGTGAAGCTGAAAAACCTGTGCTTGCACAATGAGTTGACGTCGGTTGCGATGAGGTTGTAAGGCAATTGTTTGACAACCATATAGAGCCTTATTCTGGTAGAATATGGTTTATTGCCGGTTAATTTGCCTATAAATGGCAATGTTTCATAGGCTTGCCTTTTTTTAGACATAATACGGTCATTTTGCAGACACTTCGAAGCCCGCAAAAACCCCAATTGTGGCAAGCGGAGTGCATGCCACAAAAACCCATAGGGCCACAATTTGCGGGGCCTGTTGCGCAACTCTTAAGAAAAGCCGAATGAGGTGGCGACAAGGCCCGCGAGTGATGCGACGGGGCGCCGGCGATTCGCTGTCCCGGCGGAATCGGGCCCGCCGCGTTGGTGCGGTCACCTTCCTTGGCGAACTACACCAGGGTGCGAACAGCAAGGCTCCAGGGCATGCGGAATCCGGCTACCCGCAAGGACCAAAAGATACCGGTCATCCGGGCGCCCCACTGAAACCATGCTCGCGGCAAAGCCGGACAGTCGGATGAATGAAAGGCCTATGGCAATTCGAATGATCCTTTGCTTGCGGATGCCGGGTTGACTGACCTACGAGAATGACGACGCAGATCGCTTATTGATTCGTAAAAACTGATAAATTATGAATATCAGCGCCGCATTGATGCAGAATTCGTAACAATTCAAGCTAAAATGCGGAGGAAACAATGATTGAATCGTCGAGCGCAAATATCTTCACCGGCGCGTTGCGGGTGACGTTGGCCTGCTTCGATATGGTGACTGGCGGGATGTGACCGGCGCCTGTAGTTCTGATCAGAAGACAGGAGCATACATGTGTCTGCGATGCCCGCCGAACCCGAAACCGGGCCGGCCGGCCATCTGCCGATAATGCCGGGCCAGGCAATCGTGACAATTGGGGCATTCGGAATGCCTGGTCGCCGTATTGGAAAACATTGGTTTCTATCGCGTTTCTGGTACCTTGCCGAACACCAGAGGCGCCGGAAGAGAGTGTGCCCGGCCGGGCTGATGCGAGTTGTGCAGGTATTATAATGTATACGGCTGCCGTCAGCCACCACGGCCCGAGCACCAAAAATCCAAATGCCGCCGCGCCGCATCGTTCGGCGAGACCGGCCCAGGCCAGGGCAATTTCGCTTGCATGTGAATGCCGGCAAGCGTCATTTCAAGGCCGCTTGGCCGGACCGAAGTGGGTTTTGGAGCGGGAGTTGCCGGAATGTTGAGCCGTAGCCGCGGATCATCCGTCAAACGGCGCCTTACTGTCTGCAAACGACGATAATAAACATGCTGATAGGCTGGCAAATCAGTGGCAAGACACCGGTGTGGCCCCATAATGAGCAGATCAGCTGTTGCAAAAGTTCGTCAAAACAGCTGTTTTTGGCTGAATTCGTAGCGTTTTCAAATTTGTTGAATCTTTTGCGAAGTTTTTGCGACAATCCGCTTGACAGTCAGGCCGCCTCGCACCTATAACCCGCCTCACTGAAGAGCGGGCGCCACTCGTTGGCGAGCGTTCTTTGTTGTCTCCTGAGACTAACGACAGTTTAGACGGTTTGTACCAAGCCGTAGACGCCTGCCGCCGGTTTCAGGATGGAAGCCCTCAAAAGCTTCCTTTGCTCTTTGACATTGTTGAACAGAGAAAGAGAAACGCAGGCGGCGCGTGTCCTGGCGGTTTCGTGATGAAGCAACCTTTCGGGGAAGTGGAGCGGAACACAAAAGAGACGCAAAACTTGCGTTTATAGAGAAGCCAAGCTTTGATCGTCCAAGCAATTGGGCGTGATAAAACATGGTAACTCGTCAATTACGCAAACGCAAAATAATTGAACAGTCGACGAGCAATCGTTAGCTGAGCAAAACGTTTCAAACTTGAGAGTTTGATCCTGGCTCAGAACGAACGCTGGCGGCAGGCTTAACACATGCAAGTCGAACGCCCTCTTCGGAGGGAGTGGCAGACGGGTGAGTAACGC
>JAHEFB010000062.1 GCA_024640405.1 Alphaproteobacteria bacterium | reverse complement strand
TCGCTCACGCAACTCAACCGGATGTGGCTTTCCCATGGTGATCCTCCTTCAATGTTCAAAGAGAATCACACAACCGCTGATTTGGGAATCCTGAATCAGATAAACCCCGACCTGCTTTAGCTTGCCAGTTTCACCAGCGTCTGCATCAACTGACGCGTGCCTGCCAGCCTGTCGGCCGGGGTTTCCCAGGTGCGAATAATCACCAGCTTCATGTCCGGCCGTATCTTGGCGCGGCTACCCTGATCGTTGATCCATTGCACCAAAGCGTCCGGGTTCGGGAATATACCATCCCTGAAAGTAAACACGGCGCCCTTGGGACCAGCATCGATATTTGCAACATTGGCGGCGCGGCACAGCAGTTTGACCGACACGATATCAATCAGATGCACAACTTCTTCCGGCAACCGGCCAAACCGGTCCTGAAGTTCTGCCGCAAACCCGTCAAGTTCATCCTGGTTCGGCAAGTCCGCCATACGGCGATACACACCGAGGCGCACCTGAAGGTCGGGAATGAAGGCTTCCGGCAGCAGCACCGATGTGCCGACATTGATCTGGGGCGACCACTGGCCTTCAGACTGCACATCAAGATCGCCGGACCGCAATGAAGCAACTGCTTCTTCCAGCATGTGCTGGTATAGCTCAAAGCCGACTTCCTTGATGTGGCCGGACTGTTCCTCGCCCAGAAGGTTGCCGCCGCCGCGAATGTCCAGATCATGGCTGGCGAGTGTAAAGCCGGCACCCAGTGAATCCAGCGACTGCAGGACCTTGAGACGTTTTTCGGCTGGCGCTGTCAATGTCTTGTTGGCGGGCACAGTGAACAGTGCATACGCCCGCTGTTTGGAACGCCCTACCCTGCCCCGGATCTGGTAGAGCTGTGCCAGGCCAAACATGTCTGACCGATGCACAATCAGGGTGTTTGCAGTGGGTATATCCAGGCCGGATTCAATTATTGTGGTTGCCAGCAGCACATCGTACTGGCGATCATAAAATCCGGTCATGATGTCATCGAGTTCAGTCGGGGCCATGCGCCCGTTTGCAATCGCAAATTTCACTTCCGGTACCTGGGCTTTCAGGAAGTCGGCAACCACAGACAGGTCGGAAATCCGCGGCACCACATAAAAACTCTGCCCTCCGCGATACAATTCACGCAGCAGGGTTTCCCGAATGATGACCGGGTCAAACGGCGAGATATAGGTTCGCACCGCCAGCCGATCCAGCGGGGGCGTTGTAATCAGCGATAGTTCCCGAACACCTGACAACGCCAGTTGCAGCGTGCGCGGAATTGGTGTTGCGGTCAGGGTCAGCACATGTACGTCTGCGCGTATTTCCTTCAGTTTTTCCTTGTGCTTGACACCGAAATGCTGCTCCTCGTCGATGATAAGCAACCCGAGATCGCGAAATTTGACGTCTTCTGCCAGCAGGGCGTGGGTCCCGATCATGATTTCGACAGTACCGTCCGAAATACCCTTCTTGGCCTCATTGACATCCTTGCGGGCAACCAGACGGGATGCCTGTCCGATCTTGACCGGCAATCCCTTGAATCGCTCGACGAAGGTTGCGTAGTGCTGACGCGCCAGCAAGGTCGTCGGCACGACCACCGCAACCTGCTTGCCTGCCATTACCGCAATGAACGCAGACCGCAGCGCGACTTCCGTCTTTCCGAACCCAACATCACCACATATCAACCGGTCCATGGGCCTGCCCCTGGCCAGGTCCGATATGACCGCATCAATTGCCGTCAGTTGATCTTCGGTTTCCTCATACGGAAACCGGGAGGAAAATTCGTCATAAATACCATCCGGCAGGCTCAACACCTCGCCATCACGCAATTCGCGTTGAGCAGCTGTCTTGATCAACTGGCTGGCAATTTCACGAACCCGTTCCTTGAGCCGCGCCTTGCGGGCCTGCCAGGCAACTCCACCCAGTTTGTCCAGGTTGATCCCGGCCTCATCGGAACCATAGCGTGACAGCAACTCGATGTTTTCCACCGGCAGGAATAACCGGTCGCCACCGTGATACTGCAGAAACAGGCAATCGTGCGGCGCGCCTTGAACATCGATAACTTTCAGGCCTTCAAAGCGGCCAATACCGTGATCAACATGCACAACCAGATCACCGGAATTCAGCGACGCCAGTTCCGAAATAAAATCACTGGCCTTCTTTTGCCGTTTTCCGCGGCGTACCAGCCGGTCGCCCAGAATGTCCTGCTCACCAATGACGGCAAGGTCGTCTGTCTCGAAACCGGTTTCCAGGCCGAGCACTACAACGGACACCATGTCCCTAGAGCGTTTCAGGGCTTCCGGACCTGATTTTGCAGCCACCACCAGTCCCAGATCATGATCCTTCAATATGCCAAGCAATCGATCCCTGGACCCTTCGGTCCAGGCAGCCAGCAGCACGCGTTTGCCAGTCTTCTGCTGGGCGCGCACATGGTCCACGACTGCGTCGTAGACATTGCGTCCCTGTTCTGAGCGCTCGGCTGCGAAGCTGCGTCCCTGCCTGCCTTGTGCGGAAATAACCCGCAACGACGATGCCTCAGGCGCTTCAAACGGCGTCAGCGCCACAAGCGGATACTGCGCCGCAAGATCGGACCATTCCTTACCGGTAAGGAACATCTTTTCCGGAGGCAGCGGTTTGTAAACCGGCGCACCAAATGTGTCTTTCTCCAAGGCCTCGATGCGGGCCTGGTAGTATTCCTCGATCTGATCCTTGCGAGCATCAACGGATTCATCGGCGAGATGATCCATCGTCAGGACACAATCACCTGCGTAGTCCAGTAAAGTTTCCAGCTTGTCGTAAAACAACGCCAGCCAGTGCTCGACACCCTGGTATCGCCTGCCGGCGGAGACCGCCTCATACACTGCGTCGTTCAATCCGGAGCCGGAAAATTGCGCCGTGTAGGAGGTGCGAAACTGCGCAATGGTATCGTCGTTGAGCAGCACTTCGCTTGCCGCGTCCAGTTTCAAAGAATGCAGCTGACCGGTGGTGCGCTGAGACTGAGCATCGAAACTTCGAATTGATTCAATGGTGTCACCAAAGAAATCGAGCCTCACGGGCTCATCGTTACCTGGCGGATATATGTCAATGATGCCGCCACGTATGGCGAAGTCGCCCGGATCAACCACTGTTCCGGTGCGGGAAAATCCATTGATTGCCAGATATTCCTGCAGCTGTTTTGTATCAATCCGGTTGCCGGGAAGCGCCGAAAAGCTGGCAGAGCGAACCACGTCGCGGGGTGGTACTTTCTGCACGATCGCATTGGCGGTGGTCAGCAAAACGGCAGGCTTTTCAATTTTGCCACTCACCAGTTGGGTCAGAGCGCTCATCCGGCGTGCAAGAATGTCTGCAACCGGAGATACCCTGTCATAAGGCAGGCAATCCCATGCCGGGAACTGAATGATGTTTACATCAGGCGCAAAAAAGGAAATCGCCTCGCTGATCATCGAAGCCCTTTGATCATCACGTGCCACGTGAACCACGAGACGGGTCTCAGCAAGTTGCGCCAGTTCCCCCACGACGCGGCCGTCGAGTCCCTCAGGAGCGCCCGATACAATCACCTTGCCAGGTGCAGCAATGGAACTCTTCAGCTGGAGGCCTTTCATTGCGATTTACCGTAAAGCGATTCATCAAACCGAGTGGCAAGCATTTCCAGCAGCAACGGGGACTGTTGTTCCTCAGGAACAGGTTGGGTACCTGTCAGCCAGGCCAGCAAATCCAGATCAGGAATTTGCAGAATACGCTCAAGTTCCTGTAACTCGGCTTCATCCGAGTGCCGGATTCTGCTCTTAACAAATCCGCCTACGACAATATCCATCTCCTTGATGCCTCTGTGGCAGGCCCGCCAGACTATGCGTTTGCGCCGATTTTCGTCTGTTGCAGTCACAGCGTGTGTCCGATGAAAAGTGGGAGAATGACAGGTAGTGATTGGAAATAACTTGCCCGGCGGTTTATGAAAGAACCGCACATGAAACGCAACCGGGCAGCAAGGGTCAGGACCCACTAATCTTATGCAATTCTTTTTAAGGAAACCGGTCGAATGATGTTGAAAAAGCGCAAGACAAGGCTTTGTGCCTTTTCGAGCATTTTTCGACTTCAGGCGGGTGTTTTCCTTCAAACCCGAAGGGCGGGGTCTATTTTGCCCCTGACATCGTTGAAAGGTCTTGAAAACCGGACGGTTTCCTTCGACCTTTCGCCTTGTCAAAGGCAAAATATCCTCCCGCAGAATGGATAACATTAGTGGGTCCTGACCCTAGACTGTCCTGACACATTAATTGACCACCAGGCACCCATGCGACCGGAAATCCTGAACAGGTATTTTGCATCTGCCAGCGCACTCAAGGGAATTGGCGCGAAGGTCGAGAAGACACTCGCCGGGCTGGTGCGGCCACAAAGCGGTGACCGAAGTGTTGCTGATATGCCGGCCCGGCTGGTTGATCTTCTGTTTCACCTGCCCGTAGGCGTTATCGACCGGCGCAATCGCCCCACGATCGACAATCTTCCACAAAGCGGCATTATCACAATCGAAGCTCAGGTAGGCAGGCACAAGGCTCCGCCACGCCACAACAAGCGAATTCCCTATCGCGTTGATGTTTTCGATGATACCGGCACCCTTCCACTGGTTTTCTTCCATTCACACGGACCCTATCTGGAACGCACTTTGCCAGAGGGAGAGACCCGGTTCATATCGGGCAAGATCGAATGGTACGGCGGCTCACCCCAGATTGTTCACCCCGACCACATCCTGTCTGCCGAGCAGTTTGCGGAGATGCCGTTACTTGAACCGGTCTACCCGCTAACTGCTGGCGTGTCGGGCAAGATACTGGGAAAGGCCATCCGGCAAGTACTGGCTGACATTCCCCAACTGCCGGAATGGCAGGACCCGGCCTGGCTTGCGTCGCAACAATTACCGGCGTTCCAGGCTGCGTTGGAAATTGTTCACAACCCGGGCGATGTAGGCGACCTGGAACCGGACAGTCCTGCAAGGCAGCGGCTTGCATACGATGAACTGCTGGCAAATCAACTGGCACTGTCCCTGGTACGCCGCCACATGAAACGTGCCTCCGGAAGAGTGCTGAAGGGAAACGGTCGAGCCAGGCAAAAGGTGATCGATACATTGCCCTTTTCCCTTACTGTCAGTCAGGAACTCGCCGTATCAGAGATACTGGCAGACCTTGCATCGCCTGCTCGAATGCTTCGGTTACTGCAAGGTGACGTCGGATCCGGTAAAACGGTAGTTGGTCTTCTGGCAATGGTGGCCGCAGCAGAAGCCGGCGCCCAGTCAGCTCTCATGGTGCCGACCGACATTCTGGCCCGGCAACACATTGCAAGCCTAGAACCTCTGGCGCGGGCCGCCGGGTTCAGGGCCGCAGTCCTCACCGGACGCGAAAAGGGCCAGCTTCGACAGCGACTGCTGGACGATCTTGCTTCTGGAGAAATCGATATCCTCATCGGCACGCACGCCCTGTTTCAGGAAGGCGTCGGCTTTTCGGACCTGGGTCTTGTGATCATCGACGAGCAACACCGTTTTGGGGTTCACCAGAGGCTGGCACTGCAGTCAAAGTCAAACCGCCCGAGCGATCTTCTGGTGATGACGGCTACCCCGATACCACGCACCCTTGCCCTGACCGCTTACGGCGACATGGACATTACCCGCCTGACCGGCAAACCCATTGGCAGAAAACCGATCGAGACGCGTGTCATGCCAATGGAAAAACTGGACCAAATTATAGACGGACTGGTACGGGCGGTTTCTCAGGGAAATCGGGCATACTGGGTATGCCCGCTTGTTGAAGAAAGCGACCTGATAGACAAGACGGCAGCGGAAGTTCGCTTTGCAGCCCTGCGAAAACGGTTCGGTGACAAGGCGGGGCTTGTACATGGCCGCATGAAGGGAGCTGAAAAGGACGCCGTGATGGCCCGCTTCAAGTCCGGCGAAATTTCAGTACTGGTGTCCACCACAGTCATCGAGGTTGGTGTGGATGTGCCGGAGGCCTCGATCATGATCATTGAAAACGCAGAGCGTTTCGGACTGGCGCAATTACACCAGTTGCGGGGCCGCGTCGGCAGGGGATCAGGAGCGTCGAGTTGTGTTTTACTGTATGATGGTTTGCTCAGTGAAGTTGCCAAGGCACGCCTGAAGACCATGCGCGAAACCGAAGACGGTTTCATTATTGCAGAGGAGGACCTGAAACTGCGGGGATCAGGCGAGGTACTGGGAACCAGACAATCCGGTGTTGCCAGTTTCAGACTGGCAGACCTCGGGCAACATGCCGACCTGCTGCAGGTCGCGCGTGATGATGCCAGGCTGGTTCTGGAAACCGATCCACATCTGACCGGAGCCAGGTCGGAGGCCTTGCGCACCCTGCTCTACCTGTTTGAACGCGATGACGCGATCCGCTTGCTGGCTTCCGGGTAAAGCGGATCGCGGTAAATCAATCGCTGTTTTTTCTGGGGGCCTTTTTGGGGACGCGTTTTTTACTTTTTTTCGGCACTTTCGGGGCTGGCCGAAGTACCTGGTCCGGATGCGCGATCAGCATGGACAAGGTGTCATCATCTTCATCAATCGAGTCATTCGCTTCCCGCATTTGCTTCGGCGTCACCAAGCCTGCGGATATGACCAGTTTTGCCGCTTCCTCCACTGTCAAATCCAGTATTGTCACTTCTGATTTCTCGACAAAGAACAGGAAACCGGACGTTGGATTCGGTGTCGTCGGCATGAACGCGGAATAATATGTTGTGCCCGGTTCCAGGCCAATTTCGCCTGAGTCAAGTTCACGTGCAATGAAACACACCACATTAACGCCTTCCCGGGGATAGCCGATAAATCCAACCGATGAAAAATTACTGGCGTTGGATGACAGTGCCGTTTCGAATATCTGTTTAACAGCCTTGTAGACAGACCGGACAATCGGCATTCGATCCAGCGTTCGTTCGCCGAAATTCAACAAGGTCCGGCCAACAAGATTGGCTGCCAACGCGCCGATAAGGGTTATGCCCACAAGTGCGAATACCAGACCGACACCGGGTACCGAAAACGGCAGATAGTAGTCAGGGTTGTAGATCGATGGAATGTAGGGTTTCAGCCAGCTGTCGAACAACGACACAAACCACCAAACCAACCATACGGTGATTGCTATTGGCGCCGCGACAACTACACCCGTCAGAAAATATGTTCTCAGCTTGCCCAGCATCAGCTACAGATAAATCCAAATTGTCAATAAACCGGTCAGCATGTCACCTGCCCGCTGCCTGCCATAGCATGCTCACCGTACGACTGCTACAACCCTGTTGCAATTCATTAACGTCGCCAGCCCCATTTTCTCCGGAGGCGGAAAACTTGACCGAACGACTAACCGTACGGCAACACGTTCTGAGAGTGATCGGCTTTATATTCGTCGGGCTGGGGATCGTTGGTGCGTTTCTTCCATTGCTGCCGACAACTCCGTTCTTGCTGCTGGCGCTGGCTTGTTTCACGCGTTCATCGCCGGCCGTGCACGACTGGCTGGTCAACCACAAAACCCTGGGTCCCTATATCAGTGACTGGGAGCGCGACCGCTCCATACCCCTGCCTGCCAAAATTGCTTCGGTGACCATGATGTCTGCAAGTCTAGTATGGTTGAGTTTCGGAACAGATGCACCCGTCATCGCAACCTGGATGACGGGCGCAGTGTTAACATGCGTGGCTGTCTATATTCTTACAAGACCGACATCACACCGTTGAGGACGGTCATCCGGCAGCTCGTGCAATGAAACAGCCGGTACCTTTGCGTTTCAGATTGCGGCACAAGGTTTTGGCCTGTTTTTTCTTCAACTTATGGACCCGGAGACGAAAGTAGGTACCCTGGCCTTCCACGTCAGCCCGAACGACTGCTGCGGTCTTGTTTCCCAGCAAGCTGCCATGACGGTTCTTCAGATCATCCCAGTTTTCCCAGGCTTTGTCCGGCTGGCGCTGTGACACCAATTGCACGGTCCAGCCTTCCAGTTTCTCTGATACATTGGATGCAGCGGCCTTGGCGTTGACGTTGGCGGTTTCTACGGATGCCGCCACAGGCTGCACATGAACAGGTTCCGTGGTTTTCACAGTCTTGGCAATTTTAACAGCCTTTTCGGAAGCCCCGGCGGGAGTTTTCGGCACCTCGGGAACCTGGTCGACTGAGATGTTCTCCGAGTCTGCAGCCTTGATCTGGTTTTCGGCGACCGATCCCAATGGCCTGGTCCGGGACTTTTCAGCCGATGCCAACCAGATTGTGGGGGCAACAGATCCAAGCCCGCTGGCCAGACTGGATGAAGGCGCCACAGGTTCGCGCCGCGCTACGCGTGTTACGGTTCCAGACGGCGCATTCACCGATCCGGTGACAATATCGTCAGCCATCAGATTTAGAGATGGAAGTACCGCCAGCTGAATTTGACGGGCGCTGGGGTTTTCCGGCACATCCATGCCGAGATCTGCCAACCGTTCACGAACCGGGGCAAAATCGGGTTTGATCGAATAAGCCTGGAACAAGGTTGCCGTGGCTTCATCGCGATGACCAAGTTTGGCAAGTGTCAAGGCCTTGCCATACAGCGATAAATGCCTATGCGGGTAATCAAGTTTTGTCGCGCGGGCATAATCGATCAACGCGTATTCATACTGTCCGGCTTCACGCAACACATTTGCCCGGGCATAGAATGCCTGTGACAGATACGGGTCGAGATACAGCGCATTCGTATAGTCGTCTATGGCCGCGGACCGACGATTGAGTTTCGAGTTTGCCAGGCCACGATTGTACAAGGCGACAGCTCGGGTTTTGGCGCTCAATGCATCCAGTTCAATTGCCTGACTGTAGTCCGCAACAGCATCGGCGTGAGCAGACGTTTTCTGATGTGCGAGTGCCCGGTTCAGCAACGCTCTCGCCTTGTCGGCAACAGATATTTCTTCCAGGGAAATGGCAACTGAGTATTCGGCAATAGCAACATGAGGCTTGCCGGATACAAGGTGTGTGTAGGCCGACTGCATGATGGCAGTTGGCGCAGCGGAGCTAACCCCGGTGGTTTTTGAGGCGGCTGCGACGGCATTGGCGGCCACTCCGGCAACCAGGAACGCAGATAAAACAGACGCACGAACAACTAACTGTACTTTCATGCCGCCGATAGTGCAGCGACATGGTTAAACAAAACCTAAGCGAAACAAGAAAATTTTATGCTCAACTCAAAACCACCAAACCACGGTCTACTCCACGGTGACGGATTTGGCCAAATTGCGCGGTTGATCAACATCGGTTCCGATAAATACGGCAGCATGATATGCCAGCAACTGCATCGGAACCGCGTATATCATCGGCGATATGAACGGGTCTGCTTCAGGCACCGCGATCGTCTCAAAAGCGTCCGCTGAATGTGCAGAAGCACCGGTATTGTCAGTCACCAATATGACCTGGCCGCCCCGCGCAGCGACCTCCTGCATATTGGAGATGGTTTTTTCAAACAGCTCGTCACGAGGCGCAATAACCACTACCGGAACATGTTCGTCAATCAGCGCAATTGGGCCATGTTTCAACTCACCGGCGGCGTAACCTTCCGCGTGAATATAGGATATTTCCTTCAGCTTCAGTGCGCCTTCCATGGCGATCGGATAGTTGACACCCCTACCGAGGTATAGAACATCCCGAGCCACTGCCACCTTCCGTGCCACCTCTTTCACGTGACCTTCCATTGCCATCATGCCAGACATGATACGAGGCAAACCGGTCAACACCTTAACCAGCCTTTGCTCTTCACCTGCATCAATGGTTGCACGCGCTTTAGCCGCCGCAACGGCCAGACATGCCAGAACACTCAGCTGGCAGGTAAATGCCTTGGTCGATGCCACGCCGATTTCCGGACCTGCGAATGTGCGTAAGACCGCAGAACTCTCGCGCGCAATAGTAGATTCCGGCACATTCACGATGGCAACAACCTTGTGCCCCTGAGACAGGCTGTAGCGCATGGCAGCCAATGTATCTGCCGTTTCACCCGATTGAGAAATGACGATGGTGATACCGTTCTTGTCCAGCGGCGCTTCACGGTACCGATACTCAGAGGCGATATCCACCTCGACAGGCAATCTTGCAATTTTTTCGAACCAGTATTTCGCAGTCAACGCTGCATAAAATGCCGTTCCGCAGGCGGTAATCGTCACCGAGGAAACTTCAGAAAAATCAATCGGCAATTGTTCAGGCAGTTTTATGGTGCTGCTTGAAAAGTCAACGTACTCGGCCAGTGTGTGCCCGATGACTTCCGGTTGTTCCTCGATTTCCTTGGCCATGAAGTGACGATGATTGCCCTTGTCGACCAGCATGGTCGAGGCCTGGCTGAAACTGATGTTCCGGGTTACCCGACGGTCATTCTCATCGAAAATTTCCGCACCCGAGCGTGTCAACACTACCCAGTCACCGTCATTCAGATAACTCACGCGATTGGTGAACGGCGCCAATGCAACGGCATCAGACCCCAGAAACATCTGACCGTCACCATGACCTACCGCCAACGGAGCACCCCGGCGTGCTCCCATCATCAAATCATGCTCACCCTTTACAAGAATGCCCAGTGAGAATGCGCCCTGCAACTGTTTCAGCGTTTGTGAAACAGCATCCCTGGGAGTTAATCCGGCCACCAGTTTCTGATTGACAAGTTGCGCCACTACTTCGGTATCGGTTTCCGTCTTGCAGGAAATTCCGTCCCGGGTAAGCTCGTCCTTCAGCGTGCGATAATTTTCGATAATCCCGTTGTGCACAATCACCACATCGCCTGCCTGGTGTGGATGAGCATTGGTTTCGTTCGGCGCACCATGAGTGGCCCACCGGGTATGGCCGATTCCAGTCGTGGCATCCCAGCCATTGCCGGCCACCTTGGCGTACAGGTTGTCCAGTTTGCCCGGTGCACGGACACGATCAATCGCGCCGTCTTTCAAGACCGCTATACCGGCTGAATCGTAGCCGCGGTACTCCAAACGGCGCAACGCCTCGACCAGTTGCATTGCAACAGGTTCACTACCCAGAATGCCCACAATACCGCACATTGGCGTCTAGTCCTTTTTCTTTCCGGCTCCCGAGGCCTTGTTCTTGCGATCACCTTGAAGCTGATTGTAGCGGGTTGCCCAACCTTCGCGAGCTTCCTGCGAACCGCGTGCCAATGCAAGAGCGCCCGCTTCAACATCCCTGGTGATCACGCTGCCGGAGCCCACATAGGCTCCCTCACCTATTTTCACCGGCGCCACAAGTGCCGAATTGGATCCGATAAACGCGCCAGCGCCGATATCCGTGCGATGTTTGAAAAATCCATCATAGTTACAGGTGATCGTGCCGGCGCCAATATTCGCGTTCTCACCCACGCGGGCATCACCAACATAACTGAGGTGATTCACTTTCGCTCCCTCCTCAATGCTGGCATTTTTTACTTCGACGAAATTGCCGATCTTGACCTTCTGAGCCAATTGGGTTCCGGGGCGGATACGGGCGTAAGGGCCCAACTCAACTGCTTCACCAATCTGTGCGTTTTCAATATGACAGAACGCACGAACAGTGCTGCCCGAACCAATGGATACGCCTTGTCCAATCACTACATTCGGCTCGATAACCACATCGCTTCCCATTCTGGTGTCCGCGCTCAAAAATACCGTTTCGGGAGCTATCAACGTTGCCCCCTGTTCCATGGCCTTTTCGCGGTAGCGGCGCTGAAACACAGCCTCCACGCCTGCGAGTTCCGCGCGCGTGTTGACTCCCAGAACTTCCTGCTCCGGACAGGTTACAAGCGCAACCTGCTCACCAGCTTCATTCGCCAAACCAACGATGTCAGTCAGGTAGTATTCACCCTTGGCATTGTCGCTGCCAATTTTCGGCAGCAATTCACGCAGCAAATCCACGCTGAACGCCATCACTCCGGAATTGCACAGCGTGATGCCCCGTTCCTCATCACTGGCGTCCGCGTGCTCTCGAATTGCAGTTACCTGGGCGGACTTGCCCGTCAGCAGACGTCCATAACCGGTTGGATTTTCAGCATGAAATCCCAATATACCCAGTCTGGAACCGTCGGCTATTGTTGCGGTCATCCGGCTCAAAGTCTGCTGGGTCATTAGCGGGTCGGCACCGAAGAGAACCAGAACGGTTCCTTCAAATCCATCCAGGGCCGGCATCGCCTTGCTGACTGCATCCGCTGTTCCGCGAGCCGGAGATTGAACAACCACATCTGCGTCGGGAGAAAACCTGCGCGCTTCGTCCTGAATTGCCTCGGCGCCCTCTCCCACTACAACGACAATGCGCGCGCTTCCCAGTTCACTGGCTGCATTTACAACATGACCAAGCAAAGTGCGTCCGGCAGCCTTGTGCAGCACCTTCGGCAGCTGAGAACACATTCTTGTCCCCATACCGGCGGCCAGTATGATGCATGCAATGTCTGTCATGGCTTAGATGCCTTATCTGCCAAAAAGGGGTTGTGAAGGGTGATTCGAAAGTATCCGACCATGCCTGAATATAACAGCGACTTCCTGAGTGGCTACTGAGGAATATTTATGGCCGGGGAAACCCGCATGTGTGTGCCACGGCGATCAGCAAGCCTGGTCAACAGGAAAATAGGCACCAACCCGATTGCAACGATCATTAGTGATCCGGTCGCCGCCTCGTTCAGACGTTCATCAGATGCCAGTTGATAAACTCGAACCGCAAGAGTGTCGAAGTTGAAAGGGCGAACGATCAGTGTCGCGGGCAGTTCCTTCAGCACATCAACGAAAACAATGGCCGCGGACATCAGCATGGACCGCCACAGCAACGGCAGATGCACCGTGACAATAACCCCTTGCCGGGTTTGCCCCAATGTACGGGCCACATCGTCTATGTGGACCGGAATGCGCTTGAGGCCGCTTTCGATGGCGCCGTTGGCAACAGCCAGAAAACGCACGGTATAGGCGTACAACAAGGCAATGATACTGCCCGACAACACAAGCCCTGTAGACACACTGAACCAGTTGCGCATTGCACCATCCAGCCAGTGATCGAACGCCCCCAAGGGAATAAGAACGCCGACCGCAATGACAGTTCCGGGTATGGCGTATCCCATTGTAGACAATCGAACCAGGTTGCTGCCAAACCCGCCGGTGGAGCGCCGTAAACAATATCCCGTCAGAACTGCGCAGAAAGTTACAACAACCGCCGCAGCGCCCGCCAGCAGGAAACTGTTTCCGGCATAAATCATCAGCCTGCTACCCAGGAAGCCATCGCCTCCGTCAAAATGAAGATCCAGCAGGATCAACACAGGCAGGATGAAGCCCAAAATTATCGGGAGAGCGCAGGCCACGAATGCAAACATGGCAGACCACCCCTTCAACAGAACCGGTTGCGGCCGCAGAGCCCGGCTGGAGGTGTCGTAAAAAGCCTGACGGGATCGCGACCAATGTTCAAGTGCTACCAGCAGGAAAACAAACATCAACAAACCGGACGCCAACTGCGCTGCCGCTACCTTGTCGCCCATGCCGAACCAGGTCCGATAAATCGCCGTAGTGAAAGTCTGGACACCGAAATACTGTACCGTTCCGAAATCAGCTACCGCCTCCATCAGGGCCAAAGCTACTCCTGCGGCAATCGCCGGCCGCGCCATTGGCAAAGCGACAGTTCCAAAAACATTCCAGGGGCTTCTGCCCAGTGTACGGGCCACGTCAAGCAGTCCGCGGGACTGTTCCAGGAAAGCCGTCCGCGCCAAGAAAAACACGTACGGGTACAGCACCAGCACCAGCATCACACTGACGCCCCACAATGAATGTATGTCCGGAAACCAGTAGTCGTGCCTGGTCCAGCCAAACATCTCTCGCAACCCGGTTTGCAGGGGCCCGGCGAAAACCAGAAAATCCGTGTAGACATATCCAATAATGTAAGCAGGCATGGCCAGGGGAAGAAGCAACATCCATTGCAGAATCCGCGATCCGGGAAACCGGCAGGCGCTAACCAGCCAAGCGGTACCCGTGCCGACAACTGCAGATCCCAGGCCGACCATCAAGACAAGCCCCATCGTATTGAGCACCAGTTGTGGAAGGATGGTTGATGCCAGGTGGGCCAATGAACCCCTGCCTGTGTCGAACAGGCTGGAAATTACCGCCGCGATGGGCAGCAGCACCATCAGGGCCAGAACACCAGTGGCCATAACGACGCCATTGGGGCGGGCCTTCGAGGCCCACCCCTTCACGGTTCGCAAACTATCACTGGTGTTTCTGGTGTCCTGAGCTGTCGCCATGTTCAATCTGGTTGAGTCCACCCCTCAGCGACAATCTCGGAACAGCAGGCGATCAGCATTAAGTCCAACCCGCCTTATCCATAATCTGTACAGCCTGTGAGTTCAAAGATGCAAATTTCTGAACATCCAGGCTGTCTTCCTTGAATGCACCGAATGTATCCAGCGGACTTGCGAGAGGAACCCCTTCAACCACCGGGTATTCGGTATTGCCGGCTGCAAAATATTCCTGTGCCTGGTCAGATGTCAGATACTCCAGGAACTTTATGGCTCCTGCCTTGTTGGCGGCATGTCGAGCCACACCACCACCGGAAATGTTCACATGTGTTCCGCGGTCTGCCTGATTTGGAAACACCAGAGTTACCTTCTCGGCTGCTTTGCGCTGATCTTGCTTTGATGATTTGATCATTTTGCCGAGATAGTAGTTGTTGACAACACCAACATCACCTTCTCCGGCCGCAACCGCCTTGATCTGGTCGCGATCACCACCCTTGGGTGAGCGGGCAAAATTGGCGACCATACCCAAGGCCCACTTTGCTGCGCCTTCAGCTCCATGCGCGGCAATAATCGAGCCCATCAACGACTGATTGTAAATGTTGCCGGAGGACCGGATCAACACCCGGCCTTTCATATTCTCGCCGGCGAGAGTTTCATAACTGGCGGCATCTTCCGGATCCATTCGATCCTTGGAAACTACAATGATGCGGGCACGTTTGGAGAAGCCGTACCAGCTACCATCGGAGTGACGCAGATGGCTCGGCACCCTGGAACTGAGCAATTCAGATTGAATTGGCTGCAACAGGTTCTCCACGTTGGCGCGTTCGATGCGACCTGCATCCACCGAAATAAACACGTCGGCCGGTGAATTGGTACCCTCAGCCTTCATGCGTTCAATCAGTTGATCGGCCTTTGCTTCAATTCTGTTGATGCCAATTCCGGTCTGCTTGGTGAAATTGGCATAAAGAGCCTCGTCGGTGTCGTAGTGGCGCGAGGAATACAGGTTGATCTCGCCGGAGGCCCGCAAAATTGACGGGGCAGCAAGCAGCCCCACTGCGGATCCTGTTGCGGCAAGAACAAAACGACGGCGGTTTAGGGTTGATTGACTGAATGACATGTGAGCGTTCTCTTGTTGATTAACTTATAATCCGACTAAATCAGTCGGGATTAGTATTTGCAAGCAAGAACTGACATCTTGCGACATTATGACATGTGCTAACTGATTGAAATAACGAGATTATAATTGGAATAATTCCAAATTACGCGGCACAAACCGCTCAACCCATTGAATCTTCAAGCATGATTTCACTGGCCCGTTGCCCGATCATCATGCTTGGACCGTTCAGGTTACCCGTCACCACAAAAGGCATCACCGATGCATCGGCGATCCGCAGTCCTTCAAGACCGTGTACCTGGAGCCGCGAATTGACAACAGCATCAAATTTTCCCGGCCCCATTCTACAGGTACCGCATGGGTGGTAGATCGAATATCCCCTGGCCCGTATATCGTGTTCTATTTCTGCGTCGGATTTTGCGTCAGGACCCGGCAGGTACTCTCTTTCAATTATTCTCTGCATGGCCGGAGTTTCAGCGAAAGACCGCAGAACGTGTACACCTTCAACCATTTCCACGAGGTCATCACGCTGGTCCAGAAAATTAAACCGGATCATCGGAGCATCATCCATGTCATCACTGCGCAGGGACACCTGTCCGCGTGATTTCGGTCTTGTATTACAAATGCCAATGGAAAAGGCGGGATATGGGTCTGCCTGTGCCATCCGTCCCGGCGATCCGGGTTCAAGGTCGCGCGTCAAAGGGGAAAAATACAACTGCAGATTTGGTTTTTCCCGCGATGGTATTGATTTAACAAAGCCCCCCGCATGCGTGGTCCCCGAAGACAGCGGGCCTGAGCCCAGCAGATAGTACTGCATTGCTGCGCGTAGCTTACCGTACCATGGCCCCACTTGCTGGTTCATTGTTGGCACACGTGATCGAAAATGCATGTCGTAGGCAAAATGATCCTGCAAGTGCTGTCCAACCGCCGGCAACTCGTGGTGCACATTCACTCCCAACCGGTGAAGCGCCCGACCTGCTCCAATGCCGGATACCATCAGCAATTGCGGTGTAGCAATTGCGCCACCGGCCAGAACGACATCCCGCCGGGCCTTGGCTTTATACAAACGGCCATTCTTGCGAAAACTCACTCCGGAAACACTGCGCCCGTCCAGTTCAAGCCGGACAACCTGCGCATTTGCCTCAAGGCGAAAATTGCTTCTCCGGCGCGCCGGTAGCAGCCAGCCCCGGGCCGCAGACATACGTTTCGCGGAAGCACAAATGGTGTGATGGTAATATCCAATTCCATCTACGCGCTGGCCATTAAAGTCATCGTTGCGGGCAATCTGCAGTTGCTGGCCAGCTTCCAGAAAAGCATCACAGATCGGATGAGCAACACTTGCCCGACTGCTCACCTGCAAGGGGCCTTCTGTTCCATGCCATTCATCCCGAACGCAGTGATTTTCCATCCGCTTGTAGCTTGCCTGAACCTGATCCCACGACCATCCCGGATTGCCTTCGCGTTCCCACTCGTCATAATCAGCCCTGGTTCCGCGCATGTACACCATTGCGTTTATTGCACCGGATCCGCCAACTATCCTGCCGCGTGGAACCGGTATCCTGCGCTCCCTCAAACCCGGCTCAGGCTCGCTGGAATACATCCAGTTCACCTTTGGATTGACTATTGAATGGCCATAACCCAACGGTGTCCGGATCCAGAAATCATTGCGATCAGGTCCTGCTTCCAGCAGCAGTACGGAATGCCTGCCTGAAGCCGACAGATTTCCAGCAAGGACGCACCCTGCCGAACCGGCCCCCACAACCACAAAATCGAATTCCAGTTCGCTATCCATCAGTGGTTCATACCCCGTCCCCACGCCATAATGTCCAGATCAGCATGGCTTTTGATTGAATCAATCAAATTGCATAAAACTGATCGATCCCAAAGTGCTGGAGCAACTCTATGGGTTCAGGTGAACCCATGCCGCTCCGGTGGATTTGAAGCTGAAATCGATCTTTCTGCCAAGCAAAAAGAAATGGACCGGGCTTGCAGGGAAACACCGGTCCGCTCAGTGATTATACTTGAGGAATGGCCAATCTGGGCAGGTCGGTTATTCGGCCGCTACACCAATAGCGACAGCGTTGCTTGACAAAAACCAGTCCTGTGCTGCAGCAACACCTGAACCAAGCTCGACATTGGCGCCGGCATCATGCAATGCCATTTCCGCTGATGCCAGTGCAGCGAGGCACATGACTTCGTTCAGGTCGCCGAGATGACCAATGCGGAACACCTTGCCCATGACCTTGCCAAGCCCGGAGCCAAAACTGGTGCGATACCGATCGTAGCCAAATCTGATAACATCACGCGCGTCAATGGTGTCCGGCACCACAATCGCAGACACCGTGTCCGAATGCCATTGCCGGTCCTGGGCACATAAGCGGCAGCCTTCCCATGCAAAGATTCCTCTGCGCACACCTTCGGCCAACCGCTTGTGCCGCGCAAAGATGTTTACAAGTCCTTCTTCCTCAATCAGCGCCAGGGATTCCCGAAGTCCATGGAACAGTTGCGTCGGCGGAGTATAAGGGAAGTAGCCATCATCATTGAGTTTGAGCATATCTTCAAAAGCGAAGTAGCAGCGCGGCATTCCGGCGGTTTTTGACGCCTCAAGCGCCTTATCACTGACGCCCAGCATCGACAAGCCGGCAGGCAGCATGAAGCCTTTTTGAGAGCCGGCAACCGCCAGATCGACCCCCCACTCATCAAACCGGAAGTCAATCGATCCGATTGAACTCACCCCATCCACATACAACATTGCCGGGTGATTGGAGGCATCCAGGGCAGCGCGTACGCCCGCCACGTCGGAGGTCACACCCGTGGCTGTTTCGTTCTGGGTGGCAAACACTGCCTTAATCGCGTGGGCTTTGTCAGCGGCCAGAATCTCGGCATACTGCGCGACCGGAACACCCTTGCCCCAATCGACATCTATGCAATGCACATCAAGGCCAAGGCGCCTGGCCATGTCGACCCAGAGATGACTGAATTGGCCAAAACTCGACATCAAAACCCTGTCGCCGGGGTTCAGCGTGTTGGTAATGGCGCTTTCCCACGCACCGGTTCCAGAGCCCGGAAACATGAACATTCGTCCGGAAGTCATCTGATAGACACGTTTCAGCCCCTTAAACAACGGCTTGGTCAAATCTCCGAAGTCCGGTGCGCGCATATCTTCCATTGGAACATTCATGGCGCGTCTTACACGATCGGGAATATTCGTAGGTCCGGGAATAAATAGATGTGATTGGCCGTTTTTCATGATGTCTCCTCCGATTATCGGGCACACGAAAGCTACAAATCTTGGCTTTCGCATGCATCGTCTTTAGGTGAAACACCGGCTATTTCCGAGCCAAAGCGGGTCGTGTTGAAAGTTTTGTAATTGACTCGTTTTAACTATGTAAATTTGTAAATTTCCGTTGTTACAATAAGGAATGCGCCATGAATCCAGGGAAGGCCGCCAAGGATCAACATTGCGGCAATTGCCGGTGCAAAATGGCACCGGTCCCTGGCGCAGGATGTCTGTTACCAGCGCACTCCGGTTCGCGCGCTGCGTACCCCGCCAGCCAAAGCGGCTGGACTTGACCCCATCAAATGGGTCAATAGTCAGTTCTTTTGGTATTATCTGGCAAGATACACCGGTCGGAGAACCGGCTTTCAAAGGCTTAGTTGTTATAGTTTGTTTTGGCTCGCGTCTTTGGCGCTTCGACCGAGAGCCTCTTGATCTTTGCGCGAATGTTTCGGCCCTTCCAGGGAACCAACCCATAAGTATTGCACCACTTGGCGAAAAATACTTTTCGTTCACCTTGAACTTTCAGGGCAAATCGCAAGCACTTGCCGGATCGTTTCACCCGACCTCCGGTGAATACGCCGGGGATTTGTACAGACACCCGGCAATCACTGGTCAGACGAGCCGAAGTTGATTCCACTCTGCCCCTGAAATTTCCGGACACCTGATACCTGCCGGGCTTTGCCCAACCAAATCCGCAGGACTTGGCTGCATACGCCGTATCCGGCAGAGTTAAGCCGCCAAGCGCCAAAAAACCACCCGCCAGCAGCACCGTCTGCGCTGCAATCATCAACCGCATTTTCATGTCTGACCTTCCGTCTTGCGTTTCAATGTTCCCCGGGTTGGCCATACGCTGTCGCATATGAATATGACTGTCATCATAGTGCCTCTGGTCTCAAAGTGAAGACGGACAACAGAATAGTCATGCCGGAACACGTAAAGTTGTAGTGTTCGCCATTGCAGATACCGTCTCGTCCAGCGATCTGCGGGCACCGGTCTGCAGATACTCCATGGCGCGCAAGGCAGCTTCATGAGCGGTAACACTTGAACCGCCTACACAATCTTCGATCACTCGGCAGAAATAGTCAGACTGGTGGGCGTCGACGAAGGTGTAATGAACACAGACATCCGTCAGGCCGCCGCACAGCAACAGTGTATCCACCTTCAGGGCACGCAACAAGATTTCGAAATCCGTACCAAAGAACGCTGAATACCGCCTTTTCCTAACAAGATAATCTGTGCGAAGAAAACCCATTTCCTTCTCCGCAATTTCTGTCCCGGGTTCGCCTTCAAGGCAGTGGACATCTTCGTCACCATCCAGTTCGCGTCCGAAGTCCACCAGGTCAGGTCGATGAACCTCCTGTA